>JAJONO010000031.1 GCA_021323535.1 Bacteroidota bacterium
TAATTCTGTAGATTTCCGTTCTGTATATTTTCGAGAAGCACCCTGGTATGAAGCGATGAGTGTTTACGCTGTTTCTGCTCTTTGATCTTATCCACAGCGCTAACAAGTTCTTCGATGCTTACCGGTTTAAGAATGTAATACGCCGCGCTGTAATTGAGAGCCTGTATGGCGTAATTTCCATAGGCAGTTACGAATACCGTTTCAAAATCAATGTCGTTTAATTGTTCCAGCAGATCGAAGCCTGTTCCTTTCGGCATTTCAACATCTAGGAAAAGAATATCGGGCTTGTGCTTTTTAATTGCTTCAATCCCGGTTGTTACTGAATCAGCCTGGGCAACCAAGGCAACATCCGTACAATATTTAGCAATATATCCCGCAAGAATTTCGCGGCTCAATTGTTCATCTTCAACAATAACGGCTTTAAGCATACTTATATTTTTTTCGGGATGAAAATTTCTACTTTGGTTCCGGGATGTTCTTCTCCTGGAAAAGCATCTGCAACAGTGGCTCGGATATTTACTTTATATAGCTGGTTCATAATGCTGATCCTGTTTTCAATGTTCTGAATGCCTACTGAAGCCTGTGTTTTCTGATTTCTTGTTTTTATTTCGGCCGACTTCCTCCGCCCTATTCCATTATCAGTAATAGAAACCACAAGTTCATTTTCATTCTGAGTGAATAAAATATCAAGTTTTCCTTTTGCATCAAGATAACGAAGGCCATGCCATACCGCGTTTTCAATGTAAGGCTGAATGATCATAGGAGGCAATTCAAAGTCGCCGGGGTCAATACTTTCGTCCACAAAAAAGCCATAATCGAATTTATCGCTAAAGCGTGCGTGTTCCAGATCGAGGTATAATTTCAGAGTTTCTATTTCTTCCGAAAGCGGAATAAAATCATGTTTTGAACTATCCATTACTGAACGCATCAACTTCGAAAAATCGGAGAGGTATTTATTCGCGGCGCGTTCGTCATTTTTGGAAATATAATGATTCACCGAATTCAAGGCATTAAAAATAAAGTGAGGGTTCATTTGTCCACGTAAGGATTTTATAGCTAGTAACTGATTCGCGCGTCTTTTTTCACGGGCGTTCTTTGTCATGATAAATCCACCAATGAGAAGAAACACGATACAAAATACAAGTGTGCTGATAATGGTATTTCTAACTCCAAGCTGATTTTCTTTTAAATTCTGATCCTGTTTTAATACTTCAATGGATTTTATGCTAAGCTGACGTTCTTTCTCGAGAAGATCGATGCGTTGCTGATTGCGGCCAAGGTTGGTTCCCAGGTTAAGCGCGTTATTCAATTCACGTTTATGAACTTGTTTTAAAGAGTCTTCCATGTTAGAATACGTTTTAAAATATTCCATGGCCTTAGGGAAATTTCCTTGTTTCAAATATTGTTCTGCGAGATATTTTGAGGCTTTTGCACTTTCTTCAAACGTTTGTATTAAAGAGACCGTGTAAGCTGCTGCCCCCATCCAAGTTTGAGGGACGAGATAACAGCCAGGACTCCAATTATATGAGGTGATACCATTGCTGTTTAAACTTTTCTCGTAATACTCAATAGCTTGAGTATTCTGATTAGTATTAGCATATGCATTACCAATTTCAATATTTTGTTTCATCTGGTAATTGGCATCCGTGGCCAGAACATTTGAGCTTGCATTAAGAGTAATGTTGTTGGTTCGTAATTCAACTTCCTTTGTTACATTTTTTTGTTCCCTGAAAATAATAGCGAGTAATTCATTCGCCTGTAAAATAAGGGTAGAGTTACGTGACGTTTCTGAAAAAGTTTTTGCCTGGCTATAAAACTCAATGGCTTTATCGTTATTCTTCTCCGTTTTGTAAACATTACCAATTCCCAATAATGTTTTTATTTCTCCTTCAGGATTTTTAATACTCTTTTCTTCAGACAATACTTCATTGTAGATAGCGAGACTTTCCTGTGTTTTACCTTGTTTTAATTTTATTTCTGCTAAAAGACGCTTTGCGTCTGATTTTTCTTTTGCGGTCACATATAAAAAAACATTTTCAAAACATTTATTGAGATAAACCAATGCTTCATCGTTCTTATTTAATTCACTGAGAGACTTTGCCATCTGTTTATATGCAGAAAATGAAATTGAGCCGTTAAGAATCTGTGTCGAAGTTCTGGACGAAAATTTCCTGGATGTTATTGTCGTGAGTGTATTGATACATTTTTTATAATTCTCAACTGCCAGCTCATGTTGCAATAACTTTTGCTGAATGTTACCAAGAATAAGATAAGCTGAACCCTCTTTAGAATAATCATTGAGACTAATGCTTAACTCAATTGCTTTGTTTATATGATCAATTGCCCTTAACGGAAACTTATCGGAAAGATATTGCGCCGAATCAAAATAAATAGCAACAGGATCAACCTGTTTAGTCTTATACCTCGAATAACTTTCATTGACTGCATCACCATCACTTGTACTGGTTGTAATATCCGGAAAACTGGTGCTGTTAATCTGCGCTAAAGAAATATTTCCTGTTATAAACAGCAAATAAAAAATTACAATCCTGGTATAGTTCCTAAAAGGCATTTGTCTTATAAACGTAACAAAGATACATAACATTAAAAAGTTAATATTTGTTTCCGGGCCCTAAAAGCACCGTATTTGAAGGCATAACCCAACCACTCGTCTGTTTCACCAAGTCGCCCGGCCGTTTCACTAAGTGCTCGTTTTAATACACTCGTTCCTGCAATAATTTTGAAATAAATAACGGCCCTAACCATTAAAATTTAAAATCATGAAAAACAAACAATCAATTAAAAAGGGGACCATTTATCTGGCGCTTTCATCGTTTATTTTCCTTGCCTGCACCTTTAACCCCCGTGCAAATGCAGCTTCAAGAGGAGAAGCCGGAATAGAAACACGAAAAGAAATTACGAACCTTGGAGTTGAACCTAATAATGTGATGGTGGCCGCCCCAACTTACACCACTGATACAAAAACCGGGAAACGTAAGATCAAAATTGCTTTATTACTCGATACAAGTAACAGCATGGATGGTCTTATTGATCAGGCCAAGGCTCAACTCTGGAAAATTGTAAATGAACTTGCCCTTGCACGTTACGGAGAAGAAAAACCTGAACTGGAAATTGCACTTTATGAATATGGTAATCAGGGGTTGTCAAAAGCCACAGGATATATCCGCCAGGTGTCTAAATTCAGTAATGATTTGGATAGCATTTCTACTAAATTATTTTCGTTAACCACTAATGGAGGCGATGAGTATTGCGGACATGCCATTCAGACCGCTACAAAACAATTGAGCTGGTTACCTGGTTCGACCGATCTGCAGGTTATTTTCATTGCAGGAAACGAGCCTTTCACCCAGGGGTTGGTTAACGCGAATACTTCTTGTGCAAGAGCAAAAGAAAAAGATATTTTTATTAATACCATTTTTTGTGGAGATTATGAAGAAGGTTTAAATACAGGTTGGAAAAACGGCGCTTTACTTGCCGAAGGAAATTACATGTGCATTAACCAGAATGCGAAAACACAATACATTGAAACACCTTACGATTCTGAAATTGCTGCACTGAACAGTAAGCTGAACGCTACTTATGTGCCTTACGGAGGGATTGGCGAAAGCAGACTAAACATGCAGCTGGCAACTGACGGCGCAGCTGCAAATTATGGTACCGCCAATACAAGTGAACGGGTTGTTTCAAAAACAAGCGCTGTTTATACAAATGTTACCTGGGACGCGGTTGATGCTACAAGCAAAACAAAAGACTTTAAGATCACAAAAGTCAAAGAACAGGATCTTCCAAAAGAGTTGAAGGGGAAAACCGATAAAGAGAAGGAAGAATATATAGCTAAAAAAACGAAAGAACGCGAAGAAGTTTCGAAACAGATCACCGATCTCAATAAGAAACGTATTGAATACATCGCAGAAAAGAAAAAAGAGCTTGCAAAAACAAACGCAACTAACATGCTTGATGATGCCATGATGAAAGCGATTCGCGAGCAGGCAAAAAAGAAGAATTTTACATTCGCTTCAACAAATTAAAACTGGTTTCGTTGTTGTTGTTTGAAAGGGTCGGCGCTGTAACGCCGGCTTTTTTATTGGTTGAAATTCTGAAGCTGCCCATATGTGAGCTTACCATTGATCCACTCCGGATCCAGAACTGAATTATATTTTTTATAGAATTTAATCGCAGGCTCGTTCCATTCCAGTACCTGCCATTCCATCCTACGCACCTTTTGTTCTTTTGCCACATTAGCCACAGCATTAAAAAGAATTCTTCCGTATCCTTTACCGCGTTCTTTTTCTGTTACAATAATATCTTCCAAAAATAAACACTTCCCTTTCCAGGTCGAATATTTGTAATAATAAAGTGCTATGCCTACAATAACGTCTTGCTTTTCCAGAACAAAAAATTCGAAGAGCCTGTCTTTACCAAATCCCCAGTTGAGCATTTCGGTAATTGTAACTTCTACTTCATCCGGAGCCTTTTCGTATTCCGCAAGTTCTTTTATTAATTCAAGTACGCCTGCAAGATCGGCTTCCGTTCCTTTTCTGATATTCATGATCTATTTCGAATAAATGACTTTAAGAATTACTTTTTGAAGAACCCGTTTAATGATGAGTGTTGCCAGAATTTCATGCCTTGTTTTATTACCATTTTCATTCATGGCTTCATGAAGTTGTTTCTCGGAAATATCAATTCTGTATAAGAGCTGCTGAAGTTTAGAATATCCTGAAGATGAGACCCTGTCTAATGCCTGTATAAGATTGTGTTGAATGTGATCAAAAGAATCTTCCAGGGGTTCAAGATACTCTATGGCGCCACTCATTTCAAAATCACGTAATAATTGTTCTTTGAATTTTATAAGAAGTTCTTCGGCGCTTAGTCCGGTTTTTCTGAGTTCCTCTTCTCTGATTAGTTCGTTCATTTAAAATCCTTTAAGAGCAAACGTTCAACCGGTTTTTTATTGAGAATATGAGATTCAATGATTTCCTTAATGTCTTCTTTTTTTACACCAACGTAAAAAGTACCATCGGGATAAATGGCCACCGTTGGACCAAAATCGCAAATACCCAGGCAACCACTTTTATTGGCCCGTGTTTTAAGATTCACGTTCAGATCCTTTAATTGTTTCTTAAACTCAGCTACAAGCTCTAGTCCATGCGCCTCGCCACAACTCAGTTTTTCGGATCCGGTGCGCTGGTTGGTGCAAACAAAAATATGTATATCAAAAATCATAATTAACTGTAAAGATATTAATCCTTTATGGTTTTAAAACAAAAAATCCCCTCCGCATATAACGAAAGGGATTTAAGATTTTAGATAAAAGAATTATTCTATCGCAATTTTCTTCACCGATGAAGTGTTACCGATTTTTACATTCATCAAGTAAATACCTTTTGAAAGTCCGCTTACATCCACATTTGTTTTAATAACGTTATCGTTTCCGAGAGTTTGTTCCTTTACTGTTTGTCCAACAAGATTAGTAAGACTTACGCTCACGTTTTCATTCGATTTATTATCGAGAGAAATATTGATCATATCAGAAGCAGGATTCGGGAACACAGAAAGATTGTTGTTAATCTCATGCTGGGTTAAACCTGCAACAATAGCTGTATTCACATAAAACGAGTTGCTTTTTGAAACTACTGTTCCGGTAGTAGTGGTTTGGTATTCGGCTGATAGAACCGGGAATTTATTAGAGCTATGGTAGTAGGTATATTGCCTCGAAACCATAGTCTGGGTACTTCCTCCAAGTGACATATTAACCGTTAGCGACACAATTACCTGCAGGCAGTTGCTAAGCGTCATTCCGCCCGGCATTACTACGGTTCCTGTACCAGATCCCTGAACATTAATAGATCCATCAAGGCTGTTGGTTAATGTTCCTGTTACCTGCGAGCCCCCAAAGGCATCGTTAGCATTGTAGCCCATACTCACCGGCCATGTTACAAAAATTCCTGTATTTGTAAAATTAATGGCTATAGAGTTGGAAGGAAATGCAAGTCCCTGAAACTCTAAAGTAGTGGCGGTAGCTTTAAAGTATGTGATACTACTATTGGATCCGCTCATGGTTTCTGCAATGGTTGCGTTTGGAAATGATGCCGCGTACGCTGTGGAAGCAACAGTTGTGTATGTTTTACTCTCAACGAATGAGTTCGAAGTGAGTGAACTAAAGTCCCAGTTTTGGTTCGCTCCTGTAGTTTTAGGAACCGCTGTAGTTGAATCGTACTGTTGGTTATTATTTACGTCGCCAACAGTAAAGTCGTTGAAAGCCTTTGTGAGACTTAATTGTGCCTTACTTACCTGAAGAGTAAAAGCGAAAAGAGCCAGAGAAAAGTAGATTTTTTTCATGGTTTTTTGGTTTAAAAATTTGAATATAAAAATAAGACAAATTTTTAAACACACAAGTAAAGACTCTGACATTTAACGATTTAGGAACAAAAAAAGGGAAGTTGGATGCCTGATTTTTCATTTATCAGTCAACATTTCAAATTTCTAACGCAGTCTCCATTTGATCTCTTTCATATCGAACTCGCGCTCTTTTCCGGAAGAGTCTTCCAGCAACAAAAGTCCGTTCCGGCTCACTCCTTTTACAAGAAGTTTTTCAACCTGGTTCCCGATTTCGAAATCGAGCCACTTATTAAGCCCAAAGAAATGTTTAATATAATTTTCGGAAATAGTCTCGCGTTTTCCGTTCCTTAAAAGCATATAATATTTTTCGAGTCGGCTGCACAGCAATTTAAGCACATCGGCAAGATCATGTTCTTTTCGTGTCAGGATCTGAATGGAGGTTGCATGGATCTTGTCATCAAATTCACCTTGCCTTACATTGAGACCAATTCCCATAACGCTCCAGTGCATGTGGTTATGGTTAACAACGTTCTCTATCAGTATCCCGGCAATTTTTTTCCCATCTACAAGAATGTCATTGGGCCATTTTATTTTTATGTCAAATTGACTATGATCCAGAATCTCCGTCATAACGTCATAACATCCTAAAGCTGCAATCTGGTAAAGATAAAACTGATCTTTAAGGTCGAGAAAGGATGGTTTTAAAACTACAGAAACCGTTAGATTGCTTCCCGGACGTGTGTTCCAGACGTTCCCCCTCTGCCCTCTTCCACTTGTTTGATTCGCCGTGTGAATAACACTTCCCTCAGGCAGGTTAACGTTCTTTAACAGCTCAATGGCATAAGAATTGGTGCTATCTACTTCAGGTAGAAAAATGAGATTAGCACCAATAAAAAGTGTTTCCATTAAGGCAAAAAGGTTAAATTTGTTGTTTAAGTGTAAACCTAATAATTTTTATTCAAAGCTAAGCAGCAAAGCCGTTAAATATGTCCAAAAAACCTGTTAGAAAAGCAATCCCAAAGAAAACTAAAAAAGCAGCAGCTAAAAAAGTTACCAGGCCAACCAAAGCCGCTAAAAAACCTCTGAGTGATAAAGAGCGTGAAGTAAGGGCAGCTAATCTTATTGCCAATTCTGAAAAAAAGAAAAAGGTAAATAAGCGTCCTAAAAAAACGGTGACCAAAGAAGAAACCTCTTCATTGCTGGATGCTATTGTTGAAGGAATGCGTGAGAAAAAGGCCAGGAACATTATGATCATGAACCTTTCAAATATTCCTAACAGAGCTTTTGATTATTTTGTGATCTGCGATGCCGATAGTAAAGTACACGTTGAATCCATTGCCGATGGTATTGAGGAAACAGTACTAAAACTCTCCGGAGAAAAAGCTTACCATAGCGAAGGTCAACAAAACAGCGAGTGGATACTTATTGATTACATCAACATTGTAGCGCACGTTTTCTTACGCGAAATGCGAGACTACTATAACCTCGAGGCCCTATGGGGCGATGCCGAAGTTACTTTAATTAACGATTAATATTTTTAGTGAACTATTACCAATGAGTCAAGAACAAAATACAGACCCCACAAAAGACCAATCAAAAAACGATTCTTCATCGCACGAAGAGGAGCGCAAGAAGCAGTTTGAGCGCATGAAGGAAAAATTCGGAAGACAAGCCTCTTCCGGCGGCGGAAAACAAGGCGGGAACAGTGGAAATAATTTCTACTGGATCTACGGTATTGTTATAGCCGTGCTTCTTTTTGTAGTTTTCTATGGAAACAATATGGGATCCCGTCCTATGGAAATTCCGCAAGGAAAATTCTTTGAAATGCTCGCGAAAGGCGATGTTGTTGAAGTAGCCATCGTTAATAAAACAGCCGCAAGGATTTACATTAATCCCGATACGGCTTATATAGCCAACCGTTACAAAGATCCTAAAACCGCGCGTTCATATTTCCCTGAAAAAAAATTCCAGGGCCCTCACTTTACAACCACTGTTCCATCCATTGAAAAATTCATGGAGGGAATGGAAAAAGTTCAGAACGACGCTAATATCCCTAAAGACAAACAGATCTATGCAAGAAGCGTTGAAGAAACCAACTGGATGAGCGATCAGCTCCCATGGATACTTCCAATTGCGATCATGGTTATTTTATGGATCGTGATGATGCGTCGCATGGGTGGCGGATCAAGCGGCGGTCCCGGCCAGATATTCAACATTGGAAAATCGCGCGCGCAGTTATTTGATAAAGACACCAACGTGAACATTACCTTTAACGACGTTGCCGGATTAGACGGTGCAAAACTGGAAGTAATGGAAATTGTTGACTTCTTAAAGAATCCAAAAAAATATACCGACCTCGGAGCAAAAATTCCTAAAGGAGCCCTTTTAGTTGGCCCTCCGGGAACTGGTAAAACCTTATTGGCAAAAGCCGTTGCAGGTGAAGCTAAAGTTCCGTTCTTCTCATTAAGCGGATCAGATTTCGTGGAAATGTTTGTGGGTGTTGGTGCAAGCCGCGTGCGTGATTTGTTCCGCCAGGCGAAAGAAAAGGCGCCATGTATCATTTTCATTGATGAAATTGACGCCATTGGTCGTGCGCGTGGAAAAAGTGCTTCAGCCGGTGCAAACGATGAGCGTGAAAATACACTGAACCAGTTGTTAACCGAGATGGATGGTTTTGGAACCAACAGTGGTGTTATTATTCTTGCCGCTACTAACCGTGCCGATATCCTCGACCGTGCCTTAATGCGTGCGGGTCGTTTCGACAGACAGATCTATGTTGATATGCCTGATCTTAATGAAAGAAAAGAAATTTTCCAGGTTCACCTTAAGAAAATTAAAATTGATGAAAGCGTAAATATTGATTTCCTTGCAAAACAAACGCCCGGATTCAGTGGCGCCGATATCGCTAACATTTGTAACGAAGCTGCTTTAATTGCTGCGCGTTCAAACAAGAAAACAGTTACAAAACAGGATTTCCTTGATGCGGTTGATCGTATCATCGCCGGGCTTGAAAAGAAAAACAAGATCATTACCAAAGGTGAAAAACGTGTGATTGCTTTTCACGAAGCCGGACACGCTACTGTAAGCTGGATGCTTGAACATGCCAGTCCGCTTGTAAAAGTAACCATTGTGCCCCGTGGCCGTTCATTAGGAGCCGCATGGTATTTACCTGAAGAAAGACAGATAACAACCCTTGAACAGATCCAGGATGAAATGTGCGCTGCTTTAGGCGGACGTGCGGCAGAAGAAATCGTATTCGGAAAAGTTAGTACAGGCGCGTTAAGCGACCTTGAAAAAATTACCAAACAGGCTTTCGCATGTATTGTTTATTACGGTTTAAATGAAAAGATCGGTAATGTAAGTTATTACGACAGTTCAGGACAGAGTGAATTCACATTTGGAAAACCATACAGTGAAAACCAGGCTAAAACGATTGACGAAGAAGTTAAGAAGATGATTGATATTGCTTATGCAAAAACAAAACAGATCTTAATGACCAATAAAGATAAACTTACTTTACTTGCTGAGAAACTACTTGAGAAAGAAGTTATTTTTAAAGAAGACTTAGAAGATATTTTCGGAAAACGTCCATTCGATAAACACGAAGACGACGCAAAAACGGATCAGCAACAGATTCCACCGATAAGCGATCAGATCATATAATAATAGATTTAATTGAAAACCCGGAAGCAGATAAAGCTTCCGGGTTTTTTATTGATTTTAAATCAGTATAAAAGCAAACACCGTAATCGCATTTATACTTGTAATAGCCCTTAATGAATAAGGATTCTGATTAAGATTGTAAAAGAAAAAAATAAACGAGAAAATTGCAACAAACACCGAGAGAAATAAAATCGGACTCGCGCGCTGGATTCTGAATTGTTTTTCGGATGAAGAAACCGAGCCTTTGATTTCTTTCTGAAGCAGAAAATCTTTTCCAACCTCAAAAGGAGCATATTTTGGAGGAACTTCTATCATGTCGTTGATAGCGAATGAATATTGTTTATCGTTTACATCTGTTACTTTAATAACGGAAATAGTTGGCACATGGTTATGAGAATTGCTGTATTCAACAATAACGTTGGTGTGATAATGTGTTTGGTAATGGCACGGGCCAAGAAAACAGAAAACAAGTTCACAGTAAATAAAAAAACAAACCACATTGAAAACATTGAAGAGTTTGTAGCTGTTCGTGTTTTTAAACCTCTCGATCTTTTTATGCTCACGGATTTTTTTGAGCCAGACCAGTTCGGCTACTTCCTCGGGAGAAAGCGGCGTACGGGGCGGACGCTTTTTTCCCTCGTTATTCATTAATCCAGGTTTAACTTTTTATCGAGCAGATAATTGTTTCTCACAGGACTGTTCCTGAGAATTAATTCACCAAGAAATCCTGCCAGAAACATCATGCTTCCAATGACCATGCAGGTTAATGAAATATAAAAAGAAGGACGTTGTGTAATTAAACGCGACGGGTGATGCGTAAACACATTATACAATTTATAACAGCCCAGGTAAGCCGCAAATCCAAATCCCAATAAAAATACAAGTGTACCAACAAATCCGAAGAAATGCATTGGACGTTTTCCGAATTTTGAAAGAAATGTAATCGTAAGAAGATCAAGAAAACCATTAATAAAACGGTTCCAGCCAAATTTACTTGTTCCGTATTTCCTGGCCTGGTGCTGAACCACCTTCTCTCCTATTTTATGAAAGCCTGCGGCCTTTGCCATTACAGGAATGAAGCGGTGCATTTCGCCGTATACCTCAATACTTTTAATTACTTTCTTTTTATAAGACTTTAAACCGCAATTCATATCGTGCAGTTTAATGCCGGATATTTTTCGGTTGGTCCAGTTATATATTTTAGAAGGAAGATTTTTTGTGAATGCGTTATCGTAGCGTTTTTGTTTCCATCCGCTCACCATGTCAAACCCATCTTTGGTTATCATGTTGTACAGACCAGGAATTTCATCAGGACTATCCTGAAGATCGGCATCCATGGTAATAACTACATCACCTTGCGCGGCTTCAAACCCAACATGCAATGCGGGTGACTTTCCGTAATTTCTTCTGAACTTGATTCCTTTTACGTTAGGATTTTTTTTCGCGAGACTTTCAATTACGTCCCATGAATTGTCGCGGCTCCCATCATCGATAAAAATAATTTCGTAGGAATAATTATTATCGGTGACAACTTTAACGATCCAGTCGTGCAGTTCGGGTAAAGACTCTTCTTCGTCAAATGAAGGGATTACAATTGATAGATTCATAGGTTATTGCGCAAAGAACGCAAATGATAGTCTACAAATTTTACGATTTTTATTGTAAAACTAAAATTATACTAAAATTATTGTTAATTTTGCAGCGGGTAAGTCTTTCACGACCAGCTCCTGCTGAATCCCCCAGGCTGGGAACGGAGCAAGGGTAAGCGGTTGTAGCGGTGCGATGAAAGTAGCTTACCCTTTTTTTATTGCCTTAACTGAATGTTTTTTTTCAGGTCCTTAATTTCCCCCTCCGTTTTTAACTTCCATTTTATATCATTCACTCATTTAAAATGTAGTTTCACTCAATAATGTTAAAATTTTAACATTTCCATTTTAGAAAACGGGCTAAAAGAGGTATCTTTGTGAATAATCATTAAAACTATCCTGCCAATCGAATAGACATTTACTAGCGTTCTAAATCTCTTAACCAGCAAGTAAAAAAGTATGTCTATTCAATCATTAAATGATAATGAGTTAGTTCAACTCTACGTGGGAGGCCACGAAGACTGTTTAGCCGTTTTATTAACACGCCATAAGGCAAGGATCTTTTCATCTATTATAGTTGTTGTAAGGGATCGGGCACTGGCCGAGGATATTTTTCAGGATACTTTCTTTAAGGTGATCCAAACTCTTAAAAAAGGTCAGTATAACGAGGAAGGCAAATTCCTCCCCTGGGTGTTAAGAATTGCCCGTAATCTTATTATAGATCATTTCCGCCGCGCTAAACGAATGCCACCTGTTCCTACTTATGTAAATGAAGATGGTGAAGAAATAAGCGTATTTAATATGATCGCTTCTGAAGACGATATTTCGAACTCGAGCCAGGAAATGGCAAAATTCAAACGTAACATCAGGGATCTTATTAACGAGCTTCCGGCCGACCAGCGCGAGGTTGTAGTTATGAGAACCTACTACGATATGAGTTTTAAAGAAATTGCGGACTTTACGAATGTGTCCATTAATACCGCTCTTGGAAGAATGCGTTACGCCCTCATCAATCTTAAAAAGATGATTGAAGAGAGAAATGTTGAAGTATCGCTTTAAGTATTGATTTTTTAAGCCGCAGATTTCGTGGATGTTCGCAGATAAAAAATCTGTAGAAATCCGCGTAATCTGCGGCTTTCTTATTTAGATACCTTGTTAATCAATTTCATCGAAAAATCGCTTTTCTACGTCAATAATTTTGCTATTTTTGCACTTCAAAATTTTTGAAAATGAAGATCCTTGTTGCAATCAGCAATGTACCCGATACCACCACTAAAATTCAGTTTACAGATGGTGATACAAAATTCAATAATGCCCTTTGTCATTAATCCTTATGACGAGTGGTATGCGCTTGTTCGCGCCCTCGAATTAAAAGAGGCGAACCTGGCTGAAAAAGTAACGTTAATTCACGTTGGCCTTGCCGACAGCGAAGCTACTATCCGTAAAGGATTTGCACTTGGAGCCGATGACGCGGTAAGAATCGATGCTGAAAGTCCTGACGCTTATTTTGTAGCAGAACAAATCGGAACCTATGCAAAAAGCAATGGATATGATTTGATCCTTGTTGGAAAAGAAACCATCAATTATAACGGATCCTCGGTTGGAGCAATGGTAGCAGGAGTTCTTGATTTACCATTTGTTTCTTTAGCTACAAAACTGGATGTGGCAGGAAATAAAGCAACAGTTGAGCATGAGATCGACGGTGGCACACAGGTTGTGGAATGTGAATTACCAATGGTAATAAGCTGTGCCAAAGGAATGGCAGAACAACGGATCCCAAACATGCGTGGAATTATGGCAGCGCGTACAAAACCTTTACAGGTAATTCCTGCTACTGGAAATGCTGCGTTAACTTCAATTAAATCATACGCTGTGAACCCGGGCAGAACCACCTGTAAAATGATCACAGAAGATAACCTTGATGAATTAGTACACCTGTTACACACGGAAGCAAAGGTTATATAATTTATGAATTACGATTTCTGAATTATGATTCAAAAATCAAAAATTAAACATCAAAAATTAAACTATGTCAGTTCTAGTATATACAGAAATTAATAAAGGAAGAGTAAAAAAATCTTCTCTCGAAAGCGTAAACTACGCTGCTAAAATTGCCGAATTAACCGGGAGCACAGTTACCGCTTTTGTAAATAATGCTGATGCGGCACAACTGGAGGAAATCGGAAAAGCCGGAGCAACAAAAATCCTTTCGGCGAAAGTTGATAATTTAAATGCGGACAATATGCTTATCAGCGCCGCGGTTGAACAGGCTGCTAAAGCTGAAGGAGCTAAAGTGATCGTGTTTGCGTTTGACATTACAGGTAAAGGGGTTGCCCCTCGCCTAGCTGCTAAATTAAAAGCAGGATTGGTTGCAGGAGCGGTAGATTATCCGGTTGTTAATGGCGCTGCACTTGAAGTGAAGAAAAATGTTTTTTCCGGAAAAGCAACTGCTGTTTATACCATCAATAGCGATGTAAAAGTGATTTCTCTTCTTCCTAACAGTTTTCCTGTTAAACTGGGAGAAAATAAAGCAAGTGTTTCTGATTTCTCAGTTGACCTTTCTTCTGTTAAATCAAGAATTACTATTAAAGAAACTAAATCAAACCAGGTTGGTGGAATGGTTCCGCTTCCTGAAGCCGAACTGGTAGTAAGCGCAGGCCGTGGATTAAAAGGACCAGAGAACTGGGGGCTTGTAGAAGATCTTGCAAAAGTATTAGGAGCAACAACGGCGTGTTCGCGTCCTGTTGCCGATATGCACTGGCGCCCGCATCATGAACACGTAGGGCAAACCGGTGTTGCCATTCGTCCTAATCTTTATATTGCTATAGGTATTTCGGGAGCAATACAACATTTGGCAGGTGTTAACGGAAGTAAAACAATAGTAGTTATTAATAATGATAAAGAAGCCCCTTTCTTTAAATCAGCAGATTACGGAATAGTTGGCGACGCTTTTTCTATCCTTCCGAAATTAACGGAAGCGGTAAAAAAATTCAAAGCGAATCAGAATTAAACCGTATTTTTTTCTTAAATTAGAAATTGGATTAAATGAAAAAAGTTCGGTTAGAAATTGTGGGACTATCTTACAGCCAGACTCAAAGCGGGGCCTACGCCCTTGTGTTGGGAGAAAGCACCGGAACCCGAAGATTACCAATCATTATAGGCGGTTTTGAAGCCCAGGCCATTGCGATAGAACTCGAAAAAATGAGCCCCAGCCGTCCTTTAACCCACGATCTTTTTAAAGCTTTTGCTGAAACATTCGATGTAAAGGTCAGCGAAGTTCTTATTTACAATCTTGTAGAGGGTATTTTTTACGCTAAACTGGTATGTAACGATGGTACAAAGGATGTTGAAATAGACGCACGTACAAGCGATGCCATTGCTTTAGCGGTTAGGTTCAACTGCCCTATTTACACTTACGAATTCATTCTTAAAAGCGCAGGAATTGTTCTGGATGATGATACTGCCGGGATGACTGGTGAAGCTGAATCCCAGACTCAGAAAGAGCATGCAGAAGAGGTTAAGTCTTCATCTACCGGAGGCGATGCCTATAAGGAAAAAAGTACTGAGGAGCTTAAAAATATGCTTCAAACAGCTTTAGATGAAGAGCAATACGAAATGGCCTCCAAGATACGCGACGAACTGAATCAACGTAAAAAATCTTAGATCTTTCGTGAAGTAGATCAGAGACCTACTTCACAATAAATAAAAAACCCCGAAGTAATTTTAAATCTACTTCGGGGTTTTAATTTTATGAAAAATGATTAATCTTTTTTGGTTCCAGCTGAGCCGGGTTGTGGCGCAGAAGTTTCAGTGCTTTTTTTGTCTTCGCTTCTGGCAGTGCTCTTAGGTTTCACACCCGAAGATGTCCCCTTTTCGTTGATAGCCATCCTTGTTCCGCTTTTCTTAACCGGAGTTTCTTCTTTTTTTCCAATAGTAGCCTCATCCTTTTTTTCTTTATCAGGAGAATTGGTCGCCGCAGGCGTAGAAGTTGTACCATCATCGTTTACTGTTACAGCTGCAGGAGGTTCCTGAGTTTTAGACTTTGTTTTAGTTCCTTTTGTAGTCTGAGCATTAACAGCAACTGAGAAAAAAGCCACAAGTGCTAAGGTTAAAATAGATTTTTTCATTGGGTTTGATTTATAATTTAAATTAAAGATAGCTATTTTTTGTATTAAACTAAAATTATAACATTTTTTAGGCGCAAGTCAATTACTGTGTTGTAATATCACTACCTACCTTCTTGTATTTTCGTGTATTTGGTAGTATTCGCCGGATCAATCAACATGAGTGTTTCCGTGACTTTTGTTTTTTCTTCGGGGAGACCTCCTTTGAAGATGTTAATGATCTCGTCGGCTTTTGAATTAAAAAACAATTGCATGTTAAAGGAAGCGGGACGGGCATTATAAACCGGCTTAAGAAGCTCGAGCGATTTTAAAACATTGGCCCTGCCCTCATCGGCTTTTTCCCACATAATATCCAGACCTGTGAAACTGTATTGGTACAAACAATCTCTTATTCCCTGAAAAACGGGCTGCAAGGTGTTTTCAATAAGCCAGTACCTGTTCTTGTTGCTTTCAGTGCTTCTCCAGCCTTTTAACTCAGCAGGAGCCGATTGTGCGTTGTTAAGAATAGTTTGGGCCTTTTGCCAGTGTGGTGTGCCTCCAAGAGGTGAAAACGAGTCATAATCAACAGCAAGGATCACATAAGCATAAAATGCAAGAATGGATGTAAGGTTATTCTGAAAGGAATTATCATTAAAATCAAGGGTGGTAAATTGCTGGAACTGGAACTGGAAATTATCGTCCTCGTAGTTGAAGATAGGCGTGTAATAAGAGCTTTTAAAAACCGGGCGGCGAACCTGCACCTGAATGGAGCCTTCATATTCATCGGTTGATAATTGTTGCTGTATAACAATGAGCATAGAACAATCAATACGTTCATTCACAGTGTATACGTCGTTGGTCCACTTACGGTTATTCATAAATTCGAACACTGATTTTTTCATCTGTTCGAAGATCTGTTTCTGAGTGGTTCCCTGTATCTGATCGGTATTAATGTTCACCTGACAGTTGAGCTCCTGCGCGTAAAACGAGCTGCTAAGCGTTATGATCATTAGAACTATAAGTGCTTTTTTCATTGTTTAAATTCAAGAATGTAGTTAACGATATCCTGCGCCACTTCCTGCTTATTCTTTAACTCAAAATTAGTTATTTTATTGTGTTTATCAATGATTGTAACTTTATTTGTGTCGCCCGCAAAACCGCTCCCCTTCTCTGTTGCCGAATTTGCTACAATAATATCCAGGTTCTTTTCTTTCAGTTTTTTCGCTGCATAGATTTCAATGTCATTTGTCTCCAATGCAAAGCCAACCAAAAGCTGCCGGGCCTTCATTTTTCCAAGTTCAGCAAGAATATCGTTTGTTTTTATAAGTTCCAGGTTCAGGTGCTCTTCCTTTTTTTTGATTTTGGAAACACTCACCTCTTTTGGCCTGTAATCTGCTACAGCTGCCGAACACACGGCTATATCACAATCTTTGAAATGTTCAACAGAGGCAGTATACATTTCCCCGCTACTTTCTACATGAATTACTTTTATTGATTTGTCAGCTACAATCTGTGATGATGGCCCAAGCACCAGGATTACATTGGCACCCTGTTTTGCAAAAGTTTCGGCAATGGCAATGCCCATTTTTCCTGAACTACGGTTGCCAATAAATCTTACAGGGTCAATAGCCTCATAAGTAGGACCCGCGTTGACCAATACTTTTTTTCCGGCAAATGGTAACGAGAGTTGAAGGTAATTTTTAAGAAACGTAACAATGTTCTCTGGTTCGGCCATTCTTCCTTCACCTGATAAACCACTGGCTAGTTCGCCACTTTCGGCAGGAACGACAAGGTTTCCGAAGGATTTTAATTTATCGAGGTTTTGTTTTGTAGAGGCATGCTGGTACATATCCAGGTCCATGGCGGGAGCAACAATTGTTTTTGTTTTGGCAGAGAGATACGTAGCTAAGAGAACATTGTCGCAAATACCGTTGGCCATTTTAGCGAGCGTATTCGCTGTAAGCGGCGCCACTAAAAGAATATCGGCCCATTCGGCCAAATGAACATGATTGTTCCAGTTGTTATTGGAATCAAAAAAATCAATCACCACCTCGTTCTTGCTTAGAACAGAAAGTGTTTGCGGTGTAACGAATTCAGAAGCGCTTTTTGTCATTACCACTTTTACTTCCGCGCCTTCTTTTATAAGTAAGCGAACAAGATGTGCGCATTTATAAGCGGCAATTCCGCCGGTGACACCAAGAATTATTTTTTTCTGAAACAACATCTATTAAAGCAAAAAGGCAGTAAAGCCAAAGCTTACTGCCCTTTTAAGAATATATTTATTGATTATTCCGTTCCAGGTTTATTCGGGTTACGGTAGTAGATCTTGTCTTCAAGAAACTCTTGAATTGAGATAAGAGACGGTTTAGGTAATTTCTCGTAATGTTTAGAGATTTCAATCTGCTCACGGTTTTCGAACACTTCTTCAAGGTTATCGGTGTGGCTGCTGAATTCCTGTAACTTACCCGAAAGTTCTTCCTTTATTTCAGAACTGATCTGGTTAGCACGTTTGCTCATGATAGCTACAGCTTCATAAATGTTACCAGTTGGTCCGTCAAACTTGCGAATGTCGCGGGTTGCAATACTCTGATCAGCGTTTGTTTTCTTAAAATCCATTTTTTTCGTTTTTGTCTTTAATTCGTTTGCAGCTATTATAGATCGATTCTGCGCGGCTAAGGTACGAACTTTTTGGGTATAAATCCAGAAATTTCACATAATTCTCAAGCGCACCGTCTATTCTCTCCATTTTTTTGTTTTGAAAGCTGTTTAGGGCCAGTAGATAATATGAGTCTATCATAATATAGTACATCTCGTCGTTGCGGTTACTGGCAGGAAAATCCTTGATAAAATTCTTTGTAGAAACGATGGCTGCTTTCCAATCATCAAGTTTAAAATACTGCTTGGCTATCTCGTAATCTTTTCTTTCAAGCTTTTCATGAAGTTTGTCTATTACCATGTTGCAGCTGTCAATTCTCGGGCTCTCGGGGTACGTGTCAATAAAGGACTGGTATTCCTTTATGGCATTCTTGGTACTTGTCTGGTCGAGCTTATAATTTGCCGAGGTTAGATAAAAACAATAAGCATTCATGTATAAACATTCCTCAGTGTGTTTACTCATTGGGAACTGACGGGTAAAATTTTTAAAATGGTATTGGGCCAGTAAGTAGTCGCCGAGATAATATTCGCTCCAGGTATAATAAAAGTAAACCTCTTCGGCTTTGTCGGTTCCTTTTACTACGGGAATCAGTTCCCCGTAAAGCTCCGACGATTTCATGTATTGCTCCTTGTCAAAATACTCCTTTGCTTTAACAAGTTTAAGTTCGTAGTTAGAGCTCTTAAGAAGCTTGTTGAATTTGTCGCATGAACTGATAGAAATTGCCAGCAGAACAAGAATAGATATTTTTTTAAGGATACTCAGAGTCGCAAAAATAGTGTTTTTTAGAAATGTAAAGGGTTAAAATTTGTAAAGACAAAGAAAAAGCGCGGGAAACACACGACCCGCGCTTCTTTTACACACAAACATAAGTACAGCTATTTTTGGATACTAACATGTCCGGTCTTGTGATAAGTTTTACCGTCCAGTCCTTTGTATTCTACTTTATAAACATAAACATCGCTTTTGCAGTCTACGCCTTTGTAGGTTCCTGGCCAGCCCACAGTCTGGTCTTCGCTTGTAAATAATTTTTCGCCCCAGCGATCAAATATTGCCATTTTTACGTCAGAAATACTGTAACCGTAAACGTAAAAGATATCATTGACCCCATCTGCATTTGGTGTAATAATGTTCGGAATATAAACCCCGAAATCGGTAACAATATCAATACAAACTTCGTCATTAGTTTTACAGCCAAACTGGTTAACCGCTTGTATAACATAACATCCGCTGCGTTTAGCATAGATTTGTGATTCAGGACAAACATGACACCAGATCTCTTCTCCGTCTATCCAGGTTAAGGTTCCTGTTCCACTTGCTTTAATGAATTTATAGGCATCCAGGTTAAATGTTGTATCTCTTCCCGCAAATACCACAGGTCTGGGATTTACAACCACTTCAACAGTTCCTGTTCCTCCGCAATTGCCATTGTATGAAGAATACACCGTATAAATGATGCCCGACATTGGAGAGGCATTTACCTGTGCCCCGTTTGTAATATCAAGTCCAGTTGATGGAACCCATGAATATGTATTACCACCGCTCACATTTATTTTAGCGGTTTCTCCCTCGCAGATAACCACTTTCGCAGGCAGATTTGCACTTGCCCATGGAATAACCACAATCGAATACGAATGAACTTCGGCACAGGTAATTGTTCCCTGGGTATTATAACCAACCACGGTATAATTTGTAGACGTTGCTGGCGTGGCCACTACAACATTTCCAACACTTGATGAAAGGGTTTGTGCCGGGAACCAGCTATAGGACTGTGCCCCTGTTGCTGAAATAGTGGTGCTTTGTCCTTCGCATAAATAATAATTCGGTGAGCTAACGTTAAGGTTCGGTTGAGGGATCACCTGAATTGGAATACTTCCCGAAGCCATACACATTCCGTTGAAACCAACAACGGTGTAAGTTGTAGTGTTTGCAGGATTAGCTACAACAAATGGACCTGTTACCCCACTTAAACCAACAGGAGGACTCCAACTGAATGATTGTGCCCCGTTAACCGAAAGATTTGTAGGATAACCTGCGCAAACAGTGTATTGTGTAGCGTTTATAATAAGATTTGGCACAGGAATAACTGTAACAGTAATATAGGCCACATTTGTACAGGTGTTTTGCGTTCCAAGTATCGTATAGGTTTCGTTTGCTAAAGGCCCCGCACTAACAACCTGACCGGAAGTAGTTGACAAACCATTTGAAGGCGCCCAGTTATAACTTGTTGCCCCGTTAGCGGTAAGATTAATTGAGCTTCCCGCGCAAATAGTTGGTGTAGCCGGATTTATGGTTATAGTTGGATTTGGAATAACATTGAGCATTGCCTGCTGCATCAGACCAAAACATCCGGCCGAACTTCCGATAACATTGTATTGCGTTGAAACAAGAGGATTAGCAACTACCACAGGTCCAACTACTGTATTAAGATTGGTTCCGGGATTCCATGCGTAATTTGTGGCGCCTGAGGCCGTAAACGAAGCCGAAGTACCGTAACAGATGTTGGCAACCGCCGGAGTAACTGTAATTGTCGGATTAGGAACAATGGTAACAACCTGGGTGGTTGTATTACTGCATTGGCCGTTCGCTCCCATCATGGTAATGGTTGCGGTAGTAGGCGCAGAAGGATATGGCATTAATGGTACAAGTGTGGCAGGTGAACCATTTGTGTTCCCTACCATGCTAACATTCGGACTAACGGTCCACGAATATACTGTACCACCTGAACCTGATACCTGGATACTGTTTGGTGATCCGTTAATTAACTGAGCGCATAATGTGTTGCTTGAAACCGTAATGGCAATGGTTGGCGAAGGAATTACAGTTACCGTGGTAATGAGAACTCCTGTACAAACACCCGTTGTTCCCGTAATTGTATAAACAGTTGTTGACGCAGGATTAACCGAGAATGTATTTGAGGTAAGCTGGGTTACTCCTGCAGATGTATTCCAAACATAACTTGTTGCACCTGTCACGGTATGCAAAATAGGAGGATCAGTTGAACATTTTACAGGATTCAAAGGCACTACATTTAAGTTTAAAGGCGCCTGGGTATTCTGAAGATTAAACGTAGCCGTTCCTGCACAGGAATTGACTGTATTGGTAATACTTACTGAGTAAATACCGGCAACGTTCGCTATAATTGTCGGGGTTCCTTGCCCTGAAACAATTCCTGGCCCGGCCCACACAATTGTATTTGTAGCCGAATTAGGCGCCACAATGATCTGAGATGTGGTGTTGGTACAGGTAATAGGTCCCGAACTTGTAATCGTGGGAGAAATAGCCGCCGGATTTCCGGTAACTGTTGTTGTGATAATATTTTGTAAAGGCGGGCAACCCGGAGACGAAACCGTGCAGGTATAAACTCCATTTAAGTTAACTGTAATGGTTGCCGAGTTAGACGGACCAACAATTCCCGGGCCGCTCCAATTATAAGTTACAGGTGTTGTAGTTGTTGAAGCAATACAATTTGCAGTAAGTTGTGTACAGGTTAATGGTCCATTATTATTGGCTGTAGCAGCCATAGTTGGTGTTGTATTACAAACCGGACAGCAGGCAAAGTCTCCAGGGCTGTTGTTAAAACCGGTAACCTGTGTAAACGTAATAGAGGCACCGGCCATAGTTCCTATAAAAAATCCGTTGGTAAGGTTATTCTTAACATAAACCATATTGCCAATAATGGCAAATCCACCACCCGCTGTAGCGTTTGGCATATTCACAAGGCTCCATGTTTGCATTACACCACCGGTCTGGTTATAAAGAGTTAAACTCTGTCCACCCGAAGTGGTTGTTTTTAAAATGTAAAAATTACAGTTGCAATCCGTAACAATATCATAAGGGCCGCCTCCGTTAAAACCTGTAATGGTTGTTAGCAAAGTTCCTGCACCTGATCCGGTAGAAACATAAACCTGTCCGGTCCCCCCCACTAGGTTATAAATTTTACATCCGCATCCGCCAATATTTACTGCCGATCCGTTACCGGTTGAAGCACCGGTATTTACCCAGGCTGTTCCGCTCCAATACCAATATGTTCCTCCGCTTGTTACATAGAAAGTTGGACTAAGTGCGCCGCCATTGATATTTGGCATTAAAGTTAAACCGCTTCCAAAAGTAGGTATACCAGTGCTGGAAGGATTTGTAGCCGAAAGAGGCAAAGCAGGATTATAAAATTGAATAGTTGCTCCACCATCCATATACACATTTGGGCTTGGACAGATGGGTGTTATTTGGGAAAACAAATTGGCTTGGGAAATCAATAACAAAAAAAAGAGAATGGTTGTTTTTTTTATCATTTTGTTTAGTGTGTAAGGTTCATCATAAAATTAATCATTCCTTAAGCTAAAATTGACTTGTTTGTAGGAAGGAACCATATACTTATTGAAGACGGCCTTTTACTGAGTAAAGCACTAGAGTGAATTTTAACATATTAATTTGTTGATAGTTTTTGCTTAATAATTGTTTAAAAGTTCTCACCTTTGCTAGTCCTGAAATGAGCCACTATCTTAACGAACTGAATAACGCCCAGAGAGCCGCTGCTGAGGCAACCGAGGGTCCTGTAATGATCATTGCCGGAGCCGGTTCCGGTAAAACCCGCGTACTTACTTACCGTATTGCACACATTATGGAAAAGGGTACCGACGCGTTCAATATTTTGTCACTTACTTTTACCAATAAAGCGGCCAGGGAAATGAAGGCCAGGATTGCTAAAATTGTAGGTGAAAAAGAAGCAAAAAACCTCTGGATGGGCACTTTTCACAGCATTTTCGCTAAAATTTTACGGATTGAAGCTGAGAAAATCGGATATCCCAACAATTTTACCATTTACGATACCGATGACAGTAAAAGTGTTATCAAAGAGATATTGAAACAAATGAATCTCGATGATAAGGTGTATAAACCTTCACTTGTTCTGAACAGGATCAGCGACGCTAAAAACAAACTCATTTCCGCACAGCAATACCTCAATAATCCTATCACACAACAGGAAGACCAGAGCAGCCGGAAACCTTTACTGGGACAGATCTTTCTGAATTACCAGAGAAGAAATTTCAAGGCCGGGGCCATGGATTTTGATGATCTTTTGTACCAGACAAATGTCCTTCTGCGCGACTTTCCGGATGTGTTATTAAAATACCAGAACAAGTTCCGTTACATATTGGTGGATGAGTACCAGGATACGAACTTTTCGCAATACGTGATCATAAAACAACTGGCCGCAAGATTTCAGAATATTTGTGTGGTGGGTGATGACGCCCAGAGTATTTACGCTTTCAGGGGCGCAAATATTCAGAATATTTTAAACTTCGAAAAAGATTATCCTGACCTCAAGGTGTTCAAACTTGAACAAAACTACAGAAGTACGCAAACCATTGTAGAGGCAGCAAACCAGATCATTGCAAATAATAAGGACCAGTTTAAAAAACGTGTCTTTACCGATAATGAAGAGGGACAAAAAATAAAAGTGATCCGCGCCAATACCGACAATGAAGAGGGACAAAAAATAGTGAACAGTATTTTTGAAACGCGTATGCAGAACCAGGCTAAGAACAGCGATTTTGCTATTCTTTACCGCACAAACGCGCAGTCACGTTCGTTTGAGGAATCGTTAAGGCGATTGAATATTCCTTATAGAATTTACGGTGGTGTAAGTTTCTACCAAAGGAAAGAAATTAAAGATCTTCTCGCTTATTTCAGACTTACAATTAATAACAAAGACGATGAAAGCCTAAAGAGGGTTATCAATTATCCGGCAAGAGGTATTGGACAAGCCACCATTGATAAAATTTATATTGCTTCGGAAGAACAGGGTTTAAGCATGTTTGAAATCATCAGTAACCTGAAAGAATTCAATCTGGGGATTGGTGGTGGAATTGCATCCAAAATAAATGACTTTGTTGTTCAGATAAAAACCTATTCACATATGCTTCCTTTTAAAGACGCATATGAAATTGCTAACCACATTGCTGTAACAAGCGGGATTGTAAAGGAGCTTTATGACGAAAGCAAGCAAACTCCTGAAGGCGTTAGCAGGTATGAAAATGTGCAGGAACTTTTAAATGGTATAAAAGATTTTGTTGAGCAGGAAAGAACCCCACAGGAAGACGAACTTAACGATGTGATCAAATCTACTTTTGTAACACCCGAAGGAGATCTTTTCAGTGAAACACCAAAAGACAATCAACTTCGCACACTGGACGAATTCATGCAGGAAATTACCTTGCTTACGGATGCCGACAAAGACAAGGATGACGAAAAAAATGCAGATAAGGTGAGTATGATGACGGTTCATGCGGCGAAGGGACTTGAATTCAAATATGTTTATGTTGTAGGGCTGGAGGAAAATCTTTTCCCGTCACAACTTTCTCTTAATAGCAGAAGTGATCTTGAAGAAGAAAGAAGGTTGTTTTATGTTGCGGTAACACGCGCCGAAAAACAGGCCACTTTAAGTTTTGCAGCTACCCGTTATCGCTTTGGAAACCTTATTTATTGCGAACCAAGTCGTTTCATTGACGAAATTGATGAGCGTTATATTGATTTGCCGGAAGAACCAAAAGCAGCCAGTTTCGGAGATGATTTTTTTGACAAGTTCAGAAGTGATTATAGTGGCGCATCTAAAAAAGATGTAAGTCCTAAAAACACACAAGCTAATAAAACTGTAAATTTTAATCCGTCGCAGAAAAAACTCATCAACATACACTCCAAAAGTCTTGGTAGTTCCTCTAAACCTGTGGATCTGGCTTCGAACCAGAACCTGCACGAGGGCGATCTGGTGGAGCATGAAAAATTCGGAAAAGGAACCATTCTTACATTAGAAGGAAAATGGCCGGAAACAAAAGCCATGATCCAGTTTGAAAACGCAGGGAACAAAAACCTGCTTCTGAAATTCGCGCGATTGGTTAAAGTATAAATTTAACTTTTCGAAAAAGAATTCTACTAAATCTCTTTTAGAAAACGACTTTTTAACACCTCTCCATAAAGTATCATTGGGAATTTATTAAGCGGCAAAATCCGATGAGTGAAAAAATTTGGTTTACATTTTTTTTTAAATATATTTAACACATCTAAAAAACAACCTTCACATGAGAAAAAAATTACAATTATTTTGCCTTATGCTGTTTGGCGGCATTGTACTTACCGCGCAAACACAGCCCATTGGCAGAACCTGTGCAACTGAAATCCCTGATGGAAAATGGGATGAATGGTTCAACAAAGAGGTAGAAAAAGTAAGAGCTTACTATGCTACTCACCGCGGCGTGGCCATGCCTAACTATGTTATTCCTGTAGTGGTTCACGTTATTCACTCTGGTGGTGCAGTTGGTGTTGGCGATAATATTTCGCAGGCACAGGTTGTTGATCAGATACAGATCATCAATGACGATTTTAAAGGAATTGGTTTCAACTCTGGAAATGTTCCTGCCGTATTTGCTCCGGCTCTTGCAGATTGCCAGATCAGCTTTTGCCTTGCAACCAAAGATCCTACAAATAATACTATGCCTGAGCCTGGAATTGACCGTATCAGCGCTACAACTATCCCTGGAATTAGTTCTATTCCAAGCGGAGGGTTTTCAACGGCACAAATTAATAGTACCATTAAACCTGCAACTATCTGGGATCCCACAAAATATTGTAACATGTGGGTTCTCAAATTAACAAGCGGTTTATTAGGTTATGCTACTTTTCCTGCCGGTACTACTCTTCCCGGTGTTTCAGGTGGAGGAAGCAATACTGTAGATGGTGTTGTTATGGGTCACAATTACTTTGGAAGTATTGGTTCGGCCGCAGGTTCTGCTCCATATCACAAAGGAAGAACAACTACTCATGAATTGGGCCATTGGTTAGGTCTTCGTCACGTTTGGGGCGATGGAAACTGTTTAACCGACTATTGTAACGATACGCCATGGGCAAAACAATCTAACTTTGGCTGCCCTACCCACCCGGCTTATGTGAATCGTTGTGGAACGGGTCAGAGTCCTAACGGAGAAATGATACAGAACTTTATGGATTATACCGATGATCCTTGCATGTTCATGTTCACACAGGATCAGAAAACAAGGATGCAGACGGCAATGAGCCAGGGAACATACCGTAACCTTTTAGGAACACATGGTTTATGTGCGGGGTCAGGCCCTCCACCACCACCCGCTCCACCAACAGCAGCGTTTGATGTTAACGGCCAGCCATGTGTAGGTCAGGCTTTCACGCCAGCAAATAATTCAACCGGAGGACCAACTCCAACATTTATCTGGTCAGCTTCTCCAAGCGCTTCATTTAATCCCGGTAACAACGTTGCCAGCCCGGCAATAACATTCACTGCGCCTGGTCAATACACCCTTTATGTAACAGCTACCAATACAGCCGGAACATCAACTTCATCAATGGTTATCGGTAACGTGGGTACTTGTCCTAAGGCACCTGTTTGCCTTGATACTATCCGCCAGATCAAGCCTATTGATACAATGACTACTTACAAGGCTCCGTTTAACAGCCTGGTGTTAGGTTGTCAAAGCGGCTGGACAGGTTTCCTTTCAGGAACAAACTGCTACAAGGATAAAGAATTTGCGCAGTACTATCCACCTACAACTTATAGCGATACTCCTCTTCCACAGGTAAACAGTATGATCGTTATCTTCTATAAGCCAGGAACAAAAGCTACTTCAAGTACAGCTGCAACCCCTATTAACTGTAAAGTGTATAGTGGATCGCCTCAAACGGGCCCGTCCTCACAGATCGCGACTATTTCAGATGCTCTTGGCGCTATTGCAAGCAGCACCACTGCTACAACACAAGTAAGTTATTGCGGAGATCCAACGGTTGTTTACAGCGCTTCACTTATACCGTACAAATTTAACTTTGCTTCTCCGGCAATCATTCCGGCAACTGGGTTCTTCGGTGCGGTTGAAACACCTTTTTCTTCACCTGTTGATTCGATCCAGATCATGTCCAATACATTAACCAATCTGAGCAACGATTCGAGTTCGTGGGTTCTTCAGTTCAGTAATAACTGGCGAACGTTGAGATGGAACCGTGGCGCAAAAGTTCAGCTCGCCATTTTACCACAGATCACCTGCCGTCCGGTTGTTGGTATGCCAGAACCATCAGTGTTTGAATCAAACATCCTCATTATGCCAAATCCAAGCAGTGGCGTTTTCAACTTGGTATTTACACTTCCTCGCGAAGAAAAAATAAGCGTGAAGATCTATAACACGATCGGGCAGCTAATATCCGATGACAGGTTTGAAAGCGTTACAAATAATGCCCTGACCGCGGACCTGAGCAACAGAGCGAATGGAATTTATATAATGGAGATAAGTAACGGAAAAGAAAAAGTGACGAGAAAGATAGTCGTCGCGAAATAAAACTCAAGTCTTTTAAGAAAGCCCGCAGAACTTACTGCGGGTTTTTTATTTGGAACAAAATGAGTTTATTTGTTTATGCAATTGTACCGGTTACTTTTACTTGTTTCCATTATATTAATTTTCAAAAGTTGTATGCTTCCTTCAAGAATGGACAGAAATGTTTCTAAATACTATGAAGATGTTAAACCAAAAATGGTAATCCACAACAACGATATTTTATCTGTTAATGATGATAAACTACCATACGTAGAAGACTATAATGAAAGCCATTTCAGGTATTTTTTATTTGTACCATTAATTGCTTACAACTATAGCGGTGAGAAAATCATGTGTCATATTAATCCAAGGATTTATGGCGGTTACATATCCGGTACAATTTATAAATTCATGGAAGATTCAGTAAATACATCTTCGTTGAAAAAAAAGAAAGTTGAACTCGACCTGGAACACGTACCTTACAAGATTTATCACAAGTATAATTCACACATTGTCTTCCTTAATATTTATACTATTTTTTTTGCAACACAATGGAAAAAACAGTTGATCTCAAATAGACAGGATTCCCTCGTTGTAAAATATTCAATCAAAGATTCTCTCAACAAAATAATTAAAACCGAAAGGATTAATATCGCGTTAGCCCCTTCTTTTTCATTAAAATCCAGTGAACAGAACAAGGACAGATTCATATACAATCATATGACCGGGCACGATTATAGAATGAAAGCAGTTTGTGACAAACTTACTGCTAAAATTATTAATGACTTAAAAAACTAATTATGAAACTACACGCTGTAAACGCAGGACATTTTAAATTAGATGGTGGCGCTATGTTTGGTGTTGTACCAAAAAGTATCTGGAACAAAGTAAACCCTGCCGATGAAAATAATATGTGCAGCTGGGCGCTCCGTTGTTTACTGATTGAAGACGGAAACAGGCTCATTCTTGTAGATAACGGTATGGGCGATAAACAGGACCAGAAATTCTTTGGCTATTATTACCTCCATGGAAACGATACGCTGGCCGGATCGCTTAAAAAACTCGGTTACAGCTACGATGACATCACAGACGTAGTTCTTACCCACCTTCACTTCGATCATTGCGGAGGGAGCATTAAATACAATTCTGACCGCACAAAACTTGAGCCGGCTTTTAAGAACGCTACATTTTATTGCAATGAAAAACATTGGGAATGGGCCATTCATCCCAATCTTAGAGAGAAAGCAAGTTTTCTGAAGGAAAATATATTACCAATAAAGGAAAGCGGGCAATTAAAATTTATCGATAAAAACACCGAACTTCTTCCCGGGTTTACTTTTAAAGAAGTGAACGGGCATACTGAAGCCATGATGTTACCGGTTATTGAATACAAAGACACCACCATTGCTTATATGGCCGACCTGGTTCCAAGCGCAGGGCACATTCCAATTCCTTATGTAATGGGTTATGATATGCGCCCCCTTGAAACGCTAAAGGAAAAAGAATTGATACTTAATGAGGCTGCAGAAAATAACTGGACCTTATTCTTTGAACATGACCCGCAAATAGAATGCGTAAGGCTTGAAAAAACCGAAAAAGGGGTACGTAAAAAAGAGAGCTTTAAATTAAGCGAGATTTAAGAAACTATTCTTCATAATCACATCCTACAGATTTCGCGCAGGACAGATCTAACTTTAAACGTTAAGGAAAATTTTCAGAAAAATTATGGTTGTTTAGCAGGAACGTTAGCGCCGTTATTTTGCGCAGGTTGTGTAGCAGGAACATTGCTAACAGCGTTTCCGGCCCTGTCTTTTGTAATTGCTTTGTTATCCTCGCTGTTACCCGAAGCAGCACCTGATTTTGGAGCCATGGCAATACTTAAAACGATTAACGCGATGGCTAATCCCCAGGTAGCTTTTTCAATGAATTCTGTTCCGCGTTTAACACCCATGATCTGAGTTGCAGCGCCGAACTGACTTTGAATACCACCACCTTTAGAGTTTTGAACAAGAACAACTATTACCAACAGGAAACAAACTAGAATTATTAAAATGGATAAGGCGGTATTCATATTACTACTTAATTATTGGTTACTTTTTAATTTTTGAATCAGGGATGCAAAGTAAGCACTTTTTTGTGGATATTTCAAACTTAATATTTCATAAGCGCGAATTGCTTTGTTAATATTGCCCTGAAGGGCATAGATTCTTGCAAGTGTCTCAGTTACAAGATGTTCGCTTTCAAGCAAACTTTCTTTCGCTTTAATATCAGATTTAAAGAACTTCTGGTCCTCCTTGTTACGTATGGCTCCAGGGTTAGCGTCAATGATTTTATCCATGATAGCCTTCTTCTTATCTTTTTCTTTACGAAGCTGAATTTCTTTGTCTTTTGCCTTTTGCGCCTCTTTCTCTTTTTCTTTGCTTACTTCCTCTTCAATTTCGGAATACGATTGTCCATTATTTTTCTTGAGGAACGTTAACCAATCCCCGAAACTTTCAGGCTGATCGGTTTTTAAATCTTCCTTATGAAATTCATTGGTTTTTAAAATTTCTTTCTCTACAAAAGAATTTACTAATGCCTTTTCAATTTCAAGAGCTACTATAGTTTCGCTGTCGGGTTCTTGTTTCCTGTCTCGTATTTCCTGTTTCTCATTTTCCGGCTTCTTGTTCTCGATTTCGCTCGAACTGACACTAACTTGATTCTCGCTTTTTGATTCCTGGTTCTCTTCCACCAATACTTCTGCAGACTTAAGAATATCCAGTTCTTTTTTCGTTTCCTCTTTTTGAGTTTTAACTTCAATCTTTTGACTTAGATCTTCTACTTCATTTTCGAGCTGATGAATAAGTTTGTAAAGATGGCTTCGGTTAGTAGCTACAATCGCTGTTTTTTTAAGGCTTTGCTGGTACACTGAGGCATCCCATTTTTTTGATGCGAGACTAAGAAGTAGATGCCCCGACTGGAAATACGGAAAGTCCTTCACAAGTTGCTGCAACTCGGGAATAACTTCTTTGTTGAGAAGCTGAGGATTCTTAATGTATTTTAAAAGTTCTTCGGCGCGCATTACCAGTTATTGAAAGCTCTGTTAAAAACATCTTCGGTTATTTGCCTGTAAATTTCAGTTACCAGATCCGCCTCCACAGCGGCAATATTTTCGGTACTCTTAAAATCAGCAAAACGTGAAAACACCTGTTCAAAATTTTTAGATGCCTCAAACTTGTTGGTATATTTTACCTGTACACTGATGGTTAACCTGTTCATAGCAGCCTGGTCGGTACTAAGAATAGCAATTGGAGCTACATTGTAATCTGAAATATATCCTTCGAACTGAAGATCGGCATTTTGTTTTATGAGCGCGAGACGGGTTTGTTGCGACACCACATCACGTAATTTTTCGGTGAAACGCTGAGATAAGCTTGGCGCCCCTAACGTTGTATTATTTGTAAAAAAACCTACAGAAACCGTTTTTGCTTCTTCCGGAATAGACGCCCCACTCAATGAAATTCTCGGATGACACGATTGAAATGTTACACACAGTACCATCAAAAACAAAATTATAATTCTTACGCTTCTCATCAGTTCAGTTTAATTCCTATGGCAGAGATATCATCGGTTTGTTCCGTATTCTTTTTCCAGTTATTTAATTCTTCTTCTATATTTTGTTTTTGCTGTTTAAATCCGAGGTGAGCCGAAGACGACAACCATTCTTTAAACTGCTTCACTTTAATTTTTTTACCGGCAGGACCGCCGAACTGATCAACGATCCCATCAGAAAATAAATATACTTTTAAATTTTCACTTATAGTGACTTTCTGTTCCGTAAAATTTTCCTGTCGCTCGTAAACCCCTATTGGTTGTTTATTTGGCTTAAGTTCCAGAATTTCATTAGTATTATTTAACAAAAGGGCCGTAGAGTTTGCCCCCGCATACAACAGTTCTTTATCATTAAAAGCAATAATTGCCATATCCATTCCATCACGTTTGTCGGAACCATCGATACTCAAAATAGTGATGACCTCTTTTCTTAAATGATCAAGAATAAGCGCCGGAGAAATAATTCCTTTTTCATTAACGATCTGGTTCAGCAATGTAATTCCTATCATACTCATAAAAGCTCCTGGAACACCATGGCCCGTACAATCGGCCAGAGCTATAATCTTATACCCCTTATGTTCGGTGAACCAGTAAAAATCGCCACTTACAATATCGCGCGGTTTAAATATCACGAAAGCGTCCTTTACCGAATTTTTCAGTTTTTCTTCGCTGATGATAAGTGCACTCTGAATTTTCTGGGCATAATTAATACTGTCTGTAATATCCTTATGTTTTTCTTCAATGAGCTGTTTTTGTTCAGAGATGATAGAATTTCTTTCTTTGAGGATCTTATTATTTCTGAAAAATGTTACCACATAAAATAATAATGCCAGAACAATGATGGTACCAAGAATAATAACGCCCAGCTGTTTTTGTTTTTCCTGTTCAACTTTACTAAGAGCAAGATCTTTTTCAAGCAACTCAGATTGTTTCTGCTCCATTTGAATATCAGATTCCAGCTGGGAGATCTTACTACTTGATTCTTCTTTCTCAAAAACAGCATTCAGTTTATTTTTAAGGATCATGTATTCGTACGCTTTTTTGTAATCTCCCATCTGTGAAAAAACCTGGTCATACGTATCATAAACTTCTACCTGGAGTTTTTTAAATTCGTAACGGTTGGCAATGTTCAGGGCAGAATCGGCAAGTAAGAGAGCCTGCGTATAATTCTTTCTGTCTTTTTCGAGGAGAGCTATATTATTGAGCGAGCCTCCCACGCCAAGCAGGTCATTGTCTTTGAGACGGTACTCGAGCCCCATCATAAAATATTTTCGTGCCGAATCGGGCTTCTGTTTTACAAGATAAACAATACCAAGGTTATTATAATCATTACCAAGCTGATCGGTACGGTTATTTAATTCATCGTCTTTAACCGATCGCAAAAAATATTCAAATGCCATGTCCCAATCGCCCCGGTTACCATAAGCTATACCCATGTTGTTGTAGGCCTTTGAAACAGGAATTTTTAATTTATATTTTTTGATGGCGGCAATCTGCTTATTAAAATATTCAATAGCTTTTGAAAAATTTCCCTGGCTGATACTAATTAGTCCGAGTTCGCCATACGCATCATACAACCAGCTTTTTTTGTTTTCGGTTTTAATAGCGTTATTCAATAACAAGTTGCAATAATAAATACTTGAATCTACCTGGCCCAGGATACGCAGGATGGTGGCTTTGCGTATATAGCGTTTAAAGAATTTTTTATTAGGATCGTACTTACTGTAATAGTACATGGACTTATTAATATGTACGAGGGCTTTTTTAGGGTTGCTCAGAAAATCCCCTGATAATGCAAGGTACGCATTAGACTTAGTGGTATCATTTGCATTTGAAGATACAATAGCATTGAGCGAGTCCCTGTTGTATTTCTGACCTGTTAAGGATAACGAAATACAATGGGCTATAAATAAAAAAAATATAAGGCGTTTATTCCTCAATATGATATTCGTTGATCTTACGGTATAAAGTTCTTTCGCTGATTCCCAATTCTTTTGCGGCATACTTACGTTTACCTTTGTGTTTACGCAAAGCCTTTTTGATCATATCAATCTCTTTATCCTGCAGCGACAATGTTTCTTCCACTTCAATGGTATGAGGTTCCCCGGCTTTCTGGATCACACTCGGATGAAGTTTTATAGAGCTTCCGTTATCCAACATGTCGCCGTTATTATACAGGTTGCTTAGTACCTGAACATCGTCATTGCTCATCGTACTCACTTTTCCATTGCCGGAAAGGAGATCATAGACCACTTTTTTAAGATCATTGAGCTCACCTTTCATGTCGCGCATCACTTTAAAAATAAGTTCGCGGTCGTTCGAGGAAAAAGCTCCTGCTTCTGAACTGATCACTGAAGGAACATTGTTTGAGGTATATTGCGGAAGATATTTCAGGAGAATTTCTGCATTGATATCTTTATTTTTTTCGATAATAGAGATCTGTTCCGTAATATTTTTAAGCTGACGGATATTCCCGGGCCAAAAATAATTTACAAGAACCTGCTCAGCATCCGAATTCAATTTCACTACGGGCATTTTATATTTAGCGGCAAAATCATTGGCGAACTTCCGGAAAAGTAAATGAATATCTTCTTTTCTTTCTCTTAAAGGCGGAAGATAAATAGGGACCGTATTTAACCTGTAATACAGATCGGCCCTGAATTTTTCTTTTTCGAGTGCCTGGTAAAAATTAATATTTGTTGCTGCAACAACACGTACATCGGTTTTTTGTACTTTACTACTGCCCACACGAATGTATTCGCCCGCTTCGAGAACACGTAATAATCTTGCCTGAGTAGCCAGAGGTAGTTCCCCTACTTCATCCAGGAAAATTGTTCCGCCGTTAGCTACCTCAAAATAACCTTTACGTGCTTCAGTAGCCCCTGTAAATGCTCCTTTTTCGTGACCAAATAATTCGCTGTCGATGGTTCCTTCGGGAATGGCGCCGCAGTTTACTGCAATATAAGGACCATGTTTTCGGGCGCTTAATGAATGTATAATTTGCGGGAAAACTTCTTTACCAGTTCCGCTCTCGCCGTTTATTACAACGTTAAGATCAGTTGGAGCCACTTGTCTTGCTATATCAACAGCACGTTCAAGCAGTGCGGTGTTTCCTATAATACCATATTTTTGTTTGAGATCCTGTATTGTCATTCCTTTATCTTTTGTAGAATCAGGAGCCAAGAGACAAGATACAAGATTTGCATCTTTTACTCCAGGGTTTGCCTGAATGTAAATATCATTTTTTGTACTTCGGTCGTTAAGCTCAAACAGCTTGCCAAAGTTTCTTTATTGCCATATTGTCGTCTTTCACAAATCAACAATTGCCTTTGCAATTCATATGCAGAAGATAATGATGTTGAAACAAATTCTGCAAAATGTTTTCTTGTACGTTTTCCAGAACCTTCTGCAATGTTAGAAGGAATAGAACAGGAACTTCGGTTTATCTGGTCAATCATATTGAATCGTTCAGATTTAGGTAAACCTTCTGAGTACTTGTAGATCAAATCTGTAAGATCCATTGATTTTTTCCAGATGGAAAGATTTAAAAAATTGTGTGCCATATTCAAAATTTTAGCACAAGAACTTAAATCCTCTGTCTTGATTTTAATCTGTTTAATAAATCAAACAACTTATTTACCTAAATCACATCCACAATCAATCTTGTTTCCTGATTCCAGATTCTTGTCTCTATGAAACCACCTTGCCAATCAGCGTCGAACTCGTACACGCATCAACAAAAACATTCACGTAATCGCCTTTTTTGTAATGTTCGCGGGGGAAAACAACTACACTATTCTGAGAATTTCTTCCCATTAACATGTCGTCGCTTTTTTTAGAAAATCCTTCTACTAAAACCCTGTGAATTTTTCCTACTCCCTGTTCGGTGCGAATGCCACTGTGCTTGCGCTGAAGATCCACAACTTCCTGTAGCCTTCTCTTCTTTACTTCTTCAGGAACATCATCGGTATATTTTCTTTCGGCCAGAGTTTTAGGACGTTCGCTGTACATGAACATGTAAGCAAAATCGTACTGAACTTTTTCCATGAGACTGATCGTTTCTTTGTGTTCCTCTTCTGTTTCCCCACAGAAACCTGTAATAATATCGGTACTGATACCGCAATCAGGAATAATTCTTCTGATGGCTTCCATTCTTTCAAGGTACCACTCGCGTGAATAACCACGGTTCATTTTTTCAAGAACATTGGAGTTGCCGCTTTGAACGGGTAAATGAATATTGTTGCAGATGTTTTCGTACTTCGCCATAATGTGAAGCACTTCATCGGTCATGTCTTTTGGATGAGAAGTTGAAAAGCGCACACGCAGATCCGGATCCAGTAAAGCAACTTTTTCCAGTAACTGTGCAAAATTCAATGAAGCTGCTTTTTGTTCTTCAGTAAGTTGTTCTTTTTTTAATCCGCCACCGGTCCATAAATAACTGTCTACGTTCTGGCCAAGTAAAGTTACTTCTCTGTAACCCTGAGCGAATAGATCTTTGGCTTCATGAAGAATAGTTTCCGGATCGCGGCTTCTTTCTCTTCCTCGCGTAAAAGGAACCACGCAAAAACTACACATATTATCGCAGCCACGTGTAATGCTTATAAATGCAGTAACACCGTTTGTACCAAGACGCACAGGGGTTAAATCGGCATAAGTTTCTTCCTTACTTAATATAACGTTAATGGCACGATGCCCGTCTTCGGCCTGTTCCAGGAGGTTAGGAAGATCGCGGTAAGCGTCGGGACCAACTACTATATCCACCAGTTTTTCCTGTTCAAGGAACTGTGCCTTTAAGCGCTCAGCCATACAGCCAAGAACGCCAACAAGGGCTTTAGGATTTTTTTGTTTTACACGTTTAAAATCATTGAGGCGATTACGTACTTTTGATTCAGCTCCTTCGCGTATGGCACAGGTGTTCACAAAAATCACATCGGCCTCTTCGAAGTTCTGAGTGGTACTATATCCTTTATCTATTAATATAGAGGCTACAATTTCGCTATCACTAAAGTTCATCTGGCAGCCATAGCTCTCCAAAAACAGCTTTTTAGAGCCAGTATTTTTAGAATTAACATTTAAAGCCTGACCCTGGATGCTTTCGTCGATCACTTTATTTTCTGAATTGTTCATTTGGACTTGCGAAATTAGTGAAAATAATGCCAAATTGGCATATTTTTAACAATTTTGATGCCTTTTATCGAAATTTAAGAACGATTGAGCCATTAATTTGGAGTTTGTAATAATATTTATTTTTCTTTGCAGCTTTTAAAACCCACATTTCAAAATCTGAAAGGAATTAAACCTTTAGAATTTTGTTTGACATTTTGAACATTATACATGAGTAAAAACCTGGTTATAGTTGAGTCTCCTGCGAAAGCAAAAACAATAGAAGGATTTTTAGGGAAAGATTTTACGGTAAGATCGAGTTTTGGCCACGTACGCGATCTCGTTAAAAAAGGCTACGGTGTTGATATTGAAAAGAATTTTACTCCTACTTATGAGGTTCAGCCCGATAAGGAAAAAGTAATAAACGAACTCAAAAAATTAAGTAAGAATGCCGAAATGGTTTGGCTCGCATCCGATGAGGACCGCGAGGGAGAAGCCATCAGCTGGCATTTATTTGAGACGTTAGGTCTTGATAAAAAGAAAACAAAACGTATTGTTTTTCATGAGATCACGAAACCTGCCATTGAGAAGGCGATCAAAAATCCCCGTGAAATAGATATTAATTTAGTGAACGCGCAACAGGCGCGCCGTATTCTTGACCGTTTGGTTGGTTTCGAACTCTCTCCAATTTTGTGGAGAAAAGTGCGCCCGAGCCTTTCTGCCGGAAGGGTACAATCGGTGGCCGTTAGGTTAATTGTTGAGCGCGAAAGAGAAATTCAAAACCACGTTTCTACGTCGGCTTTTAAAGTATCTGCATTATTTTTTGTAGAGAAGTCTGTTTTAAAAGCAGAACTTGATACACGATTCAAAACCGAAAAAGAAGCTCAGGCTTTCCTCGAAAAATGTAAGAACGCTATCTATAATATAAATAGCCTCGAAACAAAACCAGCGAAACGTTCGCCTGCTGCTCCTTTTACAACATCTACTTTACAGCAGGAAGCCGCGCGTAAATTAGGTTTCAGCGTGGCGCAAACCATGATGATAGCCCAGCGTTTATACGAAGCCGGTAAGATTACCTACATGCGTACCGATTCTGTGAATCTCTCGGAAACCGCAATGGGACAAGCCAAAGAAGCTATCACCGGAAATTACGGTGCAAAATATTATCAGCCACGTCAATATAAAACAAAAAGCAAAGGTGCCCAGGAAGCTCACGAGGCCATTCGTCCTACATATATTCAAACACAGGAAGTGGATGGCGAGCGTAACGAACAACGTTTATATGAATTGATCTGGAAACGTACCATTGCCAGCCAGATGGCCGATGCTGAATTGGAAAAAACAACAGCGAAGATCGGAATCAATACCACGTCTGAATTATTTGTTGCACAAGGTGAAGTTTTAAAATTTGATGGTTTCTTAAAAGTATATATTGAAGGTACCGACGAGGAAAGTGATGAAGAAAATTCATCAATGCTTCCTCCAATGAAAGAAGGCGATAAACTTAAATTAAAAGAAATCGTTGCTCAGGAAAGATTTACTCACCACCCGCCGCGTTATACCGAGGCGAGCTTAGTAAAGAAACTGGAAGAGCTTGGAATTGGTCGTCCGAGTACTTATGCGCCAACGATAAGTACTGTACAAAAGCGTAATTACGTTGAGAAAACCGACAAAGAAGGAACACCGCGTAATTATGTGATGTTGAATTTTGATGGTAGCAACATTAAAAAAGAAATTAAAACTGAAAATACAGGGGCCGAAAAATCAAAGCTCTTCCCTACTGATATTGGTATGGTGGTGAATGATTTTCTTCTCCAGTATTTCCCTGATATTCTCGATTTTCATTTTACCGCAAAAGTTGAAGAAGAGTTTGATGAAATTGCTGATGGTAAAATTGAATGGACAAAAATGCTGAAAGAGTTTTATAAACCTTTCCATAAAACCGTTGAGAAAACCATTGATAATAGCGAGCGTGCTTCGGGCGAGCGTCATTTAGGAAAAGATCCTGTATCAGGAAAAGATGTGATTGTTCGTATTGGCCGTTTCGGGCCCCTTGCTCAAATCGGAGTAACCAACGAAGAAACAGGTGAAAAACCACGATTCGCAGGGCTTCGCAAGGACCAGCGTATGGAAACCATTACTCTTGATGAAGCATTGTTACTCTTTAAAATGCCCCGTGTAGTTGGCGAGTTTGAAGAAAAGGAAATGAAAGTGGGTATTGGCAGATTTGGTCCGTACGTAGTACATAACAGTGTATTTACAAGTCTTGGTAAAGAAGATGACCCTTATACCATTGGAGCGGAACGTTGCATTGAATTGATTTTAGCGAAACGTAAAAAGGACGCAGAAAAGCTTATTAAACAATTTGACGAGAATCCTGATCTCAAAGTATTAAACGGTCGTTGGGGTCCGTTCATTGCTTTAGGAAGAGAAAATTTCAGAATTCCGAAAGGAACTGAGCCTGCGAAATTAACCTTTGGCGATGTAGTTCAGATCATCGGTGGAATTGATAAATACGAACAGGTGATCGAAAATTCGAAATTCAAAGCCGGAAAAAAAGGTGGTAAAAAAGCGGCGAAGAAAAAAACAGCTTCTGCCGGAGAACCAAAATTAAAAGTGGTTAAGAAAGCGGCGCCTAAGAAAACCACCGTAAAGAAAGCAGCTGCTAAAAAAGCTGCGCCTGCAAAGAAAACAACAGTAAAAAAAGCCGCTCCAAAAAAAGCAGCAGCTAAGAAGAAAAAATAAATCAGAAACGCCGGAAACCCCGGCGTTTTTTATTTTTGGATTATTGCTTTTAGTTCCTCAACCAGTTCCTGTTCACTTTTGTTTTCGTTGTTGATCCTGAAATCTGTTGAAAGATCTCTTTTCAGAACCATTTCATTGATCATATTTACCTGATCGTCGGAAACATTAATGTGAGCAAATGTATCACGTGTTTTCACCCGTTCAAGGCAAAGAAGAGTGTTTACTTCCAACCGGATCGTAACGACTTGAAAATCTTTTCTCAGATTGGCCAGCATGGTATCAAAACTATTGGTTAAGCCAGTGGATTCAAAGACAATCCTGGAATTTATATTTAACGCATTTTTTATTCCATTCTCAATGATTTGAAATACTTCTTTAATATAATCGTCGTTGGTTATGTGTCGTTCCTTTTTAATTTCTTTTGCCCAATCCTCCACCCTTATAAATTTTATATTAAAATGTTTATCGAACAAACTTCCAATAAAAGTCTTCCCACTTCCTTTAGGGCCAATTAATAAATAGATCTTTTTCTTATTCATAACGCAAAAATAAAAAAAACGTATGAGCAAGGCCCATACGTTTTTGTTTTTGAGGAAATTGTAAGTGGAGGTTCCTCAAATGAAATATGTTTTTGGTGTCACATATCTTTATGGTTATAAGTTACACGTTAACAAATAACGAATAACGATTAATCTTTAATGTTAAGCCGCTTTCTCAAAAAACACCGGATCACCTTTAATACTTTCAAGTTCCTTTTTAAAGTCGTCTATCATGTCCTGCTCTTCCGATGAAATGTCGTCATGCGCCTCGGCTACACGTTCCATTACACGAATAAACTTGTCTTTTATTTCGGGGCTAACGTAGTGGCTATTCAGTTTTACCTGGTGAAGTGCAAACTCATAAGCTGTTTTTGAATCCAGTTTATCTCTGTCGAATAACTGAAAAACAATATCTGAGATATCAAGCATGGGGTTTTTATCTCCTAACTCTTCTTCAAGAATTTCGTGAAACTGTTCACGTTCTTCCCTCTGCACTTTTCCATCCACTTTTGCTATGGCATAGGCCATCTCGCCTATCGCATAGTATAAACTCTCTAATGATGTCATTTTTTTAAACTTTAATGTTCCTGAAATAATAGTTTAAAGAAGCGTGCCTTACAGCATTTATTTAACAGGTTTTTAGATAATCAACGCTAAATAGAAGCTGAAGTCTAACAAGAATTGACATCCCTCGAATTAAAAAATTAATAAGGCGTCTGTGAAAATCTGTGAAAACCTGCTGCTGAAAAATTCATGTAACACAAATTTGATATATCTTTAATTTTAAATGGAAAACGGTCCCCGGCTTTCTCACAGAGGTATGTTGATCGCCTTTTTACTCGGTGCACCTTTAGGTTTACTGGTAATAGCTGCTCTCTTGGCAGCGATTGCTTATTGCGTATATATGATAAATCCATGGCTCACTTTTATTCTGCTTATGTATATCGGAGCCGTTATCTGGATGTGTGCCGCAATGATACTTATTCTTCTTCCTATAGGCAGATATATTGAATGGTGCGTTATCAAAAAACAATCCCTCCTGCGCATATCTCTCACAAGTTCTTTTCTGGTTAGTCTGGGTATGTGGCTCACGTTCGGACTAAAAAACTATTACGACATATTTCAATTATTTTCGTTTGCAGGAGTGGATTTCTTTGCAGAACCATTAGCTTCCAACCACTTTTTTTTGGTTCCCCTGATAGGATTCGCCGTCACATTTGTATTAGGTACTTTTACGATCGCGTTTCTGGTATGTTACGTTATCAGGAAACGTGTAAATAATGCTTTATTAAAAGATAGCATTAACAATTCGTTTAATTTTCATTAGGATTTTTTAGATTTTATCTGGCGATATTAACTCTACTTTGGCTGAAAATTATTTCGCTATGAAAAAACTATTCACACTCTTCGCTCTCACATTGTTCACTCACTCCGTTTTTGCCCAGGATCCATGGAAAAAAGAGCAGATCATGCCAACTAAAGAACTGGCTGATAAAATAAACAGTAAAAAGAATGTCCCAATTATTCTGAATACTGGTCCAATGGATCAGATCAAAGGCGCTGTGAAAATAGGAGCTGTAAATTCGCCTGAAGGCATACAGAAGCTAAAAAATAATCTTGCAACGGCAGATAAAAACACAGAAGTGGTTATTTATTGCGGATGTTGTTCTTATGCTAATTGTCCTAACATACGGCCTGCCTTTAACGAAGCTGTAAAACTTGGATTTAAAAAAGTAAAGGTTCTTGATATTCCAGAAGGACTTGGTGTTGACTGGACAGCTAAGGGCTTTCCGCAGGAATAATTCTCCATTTTTTTAGCCACGGATTTCACAGATTTTCAGGACTTTTCACTGCTGCCAATGAAATTTCATCTGCGTTAATCTGTGAAATCTGCGACTTATAATTATCTTAGCTCTATGCAGATTCTCCCAAGCATTCCAACCGATATTGATATCATCTTTGAGTTTTACGACAAAGCCATCGCCTTTCAGAAAGCTAATTCAAATCAACACTGGTTACCTTTTGAACGTTCTTTAATTGAAAAAGAAATTGAAGAACATCGTCAATGGAAAATTGTAATGGAAGGTAAGATCGTATGCATTTTCGCTATTACCTTCAGCGATCCAAATATATGGGGAGAAAGAAATACTGTACCTGCTATTTACATTCACCGCATTGTTACGAATCCCGACTTCAGGGGAAATAACTTTGTAGGAAATATTGTTGATTGGGCAAAGATCTACGGAAAACAACATGAAAAACGTTATGTCAGAATGGATACCTGGGGCGATAATCTTAAACTCAAATCGTATTATGAAAAGTTTGGATTCAGTTATCTGGGCATTATAACTCCTCAAAGGGTCAACGAGTTACCTGCTCATTACAGTTCCATCACTTTAAGTCTTTTCGAGCTTCCAATCCCCTAAAAAAGGGATTCTCACATCAATTTACAGTTATTAACATAGGGTTTTTATTTACTTCTTAAAATGGAACGGTAATTGTAGCTTCAATACGGTAATTTTATTAGCCAATGCAATTCCCATCTATATCTGTGAAACTACGGTTAAATGTATTTTTTTTCGCTTTGTTCTTTTTTTCGGCTGGAATTAAATCACAGATATTAACGTTGGACGAGCTTGTTTTGTACCCCCGATTAAATGCCGATGTTATTTCCGAGAAACTTGTGTCTAAAGGTTGGAACGTGAATTCACTCGAATTTGTTGCCGATAGTCATTTCGTTAGAAGAACATGGATGGTTCCCAATAACTACAACGACCTTAAATCTTATGTGTTGTTTTACGATTTCACAAATGATACTTCTGAGAACCACCTGATCTACCAGTTCTCTGATAAAAAAATTCTTAGCGGTTATCAAACCCAGCTTGATAAAGCAGGATTTACCCATCTTAAACAAAAATCAAAAGGAAAAAAGAACCGTAAGGAAAAGATTGACCCGGGCGTTTATAAAGAAAAAACAGAAGTTTATTATTCTGAAAAACACATTACTGTGATCGAACTCAGAGAAGTATTCATATACGGAATGAACTCCTACCTGGTTTATACTTATAAGGCTAATTCAGGAATAGGAAAGAATACAGTACAGGAAACAGGAAATAAGGTACCAAAAATTCAGGACTAACATCCCGGAGCATCCCCTTCCTCCGGCTAACTAAATTAATTATTATGAAAAATCAGGTTTACGCTTTTAAGAGTGCTTCGAGGTATGCATTCATTATTTTACTTATCACATTAGGAACGTCAATTTCAAGGGCTCAGATCCTCACTCTTGACGAACTGATTGAAATGCCAACCATATCCCAGGAAAAAATTGAAACTAACCTGGAAAGTAAAGGTTGGAAAACCCGTAATGTTGAATATGTAACGGATAGTAATCTTGTAAGAAGAAGCTGGATGATCGATAACAAATACAATACTCTTAAATCTTATGTTCAGCTTTATGACTTTCTTAAAGACAATGAAGAGAATACTATTTCATACCAGTTTTCGGACCGTAAAGCTTACGACGAATTTAAAGAACTTATGAAAAAGACAGGTTTTAAGGAAATTTCTAAACCTAAAAAGAAGAAAAAGAAAAAAAATGAGGATAAAAACATTTATAAGGAAAAGGAAGATCTTTATTATTCTGAAAAGAAAAACTCGCTTATCTCTTTAAAAGAAGTGTTTGTTTATGGTATGAACACTTTCGTATTATACTCCTACAAAGCCAGCTCCCGTACGGCCAAAGATATTATGGCGAAAGAAAAATAGTGCAAAACTATTAACAGGCCATTCATTTAATTTTATATTTTTGGTTACTATAAACATGAGGCCAAAAGAAATTGTAAAGCAATGGGTGGACGTTTTTAATACCGCAGACGCCGACGCTCTCGCAGAATTTTATACCAGCAATGCCACTAACCACCAGGTGGCAAATGAACCTTTTACCGGTAAAGAAGCTATAAGAACCATGTTTAGAAATGAATTTGCTCAGGCAAACATGGTTTGTATCATTGAAAATATTTTCGAAGATGGAAACTGGGCAATACTTGAATGGAAGGCCCCTGACGGATTAAGAGGCTGTGGCTTTTTTGAATTCGAAAACGAAAAAATTAAATTTCAGAGAGGGTACTGGGATAAATTATCATTTTTAAGAATACACAAACTACCTTTTCCAACCGAATAACATGAAAATAAAAATCGTTATATTAAGTCTGCTTTTAATTGCCGTAAGTTGCAAGAATAAGAAAACCGAAGAGGAAGAACTTCCATATGTTACCACTGGCAACCCGCCGCCACCGGCCGACCTGAACAATACACTTGGGTTTAAAATGCTGAAACGCATCTGCGCCATCTGGAGCGGGCCGGTTACCTCTACTACCCCACTCGGCGGATATCCGGAGTGGATCGTTGATTTCAGACCAATTTCCGAAAATCAGGTTTCTGCAAAGAATGAACTGGACACTTTAAATGATATTCACATGTCGTTTTTCGTGGCCCTTTATAACAACCAGTATAAAGTAGCTTTTCGGAATGGAGGTTCTTTCGCAGGAAATAAACGTGTATCATATTTTCTTGCCGACAGTATCTATGAGAGCGGAAACTATGGATTTTATCGTTTTTCTGAAGTACTTAAAGGAAGAAAACGTGCTTTTACCGATGTGATCTTTAAAGCAGATAGTTTATACATTAAATCTTATACGAATAAATATAATACACAAACAAATTCAACACCTCATATGGTTTGGAGCGCCAAGATGAGAGATACTTCATCTGCTGTGCCGGCAAGAAACAATTTCATGTTTCCGAAAAAGACATTAACCAAGGATTTTACAACCACATTCAATGGCCAGACTGAAGCCATTTATTTTAACACAACCACCGAGCCATATCCCGAAAGCGCTCAGCCTTATCTTGGTCAAACCAGCGCCACGTATTCTTTTGCTGCCGGCTACACACCTGTTCCAACGAAGAAAGTTTTCCTGATCATCACCACTCAACCTTTATTCAATGGAATGATGTTCATGCCGCAGAACTTAAAATTCAGATCGCGTTACGTGATACTTGCAGCAAACGATAACAGTTATACATTCAACTACATGCATCCCGGTACATATTACTACTATGCCTTCTACGACAATGATGGAAATAATATGGCCAATCCTGGCGACTGGATCAGCACTACGAATACAACGTTTACTTTAGGTAATCAATCTACTGTAGTCACAGGCACACAAATTAATTTTACGCTTCCATGATACAACAGGCTATTGAAAGAATGCAGTATTTGTGCGACACAATTCCTGCTTTACTTTTAAATATGGACGAAGAAGAGTTTTCGAAAAAACCAGCACCTGGGAAATGGAGTAAAAAAGAAATTCTGGGACATTTGATCGATAGCGCTGCCAACAATCACCAGCGTTTTGTACGTGTACAGTTTGAAGAAACTCCACTCATAAAATATGATCAGGATAATTGGGTAAAATACAGCTCGCATCAGAATATAGATCGTGAAAAAGTCATTGCTTTCTGGGCGCAGCATAACAAATATCTTATCGAAATTATAAAGAACATTCCTAGATCTGCTCTTTCACGAACATGTCATTGCGGCGATGAACAACCTGTTACGCTTGAGTTCATTATTATTGATTATGTAAGGCACCAGGAATATCATTTGAAGCAGATTGTAGTGTATTAATTTATTTCGAAAACATTCAACCCCTTCAGGGTTGTACGAAAAAACGTTGTTTTTTCTATTCACATTTAATCCCTCCGGGATTGTATACAAGACCTACCTGTAATATTCTAATGACCAATTATTACATCATTGTCCTATCTATTTTCATCTTTAGCTTCGTGATTCAACTCCGAAGGGGTTAATATAAACCGTAACAATGGAATTGTTCACATTTAATCCCTCCGGGATTGTATACGAAAGATCCTTATACTACTTTAAGCCCCTTATTACATTGCTGTTCTATTTAACGCATAATAGCCTACCACCTGGAATGCAGGTAAGAGATGTCTTATGTTTTGACAAATCCTTGTATGAGAATCATTCCTTTTCTTATTTCCAACTCCGAAGGAGTTGAACGTGAATAGTAACAATGAAATTGTTACGAACCAACCCTGAAGGGGTTGAATGTGTAATTGATCAAATCCTCACCCCAATCACACAAACATCATCGAGTTGCTCGAGGTTACCTTTCCACGAATTGAATTCACTTTCGAGGAGCTCTTTTTGTTTTTGAAGAGGTTGGGATGAAACAGAAAATAAAAATTCTTCCAGTTGTTTGTATTTGAATTTCTTCCCTTTTGGTCCGCCAAACTGGTCGGCATAACCATCGGTAAAAGAATAAACAGTATCGTTTTTTTGAAGCTCAACTTTTTGTTGCGTAAATTTCTGTTCCACCGAATGGCTATAACCAACAGGAATTTTATCTGCTTTCAGAATCATCATTTCATTGCCTCTTTTGATCCACACAGGATTATTTGCGGCGCCTGCCAGAAGCTCTGTTCTGTTTTTATTAATGCGGCAAACAGTCATATCCATTCCATCTTTATTTTCACCTGCAATTCCTTTTTGTTTTAAGGAAGCGATTATCTTTTCGCGAAGAGCTGTTAGTATTTCCCGAGGTTCGAGAATATTTTTCTCAAGTACCACTTCAGTGAGAAGCGACGTGGCCAGCATGCTCATGAATCCACCCGGCACGCCATGTCCGGTACAGTCTACAGTTGCATAAAAAGTGTATCCGTCTTTTTCACAGCACCAGTAAAAATCACCGCTCACAATATCCTTTGGTTTGAAGAGCACAAAACTATCTCCTACAATTGATCTGAATTCATCTTCGGCAGGTAAAATGGCCCGCTGAATCTTCTGGGCATAATTAATACTGTCAATGATTTCTTTATTCTGATGCTCCACAATTTGTTTTTGCTGAAGCACCTCTTCATTTTTAAGATTGAGCTTACGGTTCCCTTTTCTTACTTCCAGGTACATTTTTGTTGCCACGCCAAGAAGGCCAAGTAATAAAATTGTACCAATGATAAATATTTTTCTCTCACGGTCCTTGTAATCGAGATCCTTTTGAAGAGAGTTGTTTTTCAGATTTGCTTCGGCAATTTCTTTCGACTTCTTTTCATTCTGATAAATGGCCTCCATTTCCGCGGTTTGCTCAGCCACATCTTTTTTATGTAATGCTTCCTGTATCTCAATGATCTCATCATCGCATTGGATAAGTTTTTCGGAATTCCTTTTCACTTTTAAGAAATCCCTCATTCTAAAAAGTATATCGAGCCTGGATTTTTTGTCGTTTGTAGGACGTGAAATCAGCTCAGCCTCCATGATACATTTTTCAGCTTTATCTAATTGTTTTAAGCGGAGATAAATTGTGGTTACATTAGCCAATGAGGTTGCCAGTGCAAGTTCTCTGCCCTTTAGTTGTCTTTTCAGTTCTATGGATTTTAGATAAACGTCGAGAGCTTTCTGGTCCTGATTCGTTTTTTCATACAGCAGGGCAAGGCTGTTATAGTTGGATGCGAGAAGCGCGGGTATATTCGATTTTTCGGCGCCTGCAATAGAGAGTTTAAAGTACTTTTCCGCTGAATCGTATTGCTTGCGATCCCGGTAAAGCACGCCAATCTGTCGGTAATTACTGATCATTTTGTTCTCGGCATCATCATTTTTAATTAGCAAAGCCTTATAAGCGATTTTTGCCTTTTCAAAATACTCGAAAGCTTTTAGCGAATTATCGTATTTTTTAAAAAGCGTTCCCATCTGGCTCGTCACAAAAAATTTTTCTTCCGGGTAATTATCACTTTTATTGAGCACTTCTATGTAAATAGACAAGGCTTTGTCAAGCATGTTGGCTTCTACATAAACATCTGCTATAAATCTTTGGGAGCGATTAGCCATTTGAGGTTTATTCAGTTTGGTAAAGATGTCACTGGCCTCTCTGAACTTTTTTACGGCTGTGCCGGAATCGTTAAGTATTTGCACATCCTGTTTGCCGGTGAGCATTAATAACATAGCCGCCTGTTCTCTTTTTCCGGTTTCCCTGAAAACATTGATGGCGGCGTTAAGATTTTTGATGGCGCTTTTTGAAGAATCCCTGTAAATCTTTTCAACCCGGTTAAGTACCACATCGTAATCACGTTCGGTAATATCTCCAAAAGTTTTATACAGATTAGGATTCTGACAATAATGTGTTCGTACAGATAAAAGAAGAAAAGCAAAAAGTAAGATTTTAAAGGGCTTCACAATGTACTATATTTTCACGCCAATTACACAAACGTCGTCGATCTGCTCCAGCGAACCTTTCCAGGCTTCAAATGTAGAGTCAAGGATCTGTTTCTGTTCTGTCATTGGTTTGTCACAAATACTTAGCACTTTTTCCTTGAAATTTTTGAATTTGAATTTCTTTCCATTGCCGCCGCCAAACTGGTCGGCATAACCATCGGTCAGAAGATAAATCGTATCGCCGGGTAACACATCGATCTCGGTAAGATCAAATCGTTTTCCATCTGTTGAATGCCCACCGATAGAGAATTTGTTCGGACGGTACTCAATGATCTCTTTATTTCTTACTAGTAAGAGCGGACGATGAGCGCCCGAATACTGTAATTTATTTTTTGTTTTGTAGTAAGCACAAAGTGCAATATCCATACCATCATTGGCCGAAGCTTCAGAACTTTTTTTGATCAGTTGAACCAAACGCTCATCAATTGCGGTTAACGCGGCAGCAGGGTCGTAGATCTTCTGATCGTTTACGACTTTGTACATGATATCGCTGCAAATTAACGACATGAAAGCTCCTGGCACACCATGCCCGGTACAATCAGCGGCTGCAAACACCGTAGTTCCGTTTTCGAAATGATCGAACCAGTAAAAGTCGCCCGATACAATATCCTTAGGTTTGTAAAGAATGAAACTGTCGGTAAAATTGCGATTAAATTCATCAATATTAGGAGCAATAGCTTGCTGAATTTTTTTCGCGTATTTGATACTGTCGGTAATATCCTTGTTCTTTTCCTCAATGATCGCTTTTTGCTTATGAACCTCGGCTGTGCGTTCCTCCACTTTTACTTCCAGATTCTGATATAGGCTGGCGTTATCGAGCGCGATAGCAATAGACAGCGCCATGTTCTTGAGAATGTTAACGTGAAAATCCTGGAACGCATTTTTAGTAAAGCACTGCGCCGTTACAACGCCAATCTTTTTCTCTTTGGTATAAAGCGGTAAATAAATAAGCGATTCAGGAAGTTCACCTACAATTGATTTTTTAAGATGATTGGTATACTTGATATAATCTTTCTGATGATCGTTAATGATCACTTCAAGATCTTTTTCGAAACACATCACGGCGTAACGTTCTTTATCGTTAAGCGATACTTCAACATACGGAAGCTTCTCCCCTTTTTCAATAAAGCCGGAGAATCCGATAGTCTGATTTTGTTCGTTATACAAACCTATACCGAATGATTCGGCATTAAGTATAGATCTTACATTTTCATAAACTTTAGATACAATGGTTTCTACCGAAAGTGATGAAGCAATGGCTTTAGCGATCTCAGCGGAAAGTTTTACGTCGTTAAAGTTTTTCTCAAGTAATTCTTTTTGTTTGGTAACTTCTTTGGTACGTTCTGCTACCATATCCTCCATGTTCTGATACAGGAAGGCATTGTCAATAGCGATGGCAACATATACAGCAAGATTCTTGAGGATCTGAACATGATAATCGGTATAAGCGTTGCTTTTGGTACTTTGTACTGTAATAACACCAATTACTTTTTCTTTAAGAACCATTGGAAGGTAAATAACTGATTGTGTATCGAGGCCCGCAAACATCTGTGGTTTTACTTTGCCAACATAGGATTCGACTTCGCCTTTAAAATCGTTGATGATGATATCGCGATTGTCATTATAACAGAGATAGGTGAGTTTATCTTTCTCCGTAATATCATAAACCATGGCCGAAAATTTGTCTTCCCCTTCAATGAAAAGAGGATAAACAATTTTCTTCGTGTCTTTGTTGTAGAGTCCAACCCCAAAACACACCGCGTCCATAAGACTTGTGATCTTGGCATACACCTTATCAATGATCTCTTCAACAGATAAGGTAGATGTAATGTCGTTACCGATTTTGGTAAGCGTACGCTGATCTTCGAATGTTTTTTCGAGCTGATCTTTTTGTTTGATTACCTCTAACGTTCTTTCCTTCACCTTTTCTTCGAGATTCTGGTAAAGATTCGCGTTATCGAGGGCGATACCAATTGATACCGCAAGATTTTTTAAGATGTTGAATTGGTATTCTGAATACGCATTTGGCTCAAAACTCTGTACGGTGAACACACCTATAATTTTTCCTTTTGCGTAAAGAGGAATGTATGCGATCGATGTAGAGTCTTTACCCGACACCGGTGCTTTCATACCCGAAATATATTTCTTGTACTCTTTTGAATAATCGTTAATTAAAATTTCAACTTCGTTAGTGAAGCAATATGCAGCAAGCCTGTTAGGATCGTTTGCGAGGTAAGCAAAATCTTCCATGACCTGGTCGTTCTCCACAAATCCTTTGAACTCCAGATTTTTATTGGCAGGATTATAAACACCAATACCAAACATGGTAGCATCCATCAGCTTATTTACATTTTCATATAATTTGCTGTTAATGGTTTCAACCGATAAAGACGCGCTGATATCTTCCGCTATCTGGCTCAACAACCTCGTATTTTCGTAGGCTGTGGTGATCTCATCGGTTCGCTCTTTTACACGCTCCTCCATTCCTGAATAAAGGGAAGCATTATCTAAAGCGATAGCCGTGTAAAGCGCCAGATTTTTTAATAACTGGAGGTGATAATCGTTATAAGCGTGTGGCACATAACTCTGAACAGTAATTACGCCAATCCTTTTATTATTTTGTGTTAGAGGAATGTAAAGAATTGATTCCGTATTTTTTCCCGGAAGCGAATTACGTGTGGCCACTTTATTGCTTTTCACAAATTCTTCTGTGAAATTCTGGATCACAATTTCTTTTTGTGTCTGGAAACAAATCACGGCAGGACGGCCACTATCACTTAAAGCGTAACTGTAATCGTCGAGCCTGTTGGCTTCTTCAATAGCCCCTCTGAACCATACCCTGTCTGACTCCTGGTCATAGATACCAATACCAAACATGGTAGCATCCATTAACTTATTGATACGGTTATAGACTTTACTGATGATTTCTTCAATGGAGAACGTTGTCGAAATTTCTTGTCCGATCTCACTTACGAGGCGGGTGTTTTCGAAAGTTTTCTCGATCTGTTCTTTTTGTTTTACAACCTCCGAAGTACGTTCGTTCACTTTCTCTTCCATATTCTGGTAAAGAGCCGCGTTATCGAGCGCAATACCAATGGAAATAGCCAGGTTCTTTAAAATATTAAGCTGGTAAGCAGAGTAAGCGTCTTTCTCCAGACTCTGAACAGTAAGAACACCGATGGTACTTTCTTTAGAAACTATAGGTAAATAAATGATGGAAACATTCTGGTTACCAAGAATTGGATTTTTCGTTTCTTTAAGATACCGGGTATATTCAACAGCAAAATTATTAATAACAATATCTTCTTTCCTGTTAAAACAAATACAACCCAGCCTTTCTTCATTCGATACTTCCATAGCGAAATCGTCAAGCCTGGCGCCATTCTCAATAAACCCTTTGAATTCGAGACATTGGTTCTGCGGATTAAAAATGGCGATCCCGAAAGTTTCGGCTTTCATTAACACGTTAATGTTTTTGTAAACCGAAGAAATAATGGTTTGTACTGAAAGAGACGCGCTGATCTCTTTTGCGATCTCACTCAATAACTGAGTATCGTTGTAATTTTTTTCGATCTCGGCCGTGCGCTCATGAACCCTTTCTTCCATGTCGTTGTATAACGACGCGTTATCGATAGCGATGGCGGTATAAACGGCGAGACTTTTTATGAGTTGTAAATGATAATCGTTGTATGCATCCGGAACATAACTCTGAACCGTAAGTACGCCGATCTTTTTGTCGTTCTGTGTTACCGGAACATAAATAATAGATTCTGTAGCGTCGCCCTGTAAAACTTTAATGTCTGTGATCTTCTTGTTTTTTACAAATTCTTCGCTGAAATTATTGATCACATATTCCTTCTGGTTGGTATAACACCATACGGCGGGACGTTCGGTTTGCGAAAGTGTATAAAAATATTCGTCGAGTTCTTTGCCATTCTCAATAACACCGCTGAAATTGATTCGTCCGCTTTCCCTGTCAAAAATACCTATACCAAACATAGTGGCATCCATAAGTTTATTTACACTGGTATAAACTTTACTGATGATCTCGCGGATAGAAAACGTACTTGAAATTTCTTTACCGATCTCACTCACGAGACGCGTGTTCTCGAACGTTTTTTCGATCTGTTCTTTTTGCTTTACAACTTCTTTGGTACGCTCGTTTACTTTTTCCTCCATGTTTTCATAGAGGTAAGCATTCTCAAGCGCGGTGGCTGTATAAGTAGCAAGTGTTTTTAAAATTTCGAGATGGTGTGGTTGGTAAGCGTGATACTGGAAACTCTGAACCGTGATAACGCCAATGAGTTTCTCTCCAATCATCATTGGTGTAAACATAAGGGAGTTTGGCATGTCGCCACTCACTACCCTGATCTGTTTTACATATTTGGTATATTCGGTTTTATTATCGTTCAGGAAAATATCCTTACGGTTCTTGATGCACCAAACGGTGTAATTATTATCATCGGTTAAAGGAACAGTCATTACTTCATCGTAAAGCTCCCCCCTTTCCATTTCAAACTTATATTCAACCGAATTTGTTTCAGGCTTGTAGATACGTACCCCGAAACATTCAACCGACATAACTTCGTTGATACTGTGATATAATTTTTTGAAGATCTTACCGAGGTTCAGATTAGAAGTTATTTCCCTTCCAATTTCATTGATCTTTTTATTGATCTGATAAGCGCGTTCAATTTCTTCTTTGCTTTTAACGAGTTCCTGGGTTCTTTCTTCTACCTTTTGTTCCTGTTCCTCATACAGTTTTGCATTTTCAATAGCAATAGCGGTGTACGTGGCAAGGTTGCGGAAAATATTTAAATGGTAATTCCCGTAAGCGTTCTTATTAAAACTCTGAACAGTGATAACACCTAAGAGACTATCTTTATATTTTAATGGAAGATAAATGATCGATTCTACATTTCGTCCCGCTTTTGGCTGGGCCGATTGTTTAATGTATTTACCGATTTCTGATTCAAAATCGTTGATGACAATTTCCTGTTCCTTGTTATAACAAACTACGGTAAGGCGGTTATTATCGGTGATATCGTACTTAATATCTTCAAATGTTTCACCGTCTTCGATATAAAGAGGGAAAATAATCGTGTCATCAGCTTTGTTGAATAAGCCGATCCCAAAACCTTTTGCATCCATTAACGAGTTTACACTTTTATAAACCGTGTTAACAATGGTAGCAACCGAGAGGCTTGAGATGATCTGCTGGCCCACCTGGCTCATGACTGTGAGGCTGTTCGAAAAATTTTCGAGCTCCTTGGCACGTTCTTCGAGAATGGCTTTTTCGGCGGCCGACTGAAGTACGGTATTCTGAAGTTCGAAACTTTTAGAAAGCTGTTCGGTTTTTAAACTCCTTACATCTTCTTTGGCCTGGTGAAATATTTTGTAATATCTGAATGCTTCTGTAACATTTCCCTGTTGTTCATATAACTCAGCTAGTTTTTCGCTTGACTGGTAAACGGCTTCCTTTGATCCTATCTTCAATGATAAATCATACGCCATTTTGAGATACTCGATAGCTTTTGATATATCGTTTTTTTGAATGTACAGATAACCAATATTAGTGAGGTTTGTTGCTTCGCCTACTTTGAAAGAAACACGTCGGCGTATATCGAGACTTTTGTTATAATATTCTTCGGCCTTATCAAATTTCTTAAGGGCCGCATAGGTACGCCCCATTCCATCATAAGTGTATGCTTCAACCTGTATGGATTTTATTTCGTTAACAACTGTAAGACAATCTTCAAAATAATTAAGGGCCTTATCGTATTGTTTAAGATTGTAATAGGTTTCCCCTAATCCGTTCTGGATCTTCACCAGGCTGGATTTGTGATTGTGTTTACGGCAGAGTTTTTCTCCTTCGAGCAGGGCCTCAAGAGCTTTTTCATTCTGGTGAATCGTGTAGTATACCGTGCCAATGCCATTAAGGGCATCGGCCATTCCGGGTTCAAAACTGATTTTAGAATTAAGATCATAACCCATCTTGTAACACTTCAGAGCCGCATCGTAATCAGACATGAAATAAAAATTGGTTCCGAGGTTCACGTAAACAACGGCGCCATTTTGTTTGTCCTTAAGAGCTTTAAAAAGATTATTAGCTTCAAGAGAATATTTTACACCATCGTCGTTCCTGGAGGTCCAGATATAACAGGCTCCAATGGTACGTTTGGCAAAGGCAATTCCTTTTGTGTAATCAAGTCCGGTTGATTTTTCAAGCGCCTCATTGGCCAGTTCCAACGCTTTAGCGGAATTTTCGCGATTCAGGTTCCAGGCCTCGCGGTTTAACTCATCAATTTCATGAGTTAAAGTATTGGTAAGGGGCAATTCCGACATAGTGAATAAGTTTTAAATATAACTTATTTCTGCCAGACTATCAAGGATTAAATAAAACCTTATAAATCAATAATATAGCCTATTCAATAACCATCTCAAAAGGTAGTCTTGCCTGAACCCCTTTTGCAGAAATAATTGTTTGAATATGCTTCAGATAAGAATAGGTAACGCCCAGATTTTTCTGAATAATGCGTGTTTCAACATCATCTTCTGCTTTTCCAAGAAGTTCTTCGAAAGGATGTTTTTGTTTCGGCATTTCTATCAGCTTGTAATCTTTAAGATTTGCTTTTTTGGCAGCATAAGCGATGGCGTCATCCAGGCCCCCAATTTCATCCACTAATCCTATTTTAATAGCGTCGGCACCAGACCAAACCCTTCCCTGACCTATGCTGTCCACCGCGCTTTGTTCCATCTTTCTACCTTCGGCAACACGTTTTGTAAATACGTCGTAAATTTTTTCCACGCTCTTCTGAATGTATTCATGTTCTTTTTCTTTTATGGGAAGGAACGGCGAACCAAGATGGCTATGTTTATTGGTATTTACGGTATCAATGGTAATTCCCAGCTTTTGTTCGAATGCTTTCTGAAGGTTCGGAATAATTCCGAAGACACCTATTGAACCTGTAATTGTATTTGGCTGGGCGAAAATTCTGTCAGCCGCGCAGCTGATATAGTAACCGCCACTGGCTGCAAGGTTACCCATACTCACAATAAAAGGTTTTGCTTTTTTAGCAAGAACTACTTCTCTCCACATTACATCGCTTGCAAGAGCACTTCCACCCGGTGAATTTACACGAAGGATTATTGCTTTTACTTTATCGTTTAGTCTTGCTTCGCGGATAGCTTTGGCGATTCTGTCGCTTCCAATTTCATCGTTGCCGCCATCACCACTTGAAATATTTCCACTTGCGTAGATCACTACGATCTGTGTGTTTCTGTCTTTCGCATCAAATTTTGTTTTAGGATCATATTTTCCAAATTCCAGAAAATTGAGTTTATCTTTTTCGGCCACGCCGGTTTTCTTTTTTAGTTCAGTTATTACTTCATCTTCGTAAGCTGTAGCGTCAACCAGTTTTCCAACGGCCGATTCAGGGTCTTCGATGGAAAGTTCGTTGGCCCATTTATTAAGATCATCAATGCTTACTTTTCTTTCCTTTGCAATTCCTTCGAGCATGGAGTTCCAGATACTATTGAGAAATGTTTCGGACTGAAGGCGATTGGCTTCGCTCATTTTATCGAGCAGAAAAGGCTCCACGGCACTTTTAAATTTCCCATGGCGGAACACCTGCATATCCACGCCTAATTTTTCGAGTGTTTGCTTGTAAAACATTAAACTCATGCTCAATCCTTTGAACTCAATGGCCCCCTGAGGATTTACGAATACTTTAGAGGCCGCTGAAGCCAGGTAATATGACCGCTGATCATACACTTCTGCATAACAATAAACAAACTTTCCTGACTTTTTAAAATCGAGAAGCGCGTTGCGGAGCTCAGTAACATTGGCGTAGCCCGCCATAAGATTCTTCATATCAAGATAAATACCTTTGATCTTATCGTCGGCCGACGCCGCTTTAATTTTGCGAAGAAGCATGTTCAATCCTATCCCGTCGGCCTGTGAGAATTGTTTTAGCCCTTCAATTTCCGCAAAAGGATTTTCCACTTCACGATCGATGATTGACCCATCGAGTTCTATCCTTAGAATAGAATTATCTTTTACAATGGAGGTTGCATGCTCGTCTTTGAGCGCCCCGCCAATACTTGATTTAATGGCTCCAACAATGATTAGTACCGCTATAACAGTAGCTATAATAATACCAATTACCGATCCGAAAAATGCGCCAAAGAACTGCTTCATAATAAGATGTTTTTGTTTTAGTTATTAAGGAACAAACCATAGCCTGCATTCATTTCCATCGCTGGCTTATTCCTATATTTGTAATTAATTTGTAAAAATAAGCAGTTTAATTTCTAAATTGCTAAAGATTGTATGAACGAGGTTTTTTTATGTTTGGGCGGAAATTTAGGCGACCGTTTGCAGAATCTTAATACTGCTAAAGCTCTTGTATCTGAGTCGTTCGGCAAAATCATTACACAGTCGAACATCTACGAAACCGACGCCTGGGGAAGCAAATCAAAGAACAAATTCCTGAACCAGGTCATTCATATCAAAACCAGGGCAGCCGCGGAAATCCTTCTGAAAAAGATACTCGAAATTGAGAAAAAACTGGGCCGTGTTCGTACAAAAAACAAGAACGGCGACAGGATCATAGACATTGATGTGCTTTTTTTTAATAAGGACGTTATTGCCGGAAACCATTTCCAGGTGCCACATCCACGACTTCATTTAAGGCGTTTTGTATTGCAGCCTCTTAACGACATTGCACCTGATTTTATTCATCCTTTACTTGGCAAAAGTATAAGCGTTTTGCTCGAAGAATGCGAAGACACCCTTGAGGTAAAAGCGATAAACCAGGTACATTACATTTGTATTGAAGGAAACATTGGTTCGGGAAAAACCACATTAGCTAAAGAATTATCGTCTAAACTCAACGCTGGGTTTCTCCCTGAACAATTTGAAAAGAACGACCTTCTTCCTTTATTCTACAGGGAGCCTGAGGTTTATGCCTTTCCTCTCGAATATAGTTTTCTGCTAAGCAGGTTTCAACAAATAAGAGATGTTTTTAAAAACGGAAAACATCTTGTAGTGAGCGATTACAGTATTTATAAATGTCTTTGGTTCGCTAAGGTAAATCTCTCCAAAAAAGATTATACTTTTTTCAAGAAACATTTTAACGCGCTGGAACAACAATTGCCAAAACCTGATCTGGTTATTTACCTAGATACATCTACCAAAAATCTGAAAAAGAACATTAAGACGAGGGGACGTTCCTACGAACAAAAAATTCCTGTTAACTATCTCGAGAGAGTAACTCAGCAATATAATAAGGGCATGAAAAAACTGAAGGGTCCTAAAAAACTGGTGATACCGGTAAGGAGCTATCATCCGCATCTCAACTCTGAGTTAATAAAAACCATAAAAAACGCTTTGCATTAAAGTTTGGTAATCTAAAGGAAAATTCTATTTTTATACTTTAAAATGATGAAGAAGATTCCCATTATATTCTTTTTATGTCTCTTATGTTTTTCAATGTGGTCGCAGGTTACAATTATTGGCCATAACCAGCTAAACAATTCAAAAATCTATAACACAAAAATATTTGTAAAAGACGGAAATGATATTGTCCAGAAATCGGATACTAAAACCTCTTCTGACTTTACAATAAAGCTTGATTTCGGGAAAATTTACAGGATCTATTTCCAGAACGCCCAGTGCCCGGTGATGTTCATGGAAGTTATTGCCAACAATATTCCTATCGATAAAAAGGCCTATAACATGGTTTACGAATTGAATGTGCCTTTCTTTTACAAAACTGATGAGGACGTTGATACAACTGTTTTTGTAAAGCCATTCCATAAGGTGGTTTATAACGGCCTCACTAAAATGGTGGACGATACTGCTTATAATAACGCTTTCGCGAGGAAGATCATTAAAATTAAGGAGGATGTAAATCCATACGACCAGAAAGCTGATGCACCTAAGATTGAGTTACCGGTAACAATCGCCGGCCGTGCTTGCCTTAACGGAAACCTGAAATTATCCATCACTAACAAGAGTATCACCTTATTCAACAAAAAAGGGCAAATCATTAAATCTACCAGAACGAACCGGTCAGGAATGTTCGCCTTTACGGGAATAAAGGCTTCGGAAGTAGGTAAAATAAAAATTGAATCAAAAGAGAACGATCTTAACAATGGCGAAATCACTTTATTTAATTCTGATCATAAAAAAGTAAGTACAGCAAAATACGCGACGGGCGGTTGCGAGATAAGTCTGAAAGACGAAGACGTTAAAAATCTAACCGATAACAATTTCACATACAATGTAGGAGGAAAATTAATTCTCGCGTCAGCCGGACAAAAGAAATTCCTGGTTAATAAGACTATTTACCTGGCCAATAAACGTAATACTATTATCCGTAAAACAACCACGAATGTACTTGGAACATTTGTGTTTGAAGATGTAAAACCCGATAATACTTACTTTATTGGTGTTGACTCAAAAGAAGTTGGTAACGGAGAGAGAATTGATTTCCTGAACAAGGACGATAAATTTGTAGCGAATATGGATACACTGGCAGCTGCAAGAAGATCTATAAAAATAACCAGCGATTACAACAAGACATTCAATGACATTACCATTGGCGAAGATGAAATGAGAATGAATGTAAAAGCGAAACTGTATGGAGATAACATTAACAACCCTATTGGTAAACTAAAAATACTTTTACTTAACGACGATTACCAGGTCATTGACAGCGCTCTTACCGATGACTTCGGGCAGTTTCGTTTCAAATACCTTCCTTTCTTAAAACGCTTTTATCTGAGTGCAGAGAATTCGAATAACATTCTTGATGTGTTCAATAATATTCTTGTATACAGCACCGAAGATAACATGATCAAAATCATGACACACGAAAAAGGCGCTAAATTCAAATACAAGCCTCTTGCTACCGAAATGAGCAAACTAAAAGACATTGAAATTGATGATCCGTGGCTTGACCTGGTTACCGGTGAACCAAAAAGCAATAAACGTAGTATTAGCGGCGCCAAACGCACCATCGTTGAAAACCTTCTTTTTGATTTCGGAAAATATGATTTGTTGCCACAGGCCCGGGAAATTCTTGACAAAGTTATTCTTGTGATGAACACTAATAAAAACGTTAAACTGGAACTAAGTGCGCACACCGATAGCAAAGGTAACGATGCCGATAATTTAAAACTGAGCCAGATGCGCGCCAAAGCCGCACGTGAATATGTATCGAAAGCCGGCATTGAAGAATCAAGACTTATTTCAGTAGGTTACGGAGAAAGCAAACTCCTTAACAAATGTGGCAATAACGTAAATTGCAGTGAAGTTGAACATGCACAAAACAGGAGGGTTGAGTTCAAAATTTTAGAAGAGTAAGTGGGTACCCTCTCCCCCTTATTTAATCCTTATATACTTATGAAAACAAGCGAAATTAAATTTAAAGTTACCGTTGACGAAAATAATTTACCTCACAAAATAGAATGGGACGCTCCTGATACAGGAGAAAAAAGCGAATGCAGAAGCGCCATGATCGCTCTCTGGGATTCAAATGAAAATAATACTCTGCGGATTGATTTATGGACGAAAGATATGACGGTTGACGAAATGAAAAAGTTCTACCACCAGAACATTATGACCCTTACCGATACTTATGTAAGAGCCACCAATGATAACATCTCTGCCGAAAAAGTAAGGGAGTTGATGAGACAGATCGGGAAAGAAACCGGGGTACTTAAATAGTTCTTGTCAATTTCCCGCAAAGCACGCAAAGATTTCGCAAAGGACAGCAAAGTTATTCAGGCTTGGCGTTTCTTCGCGAAACCTTAGCGGCACTTTGCGAGAAATCAGGGGAGTTTCTCGAAGAAAGAAAAATTCACGTTACCATATTTCCTGTGTTGCGAAAAATGATCTTTAGAACTCAGGTCGGTTTTTGGTCCGTGCTCAATAATGAGTAATCCATTTTCATTGAGAATGTCTTTTTCAAAAACGAGTGAATGAATTTCTTCAATGTTGGGTAGATCGTAAGGAGGATCGGCGAAAATGAGATCGTATTTTGTTTTGCTTTTCTTTAAGTAATCAAACACATCTCCTTTTACAGCGTTAATATCAAACCCAAGTTCTTTACTGGTTGACCTGAGGAAACCGGCACATTGAAAATTTTTATCAATGGATGTAATATGTTTACATCCCCGCGAAGCAAACTCAAGAGAAATATGTCCGGTTCCGCTGAACAGATCCAGAAATTTTACAGAATCAAAATCAATTTTATTTGTGAGGATATTAAACAGGCCCTCTTTCGCGAAATCTGTTGTTGGCCTTACAGGTAATCCTTTAGGAACCTTAATGACCCTACCCTTATGACTTCCGTTTATAATGCGCACAGATGCTGGTTTGTAAGTGAGAAAAAATAGTGATCGGGTAATTTTACATCGGCAAAACTCTTACTGAACGATTTGTCATTTACCGCGAGTGTAACAGTCTTTACATATTTACGGATCGATTTCAGGAGTTCTCCATCCGCTTCTATTTGTCCGGCTACAGACAGTTTACAGGTTAAAGGATTAAGTTCGTATTGCTCCATCATAAACAGCAAATAATATAGAACATCTTCGTTGGTTTCGTAATTGAACACGTTATAGTAAAGAAGTTTATTATTTTCTTTAGCTGCCAGTTCAAAAACACCTTTGTTGAAATTGAGGAAGAGGTTACAGCTCTTTAATGAATTATTGCTGAACAGCAGGTTGATGTTAACAGCGCCTGCATGTCTCACTGTAGCATTCTTAAATTGTTTTTCAAGAAAAGGAACAAGATCGTTTTCTATACTGTAACAAAAATTGATGTTATCGAACCGGTATGAATAAGAATTCTTCATCTCCTCTTCCCCACTCGAAAATTTCAGGAACGATTTTGCGTTTTCGAACATGGCAAAAGATTCGGGCGTTAAAGAAAAATGATGGTTGAGCACACAGATATTTACCTGTTTAAATTTTCTTTGAGTTAAACGATAATTATTAAAGAGAAATGTGAGATGATCGTTTAAGGAGTTACCTTTTATTCCGCCAGCGTTTATTCTCACATGACAGATCTCAGAAACCGATGTAAAGTCTGCATTAAAGACAGCGAACATAAACAACTGATTTTCAATAAATAACGAAAGATTTAAGTCGCCTCCCGGTTCTTTATCGGATTTAAAATAATCGGTTATATAAGCTTCGTTGTTCACTTATTTAAAGGAAAGCTAAGATATGCCTAAAGCCTGCAACATCAAAATTTTTTTAAAAGCGATTAAACCTTTCCCTACATTTATAATCCTACTGAAAAGAAAATACAACATATGAAAACTTCAAGAATCACTTTTGTAATGGTAGCCACGATGGTTGCTGCTTCTCTTACCTTCACATCCTGCAGGAAGAAAGACACTCAAAAAGACGAACCGGACAGCGAACAGGGAACCGCACAGGATAATAACCTCGCCGAAAATGCCGATAATGATCTAACCGCTATGGGCAGCCAGTTGTCTGAAAACTCAACATTAACAACGTACAAGCTCATTGAACCAATTTCAGGATTCATGTTTGCGGCTGCCTGCGCCACTATTTCCTCATCGTACACTACCATTGCAACTACTTCAGTAGCTGTTTCGCACACGGTTGATTTTGGAACAACAGGTTGCACAGGAGCCGATGGCCGTGTAAGAAAAGGAAAAGTGATCTTCAATTTCCCGAATGTTTCAGCTTCTACAAAATGGTACAGGAACCCGGGCTTTAAAATGGTGGTAACATCCTCGGGCTATTATGTAGACGGAAACCTTGTTGCCATCAATGGTAAAACCGTAACCAACACTACTTCTTCAAGCCTTCCTCCGGGACCAAATCCGGGAACCAATCTTACCTGGAGCATTGTTTCTGACATTCAGATTACAAAAGCCAATAATGAAGTAATAAGCTGGAATTGTAACCGCACCAAAGAACTTTACAATACCAGTGATGTAAACTGCTACAACGGACAATCGAATGCGATTAACTGGCTAAAAGCTGTAGTTCTTATTAACGGATCATCGAGCGGTGTAAATGCAAAAGGCGAAAACTATACAGCTACAGCTTCGAACCTTATCAGGGATTTTAACTGTACACCAAATCCTATTGCCCAGCCTCACCGTCACCCATTCATCAGCGGTACCATTTCTTATGTACCAGGCAGCCGTCCTGTAAGAACCATTAACTTTGGTACCGGTACCTGCGATTTAAACGCTACTATCACCATCAATGGCCAGACTTACGCCATTACTCTGCCATAATAAACTTTAAAATTATTATAGAAAGGCTGTCTGAACGACGGCCTTTTTTTATGGTATTTTTTGTAAATTAGTCTCATGAAAATTCTGAAACCATTTCTTTTCGCGGCGCTGTTCATTACCATAACGGCTGTGTCGTGCAAAAAGGATAAAAAAGACCCGGAGCCTGAAACACCAGTAAATGAAACAGGAACCATGAAACTAGGTTTTGTAAATATGGTAGACAACCAGGCGCTGGTGTTCAACCAGGATTACGTTAATCCAAAAGGAGATACTTTCAAAGTTTCAAAATTCAATTACTACATCTCTAATGTTATTCTTGTAAAAAGTGATAACTCCACTTATGTTGAACCTAACAGTTATCACCTCGTAAAACATTCTTCACCATCAACAACACTTATTACGATTGCCAATGTCCCGAAGGGGACTTACAAATCAGTAAGTTTTACTCTGGGAGTTGACAGTGCTCGTAATTGTTCAGGCGCACAGGATGGCGATCTTTCAACAAGCGTGGCGGGAGACATGTTCTGGACATGGAGCACAGGCTACATTATGTTTAAACTTGAAGGAACAGCACCTAAATCGGGAGCCACTGCAAAAATCCTTGAATACCACATTGGTGGTTACGGTGGGGTAAACAAAGTTCAGAAAGCTTTCTCGATTAATTTTGGAGGAAGCACTACTGTTGATCTCGCAGCTTCAGCAACAAAACAAATCAATTTTAAAGTGGACGTGAATGAGTTCTTCAAGAACCCTGCCCTTATTGATTTTACAACTCAATACTCGCAAATGTCGGCCGG
>JAJONO010000032.1 GCA_021323535.1 Bacteroidota bacterium
TTTAAAAGCAAAATGCCTCGATGGCGGAATTGGTAGACGCGATGGTCTCAAACACCATTGTCTTCACTGACATGCCGGTTCGAGTCCGGCTCGGGGTACGAAACAGAAAACCGCTTGATTGTCAGGCGGTTTTTTTGTGACCGAAAAGTTGCGATATATAAACGCTTGTAAAACAGGGCAGTTCGGTTCAACTCCGGCAAAGATATTTGCAGAAAACTTTTATCTCAAAGAGGGAGTACGTCTTCTTGGTTTCTATAATCTCATCTATCATAAAGAAATTATATGTCAAATGTGCTCAGTAGTTTAATTTCGTTACGGTATAACACTATCTTTTTATCATTCTCAAGCTGTTTCAATAATCTGGAAATTACAACCCTGCTGGTTCCGAGTTCTTCTGCTATCTGGTTATGGGAAAGCGGGAGAGAACTTTTACCTAATATTTTCGATTTGTTTTGTAAATACTTAATCAGCCTTTGATCCAATTTATGAAATGCCAATGAATCCAGAGATTTTAGCAGCTCATTGAATCGGTGAGTGAAACTTGTGAAAACATAGGTTTTCCAGGAAGGGTATTTGTGCAACCAGCTATCGAGTTTTTGATGAGGTAATTTAATGATCTCGGCATTATCCTCTGCCACCATCCTCACCTCACTTTTTTTTGCTTCCATGCAACAAGCATATGCCATCGCGCAACTTTCGTTATTGCTCAAGTAATACAAGAGAATTTCTTTATCTTCTTCGTCTTTTCTCATTACACGAAGTGTACCAGACAGAACGAGGGGCATGAAGGTGATGTTTTTTCCATAGTCGAGCACCACTTCTCCTTCTTTAACTTCAATCACTTTGGCGAACTCTTGAATCTCGTCGACCAGCCCCTTTTCAAAAATCGGATTGAGTTTGTGTTTAAGCTCTTCTGATGTTATCATATTTTAAAGTCCATTATAAGATTAAAATTAAGCATGTCTACTTTATTGTAAAGATACTTCAGATTATTGTAAATCTCACCCTGATTTAATTTTCCAGCAATCAAAGCCTTTAACTGTAGTCCCTTCAGCACCTTTTCAAACATGTAGTTAATTTCCAGATTAACCTGATGATAGGAAGGTAAACCATATTTGTTAAGCCTGAAGTTTTGGACGTTTGGTAATTGATAGTATCCGTAAGCCAAAGACACTCCAGTTCCAGGAATCGCATTTGTGAAAGCAATTTTGCCCATAAACGCATGGACATTACCTAAGCCTTCATTCCGTTCGCGAGGCAGAAATGTATAAAATGGTTCGCGACCCCATTCACGAGGCATCAAATATCTTCCATCGCCCGTAATGTGAGTATAATTAATACTTGTATTGATTTTTTTAGCCGCAAGGCCTACCTGAACGCTTACAGCATTTGACGCACTACCCTTATCCATATATGTTTTGAGAGGATCTGCATTGCCCCCATTGTTTAACGCGTCCTGATGAATGAACAGAGCATTTTCATAAATTATGTGATGCCCTTTTTTCTGTTCCAGTTTAATTTCGATAATAGCTGTGTTCATGACATTTTCGAGGAAAGAATTCCATAGGTTAATCTTGATATTTTTACCGGAATTAATATGAAGATTAATAATTCCCATGCCCGAGTTTCCTTCAATTTCGCCAGCGTACGATGATTTATTCCCGTAAGAGTTAATTCCAACAGGATAAACACCGATTGACTTTGCGACGGTGAACCATCTGACCGTTGATCTGGGTGATACATCCCATATCCAACCTCCGCTTACTGCAATTTTTTTTGATTCAAGTATACTCAACCATACCCCTTCTTCAAGCGTGGGTCGCATGCGGCCGTCCTGTGGATTAAAAAAAGGTGTATTCAGGTTAATTTTCCCAATTGTTATCGAACTTTTACTGAAAGTATATTTGAGATATAATTCCTCAAGTCTATCAAGATCGCTTTTGTTGCTGTAATTTTCAATATCGAATAGTCCTGCTTCGTAACGATTTAGTAAACCAGTTAGTGAATCGGGTTTAAACAGTTCGCTTGAGAAAACATTGTAAGTAAAGAACCCACTCACACCTGCCTGAAAACCTTTGAATGGAAAGGTGAGCATTCTCAGTCCGGCACCAGACGCAAGCGCGTAATCGTCTTTGAGGGCTCCTTCATTAATTGTTGCCATGAAAAATGTTCTGTTGTGAAACTCCCATTCTGCTTTGGTAAAGCATTCTTTTAAGCAAAGACTATTTGTTTTTTTATCCATCGTGATATGATGATCCTGGGCAGATATCTGCAAGGCACAAGCGAGAGAAAATATTATTACAGCTTGTTTCATCGCCAATCTTTTACATGACTTAATGCGGCAGCTTATCTCTGAAATACCCATATACCCATGTTCCGGCTAAAGCACTTAACAAACCCACTACGATGACTGTTGTTCCGGTTCCTATTTGCGCGAACAAAGGGCCGGGACATGCGCCGGTCATAGCCCATCCGAGTCCAAATAACAATCCTCCTATAATCTGACCTTTATTAAATATTTTTGGATGAAATTCGATCTCTTCTCCATAAATTGTTTTTACATTAAATTTTTTAATCAGAAAGATGCTTAGGGCTGCCACAGCAATTGCCGACCCGATGATCCCGTACATGTGGAAAGACTTCAATTGAAACATTTCCTGCATTCTGAACCAAGAGATGATCTCGGCTTTAATGAATATTATTCCAAATAAAATTCCTGCAAACACGTACTTTAAATTGTGCCACCAGGGATGTTCGATATGTGATTCATTTACGCAGACAGTATCTAAGGCTCGCTGCTGAAACTCCTCCGATTCTTTATTTATATCTTTTATTTTCATAATTGAAGTTTTATAATTTTAGTATGAATGGTAAGATAGCATTGCTCATAAGGAATCCGCCCGCCATAAAACAACAGGTTGCTATTAACGAAGGAAGTTGCATGTTTGCAATTCCTGAAATAGCATGTCCGGAGGTACATCCCCCTGCGTACCTGGAGCCAAAACCCACCAGGAACCCACCACCCACGATCATAATGACCCCTCTCAGCGAAAACAAGGCTTGCCAGGAAAACAACTTCGAGGGTATGAGACCGGAATAATCTGTAATTCCATATTTGTTCAGTTCGGCAGCTAATTCAGTATTGATATTCATGTTACCACTATTAGGCATCAGAAGTGTGGTCAAAATAGCACCAAGCGTTACGCCTCCGACAAAAAACAAATTCCAGACTTCTTTTTTCCAGTCGTACTGAAAGAATTTGATGTTTGCGGGAAAGCATGCTGCGCAGGTATGACGTAAAGAAGAACTAATTCCGAAAGCTTTATTGCCTATCAGTAAAAGCGTAGGGACAATAAGTCCGAGTAAAGGCCCTGCTATGTACCAGGGCCAGGGTTGATTTATCCAATTCATATTCTACTTTCGTGTTATTTACTACAAACTATATTTTTCCAGGAGCCAAGGTTTTCAACCTTGTTTTTAAAGCCGGCGCCAATGAGTTTTGATTTCGCTACCCCGGCACGCGCGCCACTACGACATACAAGCGTAACTTTATCATACTTCTTTAACTCTTCAATTTTATCAACGAATTGATCAAGCGGATAATTTACCGAGCAATCGGAGTGACCGTCTTGCAACCATTCTTCTTTTGTTCTTACATCAACAATAATTTCGTTTGATGATGCATTATTGTTTGACTTCATTGTTTCTGGTTTTGTTTGTGAATCACATTTTGTAAAGCCGAGTACCACCAAAAGGTGTACAACGGCTACTCTCAAGGTTTTCATTTGTTAAGCTTTCATCATTTTAGTTTGACATACGTAATCGGTTTTTGGCACATCAGTTTTTGCAATTGCGCCAAACCCTCCTGCAATCTCCTTAAAATTGTGAATGCCCCTCGACTTAAGGATACTTGCGGCTATCATGCTTCTATAGCCACCTGCGCAATGCAGATAGAAAGGTTTAGCATTATCCATGTTGTTGAACCAACTATTAACATAGGCAAGAGGCATACTGTAGCTTTCTTTTACATGTTCGGCAGCGTATTCCGATTCTTTTCTTACATCAATCACTGTACTAACTCCAATCTTTAACTCATCTCTAAATTGCTCGACTGATATCCTGTTTACCGAATCGATCTCTTTTCCTGATGCTTTCCAGTTTTCAAATCCACCTTTCAAATATCCGATCACATTATCAAAGCCAACTCGTGACAAACGAGTAACAGCTTCTTCCTCATCTCCGTTTTTTGTTACCAGAATTATTGGCTGTTTAACATCAACCACCAAAGCTCCAACCCAAGGAGCAAAATCACCGCGTAAACCAATGTTAATAGATTGCGGAATAAAGCCCTTGGCAAACTCTCCTGCTTCACGGACATCAAGAACCAAGGCATCGATTACCTGTTTGGTGGTTTCAAGTTCAGAAGGCGACAAAGCATTTAATCCTTTTCGCAGAACATTATCAAAGCTGTCATACCCTTTTTTATTCATGGCCACATTCATACCGAAATAACCAGGAGGAGGTAACAGATCATCAGTTACTGCTTTAATAAATGTGGCTTTTCCGGGTTGATTCAGAGCATAGTTTATTTTTTTCTGGTTTCCTAACCTATCGACTGTTTCCTTCATCATGTTTTTTCCACAAGCGCTACCGGCACCGTGTGCAGGATAAACCATCACGCTATCCGGCAAAGGCAGAATTTTATAGTACAAAGAATCATATAATAAACCGGCCAGTTGTTCCTGGGTCATACCTGCTGCCTTCTGAACAAGATCAGGGCGTCCCACATCTCCAAGAAAAAGCGTGTCACCGCTAAATAGCGCGGTTTCTTTTCCATTTTCATCCACCAACAAAAAACATGAGCTTTCCATTGTGTGTCCGGGTGTATGTATTACTTTAATGGTGGCATTGCCAAGTTTAAACTCCTGGTTATCCTTAGCGACGATCGCTGTAAATTCAGGATTTGCATTAGGGCCATAGACAATGTCAGCTCCGGTTTTTCTGCTTAGATCTACATGGCCCGACACGAAGTCGGCATGGAAATGCGTTTCAAATACATATTTGATTTTTACTCCGTCTCTTACAGCGCGGTCTATATAAGGTTGAACTTCCCGCAACGGATCAATAATGGCAGCTTCACCATTCGAAGTGATGTAGTAGGCACCTTGTGCCAGACATCCGGTGTAAATTTGTTCTATTTTCATGACTTTATATTTTGTATTTGTTTTATGATTCAAAATTACTCAGGGTGTCGGTGCGAAACGGTAACAAGAGTTACATATGGCCGTGTTCTGTAACATGTGTTACCTAATGACCAGCGCCAGCCTTTAAAAACAGCTCATTGATAATAATGTAAACCCCCATCACCAGCACAAACCATCCAAATCCCTTTTTGAGTTTGTTCCCGTCTATTTTTTTTGAAAGACGATTTCCAACAAGTATTCCGATAATAGCGAGTGCTGTAACACCCAGCAACAGAGTCCAATTCGTATTTCCGGAATTTATGGAGATGTCACCGGTGAAGCCGATTAAAGATTTCGCAGCAATAATGAGCAAAGAGGTTCCGACAGCCATTTTCATCGGCAAATTACTTAGCATGACAAGCGCAGGTATGATCAGGAATCCGCCGCCAGCTCCAACAAGTCCGGTTAACACACCGACGATACTACCTTCTATTATGATCAGCGGATAATTGAATTTCTGATCGCACACTTGTTCCGAACTTTTATTTTTCTTATTACGGATCATAGAAAATGAAGCAGCTACCATTAGAACTGCGAAAAGGATCATCATAAGTACTGACTTTGTAATCACAAATTCGCCCAAGTGAAATATTTCAGTTGGAATTGCCGGCACAATAAACTTCCGGGTTGCGAACACAGCTACAATTGATGGTATACCGAACACAACAGCAGTTTTTATATTCACTAAACCCTGTTTGTATTTGGGCCAGGCACCAATTAGGCTGCTAGTACCCACAATGAACAAAGAGTATGCTGTTGCTGTAACGGGTTCTACGTTCAACAAATAAACCAATACCGGTACTGTGAGAATAGAACCACCCCCACCGATAAGTCCTAAAGATATACCGATAATAATCGATGATAAATAACCTGCTATTTCCATTTAAAATCTTTAGGCAAAGTTCCGACTGTTTATTACTAAGGACGGTTACAAATGTTACATTGGATTGAAATGAATGAGTCGCAGCTAGGGAATGCAACATATGTTACAAACTTTCAAGGCGTTTGTTACGAAATTTGTGTTGTAAAACAAAATATCAATAACGATGAAAAATATTTTAAAGAACAGAATGCTAAAAGGCTGGGCAATAGTACGGGTTTTGAGACTAGGGCTAGGCCTGATTGTAACATACTTCGCTTTTAGTAACCACGACTGGATATTGGGTCTGATAGGAGCTATATTACTCCTGCAAGCTTTTTTTAACGCTACGTGTTGTGGACCTTCCGGATGTGAGACAGATCGGCCACAAGCGAAACGTAAGTCATATTCGGAATCACTGGATGACGTTACATTTAAAGAAGTAAAATAAATGCCCTTGTAATGATTATATAAACAGATAAAACACATATTATGAAAGCAATAATAAATGTCGAGAACCTTAAATGTGGAGGTTGTGTGAGCTCCATTAAGAATGGCTTATTGACCATCAAAAATGTAAACGAGGTTAAAATAGATATGCAACAAGGAACTGTTGAGGTGGATTACCAAGGAGAGAATACACTCGCTGCCGTTAAAATCAAGTTGAAAGATTTGGGCTATCCTGAAACTGGAACTGTAAAAGGTTTTGAAAAAGTGACAACAAATGTAAAGTCGTATGTGAGTTGCGCTATTGGAAAAATCACAAATGAGGAGGAAAAATGAATTTTTTAGAAATAATAAAAGGAGATAAACCGGTTCTGGTTGATTTCTACGCTGAATGGTGCGGTCCTTGTAAGATGATGGCTCCGATTCTTAAAGAATTAAAAGAGATGATTGGTGATAAAGCATCAATCATTAAGATTGATGTCGATAAAAATCCAATGGCTGCGTTAGAATATAAGATAAAAGGTGTTCCCACACTGACAATTTTCAAAGACGGGGAAATGAAATGGCGACAGGCAGGAGTTGTATCGGCAAATCAATTGAAGTCAGTACTGGAAAGTTACATGTAATCGTTGCAAAAGGTAAGAAAGGAAATTTTATGGATAGTTCGGTGATAATAAAAGGAGAGAGAAAAGGTATAAGCAACTGGATACGGCAGTTTGCAACCTACTTAGATCTTGAAAAGCGCATGTATAAATTACAAGAAAGTATTCTTGGTATTTTCAAGTGGGGGGCATTTGAGCCTTTACCCAAAGTAGATTATGTTTTAATATTTAAACAGCTATTTGCCAAATGTGAGGCTTGTTCGGTCGAAGATTACGAAAACAATGATTTCTCTTTCTACCAGGTAAGTTTAGTATATCACAAGAATAGAAAAATAGTGGTTCACGAAACAAGGAATAAAGCAGAGGCATTTAAAATGGGTTTGACGATTGCTGACGAGCTACAAACACGCCTCAAAGATTCTGTTAGCATCAGAGGTAAAAGTACCTGGTTGGTTTAAGGTCCCGAAAGTATCAACCAATAAGGATTAACAAAAACGCTCAATGTTAGCCCTATCAGGGCCAGGATGGAGATGTTAGTTTCCAATACCCTTTCAATATCCATTCTTTATCAAGTTTCCTTATCCGGGATGGTATTTCCGAGGGTTTTTTTATACAATAATCAATGTTGTTGATGATATCGTTGTAATTTTAACATTTTGTTTGATGTGTAGCGCCTTACTCGCTCACCCTTTAGCTCTTTTGTTTCCATAACCTGAGAACACTAAAAACTATGCCAGGTTCACTGTTGGATTTGCCGTTTCTTGGATTCAACTTTTGCCCTTTTTTAATATATCTTGAATGATTTTAAGCCACGGTTCGGATTCATTCCCTTTGGGGTACGTTAAAAGCAGAGTTTTTACTCTGCTTTTTTGTTTTTATTCGCGGTATGGCATCCGTTTATATTTTATATTCGAAAAAACTTGACCGGTTTTATACAGGTAGTTGTAAAGAATTACAATTTAGATTTGCCAGTTATTAAAAGAAAAAAGAGCTTAATATTGACCTTTTTTAATGTTTTGAGAAGTGAGATCAGAATGGTTAACTTACAACAGCTTCTTTACTTAACCACTAAAGGAAACTTAGTGGCCTTTTCATTTCTTTTTGCATAAAACAACCTGCTCCCAAAAAATAATTCAAAAAATTTGCGCAATCAGGTAATTGCATGTATATTTGCAAGCAAATGATTGCGCAATTATAAACTAATGGAAACAAGACGGGATGTTTTTGCAATATTGGTTTTGCTTGCCTCGCATGCTATGACACCAAATGCTCTCGCTGAGCATTTTAATTCGAGCAGGCAAGCTGTATCCAACCACATTAAAATACTCACTGAATGTAAATTGGTAAAGCAGGAACAGAAAGGAAGAGAAATTTATTATCACATCAATGCAAACAAGGTGAAAGAGATCGACAAATGGATCGATCAATTCAGAAATATCCTGCAAACTCAATTCAATCAACTCGACAACGTATTATTAACACTAAAAAAACAGAAAAAATGAACAATCTATTATTTGATTTTACCGTTGATAAAGCAACAAAAACGGTATTCATAACAAGAGAATTTGATGCTGACCTTTCATTGGTTTGGGACGCGTTTACTAAAAAAGAACTACTGGATCAATGGTGGGCACCAAAACCTTATATATCAAAAACAAAGTCAATGGACTTTAAAGTAGGTGGACGAAGATTTTATGCAATGGTAAGCAGCGCAGGAGACGAAATAGGTTGGCAAATACAAGACTATACTTCCATAAGCCCTAAAACCAACTTTAAATTTTTAAGTGCATTTGCTGACAAGGACGAAAACCCCCATTTGCCCGGTTCAAATTGGGATCTGAATTTCAGTGAACAAAATGGAATAACCAAAGTAAACATAACGATACATAATGATTCTCTTGAACGTTTGGAGAAAATGATTGAAATGGGATTCCAGGGAGGATTTACTGCGACATTGAACGAACTTGAAACATTATTATCAACCTTAAAAAAATAAGAAATGATAAATTTTTTCTTCTTACAGCGATTGTTTTTTGCCTGACAGTTTCTTGTTCAAATCCATTTTATCAGAACTTAAATAAAAATTAAAATATATTTAAAAACTAACAAGGATGAAGCAGATCATAAATCGCTTCACCACTTATAAAATAAATACAATGGCACAAATTAATCCACACATCAACTTCAACGGAAATGCCGAAGAAGCTTTTACGTTTTACAAATCGGTATTTGGAGGAGAATTCGCAAAGATTATGCGTTTCAAAGATATGTCAAGTCCTGAATTTCCAGTAGCGGAAAAAGAAGCAAATAAAATAATGCACATTGCCTTACCTATTGGAAAAAGTATTTTAATGGCAAATGACGTTCCTGAAATTATGGGACGAACCAACGAAAATGAAAACAGAAGCAAAATTGTAATTAGTGCGGAAAGTAAAGCTGAAGCAGACAAATTATTCAACGGACTTTCAGCAGGCGGACAAATTGAAATGCCAATTGGCGACAGTCCATGGGGTTCATATTTTGGTATGTTTAGAGACAAATATGGAATTGAATGGATGGTGGACTTTGACCCAAATTATAAAGGTTAATTATAAGTAAAGCCTTTTTAACCCTCATTTGTAGGGAGAGGTGGCGTAACAAGTAAAAAAATCGTAAATTCCTGATTCAGAAAAATGAGTTTCACAATTTACCTGCCGTCTCCGATTTTGCAACCATATGTGAAATCATTCGCCATCAGTAATAACAAAGATCCATCTTCCTATAAAATACTTCCTGGCACGAGCATTGTCATGGGGTTTCAATTTTCAGGAAAGCTGTCGTACTCACAAGAAGCTAAGACCATTCCGCTTAGCTCTTCCGGGATTACCGGCTTAATGGATAAGTACAGGATATTTAGTAATTCGGCAGACACTGGAAGTATACTTGTAATGTTTAATGAAGTTGGCGCATCTGCATTTTTCAACGCCCCGTTGCATGAACTCTTTAACGCTAGCATTGCATTAGATGATCTGATTCTTAGATCTCAGATGGATGTTGTTGCCGAACAAATAAACGAGGCCGATACCGATGTTGAAAGAATTAATGTCATCGAAACTTTTCTTGTTTCACGGTTAACGAAGGGGCCGCTGGACGAATTAATTCTTTTGGCAGTTAATCTTATCAAACAATCAAAGGGCAATATCAAGATTGAATTATTGGCTAAAAAACTAAATATTAGTCAAGGTCAGTTTGAGAAGCGCTTTAGAAAAGTAGTAGGTGCATCACCAAAGAAATTTTCTTCAATTGTTCGTTTAAGTAATATTCTCAATGCCCGGCCTACAGCCAATAAGTTAACTGAACTAGCAATTGATTCGGGTTATTTCGACCAGGCCCATTTTATTAAGGATTTTAAATCATTCACAGGACTTACACCTGAACAATATTTTAAGGAAAAATAAAGACAACGATTTTTTACAATTACAGGTTTTGACGGATCCCAATATTTGTGGAAAAAATAAACCATGAACAGAATAAAATCGTTTGCCACACCCCATAAAGCATTAAGAAATGTACTGGGAAAATTTTCGTTAGAACTAGGCTATGTGAATTTCAGCGATCCTGAACAACTACAAGCGTTAAAGGCGCGTGGGAATGAAATGTTTAGGTTATTAGATGACCACGTTCATACTGAAAATGAGTACACCTTAAAACATCTTGAAGAAAGATCTAAAGGCTCATCTGACCATGATAAAGAAGATCATGTGCGCTTAGAAAAAACACAGACTTCTCTGCAACATCAGTTAGAAGGGTTTACAGGTAAGGAAACTGCTGATCAGACCCATGACTTCTATCTTGCCTTCTCATTGTTCCAAAGCGAATACTTGGAACATATTCATGAGGAAGAAAGCGTAACTGAGTTGTTGTTACAGAAACACTTTGCAGATGACGAACTAATACAACACAGAATGGCTATCATGAAGAAACTTGAATTTCCTTTGCTTTTATTATGGATGAAATATGTAATACCTGCGCAAAGTGAAGCGGAAAGCTCAGGTATGTTATCAGGATTACAAAAAGTGCTTGAGAAGGACCGATTTACAGCTGTTTTGAATGTCATTCAATTAGAAATGAGTGCTGAAAGAGTAAAAAAATTATTAGGAAGTATTCAATAGAATTGTTTAAATGAGACTAAATATTTAACAGTAAGCGTTCCGTTTCTCGTTCTTCAAATGACTTTTTCTCGGAGCTGCTTTTTTATAAATATTTTGAGTGTGAGATTAAAGCGATAATCGAAATTATTTTCTCCGTTCGGTATTGTTCTTTTTTAATTTACGAGAAGTTGTATTTTTACATGAAAATCAATTGCAGAATGTTAATCCCTTCAACTTTCGGTATTTTGCCGGCGGTGAAGTTATATGAATATCTGAATAAGAGATTTCCTTACAAAGATCAATAAATCCACAGGGGGTTGGAACACCAGAAAAGTGCCCTCAAGAAAATTATTAATCATTTAAAAAATAAATTAACTTTGGCTAAGAACTAACTCCCGAGTGCTCTTTTAACCTGACCATTACACCCATAATAGTGAAAACGTACTATTTGATTCTATGTTTTTTCCTGAGCTTTCCGGCATTTTCTCAATGTCCCGATTGTGGTAATGGCATAGTGGATGTAGGCGAAACGGAGTTAAACTGCCCGCAGGACGTTTCGCATCCCGCCACCTGCACAAGCCCTTGTTCGCAACCAACATCTTTTGAAACAACTTCCGGTTTAAGAATAGCCGTTGATTTTGTAGGTACCACCACGTATGGCGCCAGCGCTTTACCAACCGGTTGGACCTTCGCCGGCGGGCCTACGGCTACTACTGCCGGATCGCTTCCTGCTGCTGATACATATGGCGCCAAAGCAGGATTGGTACAACCAAATTGCAGTGGTGGTTGCACCAGCACCAATGGTTTTTGCATTGGCAACCTTGCAAATAGTGTTGCTGTTGGCTCAGGCGGCACCTCTGGTAAACTGGGAGCAAATTTCGATGGAAGATTAAATGTTAACCAGAATTTAAGTTATGCGGTGCTGAGAGGACAAAATAATCCAACATTGGTTTCTCCGGTCTATAACGTGTCCGCAGTAGAAGGATTTAAAATTCAGTTCTGGCTCTTTACTTCCGAGTCAAGTTGCGGACAAACAAACGGCTGGGGTTCCTGCACCGGTAACAATGCGTATCTCGATTTTTCTGCGAACGGAGGTACGTCCTGGACACAGATTCTAACCATGAACCTTAGCAGTACCAATAGCGATATGTGCACCAACAATAGCACAAATACTTTGTGGCTAACGGGCTCCGCTTGGTCAAGAGTATGCCTCACGGTATTTAAATCGGCCAGTTCGCCTGGTAATTTTTATACAACGGCCAGCTCTACATCAGCTGCTTCGGGAATTATGATGGACAATAGTTATTTCACTGCTAATTTTAAATACAGGATCCGTTATTCGCAAACAGCCTCTTGTACATCAGGCATCACGACCACTAATCCGGGGCGCTACCTGGCCATCGATTATCCTGTATTCACGTCGGGTAACGAAATGATCCCCTGCGGAATTTCATTCAGCAACATGTGCGGTTATGGCGACGATAATAATGATGATGGAACAGGTAGTAGCTCAGCCACTACAAGTACAGTTGCTTTCAGTACAGTAAAACGTGGTGTTAACCAGGCCGAACGCGGAGTAGAAATACTTACTTCACAAACTGCCGCATATGCCTCTCAAAATTTAACAGGATCTACGTTTGCAACGAACTATGATCTTTGTAACGCGGAGGGTGGCGATAAGCAATGCATTGACTGGAGAACAAATAATAATTTTTATACAACCGTGTATGAATGTATTGCCGACTGGGAAGCTGCGTCAGGAACAGGAATAAATGTTCAATACTTCAAAGGTACAACGCCGCAATCTACAGGCATGAGTAAAGTTACCACGGCTGGTAAAACCGCTCTCATAGGCTGGCGGTATTCGGCAAATCGCATCGTATCCTGTGGTTCTACATCCGATCTTAATCCGGGTTGTAATGGCTATAGTTTTTTGAGTGGAAGTTTACCTACACAATTTGCCAGAGGTTTTTATGGATTAGCCATTAATTCTCTTGGGCAGTCCTGGCCATTTTACGGAGCTACCAGTTGTTCTCATTATTTCAATGGCCCTGTGTTTTCTCCTATTGCAATACCTGACACCGTTAGCGGTGCGCCAAATTACATTATATGCAGCGGTTCTAATGCTGTATTTACAGGTATTGTCAGTTATTGTTCCAGTTCTGCAGCCTTCAGCGGTTCTGCACAGCTTATCATTACCGGACCAAACGGATTTTCGGAAACCATTATCAGTGGCGGCACAGGCGTTACACCTATTACCGACGCGGGTACTTATACCATCACCCCTATGGTTCCCACTGCACCCACACAATGTCTGGATTGTGCCAGGCCGGTTTGCATCACGATTACCAGCGTTGATCTTGATCCTTGCGGCGTGTTACCTGTAGAGCTTATTAACTTAGACGCGACGTGTGATCAGAATGCAGTAAATGTAGAGTGGTGTACCGCTTCAGAATCATCCAACGATTATTTTATCCTCGAACGTTCTGCTGATGGCATTGATTTTAAAACTGTGCAACATGTGCGTGGAGTGGGGGCTTCCACTACAAAACAATGTTACAAGGTTAAAAACGAAGCCTGGCCTGGAATCAATTATTTTCGCTTAAAACATGTCGATTTTGACCAGAATTCAAAAACATCCAGAATCATTTCAGTTTCGTCCTGTCAATTAGTTGCCGATTTAATTTTAACCAATGATGGTACAAACAAAATAAAAGTCCTGCTCAATGCTCCGGCTTCAGAAGTATTGCATCTGTATATTCATAATGTATTTGGTCAATTGGTGCAGAAAGAAACCATACAACCTGATGCTACCAAACGGGAATATGTATATTATTTAAAAGACAACCTAAAGGGCATTTATTCGTTGTCCCTGTATTCAGTTTCTAAAAAAACAGCGCAAAAAAAGATCGTGATCTCTGCGGATTGATTTTGAAATTTTTTATTTGGAGAAATTTATTAATATCTTCTCCCACAAATTCTTTCCCATAAATCAGCGAAACCTTCCTTTAGATTCGCGTTTTTTTCATTTGGTTGCTCCATGTCCATCATTTCGATACCGTTTTTTTGATAAAGTTTGTAATGAAACACAATTGTTTTTTTTAATTCGCTTTCCTGCATGTTTGTCCTGCCAAATTTTACAGCGTACATATTAAGTGTATCGCCATTAGCTTCCGCGATTGTGTAAGGGTCGCTAAACCATTTAAGGATTTCTATATCTTTTTTGCTTTTGCTTTGCCGCATTAAATGCTGATTGCGTGGATAGCTGTGCCATGTGATCGGATTCTGACTGTGAAACAAACTAAATTCACTTATAAAAACTGTGCTATCATTACTACCAACCGAATACCATAAAATATTGTTAAGCATGGTTGGATTCGTCATGTGAGCTGTTGCGGGAATATTATTTTTTACAATCGATTCCTGAACAATATTCTCTGCGCGAACTTTGTTGAAAAAGGTAAATCCTAAATAGATAAAACAATAAATTAAAGACGCCCTGGCAAGTTTATTTCTCCGCGCTGTATTTTTTCTATGGAAAACTGCGATCAAAACCAGAGTTAACATAGGTATTGTAAATAACAGATCAACAATTGCAAGTGTATTTAATGAGTAATTTTCATTGCTGAATGGGAGTAATAACTGTGTACCAAAGTTAGTGCACCAATCAAGAAGCGAATGCCCCCATAAACAAGTCAGCATAAATAAGAACATGAGTTTAAATGAAACTTTTTGCTTAAAAAGTTTAACTAACAACCAGGCTAAAGGTATAGCGTAAAGCGCTTCAATAAACAACGAATGTGTATGTGCCCTATGTTCGCACATATAGGCGCGCGGGTCGTTTAATCCCGTGTAAAACAGATCAAAATCCGGTAAACTTTTAGCAATGGCGCCTAACAGCATTCCCCATCGCCCTATTTTTTTTCCCAGCATTGTTTCACCAATTGCCGCGCCAATAACTATGTGCGATACCGAATCCATTTAATTGTTTCCCTCGATTTATATTCTGAAACTTTAAAAATGCGAAAAAAACACTACCTGTGATACTTATTTGAAAAAAAGATACGATAAACTTTTTCGATTCCCCCTTATAACTTAGCCTGAAATTTATGAAGCTTCGATTTACATAGGGGATTCTTCAAATTCTGATCCGCTCAAATCAATGAAAAGTTTAAATTCGATTTATAAAAAGAGCGAAAGGTTTTCGGAATAAGTTCTTTATATATATATTTTATGTTCAGTAATCGAATAAACCCGACACAAACTTATTGTGAAGAATAGGTGCTGAGGCTCGGAATGAAAAAAGTGAGCTGACGAAATAATTAAGCACATTATTATTATTATTATTATTATTATTATGTCGCAAATGAACCCTAAAATGACGCAAAGCAACACGCTTATAAAGCAGGCAGGCAAGTATTTTTACACTATTAAAATACTTAAAACTAAAAATCATGCCAAACAACAGCGTCAAATTCCACAGAGTGCTTAAAGCAACTCCTGAAAAAGTGTACCGTGCTTTTACAACCGCCAATGCTATGTCATCCTGGCTCCCGCCTTACGGATTTTTATGTGTGGTCCATGAGATGGATGTACATGTAAATGGTACTTTTAAAATGTCTTTTATTAATTTTTCTACCAATAACAAACATTCGTTTGGGGGAAGTTACACGGAAGTAGAACCTAATGAAGTTTTAAAATATGTAGAACGATTCGATGATCCAAATCTGGCTGGTGAAATGACCACAACCGTATGGTTTAAAAAAGTTTCGGTTGGTACTGAACTTAATATTTTGCAGGAAGGCATTCCTTCAGCCATTCCTGTTGAAATGTGTTACCTGGGATGGCAGGAGTCTTTGGAAAAACTGACAAAACTAGTTGAGCCCGAAATTCCGGACGCTTAATTTGACTCATCAGATTATGCGATCTGGATTTAGCAGAAAATGAGCGAAAGCGATATTAAAATCAGGGGATGTTATGATGTAGCAACGCTTTTTTATTGGTATTTTTAGTCCGTGCCTGAACTGCTAAATTACATAAAAACAATTCATCCCATATCTTCTTCGTCGGAAGAGGCATTAATGGCTATTTGTAAAGAACTGGAATTTAAAAAGGGTACAAACATTCAGAGTATAGGTCATACCTGCAGGACAATTTACTTTGTTAAGAAGGGTGTGGTTCGTATTTTTTACTATAAAGACGCAATTGACATTACCGAGAGTTTTGAATTTGAGAATGCTTTTGTTGCAAGAGCCGAAAGTTTATTCACAGGCAAGCCATCGCAAAAAGCCATTGGGGCCATTGAGGACACGACAATGATCGCCATTGACTCCAATAAATTATTCAGGTTGTTTGATAGCCATTCGGATTTAGAACGATTGTTCAGGAAAATAATTGAGGCTTCATATGTGAGTACGGTTAACCGGATTGAAAGTTTGCAATTTAATACAGCTGAAGAACGATATAAAACGTTACTGAAAGCGTCGCCCAACGTGCTTAAAAGAATTCCGCTGAAATTTATCGCTTCTTATCTTGGAATTACTCAAGTCAGTTTAAGTCGGATCCGGGCATCTAAGTGATTATTTATCATATGATAAATTTTTTCCCGTAAAGTCAAAATACCTTTGCTTCAAATAACTGAACATGGAGAGTTTTGATCGTAAACAACATTGGGAAAATATTTACACCACAAAGGAATTAGAAAATTGTAGTTGGTATGAGGCAAGGCCGGTTACATCACTTGAGTTTATAGAAGCGGCCGGTATTTCCAGGACCGCAAAAATAATTGATATTGGTGGCGGCGACAGTTTTTTAGCAGATTACTTATTGGAGAAAGGTTTTTCCGACATTACAGTCCTGGACATTTCTGAAGCGTCACTGGAGAGAGCAAAACAAAGACTCGGGAACAAAGCGCATAAGGTGAAGTGGATAGTTGGAGATGCTGCCAAATTCACGCCTTCCGAACAGTATGATCTATGGCACGACAGAGCAGCGTTTCATTTTCTGACGGATGAACAGGATGTAAAGAATTATGTTGAAACTGCTAAAATGGCGCTCAGGAATGAAGGGATCTTAGTGATAGGAACCTTCTCCGAAAATGGTCCGAAAAAATGCAGCGGAATTAATATTAAACAATATTCACAAGACGGCCTTACCAACACATTCGAAAGTGGGTTTAAAAAGCTACGGTGCCTTAATGTCGACCATCCAACTCCTTTCAACACGACTCAGAATTTTATTTTTTGCAGCTTTAAGAAGGCATAGTTTTGAAAAATAAGGTCCTTCGGTACCAACTAATTTTTGCCCGTTTTTTTTGGTATATTTATTGAACTATATAATTAAAAAGATAGGATTATGAAAACTAAACAAATCTGGGCAAACCTGGCAACAAATGATCCTGAACGTACAACCAAATTCTACACGGCACTTGGTTTTAAGGCTAATAATTCTAACAATTCACAAACTCATGAACTGACAAGCTTTTTCTTTGGCGAAAATAATTTTATTATAAATTTCTTTTTAAAAGATATTTTCCAGAAGAATACTCAGAGCGAAATTGCTGATCTTAAAAACGGTAACGAAGTTATTCTGAGTCTTTCTGCCGAAAGCAAAGAAAAAGTGAATGAATGGGTTGAAATTGTAAAAAAAGCCGGCGGAAAAATAACCGTTGAACCTTATGAAATCGGACTGGGATATACTTTTGTTTTTTCTGATCCCGACGGACATAAGTTTAATGTTTTATATTGGCCGGGGATGTAACACCAGTCTTATGCCGATTAAGATACAATGATGGATCAGAATTCTTAAATTTTTACTCAAGAGCGTTCTTCGGTAAAGTTAATCTTAAACCGATGAAGCCCAGAATCGCCGAAATTACGGAACCAATAATGATGGCTACCTTTGATGTTGTAATTGTGCCTGCATCATTAAATGCTAACAGGGTTATGAAGATTGACATGGTGAAACCAATTCCGGCAAGCAGGCCGGTCCATAATAAATGTCTTTTTTTTAATCCTACAGGAAGACTGCACCAGCCAATCATAATCCCTGCAACTGAAAAAAAGAAAATTCCCAACGGTTTTCCAACTAACAATCCACCAATGATACCGTAACTATTCGATGTTGAAAGTTCATCTGTTATTCCGGAAGGAATTTTTATAGCAGTATTCGCTAAAGCAAATAATGGCAGAATGATAAACGCAACAGGAAGGTGTAATTTATGTTGAAGTTTGTATGAAATGGATTCCTCATCTCCTTTTCCGAATGGAATTGCAAATGCCAGGAGAACGCCTGTTATGGTGGCGTGAATTCCGGATCTATACATGCAGAACCACATTATCATTCCGATAATTAAATACAACCAAATGCGATAAACTTTTAGCCGGTTCAATAAAATGAGTATACCAAAGAGCGCCATTGCGAACGAAAAATACATGACAGAAAAACCCTTGGAATAAAATAAAGCGATAACGATGATGGCCCCCAGATCGTCTATAATTGCCAGGGCTGTAAGAAATACTTTTAAGGAAGCAGGAACCCGATTTCCAAGCAAAGAGAGAACTGCTAAAGAAAAAGCAATATCAGTGGCCATTGGAATTCCAAAGCCATTCTGTGTGTCTGTTCCTGAATTAAAACTAAAATGGATTAAAGCCGGAATGAGCATTCCGCCAATAGCTGCTATTATTGGAAGGAGCGACTTTCTTATGTCTGCAAGTTCGCCAATGTAAATTTCCCTCTCGATTTCAAGCCCAACGAGCAGAAAAAAAATAGTCATGAGTCCGTCATTGATCCAGAATTCCACAGGCTTCGAAGCGATCTCAATGTGGAATAAGTGCAGGTAATTTTCACCGGAAGTTGAATTGCTGAGTATCAAAGACAAAACCGTACAAAGCAAAAGAATAATTCCGGAGGTCTTTTCGCTATTGGTAAAATCGGTGTATAATTTGCTGAGTTTCATCTCACGGCAAAGATAGCTTTTTTGAATTGTTATTTAAGAAGTGGTTACGATTGTGGTAGTGAAATAGTTCTGTCAATCTTCTTATCTTTACAGGATCGATGTACGTTTATGATCCGCCAATTTTTAGAGGTAAGATTAAAACGGAAGAACCGTAAATAAATCATCTATGTCAATAACACTGGAATCGGAACTAATTGGAATGAAAAAAGTAAGCGACGTGGTTGCTTATACTTTGAAAGAAATGAAAAATTTTGCCCGACCAGGCATAACAAGCAAAGAACTTGACGACTTCGGAGCAAGGATTTTAAAAGACTTCGGCGCCAACTCAGCACCACTTATGACCTATAAGTTTCCAGGTTGCACATGTATCAGCATTGATAACGAATTTTGTCACGGAATACCATCAACAAAGAAAATATTAAAAGAAGGCGACTTGATTAACATAGATGTCTCAGCCGAATTAGATGGCTTTTGGTCAGACAATGGTGCATCATTTGTTCTTGGCAAAGACGAAAACGGACATCAAAATCTTGTTGACGCTTCAAAAGAAATTCTCCAAAAAGCGATTAATAACATAAAAGGCGGTGTAAGAATTTCAGACATAGGACATCTTATTGAAACAGAAGCGAAAAAACGGGGCTTTAAGGTTATTAAAAATCTTACCGGGCACGGAATAGGTAGAAGTTTACATGAAGAACCATCAGAAATTGCAAACTTTAAGGACCGGTTCAATCATACAAGATTCAAAAAAAACTCTGTGGTGGCAATTGAAACATTTATTTCAACCGATTCAACTTATGCAGTCACCTTAAATGATGGGTGGACAATGGTGGGCAATAAAGGTGGGTATATGGCGCAACACGAACACACGATCGTTGTAACCGACAATAAGCCAATTATACTCACTGAAATGAACGGAATCTGGAATTGAAAGAAATATAAATTCTCTTCGACCAGAACAAGGGATCAGCCTTATGCTTTTTTACTACAAGGAACCAACATTTTAGCAAGGGAAGCAGAAAACTTGTTATATTTAACACTGATCTTGAAAAAGGCCTCTTTATATATTCTTCTTTTTTTTACTCTTGACTTCGTTGCTCAAAACAACCCTGTAGAGGATTTAAAGCTCGCTCTCAAAAACGCGAAACATGATACAACCCGCTGTACTATTTTATCTGAGTTATCAGAAACAGCAGGAGATGAAGAGTGGCCCGTATTTAATGAGCAATTAAAAAAACTCACGGAGAAAAAACTGACTTCGTCATCATTATCAGATTCAGAAAAGAAATTCTACCGGAAACACCTTGCAAATGCTCTCAACAACATGGGTTATGTTTACAACATGAAGGGTCGGGTAAAGGAGGCAAAAGATTTTTTTGAACGTAGTTTAAAGATACAGGAGGATATTGGTGATAAAAGTGGCGCTGCTTATTCGCTCAATAATATCGGATACATTTATAATATGCAGGGCCAGGTAAAAGAAGCTTTAGATTATTATGGCCGCAGTCTGAAAATACGTGAGGAGATTGGAGACAAAAGAGGAATCTCAGAGTCTTTCATAAATATAGCAGACGTTTATAAAGATCAGGGCCAAACTAAGGAAGCTCTTGAATATCATATGCGCAGCCTTAAAATATCAGAAGAGGTAAACGACAAGGATGGTATGGCCAGCGCGCTTCATAATATAGCGTTCATTTATAATAGCTCGGGCCGGGTAAAGGAAGCTCTCAACAATCACAACCATAGTCTCAGATTATATGAAGAGATTGGTGACAGACAGGGAGTCGCTCTTGAACTCAACAGTATTGGAGTTATCTATAATCAACAGGGAAAAACAAATGAGGCGTTGAACTATATCAGCCGTAGCCTCAAAATAAAAGAAGAGATTGCGGATAAAGATGGTATCGCCAATTCTCTCCACAACATAGCTGGCATATATAACAAACAGGGAAAACTGAATGAAGCTTTGCTATACGCCAACCGTAGTCTTAAACTGGCAAAAGAACTGGGTTATCCCGAAAGTATTGAACCAACGGCCGAATTGCTTAGCGAGATATATGAAAAACAAGGCAAAGGCATGCAGGCCCTTGAAATGTATAAATTATTTACACAGATGCGTGACAGTGTGAATAACAGGGAGAATAAGAAAACAGCTTTTAAAAAAGAGGCCCAATACAAATATGAGAAACAAAGAGCAGCGGATAGTGTTGCTTCAGCAAAAGATATTCAGGTTAAAAATGTTCAGATAGAAAAACAAAATACTGAGCTTAAGGCTAAAAAGAATCAACAGTATTTTTTATTCGGTGGGCTTGGACTTGTGACCATCTTCGCTGGTTTTATGTACAATCGTTTCAGAGTAACGCAGAAGCAAAAACAGATTATTGAAGAACAAAAAAGCGTGGTTGAAGAACAGAAGAATCTGGTTGAAGAGAAGCAAAAAGAGATTCTTGACAGCATCCGTTATGCTAAACGTATTCAAAATAGCCTTTTGCCGACCGAAAAATACATTGCAAAAATATTAACGAATAACAAATTGAAATAACGTTCGGATAGTCCGGTACTATTTATCCCGATCCAGCCGTTTTCTCAGCAGGCCCACAATTCCTGCAATTACAAATATTGGCCCCGCTAAATAAAGTCCGATAACAAAGAAGGTTATTCCTGAACCTCCGCTATAAAAATACTGGATGGAGATGAGCATGGCCAAAAGAAACAATGCAATACCAAGAATTATTTTTCCAAGAGCGCTCATAGTCTGGCTAAGATACTATTTTATAAATTCCAATCACCAAAATACTTTTTTGTAATGAATCAGGCCATCCGATCCGAATTTATTCAAACCTTCTTTGCTTCTCAGATAATAATTGCTTGAAGTTAAAAACAACGTGTCGTCATTCGTTCTCCATTCTCCTCTTTTGATTTTGTTGCGTTTTGGTTTTTTATGTCCGGGGGGAATGCACATTTTCCCAAGCCTTAACGGATGCTTAATATTGTACCATTCTTCGCGGTTATACCTGAACTTTATTTTGTAACGGTTCCGCGATTTAATTTTAAGGGTTGTTGTTCCTATAATACTCTTATGAATGTATTTTCCTTTTACACGTTGCGACTTAACTGTAAAAGTAAAACTCAAAATAGCTATTGTCAGAACCCACTTCATAGGTATTATCTATACTAAAAATACACTATCCGATAACAATTCGTTCGCCGTTTACAAGGTTAAATGCACAGAACCAAGCCCGCGTATCGCTGAAGTTTTAGGCGCCTACGCTAAAGCAAAAAACAAAAGTGACAGCGTGCGGAGGTGAGTATGCTTTTAAAAAATTCTGTAACCAACAATTCATTTTGCGTTATAACGACCAAATTCTCCATTGAAAAACAATTACTATATCACATTTTTGTTAGTGTTTTACATGTTTGCGTTTGAGAGCAGGGCTCAGAACCTCATTCCTGATTCCAGCTTCGAAAGCAATAAAATTATTCCTGTAGATTTTTCTTCATTTAAGTTTTCCAATTCATGGAGCCAGCCAAGCTGGGGTACTACCGATTTGTTTTGCAAATGTGATAACAAGAAAAAGAAAAAATATTCTTTAGTGGATGTGCCAGCAAACCTCATGGGCGAACAGCAGGCGCACTCGGGAACATGTTATGCGGGCTTCTTCGCATTTTCTCACGGAAATTACCGCGAATATCTTCAGACCTATCTTAAACAACCTCTCGAGAAAAATAAAATGTACCGTTTCACTATGCATGTAAGCCTTGCCGATTACTCACAAACCTGGATCGATCAGTTGGGTGTATGTTTCATGAACGGAAAAACAGGATACAATTCCGCCGATGTAATAACCGATCAGGAACCCGTTTACATAAAAATAGAAAAAGAGGTAGGAAGAGATATTCAACAATGGCACCGTATCAGTACAACATACAGGGCACAAGGTGGCGAAATGTATTTACTCATAGGAAGTTTCGCGATCCATAAAGTTGGCAAAACAAAATTTAAAGCGCCGAAAGGTGTAAAGACCCGCATTAACCAAACAACGGGCCGCGACGCTTATTATTATGTCGACGATGTAAGTCTTGTTGAAATAGAATCGCCACCGCTTCCCGATACGCTTAAAACAGAACTAAAATCTGTTGATACGCTTCCTTCCGATAAGCCTCTTGTTTTCAGAAATGTATTGTTCCAGGTAAACAGATCGGAGTTTCTTGAATCTTCTTATCCCGAACTGGACGCGTTGGCACAATATCTTGAAAAACATCCTTATGTGTCCATCATCATTTCGGGCCACACCGATAATTCAGGAAATGAAAAGAAAAATAAAAAATTGTCAGAGGGCCGCGCAAAATCAGTTTCAGATTATCTCATCAAAAATAAAATTGATAAGTCACGCGTCTCCTTCAAAGGTTATGGAAGTTCAAAACCTATTGCTTCAAATGAAACCGAAGAAGGGAAACAGCAGAACAGGCGGGTGGAGTTTGTGATTACGAAATGAATTTACCTAACCCATTTCTGCAATATGTTTGTATCTTGTAATTGCAATGAATATAACTCTTTACGAATCTGAACTCCTCGATGAAAATGGTAAGCTTTTTTTTAAAAGAAGTGTGAATTGCAGTTTTGATTCTAAGGGAGATTTAATCGTATACTGTTGCGACATTGGTACACCTGTTAAGTCTTTTTACAACGACAGTGGAGTTGAGTTTTATATTGTTATAAAGGAAAATGAATTGCCCACCTTACGATTGCTTCTTAAAACACAAAGCAATTCGGAAGAACTGTTAGCGGCCCTGAGACTTAAATTCATTGGCGAAAATTGCTTTAATGACATAAAAGCATATTGTACCCAAAACAATATTAAACATGAATTCTCTGTCTGGCGTTGAAATTCTATTTCACAAACGCGAACGCCAAAAGAAAAATAAATCCGGCCACTGCAATTAATCCATGCCCAATGGCCAGCCATTTTGGTAATGGTTTGCCCGACATATCGCGTATAAACAGAATCAGTCCGCCCAATGCAGCCACTATAAAAAGTACAATGCTCTCAACGGGTTTTGGTCCTTCGTTCATAGAATAATTGATTAAAAGTATCAACGCTGCTATTACAAAGGCACCGTGAATAATAGCTACAAATTTGGGCGTCTCTTTTTTCTGAAGCACGAGCGTAAGCAAATATATGCCAATCAAGGCCCCAAGAGCAAATAAACCAATGATAAGATAAAGTGTATTCATGATTTTTGTTTTTATAAAAAAGAGCTATGTGTTATTTAAGGAAAGAAATACGAAGTACAGGCAAAAAGGGATGTTTTGACCAAACTATTCGTTGAGAAGGATATTTGATGGATCAAATGCGGAAAATAACTCGTTGGGGATAGTATCTCCTTTTTTAAGCAATCGCTTATACAGTAAAGAATTAAACCGGGGTATTTATTTCGTATGGATTTCGTTCAACAACTCAACCTCAATAAATAAAATAGTAAAGGAATAAAGATTTTCGATGACCTTAATTTTTAATTCTTACGTAAAATCGATCACATTTTTTTATGGAGATTCCCGTTAATTTCTACAGTAACTATTAATAATTTCACCCCCGTCCAACTTAAAAACATGTCCCGGGGCCGGAAGTTTTTTTGTCACATATAAACTAAAAAAGACATATTACTTTGGTGGCTATATGTCATTTTCACATTTTCAATAAAGTCAGGTAAATCCAGGTAAAATTCCTTTATCTTTGTTTAAGGCTTTAAAATATTGATTTTCAGTCTGTTTTTTGGCTAAAAGCACTTTGTTTTTATTGTTAAATCCACAAAAATCAGTATATTTGCAGTCCCTTAAAAAATGGAATCAGAAGTACGTATATTTTCAGGAATTGCATCGGAGAACCTGGCTCAGAGAATTGCTAAATCTTATGGCCAGCCTCTCGGCAAAGTGGCTCACTACCGTTTTAGTGATGGCGAGCTTCAGGCTTCCTATGAAGAAAGCATCCGTGGTCAGAGTGTTTTTGTGATCCAGAGTACCATGCCGCCTGCTGATAATCTTATGGAAATGCTGCTCCTTATCGATGCTGCAAAACGCGCAAGCGCGAGACACATCGTAGCTGTGCTTCCTTATTTTGGTTATGCCCGTCAGGATCGTAAAGATCAGCCGCGTGTTGCTATTGGCGCAAAATTAGTAGCCGATATGCTTGCAGTTGCCGGTGCTACAAGGGTAATGACAATGGATCTTCATGCCGATCAGATCCAGGGATTCTTCAATGTTCCCGTGGATCATTTATACGCTTCAACTATTTTCTTACCATACATTCAGGCCCTCAATTTACCAAACCTTACTATTGCAGCTCCTGATATGGGAGGAAGTAAACGCGCCAATACTTACGCGAAGCATCTCAAGGCCGATATCGTGATCTGTTACAAACAACGCGCTAAAGCAAACGTAATTGAAAGTATGACAGCGATCGGGGAGATTGAAGGAAGAAATATTGTATTGGTAGATGATCTCGTTGATACGGGCGGAACGCTTTGCAAAGCTGCAGACATGATGATGGAGCGCGGGGCATTAAGTGTAAGAGCCATATGTACGCATCCTGTTCTTTCCGGAAAAGCATATGAGAATATTGAGAATTCAAAACTCGCGGAATTAATTGTTACAGATACAATTCCTCTTAAACAGGAAAGCAAAAAAATTAAAGTAATCAGTGTAGCCGATCTTTTCGCTAAGGTGATCAAAAGTGTTCATACTTACGAATCGATCAGCAGTAACTTTATTCAATAACCCGTTAATATAAAAACCGGGTGAAAGAAACTGAAACGGGCAGTTTTGATCACTCACAAAAACTTAAAAAAAATGAAAACAGTATCTTTGAGCGGTTCGCTTAGAGCGAACGTAGGGAAAACAGATGCTAATGCTTTAAGAGCAAAAGGTCAGGTTCCATGTGTAATTTATGGTACAGGTGAGCAGATTCACTTCAGCGCAGATGAGCGTCACTTTAAAAACATCATCTTCACTCCTGAAACTAACTTAGTAGAAGTTGAATTAGACGGTAAAAAATACAAAACCGTTTTACAGGAAGCACAATACCACAAGATCAACGACAAATTAATTCACGCTGACTTCCTTCAGGTAACTGAAGATAAGCCAATCTCTGTTAGCTTACCGGTTAAAACTATCGGTCAGGCGCAAGGTGTAAAAGACGGCGGACGTTTAGTTATAAAAATGCGTAAGGTTCGTGTTCGTGGTTTAGTTTCTAAATTACCAGCAAGCATCGATCTTAACATCGAAAAATTAGCGATCGGCAAATCTATTGCTGCCGGCGACATTAACATCGACGGAATTACAGTGTTACATCCTGCAAATATTTCTGTAGTGAGCGTACAAACTCAGCGTGCTGCTGTTGTTGAAGAAGCAACTCCTGCTGCTACAACTGCAACTCCTGCTGCTACAACTGCCGCTCCTGCTAAAACAGACGCTAAGAAATAGTTTCTTGTTTAAATAATAGAAACCCTGCGAAGAAATTTGCGGGGTTTTTTGTTTGGAAATATCTGTACATTTAACGTAGATATGGTTTTCCGTAATACGATCTTAGTTTTTCTGATTCTAATGACAGGCATTTCTGGTGGTGTTTTCGCAAGATGCCTGGGTGAGGGCTTATCTCTTAAAATGCTGACTGAAAACAAAAACGTATTTATCGCCAGGGTGAAAAGTTCCTACGGTTCAGGAAGCGATAAAATTTTTAAAACGGAGATCGTAAAAGCTTTGAAGGGTAAAATGACGGGAGAGGTATTGATTATCGCGGAAAAATTCTGGCTCGAGGATGGTGATCCGGGCTTTCATCTTGGAAGTGTGTATCTGTTGGTACCCTATGAAGAAAATGGAAAATTTTATATGAGCGCCTGTTCTTATTTTGTGAAGGCCGGCGAGCAAAATTTCAGCAGAGATTCTATTTGTTTTTCCGCGTTTTCAAATCCTGATGCGTTTATAGATGTTGGATATTATAAAGGACAACTAAAGAATGGGAAGCCAAGCGGTGTTTGGATAGATTATGGCGACTCCGGCGTTTACAGAAAAGGGAAACGACATGGTCAATGGAACGTTTATGGGGAGAAATACATCTATAAAAAAGGAAAAGTTGTTTATTGGGAGGAGAAGTATACCAACGATTCATTGATAAAGTATTCCAGGAAGGTAACTACAATGGTTTATCGAGGTAAGATAATTTCTATTTGGAGAGAGTATTATTCACAAGAGAAAGTAACAAAATTTGACAAGGGAAAGAAAGTGCAGGAAATTATTTTTAAAAGTGAAAATATTGTAGAAATAAAATGTTACAAAGATGGGGTTTTATATTCCGATTCAAAATACAAACCCCGCAATGAAAAACTCCAATACCCAATAGAGGATTCTTTTGACGCCGAGCATTATTTTTATTGGAAGAATTATCATTGTCCTGATACAAAGTCAAAATAATTCTGTTCAATAACAGCGCTCTTTGCGTCAACCTTCGCGTTGTGCAAGCGTTGCGGTTAAATTTAAAGGTTCTCATACAAATGACTGCTCTCCACCAAACAAATCTGCGTGAGGTATCGTTTATACCATTTCACCGCTTGTGATTTTGCCATCTGGTGCGTTGCGTTCTTTCTCCAGTTTTCAATGGCTTCTTTACTTTCCCAGTAACTTATAAAAATACCTTTATTACCATTGGCTACACTTTCATAACGGATGTAACCGGGTTGTTCCTGCGCCAGCGTCATTGTTTTTTCATCCATCTCCGCGTATCCTTCAAGGTCATCGCTTTTTGTGCTTGAAAAGATCACAGCGTAAAAATTGTTTTTTGGAAAATCTTTCATATAGTTGATAGTTTAAAGTCAATGGTTTATAGTTCTGTGTGCATTTTTAGTTGGGAGTTTAGTGTTGAAGGTTTAGAGTTGTTTTTGGTTTCTCTTGTGCATGTTTTGCGTTAGCAGAACTCTATGCAGGAACTGATGCTTTATTTTTCTTTTCAAAAGAAAGTTATGTTTCTATGTGGTTAATTTGTAGACGAGTCATTTATCATTTTACATTCAAAATTTATAATTTCACCCGACTTTACTCCAATCCGGCCTGTTCTTGTGCTGCACACTCAAATGATGCTGGTACACTTTGTTTTTGTCCATTACCAGATCAGGATCTTCATCCAAAACAGTTTGCGCCGCTTGTCTTGCCCGCTGAAGTATTTGTCCATCCTGCGCTAAATTTGCGAGCTTCAGATCCATTACACCGCTTTGTTGAGTGCCTTCAATATCACCAGGGCCACGTAATTTCAGATCCACTTCGCTGATCTCAAAACCATCATTGGTTCTCACCATCGTTTCCATCCTTAGTTTGCTATCTCTCCCTAGCTTGTAGCCTGTCATTAAAATGCAATAACTCTGTTCGGCACCACGCCCAACTCTTCCTCTTAACTGGTGCAACTGTGAGAGCCCGAAACGCTCGGCGCTTTCAATCACCATTACACTGGCATTAGGAATATTTACACCCACTTCAATTACAGTGGTGGCCACCATAATTTGTGTTTCGCGTTTAATGAAACGTTGCATCTCAAATTCCTTTTGTTCGTTAGTAAGTTTTCCATGAACAATGCTCACCTGATATTGCGGCGGAGGAAATTCAAGCAGTAAATTATCATAGCCTTGCTGAAGGTTTTGATAATCGAGTTTTTCACTTTCCTGTATAAGCGGGTACACAATGTAGATCTGTCTCCCTAAAGCAATTTGTTCTCTCAGGAACCCGAACATGGCCAGACGTTTGTTTTCCATGTAATGCACAGTCTTTATAGGTTTTCTTCCCGGCGGCATTTCATCAATAAGACTTGTATCCAGATCGCCGTACAATGTCATTGCTAAAGTGCGTGGAATAGGAGTGGCCGTCATAATGAGCATGTGAGGCGGATTTATATTCTTAGCTCTTAATTTCGCGCGTTGTTCTACACCAAAACGATGCTGTTCATCGATCACTACTAAACCGATATTCTGAAATTTTACTTTGTCTTCGATAAGTGCGTGAGTACCGATCAGAATTTTAGTTTCACCATCCATTAACGAAGCATGAATGCGTTTTCGTTCTTTAGTGGAACTGGAACCTGTGAGAAGTTCTGTTTTCAGATCCATGTCCTGCAACAGATCTTTAAAGGTCTGAAAATGCTGCTGCGCGAGAATTTCTGTGGGCGCCATTAAGCATGCCTGGAATCCATTATCAATAGCGAGAAGCATGCTCATCAACGCCACTAATGTTTTTCCGCTTCCAACATCTCCCTGAACAAGACGATTCATTTGCCGCCCGCTGCCCATATCAAGACGTATTTCTTTTAAAACTCTTTTCTGTGCACCAGTCAGTTCAAATGGTAAATGATTGGAGAAAAAATCGTTGAAGGTTTTTCCAACACGGGAAAAAACAAAACCCTGAATGGTATTTGCTCTTACTTTATTTAATTTAAGGAGACGAAGTTGTATGTAAAATAATTCTTCAAATTTTAAACGAAGAGATGCGTCTTTTAATTGTTTTGCATTGGTCGGAAAATGAATTTGCTTTAAAGCATCGTATTTTGAAACGAGCTGATGATCGGAAAGAACTTCATTGCTTAAATTTTCTTCAATATGTTGTGGCTGTAATTGCTGAGTGAGTACCCGCATCATTCTACGGATGCCTTCACTGTCGAGTCCTCTGAACTTTAATTTTTCGGTAGAACTGTAAACCGCCTGGAAGGCCGACTGCTGATCAATAAATGCTGCAGTAGCGCTTTCAATTTCGGGATGAGCAATATTTACCTTACCATTAAAAAAAGTAGGTTTTCCGAATACAACATACTTCGTTTCTGTTTTTAGTTTGTCGGCCATCCATTGATAACCTTTAAACCATACCAGTTCAATTTTTCCCGTATTGTCTCTGAAAACAGCAACCAGTCTTTTACCTTTTTTTTGCCCCACAATTTCCATTCGTTCTATTACGCCTTTGAGTTGAATGAAAGGAATGTCTTCCTCAATCTCGTTGATGTTGTGAAATTTAGTTCTGTCAACATAGCGGAAAGGATAATGCGTCAGGAGGTCACGGTAAGTAAAAATACGAAGCTCTTTTTTAAGAACCTCGGCGCGTTGCGGACCAATTCCTTTGAGGTATTCGATAGGTGTATCGAGCATTGTAAGCCGGAAAGTGACAATAAGTTTGTAACGAAAATTATAGTCTACTTCACGGTTAAAATTAATACATCCATGCTGTTGAAACAATTCGCAATCTTAACAAGATGTTTGGAGTTATAAACTTAAATTTGCTTTGAGTGAAAAAACTGGCGGGCATAATCATTTTTGTTCTTTCTGCTTTCATGTCTGAAGCGCAGTGGCACGATACGCTTCACGAAGTGTTCAAATACAAATCGAGCATAGATGCCCGGCTCGAATCGCGTTACAGTTTTATCAATAACGAAATTGTTAGTGTTACAGGAGTGCGGCTGGGTGTAGCTTTCCAGCGTAAACTGAGAATAGGGGGTGGCATCAGTTGGTTGAAGTCTGATTATAAAATAACATTTTACCCGATCAATATTTTTGGGAGAAAAGATACTGTTCAACGTTATCTTAAGTTTGCTTACCTGTGTTTTTACCTCGATTTTGTTTTTTATAAAACCAAACGCTGGCAGTTAAGTGTACCTATTCAAATGGGGCTTGGTTCCTTATGGTTCCAGAGAAAAACAGCCTATAATATATTTGGAGCTGACCGTAAATATTTTCTGGCCCTGTATGAACCGGGAATTACCGCGCAATTCAAAGTGTTTAAATGGATAGGATTAGGAGCCGATGTAGCTTACCGTTTCTCGGCGAAAGACAATGTGAAAATAAGACAGGATCTGGATATTGATCATACCAAATACAAAGTGCTGGCATGGTCGCCCACTTACAGTTTTAAATTGCTAATCTGGTTTGATCAGTTGTATTACCAGGTGTTTCCTAACTCGAAAATTACCAAGCGGTTTGGACCCGCAGTTTGGTAGAAGAATCTTTCTAGGAAATCTTAACCGCTTCGTAAATTTTGAATTCTCCGGCAGAACCTAAGTATTCAGCATCCACATCAACAAGCCCCACTTTTTTAATCTGGTCCTTGCTTAATGGTTTATTAAGATACCAACGGTCGTCCTGAACTTTAAGATCAATATCTTTATCCAAAAGAACCTGGTTAAGTTGTTTTTGAGTTAAAAAAAGTACTCCTTCTTCTTCATCTTCACTTTCAGCATTTAAGATGGTTCCCACTAATTTTAATTTAGGAACTTCAGGCTTGTATTTAAATTCCAACCCTTCTTCTGAGTTGATTTCAACGTATTTTATGCCTGTTATGTGAATTTCTGCCATAATCAAAATTTTGTGCAAGTTTACTAAAAACACAGCTTTTTAGCAATTAAATGTTGTAAAACTTGGTCAATTTGTTAATTTCTTTAGTCAAAAAAAAGTTAATGTAGAACCATAAATTTGCGGGTCACCGAGCCTTCTACCCCTTCAATTTTAACAAAATAGAAGCCTTCTGCCATTGTTGAAGTGTTCACATTTAAGCGGCCCGTAATTGCTTTTTCGTTAAGGATGACGCGTCCGTCAGCTGTTAGCACCGATATGGTTAAATCACCGGTTTTTGCCCTGCATTCTATACGGAGTTCGTTATTGGCCGGAACAGGATAAAGGGTTACGTTTTCGTTAAGGAAAGAGTTCTTTTCGAGCCCCACAACCGACGCACAAGCCGCAGTACTGGTTTTAACAGCAATACGGGCTGCATCGGTATTAAGGAATGAGTACATTCTGGCTTTCTGGCCTTTGGTGAACATGGTCATACAGGCATCGCTGCTGTAGTCCATGTAATTTTCAACCATGTCAGGTGCGTCTAGTCCGCCCCAATAGGCTACTTCAAGGGAGCAGGTGTTTTTGGTGATATTGCAATCTGTCGACGATTTTGGACCCGCATTAGGGGTGTCATCTACAAAGTCGGTGCTGTCACAGTAAACAGTTTGCGGGTTTGAACCGTTATCGTCATCGGCCCAGATGTGGCGCATACCCAGCCAATGGCCCACTTCGTGAACAGTGGTTCTTCCCAGAAAACTTGGTTTAGCGTATTTTCCAATATAGTCCCATTGGATCACAACACCATCCAGTGCCGGATCGCCTCCCGGAAATGTAGCATAGCCCAGAACAGCTGTAATGCTGAAAATGCTCATATCGCCCACCCAAATGTTAAGGTAGCTTGTATTGGCCCAGGCAGTATCGCCGCCTTTGCTTGGTTTTTTCATGTTGTCGAATCCGAAAAGCGGATCAAACTGCGCATTTGAAGGAGCCGATTTGCGTACAATTCCAGTAGTAGGATTTCCATCAGGATCGGTTGATGCCAGGCAGAATTCAATTTCAATGTCGGCACCAAGTGTATCAAATACAGGGCGCGTGTTGCTGTAGTTGGCGTTTTGTTTTCTGAAACATTCGTTCAATACATTTATCTGCGAAAGCAGAAGTGAGTCGTGAATATTTTGAGTTGCATTCTTATACACTACATGAAACACAACCGGAATTTTTATAATAGCGTTTTTATTTTGCAGCGAAGCTTTATTTACCGGATTGCTCAGCCATTGGCGGGCTTTGGTTTCGGCTATAGCATATGTTTGTTTTACGGAAGCATCGTTAAGATGTTTGTAATACGCAGGCATGGTAGCGCACTGTTCCTGTGAAAAAGCGAATCCGCTTAAAAATAAAAAGGCAAATAAAAATTTATTCATGGGTTAAATTATGTGACACTAAAAATATGTGTTTAGAAATTCAGTCACAAAGTTTTATGATAAACGGTCGAAAAAAGATGTCGTCAAAAATCAGATGTGATGAAGAATTGAATTCCTATTGGCAATGATCCACCCATCCGTGTTGCAACTTCGAGTGCTGGTACAGGGTAACGAAGCACCCGAATTTAAGGCATGGGATGTAGTATAAAGGCCCAAGAGTCCCGAAGGGACTCAATAGTATTAAACTATGATAAACCGAGCAGCCTCAGCCCCGAAGGGGGGTGAATATCAGAATAAGTACTTTTCATCGAACACAACTTCATGCTCCGTCAACATCTCAATGTATTCCTGATGAAAATCTTTTTTCGCGTGATGTTGTTTTTGATTTTGAATATAGTTTATAAGGACCTTTTTATCCCGGGGAGCGTAAGAAAAAGCTCCGTAACCTTCCTGCCATCCATGAAAATTTGGAAAGAGTTTATTCCGTTTTATAAAATCTGTGGATGACATTTTTATATCTCTCACAAGTTCAGAAACTGAAATAGTATGATGCACATGTGTTAGGATATGAATGTGATCTTCAATTCCGCCGATTTGATGCACGTGACACTTTTTATTCATTAATGTTCCGGCTATATATTTATAAAGTAAATCCTGATTATTTTCTGTAAGTGTTTTTTCACGGTATTTTGTGCCAAAGACAATGTGAAAGATGATTTGTGTATAAGTACTCATTTTTGTTTTTTCAAAAGTAATTTATCTTATAAAGATGTGATGGTCCGTTTAACGAAGTATATTTTTATTCACCCCCTTCGGGGCTGGACCATTTTCGAGTTACTTGGTTAATAATATTTAGCCCCTTCAGGGCTATGCCATCCTACCTGTCTTCGTAATAATATTGAGTCCTTTCAGGACTCTGCCTTAACATGTTATAACATGATAGATTTGCCTGATGACGGCCTTTTCCGTAACTTCATAATACAAAATTAATCAATCATGAGCTCAGCATTTGTAAAAGAAGGTGAAGAAATGTGGTTGCGGGATATAGCTCCAACCCTGGATGCTTTGATCAATTATCTTAGTCGAGAAAACGGTATTCGTATCACTGAAAAGAAAAATTATTACAGCGAGGAACATAAAACCGAAGTTCATAAAATGAGCGATGGTTTTGAGTATGTGATCCGTGAAAATAAATGGGTTGAACTTGAGTAGGCTATTTGAGTCCCGAAGGGACTCAATATTAACAAGTGCAAGTATATCAAACACATCTTAGCCCCCGAGGGGGTGAATAAAATGTTGTTATTCTTCAACTTTTGAATCAGTTGTTTTACTCCGCTGCGTTCAGTGAAAAGGTAAAGCAGGTTCCTTCGCCAACTTCACTTTCTACCTTAATGGATTTGTTGTGCGCGTCGATGATGTGTTTTACGATGGCGAGTCCAAGCCCGGTTCCACCTTGTTCGCGGCTGCGGCCTTTATCTATGCGATAAAAACGTTCGAACACACGTGGAAGATGTTTAGCCTCGATACCATTGCCGTTATCTCTTACCTCAACAATAACATCGTTGTTTAAGAATGATAAGGTAATGCAGGTTGTTCCATTATCTTTTCCGTATTTAATACTATTGGTGATAAGGTTAACTAGCACCTGTCTTATTCTGAATTTATCGGCGCGTACAAGAATAGGTTTTTCATACTTGCGAGTGAATTCAAGTTTAATATTTTTTTTGGCGGCGCTCAGTTCAAGCGAAGAATAAATATCGCGGCATAAGATTGCAATGTCGAATACATCCATGTCAAGGTGAAGATCACCTGTTTCGAGTTGAGTAATAGTTTCAAGATCATCGATAATATTAATGAGGCGATCAATGCTTTTTTCGGCGCGTCTTAAATAATCTACATTGATGTTGGGGTCCTCAAGCCCGCCATTAAGCAAAGTATCTACATATCCCTGGATGTTGAACACAGGTGTTTTTAATTCGTGTGAAACATTGCCCAGGTATTCTTTACGGTAACTGTCGAGGTTCTCGAAATGCGATACTTCTTTTTCGCGTGACTCAATAAGAAAGTCAACGCGGTTTTCGAGTTGAGCGATACTATCTACTTCTTCGAGCTGGTTGTGTTTCTGCGGAATTTCTTTATCAAGAAAACGTTTCCTGATCTTTTCAGCGAGAGCGTCAACACTTTTCGCGATATCTACATAATAAAAATAATAAAGTGTAGCAAAGGAGCAGATGAAGCAGATGAAAACTGAAATGATGAGGAAGGAAACATCAATATTAAAATTTCCGATTCTGTAAATAAGCAGGAAACAGGTGGCACAGATAAGGGTGCTTACCAATCCTATTCGGAAGATCTTCGTGGATATTTTGGATTTGTTTTCCAGTACCTACAAAAATAGAGAAATATTGATTCAACCAACGTTAAGAAAAAACCCCTCCACCGTAGGCGGAAGGGTTTCTTTCAAAATCTGATTAATTAATATTACTCGGCAAGTACAATAACGTTGTTTTTCTGAACTTCAACAACACCGCCTTTAATAGCAAATTCAATTTTGTTGTTGTTGTCTTCGATCAGCTCCACTTTTCCTTCTTTAAGGGTGGCGATCATAGCAGCGTGGTTATTTAAAATACCAAAGCTGCCTTCGCTTCCCGGGAAGATGGCCGATTTAACCGATCCTTCGAAAAGTTTTTTATCCGGAGTTATTATTTCTAATTTCATTAGAGTCTATAGTTTATGGTATATAGTTTATAGTCAGGCGTCGATACTATCAACTATTGACTATTAACCATTGACTTATTTACTTTCTGTTAAAATTTTCTTGCCTTTTTCAATAGCTTCTTCAATGGTTCCAACTAAGTTGAACGCAGCTTCTGGATACTCGTCTACTTTACCGTCCATGATCATGTTGAATCCTTTGATTGTATCATCAATGCTAACGAATACACCTTTTAAACCGGTGAACTGCTCAGCAACGTGGAACGGTTGTGATAAGAAACGCTGAACACGACGTGCGCGGCTTACTACCAGTTTATCTTCTTCGCTTAATTCATCCATACCAAGAATGGCGATGATATCCTGTAATTCTTTATAACGTTGTAAGATACTTTTAACGCGTTGAGCGCAATCGTAATGCGCATCACCTAAAATAGCAGGAGTTAAGATACGTGATGTTGAATCGAGTGGATCCACAGCTGGGTAAATACCAAGCTCGGAGATTTTACGATTTAATACGGTTGTAGCATCTAAGTGAGCAAATGTTGTTGCTGGAGCCGGATCGGTTAAGTCATCGGCAGGCACATATACCGCCTGTACCGAAGTAATTGATCCGTTTTTAGTTGAGGTAATACGTTCCTGCATTACACCCATTTCAGTTGCAAGTGTTGGTTGGTAACCTACCGCTGAAGGCATACGACCTAAGAGAGCCGATACTTCAGAACCTGCCTGCGTGAAACGGAAGATGTTATCGATAAAGAAAAGGATGTCTTTCCCTTGTCCTGATCCTTCACCATCGCGGAAATATTCGGCCATAGTAAGACCTGAAAGTGCTACACGCGCACGTGCTCCCGGAGGCTCGTTCATTTGTCCGAACACGAAAGAAGCCTGTGAGTTTTTAAGTTCGTTAACGTCAACTTTGCTGAGGTCCCATCCGCCTTCTTCCATTGAATGTTTAAAAGCGTCGCCATACTTCACAATTCCTGACTCGATCATCTCACGTAACAAGTCATTCCCTTCACGTGAACGCTCACCAACACCGGCAAATACTGAGTAACCTGAGTGACCTTTTGCGATGTTGTTGATTAATTCCTGGATCAATACGGTTTTACCTACACCGGCACCACCGAATAATCCGATCTTACCACCTTTTGCATAAGGCTCGATAAGGTCAATAACTTTAATTCCTGTAAATAATACTTCTGTGGAAGTTGAAAGATCTTCAAATTTAGGAGGCTGGCGATGGATAGAATATCCGCCCGCATTATCTACGGTGTTAATACCATCAATAGCTTCTCCTACCACGTTAAACAAACGGCCTTTGATTTTATCACCGGTTGGCATAGTGATCGCTTTTCCGGTAGCAACAACTTCCATACCACGATAAACACCGTCAGTACTGTCCATTGCAATGGTACGAACCGTGTCCTCACCAATGTGTTGTTGTACTTCTAAAATAACTTTTTGCCCACTGCGTACAATTTCAAGAGCATCCAAAATATTAGGTAATTTTCCGCCTTCAAGATCGAAGCGAACGTCAATTACCGGACCGATAACCTGTGCAATTTTGCCAATTTGTTTAGACATGAGATGTAAATTGTTTTAATTTCGGGTGCAAAGGTAGTGGTTTAATCGTAATTTTTAAAAATAATAGGGCTATTTATTAAGGTATTCTTAACAAAATCCAGAATTTTTTTCAGGATGGCACTAAAATTTTAGTATATTTGAGAATCAACCCATTAAATGAAAGAGCTGACACCCTTCAAAGTTCTTTTCTTTTTCGTTGTATTGAGCCTGTTTTCGCATGCCCAGGTCATCTACAACGGATATGCTAAAGTTACTGCCGTTACCGGAGGTTCGGTACTCACCGTCTCCAATGTAAATACCACAAATCACAGTTTTAATACCAGCGAATATGTGATCGTTATGCAGATGCAGGACGATGTGATCGGCGCCAACACTGGGAATAATGTCAATTTTGGAAACCTCAGCGCCATTCAGAATGCCGGTCGTTATGAATTGGCGCAGATCCTGGCAGTGAACCCCACCCCGGCAGCACCTACCAGTATTACACTTACAGCTGTTCTTGCCAATGCGTACAATACCGGCGCCAATTCATCACTCCAGGTGATTACCTTCAGGAGGTTAAGCGCAACCGCTTTTACCAGTACAAATAATATTACAGGCCTTGCCTGGGATGGTAACCGCGGTGGTGTTATTGCCCTTGAAGTGCCTACTGTTTTTACTTTAAACCATAATATCAGTGCCGATTACCTGGGTTTCAGAGGCGGTGCCAAAAATACTCCAAACGGTTATACAGCCTGTGAAAATGTAACTTACCGTAATGCCATTGCTACACGTTACGCTGGTAAAGGCGAAGGAATCTATAAAGCTACAAATGCCGCTTACGCTGGGGCACGTGGTAAAATACTCAATGGCGGCGGCGGCGGAAACGATGTGAATGCTGGCGGTGGTGGTGGCGGAAATTATACAGCCGGAGGAAACGGCGGATTGGGTTGGGTGCCTGCCGGTACAGGTTGCTCACCTAGCGTTGGCGGAATTGGCGGACTGGCTTTATCAGGAAATATTACAGCTTCACGTATTTTCATGGGCGGTGGCGGTGGCGGCGGACATGAGAACGATGGACTAGGAACTGTTGGTGGAAATGGCGGCGGAATCATTCTTATTAAAACCGGTACCCTTGTTACCAGCGGGGCTTGTGGAAGCCGCTTAATTTCGGCCAACGGGGCTACAATCACCAATGCTTCCAATGATGGCTCAGGTGGTGGCGGAGCAGCAGGATCAATCGTATTTCAGGTGAATACTTTTAGTGTAGTGGGTACCTGTCCACTATCCGTTCAAAGCAATGGCGGTAATGGCGGTCTCAGTAATACAACCGGCGTACATGGCGGCGGCGGCGGTGGGGCGCAGGGAGTAATCATTTATTCCGGAACGACGCCTACAGTCAATGTAACCAACAGTGCGGTATCTGGGTCGGGCGGAATGAGCTGTTCGGGTTGTGGCGCCGGATCGGGCGGTAGCAGTGGTAGCGGGCCAAATAACTCAGGTGTTTTACAGGATCAGCAAGGACCTCTTCCAATAGAGTTAAAATATTTCAGAGTTGAAAATATGGATGATAAAGTGGAACTTAAATGGGCAACTGCTTCCGAAAAGAATACGAATTATTTTATTGTTGAAAGAAGTTCAGATGGCCACGATTGGGAACAGTTTCAAAAACATAAAGCTGCCGAAAACAGTTCTCATACTTTATATTATGAATCGTTTGACGAAGCCCCGCTCATCGGAATATCTTATTACAGACTTCGCACAGTTGACCTCGACTTGTCGGAACATCTTTCAGAAATAAGAACAGTTGACAGATCTGGCAAAGATGAGTTTGTTATTTTCTTTCCAAACCCTGCCGCTGATGTTCTAAACATTGCTTCATCAGGAAAATCGTCAGATATAGATTTTGCTATATTTGATATTGCCGGAAAAAAAATTGATGTTGTGGTTATCGATCAGAACGAAAGTAAAATTGTGTTAAACGTTGCGGGTTTTCCGCGTGGGGTTTATTTCATCAACATTAAGAGTGCCACAGGCGCTGTAAGCAATAAGATCATTCTTAAGTAATTCAAAAGAATAAAAGTCAAAATTCAAAAACGCCCTGCCTTTTGAATTTTGAATTAATTTTTTTTGACTTCCTATTTATGACTTAAAAGCCTAATTTTACAGTGTGCTTACCATAAGAAATACGAAACACTTCAGGATAGAAAAACCTTCTATTGTTACCATTGGAACATTTGATGGCGTTCATTTGGGTCACCAAAAAATCCTCAGCCGTTTACAGCAGCTCAAACAAAAACATGGATTAAACGCTGTGGTACTTACTTTTGAACCTCATCCCAGGAAAGTATTATTTCCTAACCAGGCTGATTTAAAACTTCTCACTTTAATTGATGAAAAACTCGACCTGCTCGAAAATTACGGAGTGGATGTAGCTGTTGTTTATCCGTTCGATAAAACTTTCTCCAACATCGAAGCAAAGGAATATATCGAAGAAATACTACTTAAAAATCTTAAGGTAAAATATCTGGTGATTGGTTATGATCATCATTTCGGAAAGGATCGTGGGGGAAATATTAAAGTGCTGCAGCAATTCGAAAAAGAATACGGATACGAAGTAGAAGAGATAGACGCGCTCGATATTGATCACATTGCGATCAGCAGTAGTAAGATCAGGCATGCGCTGGAGGAAGGAAAAATCACTCTCGCTAATAATTACCTGGGCCATTATTTCTTTTTAAATGCAATAGTCGTTGAAGGAAAACAATTAGGAAGAAAACTGGGTTATCCTACGGCTAATCTTAAGATCGAAGGTACCGACAAGCTCATTCCCAAAATAGGTGTTTACTTTGTAGAGGTGGTTATTGATAACGTGGCGCATTATGGAATGATGAACATTGGTTATAATCCAACCACCGACAACGACCAGAAAGTGAAAATTGAAGTTAATATTTTCGATTTCAACGAAGATATTTACAGGAAGGTTGTTCGTATCAATTTCATTGATTATTTAAGAGACGAGAAAAAATTCAATAACTTAGAAGAACTCACAGAAGCGCTGCATGAGGACAAACAGAAATGTATGCTTTTGATCGAGGAGATTAACAGGACACTCTGCGCGATTGTTAAAACAAAATAAAGCGCGGATTAAAGCGTTATTAAATTATGAAACAGTTTAAAACCTTATTTGTTTTTTTGATAACATTCATCGGAGTTTCGTCGCATGCGCAATTACTGGACTCAGTTACGCTTGCCACCTACCAGGAATATACCGATCTTGAAGAGGCCCTCAAAAATCCGGATAATGTTGTAAAGTTATCACTCCGTAAAAAAAAGTATAAAGAATTTCCAAAAGAGATCTTTGCGTTTAAAAACCTTCAATACCTCGACCTCAGCAAAAATTCTTTGAAAGATCTTTCTGATAGTTTAACGCGTTTCCCGAATCTGCAATATCTTATTTGCAGCAAAAATATTCTTGAACGCCTTCCTAAAAATATCGGGCAGTTAAAAAACCTCCGTCACTTAAACGTGAATCAGAACGAAATCGAACAATTGCCATACTCGATTGGCGATCTTGAAAACCTCGAAGTAGCCGACCTTTGGAGCAACAACCTGGATTATTTTCCGGAGAGTATGAAGAAGATGACAAAATTAAAACTGATGGATTTGCGTAACATTCTTATTCCAAGAGCTAACCAGGATGCTATTCAGGCCATGCTTCCAAACACAAAAATCTATTTCAGTCCGCCCTGCAATTGCAGCTGGTAAAGGGTTTCAGACAGTTCAGACTTATTAAGAACGGTCTTTTAATAAGTTTTGAGCCTGCCCTAAAAAAGCATAAACTTTTATTCCAAATTTTATAATGCAGTATTAGTACCTGTTTTATACGGGTGAAATCATGTATTATATATGTGTTTTTCATTGGAAAAAGCGGGCAAAAAAGTCACATTATGAAAAAAAGTATATTCCTTACGGCGGTCTTATTGCTGTGCTTTGCTTTCAGTTCTTCGCTAAAAGCCCAGTCAAAAGCCGAACTCGAAGAACAGGCTTATGCAGCCCTTAACGACAGGGATTTTGCAACAGCGTATACTTTATTTGATAAGCTCAATTCAAAGTATCCGAAGGAATTCGATTATAAATTCAAGCTTGGACTCAGTTGTTTGAATTATCCTGAAAAGAAAGCACGGGCCATAGAAGTGTTTATGGATGTGAAAAAAGAATCGAAAGGACCAGAAGGAGATTATTATTTAGGAAAAGCATACCACGTAAATTATAAATTCGATGATGCCATTCCTCTTCTTGAATCTTATGTTGCAGCACGCGCTAATACAAAGAATAAAGAAGAAAAGGAACTGGTAAAAGACGCTGAAATAATTCTCTCTAATTGTAAGAACGGAAAACTCCTGGTAGATACTAAAGTCATTGCAGACATTAAGAATATCGGTCCTCCTGTAAATACAGACGAAGATGAATATGTTCCGGCCATTACAACCGACGAATCTATTATTGTATTTACTTATCGCGGTAAGAAAAGCATCGGAGGAAAACTCAGTACCGAATTAAAACCTGATCCTATCGACGGGCAATATCACGAGGATGTTTATATCTCACGTAAAAAAGCTGATTCAACCTGGACCGAGCCAATGAGCATTGGATCGGTGAACGGGAAAGGAAACGACGCGGCAATCTCTATTTCTCCCGATGGGCAACTGCTTTTTATTTTCGCAAGTACTGATAAAAACGAAGGAGATATTCTTGTGAGTAAACTCGAAGGAAATGAATTCTCGAAACCTGAACCTCTTAATAAAAACATTAATACCGAATCGTGGGAAGGATCATGTTCTATTTCTGCTGATGGAAGAACTTTATATTTTGCGAGTGAACGCCCGGGTGGAGTAGGAGGCCGCGATATCTGGATGAGTGAGAAAGACGCAAGCGGAGATTGGGGACCGGCAAAAAATCTTGGACCTAAAGTAAATACTACAACTGACGACGACGCACCTTTCATTCACCCCGATGGAATTACTTTATTCTATAGTTCGAAGGGTCACCAGAGCATTGGCGGTTATGATATTATGTTTTCTGTAAAAAGAGATAATGAGTGGACAGAACCAAAAAGCATGGGACTTCCTCTCAATACAACAGAAGATGATCGTTATTATGTAATTAACTCCCGTGGGGATAAAGGATTTTTCAGCAGTAACCGTGCGGGTTCTGGCGGCTTAGGAAAACAGGATATTTACATGGTAACACCTGGTATTCTTGGCGACAAACCTGTTATCGCTTTATTAAAAGGTGTTGTTTACGGCGATGATAAACCTGTTGAAGCGAAGATTGAAGTTTTAAAAATTGTGCAGAAAGAAAATATCGGTCCGTTTTATTCTAACAACACAACCGGAAAATACCTCATGGCATTAAGTCCCGGATTTGTTTACCGTATTAAAGTTGTTGCTAACGGATTCGATCCTATTGAAGAAGATCTTGATATTGAAAGTCTCAATAAATACATGGAGACCAATAAAGATTTTTACCTGTATACTCCGGGTCGCACGGGAACAACAACGGCAACTCCTACAACTGTGGCAACAACAGATACTACAACTCCGACAAACACAACAACTACAACTCCTACCAACACAAGTGTTGCTGTAAATACAAATACACCAACCGAAACAAATACAACGGTTGAGGGCGGTCCATGCGTTTCTATGAATCTTCCTGAGTTTGGTCCTCTGAAAGGAAAATCATTGAACGATCTCCAGGTTTACAGTGAACTTTTGAGGATAGCCGGAGATTATTGTGCAGAAGGATTGGTGTTTAAAGTGCAGATTGCCGCTTATCGAAAACCAGAGAATTACAAGTACGGACATTTAGCGCAGTATGGCAAACCCGAAGTTGTAGATTATCCGGATGGCATTACACGTTTCACTCAGAAACAATTCAAGACCGTAAAAGCAGCTGAGGTTCAAAGGCAGAAAGCTATTGCAAAAGGACAGAAAGATGCCTGGATTGTTGCCTTCATTGGTGGAAAACGTTATACGCTTGAAGAATTAATTATGGTTGATTTCCTCGGGAAATCGATTAACTAATTACATGATGTAAAAATCATTGTTCTTAAAAGGCTGCGGAATTTCCTTTTCTTTCAGAAGCTGTTTTATATTTATTTCAATTGTTCTCGAAATGGTTGTTACAGGTGTATCGCTAGGCCGGTTGGTGAAAGGATCCTGAAGATGATACGCCGACTTTTCAAGCAGGAAAAAGCACATAGATATTACCATAAGCAAAGGTAGCTCAAAATACATTTTCACATCTCCAAGCGCAATCGAAAGTGTAATTACGAAAAGATAAATGGTCATATGAAGAAACAGTCGGTACGTAGAGGGAAATACGGTACTTTTAATTCTTTCAGCCCTTCCCATAGAATCACATAGCCTTATAAAAGTCTCATCCATCTGTGTAAACGTGAATGTGTCGAGCTTCTTGCTCCTGTAAAGTTCTGCTATCTCCAGTTCACTCATTTGAAGTAGTCCGAGTGGTTTATTGTTGTGACGGTCGAGCTCGTCTAAATCTTCCGAAGAAATGAACTGATCAAGGTTTGCTTTAGCATCCTGATCACGCAGCGATTGCCCCAACGAATAGCACCATGCGATTTGTCGGTAAGAAATTTTACGGATCAGTGGATCATCTTTTGGGAGAAAGGACTGCAACTGAATAACGAGCGTTCTGGAATCGTTCACTATAGAACCCCAGATCTTTCGCGCTTCCCACCAACGGTCATACGACTGACTTATTTTAAACGAAAGTAAAACAGAAATAGAGGTACCGAGGAACGCCGGTATAGGAAGTGGTATCTCGGGAAGCAGGTATTTTAAATACCAGGTAATATAGTTTACAATTAAGCCAATTATAAAAACATAAAGAAGGTCGAACTTAATTTTATTGAAGATATAGCTGAAAGGTATTTTTTTATCCGCAATCATATAAGGTTAATAATCGCAAGTAAAATTAAATGCCCCGTAAGGCAACCTCCAATCCGAAAATGTTAAATAGATTAAAAAAACGAATCCTACCGATTATACTTCCATTATCTTTTCAGTGTTCCTGTTCGGAATGCAGATTTCAAATAAGTAGAAGCTGGCTTCGGTTTTTATTTCTCATCTTTCGCGATCTGTACTTTATATCCCAGAATAGCTCTTCCGTTAATGAAAACAATAATTCCGTACTCACCCGCATGATTTAGTTTTTGTCTGATGATATAAGTATCTTCTTGTTTTTTTATAACAACAGGTCTGTAAACTATTCCCAAACCATCCGCTTCAATATTAATGCTGTCGATTTTCGTTTGAGTTTTCAGTTCAAATGATAAAGTATCTTTCAGTTTGGCTTTTATTAATCCTTTTTCAGGTAAAGGTTGACTCATGTTAAACCTGAAGTGTGCCGGATAAAGAAAGGGCCATTGCTTGAATTTTGATTTGGAAATGAGAGTGTCTGAAAGTTGCCATATTGATTTTTCAGGGAAATGGGTATAAATGAAATTTTGCGGCACCATTAAAAAATAAGTATCGCTGAAACGCTTGTTCATTTTTTTTGCCCGTTCATCGTAATACCCGGCCGACCAGGTTACATCGCATAGTTGCCACTTCCCGGAAAGAAAAATGGCGTTCCAGGCATGATCAGGTTTTTTGTATGTTTTATTAATGTCATAGAGCGAATGCTTTGAAAAACCACTGATCTTTTCACATTTGATGCCTACGGCTTCGCACATGCCGCATAACAGGTTTGAATAACCAACACAGACAGCCTTTTTCTTTCTGAACGTTTTTTCTGCTTTCGCAGTTCTGTAAGAGATATTATATTCAATGTTTTCAGCAACCCATCTGTATATGGCCCTGAACTTTGACAAATCATCTTTCAGAACTTTGACAAATCATCTTTCAGGTCTCTCGTAAGCGCGCGGGCAAGTTCGTCATAACTTTTAAAAGTTCCCGGCGACATAGATAAAGCGATAGAATCCACTTTAGAAAAATTTGTTTGTGATCTGGAGAAAATAAAAAAGCCCGCCGAAAATAACAGCAGGCAAAATATTTTTTTTCTCATGATCTTATTCAGAAAAATTAAACCGTCATGATTTCTTTTTCCTTCTGCTCAATGTGTTTGTCCACCTTAGTAACAGTTCCATCGGTAAGATTCTGAATTTTTGTTTCAGCATCTTGCGGTTTTCGTTAATTCTTTCCTGCGTTCTTCTGTGAGAGGCGGAACCACGATGCGGATGATAACACCATCGTTCTGAGGATTGAAACCTAAGTTGGCCATCTGGATGGCTTTTTCGATGGGCGTCAGCATTGTTTTATCCCATGGCTGGATAATAAGAGTACGCGCATCCTGGGTGTTAACACTGGCTACACCATTCAATGGCATTTTTGAACCGTAAGCATCTACCTGTACATTTTCAAGCATAACAGGGTTTGCTTTTCCGGCTCTTACTTTCTGAAGCTCTGCTTCAAGGTGACTAATGGCTTTATCCATTAGAGATTTTGAATTATCTAAAACTGATTTAACGTCGCTCATAATGTTGTAAAGGTAATAGTTTATAGTTGATAGTCAATAGTTGTTAGTTCAAAGTTCCGGTTCAAGGTTTCTGGTTATTCGTTAATGGTTTCTTGTTCTGTGTACCTAAATAACCGAAGGTTATTCCTCTGTTTCTCTGCGTCTGTGGTTAAAATAGTTCTTTTTTAATGTCCCTGTTCAAAGTTCCTGTGGTTAATTAGGCAGTGGTTTTAACCTGAAATAACTCCGCCAGTTTACTCACCACAAAATCGATCTCCTCCTTTGTATTGTACTTACAAAAACTGAATCGCACCGAAGGCCTCGTCATATCAATTCCTAAACCTCTGAGTACATGACTGCCCTGGTTACTTCCGCTGCTACAGGCACTTCCCCCGCTGGCGGCAATTCCTGAAATATCAAGATTGAAAAGAAGCATCTCTGCATCCGGATGATTCGGGAAACAACAATTCAATACTGTGTATAACGATTTGTCAAAAGAAGTTTCTCCATTAAAAACCGTTCCCGGAATAGCACTGGTGAGTTGCTGCTTCATGTATTCCTTCATGCCGGAAATATGTTTCTGGTGTTCTTCCATTTCGTTGAAACAGATTTCGAGCGCTTTAGCGAGACCAACAATTCCGTAAAGGTTTTCGGTTCCGCCGCGCATGTTTCTTTCCTGTGCGCCACCATGAATGAATGGCGTAATTTTATTATTGTGATTGATGTAAAGAAATCCAACTCCTTTTGGTCCGTGAAATTTATGAGCGGCACAGGTGATAAAATGAACCTTAAGCTCTCTGAGATCCATTCGGTAGTGACCCATAGTTTGAACCGTATCGCTATGAAAAAGCGCATTGTATTTTTCGCAGAGCTCGCCAACTTCCTTGAGTGGGAGCAAGGTCCCGATCTCGTTATTGGCATGCATTAACGAAACTAAACTACGGCTGTTATTTTTTAAAAGTTCTTCGAGGTGCGCAAGGTCAACATTCCCTTTTTTATCGATCTTCACCCAGCTGGCTTTGATCTTACCGGCTTTCTCCATGGTGTGAATGGTATGTTCAACAGCATGATGTTCGATGGGTGAAGAGATCACATGTTTGATTCCGAATGTTTCCACGCTCTGAACAATGGCCATATTATCGGCTTCTGTTCCTCCTGATGTAAAGAAAATTTCAGCGGGAGTTACATTCAGCAATTTGGCTACCGTTTTACGAGCGCCTTCAATGGCAGAACGTGTTTTTCTTCCGTAACCGTGAATAGAAGAAGGATTTCCAAAATCTTCCGTCATAAACGGCATCATGGCTTTCAATACTTCTCCGTCAAGCTTCGTGGTGGCTGCGTTATCGAGATATACTTTCATTTCTTAGAGTTTATAGTCAATGGTTTATAGTTTATAGTGGAGCGCTAGCTGTTGAGTATAAACTATGGTCTATCGACTCAATTTTTAATGATTTCTTTTATGTCTGAAATAATTTTTTTAGCAAGATTTTCCGCGGTGGATTGTGTCTGGCTCTCACTGTAAATTCTTATAATAGGCTCGGTGTTGCTCTTACGTAAATGAACCCATTCTTTATCAAATTCGATCTTAACGCCGTCCACCGTATTAACCGGTTGCTTTTTATATTTCTCTTTTACTTTGGTTAAAACATTGTCCACATTAATTTGAGGAGTGAGTTCAATTTTATTTTTCGAGATAAAATAATTCGGATACGATTTTCTTAGCATAGAAGCGGATTTACCATATTTTGCCAGATGAGTCAGGAAGATAGCAATTCCAACTAAAGCATCCCTTCCGTAATGAAGTTCCGGTAAAATAATTCCGCCGTTTCCTTCGCCGCCAATGATCGCATTGGTGTCTTTCATCATTTTCACAACGTTTACTTCTCCCACAGCAGAAGCGGAATATTTTCCACCTTGTTTTTCTGTGATATCGCGAAGCGCGCGTGTACTTGATAAGTTACTTACAGTGTTTCCTTTTTTATGTTGTTGTAAAACATAATCAGAAACAGCAACGAGCGTGTATTCTTCACCGAACATTTCCCCGTCTTCGCAAACCAGTGCTAAACGATCAACATCCGGATCAACACTTATGCCAATATGTGCTTTTTGTTTCACAACGGTCTTGCTGAGATCGGTCAGATGTTCTGGTAATGGCTCAGGATTGTGAGCGAAATTTCCGGTTGGCTCCGCATTGATGGTAGTTATTTTTTTCACCCCCAGTTTTTCAAGCAGAGCCGGAACTGCAAATCCGCCACTTGAATTAATAGCGTCAATTACTACATTGAATCCTGCTTTTTTAATAGCAGCCGCATCAACATAAGGAAGATCCAGAATTTTCTGAATATGAGTATTTAAAAAATCGTTGTTTACAGAATAAGAGCCGAGTTCATTCACTTCAGCGTAAGTAAATTCTCCCTTATTGGCAATTTCTAAAAGCTCTTTACCGGTTTCTTCGCTGATGAATTCGCCCTTTTCATTGAGTAATTTCAAGGCGTTCCATTGTTTAGGGTTATGGCTCGCGGTTAAAATAATTCCGCCGCTGGCTTTTAATTCTGTTACAGCTATCTCAACGGTAGGAGTGGTGCTGAGTTCAAGGTCAATCACGTCAATACCCATGCCTATAAGCGTTCCGCTAACAATGTTGGACACCATTTGTCCGCTGATCCTGGCATCGCGGCCAATAATCACCGTACTTGCTTTTTTGGATTTGTTATTCTTTAAAATTAAGGTTCCGAATGCCGATGTAAATTTTACGATGTCAATAGGAGTAAGGCCATCGTCCGGCTTTCCACCGATGGTTCCCCTGATACCTGAAATGCTTTTTATGAGAGTCACTTTGTGTTGTTTTTAAGACATGTAAAGATACTACAAAGTGACTAACAAATAACCCATTTAAATTAACAAAATGTTGATTTTTTAAGTAATTTGGCGATTGAACGAACCGCTGTGTTCCGCTAATTTAGTAGCTTAGCAATTGAAATTGACCACCTTTTTAAATACCGGTATGCCCTTTAAACGATTACTGATTATTTTCACATTTATACTTTGTAAGTTCACCGTAAAATCGGAAAACACTATTCTGTTTCCGGATTCTTTTTATGCCGGTTCTATTGAGAAAATTGATACTTCTCTGTTTGTTGTGGAAGCAATTCATGAAAAACGGGATGGCCGTCCGAATCCTATTCTTCAGCTGTTTAAAGTAAAACAAAAGAAGAACAGGAAAATTACAGCCGCTATACTTGCGTTTCCTTTTCCATTCGGCATAGTTGGTCTGCACCGCATCTACCTCGGAACCGCTCCTTACGTGCCGGTGGTATACATTGGTACGCTCGGCGGCGTTCTTGGTATTCTCCCCTTTATTGATTTTTGTGTTATCATACTAGATAAGAATGTTGATCGTTATATTGAGAATAAAAATGTTCTCATGTGGGTGGACGATAAAAAACCAGCTAAGTAATGTGTGGAATAGCGGGTATAATTTTAAAGCAAAACAATTCATTCGATCTTAAAGAAACTGTTACGGCCATGTCGCAGGCCATTGCACATCGTGGTCCCGACGGAGAAGGATTTATTTTCGCCTCTGAAAGCGAAGTTGTTCCGTACAACAGAGAAAACATTTCCTTCAAACGAAAAGACCTGGCTTACATACCCACACAGAACTTTCAACTTTCAACTAATAACTTTCAACTCGCATTTGCACATCGTCGCCTCTCCATTATCGATCTCAGTGAAAGTGGTTATCAACCCATGTGTACTCCCGATAAAAAACTCTGGATCACATTTAACGGCGAAATCTATAATTACATTGAGTTAAAAAAGGAACTTCAGACATCGGGACATAATTTTGTTTCGGAAAGCGACACTGAAGTTATTCTGCAGGCGTATCGGGCCTGGGGATTTGATTGTGTGAAACGTTTTAATGGAATGTGGTCGTTTTGCATTTATGATTTAAATAAACAAATTTGTTTCGCGTCACGCGACCGTTTAGGCGTAAAACCATTTTACTACATTAACAGAAATGATGTTTTCGCTTTTGCCAGCGAACAAAAGGCATTTGTTAAGTCCGGACTTCTCAAAGCAAAGTATAATCAAAGAGCTGTTCACAGTTATCTCGTGAATGGATTGCTTGAAACGGAGACGAATAATTTTTTTGAAGGAGTAGAGGAGTTGTCCCCCGGACATAATCTTATTTATTCTCTTCAATCGAAAGAACTTAAAACGGAAACCTATTACAGGATCGGTATCGATCAGCGGCATGAAAGCCTGAGTGATAAGCAACTGATAGAAGAAATTGAAAAGCGTCTGTACAACGCAGTTAAACTCCGTCTGAGGAGTGATGTTGAAGTTGGAGCTTGTCTCAGCGGTGGTATTGACAGTAGCGCCATCGTTGGTCTCATGTACAAAATTCTTGAAAGAAGCAATTACTGTTTTACTTCTGTGTTCAGGAATGAAACAATGAACGAAGAAAAATTTGCTGACATCGTTGCAAAAAACACAAAAGCAAAACACGTTAAAATTGAACCAACGTTTGAAGGCTTCATAAAGGAGCTGGATGCCTTGGTGTATTCACAGGATGTTCCCATCTGGGATACTAGCACTTATGCACAGTTTAAAGTGATGGAACTGGCGAAACAAAATAATATCAAAGTGGTGATCGACGGTCAAGGGGCCGATGAATTATTCGCCGGATATCATCATCATTATGTTGCAAAGTGGAACAATTTGTTTTTGCAGGGACAAAATATCGAAATGATACGCGATATTAAAGCGTCTAAGAAAACAATCGATGGTCCGTTTGTATTTTTCGCCAAAGAAAAAATAAAACAAAAACGAAATGTAAACACGTCGGTTCTGCAGCATTTTTTTAAAGATGACTTTCTCGGTTCGAACGAAGTGTATAATTCGGCAACCTATTTTGATTCGGTAAATGAACAACTGATCCATGATATTGAAACAACGCGCCTTAAGACATTCCTCAAATGTGAGGACCGCTGCGGTATGTGGCATAGCGTGGAAAGCAGAACACCGTTTAGTGACGACGTTGAACTGATCGACTTTATGTTTTCATTTAATGGTAACAGAAAGATAAAGGATGGTATTTCAAAATATCTGTTGAGAGAAGCTGCAAAAAACGTTCTTCCAAATGAAATTTATTCGCGTTACGATAAAAAAGGTTTCGAGACACCGATGAAAAAATGGGTCACAGAGTTAAAGACTCAAATGACCGATGAAATAAAAGCGGCCAATTTTGATTTTCTGAATACTACTTCCCTTGATAAAATAAATCTAGACAGTTCGGCACAGCTGAAATTATTTTTCAAGTTGTTTATCCTAAGCCGCTGGCAAAAAGTGTTCGCCGGGTAGACTTCGCCAAAGTCCGCCGCCGTAATTTAATTCTTAGTTTCTTCTTTCTTATCCTTATTCTCAATGAATCTAAACTGTATTCCTGCACTGAAAACAAATCCCGGAGAACCTTTTAATTTATAATCGTGATCTTTTGTAAAGTTTTCATTGTCTGATTTCAATTTTGGATACAGGAAGAAAGGCATGCCAAGCTTCATATTAAAGCCAAACGGACCAATATAAAGCCTTGGATTCACATATAAGGAATAATACAAACCCGAACTCCAGATGCTGGTACTTTCTTTGTCTTTAAGTTCCCATTTTAATTTTGAATAGCCTATATCTCCTCCCAGAACAAGATCAAATCCTTTTGTTGAAACAGGGTGATAGTTTAGCTGCACTACAAAGTCATTCGATTTTAAAGTAGGTTTTACATTGTTAACAGTATCTTTTTCGGTGAAAAAATTAGCGCTTTTAAAACGCAGGCCAACACCGAATTTTTTATGTAAACCATATTCGGCCCCAAAGGTAAAATGGCTGTTTCCGGCCTTATCGGTTTCGCTGGTATCGCGACCATTCACTTTGTTATGAATATCTATTTTGGTATTATAGATTTCCAGTCCGCCGCCGGCATCAATAACGAGGGCGCCTTTGTAAAAAGATTGTGATTTGGATTGTAACGTAGCAAGTAAAATAATAAGAGTAAAGATTTTTTTCATGCCCTGGGTTTTAATTAAAGTTAATGAATTTTGACGATCAAAAAAACCAGAGGTTTAATGGGGTCTGAAAATTATTTTACCCCGGTAACCTTAAACTCAGTTCTACGGTTCTTAGCCTTATTCTCAGGAGTTGTGTTAGGCACTTTTGGTTTGGTATCGCCATAACCTTTAAAGCTCAGGCGTTCGTCATCAATTTTACCTGTTGTTATCAGGAAATCATGTACAGCTTTGGCACGGTTGTTTGAAAGCGTAAGATTTGCTTTTTTGTTACCGTCGCTATCGGTATGTCCGCCCAATTCACCCCTCATAGTAGGGTTGGCTGTAAGGAACTGAGCCAGCTTAATAAGCTCGGCTTTACTTTCAGGTTTAAGATCCCACTTATCCACGTCGAAGAATACGTTCTTTAATTCAACAACGCTTCCGGTATCGATGGGTTCGAGAGGAATTTCGAGAATGAAAGGTTTGTTGAAATCAGTTTCTTTATTTTTTAAAGAGAAATTCTCACTATAAAAAAGGTAACCACTTTTGTTTACGTTCACTAAGTAGTTTTTGTTGGCTGTTAAGGTTACAAAAAATTCACCATTCGCATCCGAATAAGATTTGGTAACATTGGCTCCGCTTTCAAGATCAAATACTTCGAAGTTGGCTTCGAGTGGCGCTTTTGTTTTAGCGTTAAAAATTTTTCCTTTGGCATAAGTAATTTTTTCAGGACGAATATCCGCTGGCATTTCAAACTGGTAAATATCCAGCCCTCCGATTTTATCTTCTCTTCCGTCACTTGCAAAATAAGCTATACTACCTGATGGATCAACGAGTAAACTATTTTCGTCTCCCGCTGTATTAATAGGATAACCAAGATTGACTGCAGGTCCCCAGTCTCCATTAGGCTGACGTTTGCTCATGAACAGATCTGTTCCACCTAAACCAGGATGTCCATCGCTGGCAAAATAAAGTGTCATGTTATCAGGGTGAATGAAAACCGATTCTTCATTACCACTTGAGTTAACGTTAGCGTTAAGTTTTACCGGAGTTTGAAAACGTCCGTCGTCACCAATGGTGCTCGAATAAATATCAATGTTTTTACTTCCACCCCTGCCTTTAAATCCCTGGATAAAATATAATGTTTTACCATCGCTGCTAAAGCTTGGTTGTGTTTCCCAATTGGCGGTATTGATTGCTGTTCCCGCGTTTCGGGGTTTCGTCCATTTGCCATTCATTTTCTGCGAGTAAAAAATATCGCAGCTTCCCATTCCTTTTCTGTCGGCCGAACCGTAATCGCCATACTCATCTGCGCAGGACGCAAACAACATAATGTTTCCATCTGCAGAAAGAGTAGGGGCGCCTTCGTTACCCGTGCTGTTAATGTTTAGCATTGGCAGCGCTGTTTGCCAGGCTCCTTTTACTTTTGAACTAATAAAGAAATCTTCGTTAAATGCTCCCGGAAGTTCCTGGCGTGGAAGCGCGCGAGTAAACATAAATGTGTTACCATCGCCGCTGATAGCAGGAAAGTATTCGTCGTTTGCGGTGTTTATTCCTTCGCCAACATTAACAGGTTTAAAAGGTTTCGGATTTTTTACAAGTTTGGATGCAAATTCACAATTCTTGATCTGCTTTAAACTCTCATCTTTTAAATTCGGGTTAATTCTTTCGAACTTGATAAACGCTTCGTAAGATAATTTCGCATTGTCGAAATCAGACATAGACTGATAAGCTTTTGCGAGATAAAAGTTATTATCCGTCATGAATTTCGGATTGATCTCAATCGCTTTCTTATAATTCTCAACCGCTTCTTTTGGTCGCTTTTTTATCATCAGGAAATCCGCATAGGCCGAATATGCTTCAATGAAATTCGGATCTTCTTTGATAGATGCAAGTATCTTTTTTTCCGCGGCTGCATCTTGTCTGTTCCTGAACAGACTCTTACTTTCTTCAAACAGACTAATGGCTTTTTTATTGGTAGAGGAATAGGAACCGGGAGGCATGTTTTGCGCGTTTGCCAGGTGGGTCACGAAAAGGGAAAAGAATATGGCTAATAATTTTTTCATAGGTCATTCCTGGTTTACAATCCAACCCAGGCTCTTAAAGTTTGTTTTTGTTTTTCACTGATACTTTCTTTTAACGAAATTTTATTATGCTCTGTAATCTTCACTTTACGCGCTTTCGCTTTTAAAGTTTTAACCTTGAACTTTCCTTTTTTGTCGGGACGATAAACATCAATAACAACTTTATCATCTTCCTTCAGGGTCTCGTAATATTTGCCTATAACTTCTTTGGCATTTTCAAGGGTAATTTCTGTTCCGTTGATCTTATAAAGTTCGTCGCCCGCCTGAAACCCAAGCGCTTTACCAAATTCGTCCAGATCTTTAATATCAGTGACCATAAGACGTTTTGTTTCCGTGTTATAGTCGAGGTCAGGACTTCCAAACGAAAACTCGAAGGTGATATGTTCAGAAACAAAATCAACGCCTATTTTTTCAAATACTTCTTTCATAGGAAGTGGCGTTTTTCCTGAAACGTGTTTTCTTAAAAACTGTCCGATCTCAGGGAAGGTAAATTTTTCAATGTCATTAAAAAGATCTTCATCGTTAAACGATTTATTTTTCCCGTATTTGGTGGAAAGATCTTTCATCAGATTCTGTGTTCCGTATTTTCCATTGCTGTAATCACGTAATAAAATATCCAGACACATGCCAATCAAAGCTCCTTTTTCGTAAACGTTATTGTATTGAGGATGTATTTTTTCTTCGAGAACATGTTTGCTCATCCATGTAAAACTCATGGTATCGTTAAATTCGGTGAGGCTCGTCTCGTATTTTTGCATCATGGTATTGATAAGATCGTCAATGCCAATGATGCCTCCTTTTGCCTGTGCATGATGAGCGGCGTATTCGGTCATACCTTCGTACAACCACAGGTGTTCGCTCATTTTAGGCTTATTAAAATCAAAATCACCGATCTCTTTTGAGTGAATGTTCAACGGTGTTACAATGTGAAAGAATTCATGGGCGGCAACATCTCTTAATTCCTGCTGGAGATAAGTGCTGTCCATTTCGGGCATCACATAAAACGAAGAATACGAATGTTCCAGTGCTCCATGCGCGCCCGAACGGGTGGTTCTGTCAATGAAATAAAACAAGAACGCGTATTTGTTTACCGGAAGTTCTCCTCCGAGATAATCACGCTGCGCGTAAAGTAATTGTTTTAAAGTTTTTGCAATGTATTTTGAGTTGATCTTTTTGTTTGGAGAGTAGCAGCTTACCAGAACTTTTGTGTTTGCCACCATCACGGTAGTAGTATCCGGAATGCAATACATGATAGGAGAATCTACAAGATCGTGATAATCGAAAACAGAAACCAGGTCCTTTGTCTCGCCAGGTTTAATATCCGATAATCCTGTAGAGGGATAAAAGCCTTTTGGTTTTTCGAATTCGAGAACAAAATTACGATCGGTCATTCCTTTGTAATAACCGAAGAAACCATGTGTGTTTATAGAAAAATTTTTTCCTTCTTCAATGTTCGTCCCACCAGGTTCAAAAACCACTTTGCCCGAATCTTTCGATTCCATTTTGTCCCAGGTATCATCCACGTCGTAAGTAATCTCGTTGATTTCTGTTGCGGGAGACATTTTATAGGTGTTCGCATCTGTCTTTGTTACAGTAATGGTCTTGCCGTTCTTTCCGCTTACTTTCAGATTGCTGATGAATCTTCCAAAATTATATATCTCGTAAGTACCGGGAACCATAGCGGGGAAACAGAATTCAACTTCGTTTTGTGTTAGTTCAGGGGGACTTAGTTTTATTGAAACCCTGTCGTTGGTTACCCTGGTAAGATTTATAGAGTAGCGGTAATCTTTTCCGGCCTTAAGTTGAAAGATGAGGGAGCAGAAAAGTATAAAGGAAAAAAAAGATTTCATTATTTATTTTAGTATTAAATTAAAGTTTTTCCAACGATATATAAGCCAAAAAATGATAAAAGTTACCGACGACATAATAACAGCGGCAATTAATTCGGCAGCTGGGTCTACTTCGCTTACACCAAAAATAGCATCTGTAACGAGTGTGCCTTTTGGATTGGTAATAAGAAGACTTGAAATAAGATTGTTGGCCAGGTGTATTCCCCATGAAAGTTCAAGCCCCTCATCGATCAGCGCCAAAAACCCAAGAAAAAAACCAAAGAAAGCATAGTATGGAAACATGATGCCCCAGCCGTAATTGACAGCTTCCGGATTCTGCATATGCAAAAGACCAAAAAGCAAAGAAGTAACAATGAGAGGTGCTATGCCACTTTTAAAAATAAGTGCAAGGCCCTGCATAAGATAACCCCTTATAAAAATTTCTTCGGCTCCGGTTTGTATCGGCATTAAGATCACGCACACAACGAGCAATGTAAAAAATTTTGCCGCGTCAAACTGAATAGTAAATTGTTCCGGTTCGGTTAAATAACCAATGATTGTAAGGATGATCACCATGGACCCCCATATTGCAAAGGCTGTAAAGAATCTTTTGTACCTGAATTTTCTGTAGGCAGTAATAATCGAGAGAATGGGCTTTTTATGAACCCGTCTCACCGCTACAAAAAGTCCAAACAAACCAAATACAAACATGCCCATAAGGAATACAAGCATCAGGTTCCTGTCAATTCCTGTAATGCCTGGATCGGTAAGCAGTTTTTCATTCTTCTGAATATCCTCCGGTGTATAACCCTTGTTAACCAGTTTTACCAGCAGAAACATGGCAAACACCAGTTGAAATCCGAGATAACCTACAACAGTAGCAAGTATTCCGAAAAAATACATCCACACTTCGTTGCGTCCATGAACAAGACCCGAGTTCAGAAAAAGGTTATTGAAAGGAAGTTGTGGCTTATTGGGTTCCTGTTGGTCCATTATGTTTTTTTAAAGTTTCGGGTAATGATTTAATACCTAATTTTGGCAGTCTAAATGTAACTGATTTTTTGCTCGAAACACAATAAAGGATTGAAATAATGAAACTGTTTTCCCTCTGTATTTCCTTGGTTTTTTTACTTGCGGCCTGCTCTTCAAATGAGCGCGAAAAAATAATCACCACCGAAAAACAATTGGGCGAAATTCTCTTCTTTGATCCCATTCTTTCAAGAGACAGTTCACTGAGCTGCGGCAGTTGTCATAAACCCGAATTCGCCTTCGCGGATAACGTCGCTTTCAGTAAAGGAGTATTTGGACAAGCTACCACACGCAACACACCAAGCGCCATGAATCTCAGCGACCGTAATTTTTATTTCTGGGACGGGCGTTCCGAAACACTGGAACACCAGGCCATGGGTCCTGTTGAAAATTCGGGAGAGATGGATCTTCCTGCAACTATTCTTGTAAAGCGTTTACTAAGAAGCGAACGCTACAAAACAGCTTTTAATAATGTTTATGGAAAAGATCCTTCGCGCGATTTAATTTCTTCGGCGCTCGCTGCTTTTGAAAGAACACTTGAAACAAGTAAAAGTCCTTTCGATAAATACATGAAAGGAGAAGATACTACTTTGTTTTCTGAAAGCGCGAAACGTGGATTAGACATCTTTAACAACAAAGGAAAATGTTTCGATTGCCATTTCGGGACCGACTTCACAGGCAATGATCAGTTCAGAAATATTGGCCTTTATAATGGAAAAGAATTGAATGATAAAGGACGCATTCTCATCAGTGGAAAAGCAAAAGATCTTGGTGCGTTTAAAACTCCAGGATTAAGAAACATAGCGCAAACCGCGCCTTACATGCATAATGGTATGTTTAAAACATTAAGTGAAGTAATTGACTATTATGACGAACCCGATAAATTCGTAAATAATAGTATTAACCGTGATACACTTCTTAAAAAACCTCTGGGTTTAACGGCCACTGAGAAAAAAGACCTGGAGAATTTTCTTCTGAGCCTTAGCGACGAACGTTTTTCAAAGAAAAAATAGGATCAGAGCTCAGAATATAATTTCTGAAAAGGAATTTTGTTTTTTACCTGGTGCCACTCGAGCGCCTGATCAAAATTGGTAAACATTTTTGTTTTTGTTTTAGGCTTCATGACAGCCAGGTAAAAGTTGGCGATAATTTTTTGACCCAGTCCTGCTAAAATAAAAGCTTCTGATTCCTGGTATTTGCTGTGCGGACTATCCGCCATGTATTTTAATACTTCCTTAGGGATGTGAGAAAATTCAAGCTGGCGTACATCGTAAATAACTTTAACAACCTTATCTCCCATTATCCTATAAGTTTGCTCATTGTTAAGTACAACATTTTCAAGATTCATTTCATTATCATCTTTAAGTCTGACCACCATGAGATTTTCATCTTCGCAGTAAAAGGAACGCGACAAAACTGTGTCAAACTTCAGCATGGATTATTTGAATTGTCGATGTTCTACTTTGTTAAGATCCTCTTTACTTAATGATTTAAAATAGTCGTATGTGATTTTTAATCCTTCGGCTCGGTTCACTTTCGGTTCCCAGCCAAGAATTTCTTTAGCTTTTGAAATGTCGGGTCTACGTTGTTTAGGATCGTCTTTTGGAAGTGGTAAAGAAATAAGTTTTTGCTTTGCGCCGGTAAGTTTTAGAATTTCCTCACCAAATTCTTTAATAGTAATTTCACTTGGGTTACCAACGTTTACCGGCATATGATAATCGCTTAATAACAAACGGTAAATGCCTTCCACAAGATCGTCCACATAACAAAAACTACGTGTCTGGCTTCCATCGCCGAACATCGTTAGGTCTTCTCCTCTTAAAGCTTGCCCGATAAAAGCAGGAAGAACCCGTCCGTCATTCAGTCGCATTCTTGGTCCATACGTATTAAAGATCCTTACAATTCGTGTCTCAAGCCCGTGAGCATTATTATAGGCCATTGTAATGGCTTCCATGAAACGTTTTGCTTCGTCGTAACAACCGCGCGGACCAACAGGATTTACATTTCCCCAATAATCTTCGGTTTGCGGATGAACATGCGGGTCACCATATACTTCGCTGGTAGAAGCAACAAGAACTCTTGCGTTTTTAGATTTTGCCAATCCTAAAACATTATGTGTTCCTAATGAAGAAACTTTTAGAGTTTGAATCGGAATTTTTAAATAATCGATTGGTGAAGCGGGTGAAGCGAAGTGAAGTATATAATCCAATTCACCAGGAACGTGAATGAATTTGGAAACATCGTGATGATAGAACTCAAATTCTTTGAGCTTGAAAAGGTGTTCAATGTTTTTAAGATCGCCGGTGATCAGATTGTCCATCGCGATCACATGATATTTCTCTTTTATAAAACGGTCGCAAAGGTGTGAACCTAAAAAACCCGCGGCGCCAGTAATGAGAACTCTTTTCATAATATCAGTTTATAGTTTAGATTTTCGATTTCTGAATGATCCTGTAATTCAAAAATTTATTTCGTTTTTATTCCAATACAGTAATAGTCAAAGCCCAATTCTTTCATATCATGATGATCGAAAATATTTCTTCCATCGAAGATCAGTTTGTTATTTAAACGTTCAGCAAGCTCAGTGAAGTCAGGAACGCGGAATTCCGGCCATTCGGTAATAATAAGAAGCGCGTCGGCCTTATTTAAAGGACCGTACATATCTGTGGCGTAAGAAATAGTATCTCCAAGAATGCGATGCGCTTCATGCTTTGCAACAGGATCGTAGGCAACCACACTGGCTCCGGCTTTTAATAATTTCTCAATGATAACCAGGCTTGGTGCTTCCCGCATATCGTCGGTTTTAGGTTTAAACGATAAGCCCCACATGGCAAATGTTTTTCCTTTAAGATCGTTATTGAAATGCGTGCGCACCTTGTTGAACAGAACTTCTTTCTGTTTGTCATTTACTTCTTCCACCGCGTTAAGAATACGCATGTCGTATTTATTTTCTTTCGCAGTTTTAATCAACGCTTTCACGTCTTTTGGAAAACAGCTTCCGCCATATCCAACACCGGGGTAAATAAATTTATTACCGATCCTTCCGTCACTGCCTATACCCTTACGAACCATATTCACATCGGCTCCCATGATTTCGCAAAGATTAGCGATGTCGTTCATGAAACTGATCTTCGTGGCAAGCATGGAGTTGGCGGCATACTTTGTCATTTCGGCGCTCGCAATATCCATAAAAATGATCGGGTGCCCGTTCATTAAAAATGGTTTATATAATCGGCGCATAATATCTTCGGCAATCGGATTATCAATTCCAACCACAATACGATCGGGCTTCATGAAATCTTCAATAGCTGCACCTTCTTTTAAAAATTCAGGATTGGAAGAAATATAATAAGGTATTTTTACCTGGCGCACATCGAGTTCTTTTTGTAAAGCGTGACGTACTTTTTCTGAAGTGGCCACCGGAACGGTTGATTTGGTGACAACTACTAATTGTCTTTGCATGTACTTTCCAATATCGGAAGCAACCGCGAGTACATATTTAAGATCGGCCGATCCGTCTTCGTCAGGAGGTGTTCCCACTGCAATAAAAGCAACGTCGCAATCTTCAATACTGTCTTTAAGTGAAGTTGAAAACTGTAGACGGTTCTTCTTTACATTCCTCAGAACCATTTCTTCAAGTCCGGGTTCGTAAATAGGAAGAATTCCCTGTTTAAGATTATCAATTTTTTTCTTGTCAATGTCTACGCAGGTTACTGATGCGCCAACTTCGCTGAAACAGGTTCCTGTTACGAGTCCGACATATCCTGTACCGATTACTGTAATCTTCATAAATTTTTTAGACTAATTCTAATACTGTTTTAGTTATGTAGTTGAGTGTTTCTTCGTCGAGTTCGGTATGCATGGGTAATGAAAGAACACTTGCGCAGAGTTTTTCAGTAACAGGGAATGCTCCGTCTTTATTCCTGTCGCTTTTAAACGCATTTTGTTTGTGAAGAGGAATAGGGTAGTAGATCATAGCGGGAATTCCTTTTTCTGCAAGCTGCTCTTTTAATTTTGTTCTGTCGACACCATTTAATTGTAAAGTATACTGGTGAAATACATGTGTTGAATTTTTTACACGTTTTGGTGTTTTTAATTTGGGATGATTGGCAAACGCTTTATCGTAAAATGAAGCGACTTTATTTCTTGCTTCTGCATAGGAATCAAGGCGCTTAAGTTTTGCAATGAGAACAACTGCCTGAATCGTGTCCAGCCGCGAGTTGCATCCCAGAACATCGTGTACATACTGAACACTTTGCCCATGATGCGAGATCATTTTTAATTTCTGCGCAAGGTCAGAATCATTGGTATACATCGCGCCGCCGTCTCCGTAACAACCTAAGTTTTTGCTTGGGAAGAAAGAGGTGCATCCAACATGACCAATGGTTCCTGCTTTTTTTATAGTCCCGTCTTTAAAAGTATAGTCGGCGCCAATGGCCTGGGCAACATCTTCAATAACGAAGAGATTGTGTTTTTTTGCAACAGCCATAAGACGTTCCATGTCCGAACATTGTCCGAATAAATGTACAGGGACAATAGCTTTGGTTTTTGGTGTAATGGCTTTTTCCAGTTCTTCAATATTGATATCGAATGTGTCCGGGTAAACATCAACAAGAACCGGAACCAATCCAAGAAGTCCTATAACTTCGGCGGTGGCCACATAAGTAAAATCGGCGGTGATCACTTCATCGCCCGGTTTTAATCCAAGAGCCATCATGGCAATCTGAAGCGCGTCGGTTCCGTTGGCGCAGGGAATAACATGTTTTACTTTAAGATAAGACTCGAGCTGCGCCTGAAATTCTTTAACAGCGGGGCCATTAATAAAAGCTGTTGAATTAATTACATTTTGTATTCCGGCATCAACTTCATCCTTTATTTTTTCATATTGACCTTTTAGGTCAACCATCTGGATTTTTTTTGTGGAAATCATCAATTGTTTGTTTAATTGGCAGAAAATGCGAAATTACAAAAAAAACGCAAGAAGCCATCTCGAAAATAAGCACCAGAGCTTTTTCATCCCGATAGCTATCGGGATTGATTCAGACGAGGCGCTTTTCGAAGTCAATAGCTCAGCGATCTCTTGACAAGAAACGCAACGAAGTATGAATGAAAAAGACGACGCAAAACAGACCGGTAATTATTTTTGAGATGGTTTCTAACACTATTTACTAAAAAACGGGGCCAGCGCAGTGGCAAACCAGTCGGGAATAGCTGCTACTTTGTTAGTGGATTTCTGAATGTAAACCAGTGTTACTTTACCGGTGTTGAGTAACTCTCCGTTTGAATTATAGCACTCGTAATCGAAGTTAAGTTTTACACCTTTTGGCATTTCTTTAATGCTGGTAACAACAGTAATTTCATCATCGTAAAAGGCGGGTTTTTTATAGCTGATGCAATAATCCACAACCGGCATTAGTATTCCGCGCGCTTCCACTTCTTTATAACTGAAACCAATGAGACGCATGGCTTCAACACGGCCCACTTCATAATACTGTGCATATACCCCATAATAAGCGTAACCCATCTGATCGGTTTCACCATAACGTACACGGATTTTTGTTTCTGCTTTGATCATATTTAGTTATTAAAAAGCTAACTTTACAAATGTAATTTTATTTCATGATCCGAAGGGTTCCCATATTAATTATTGTTCACATTTTATTGTTCTCATGCCACCCGCGTTATCTTAAACAGAGTGAAAAATCTGAACATTATTCTTTAAAGGAAAGCTCTGTTTCCAATGTGTTGAATGACTCTCTTTCGCGTTACAAAAAAAAAGTAGATCAGGAAACCGGCAGGGTAATTTCTACCCTTAGTGGGGAAATTACCAAAGAAGGAAACGAAAGCACCCTGGGTAATTTTGTGTGCGATGCCTTGAATTATAATAAAGATTTTTTTCCCGGCGAAACTGTGGATGTTGTGATCGTAAACCGGGGAGGATTAAGAGCTAATCTTCCTAAAGGAGATATTCGAGTAATCAATATTTTTGAACTCATGCCATTTGAGAACGAACTGGTATTGGTAACAATAAAAGGAAAGGAGCTACTGAAATTTGTGCCGCACGTGATTGAAAAAAAACATCCTTTCCTGGGTATGAAAATCAAAATAAAGAACGGTCAGTCTGAATCTGTACTTGTAGGAGACGAGCCTGTTGATGAGACTAAGAATTACAACGTACTTACCAGCGATTATCTTGCCAACGGAGGCGACTCTTTTACTTTTTTGAGCAACCCGGTTAGCATAAAACCATCTGGTTTAAAAATAAGGGACGCTATTATAAATTACTGCGACTTCGAAAAAAAACTGAAACAAACAATAGATCCTTATAAAGATGGAAGACTCATTATTTCAAAATAGAAGGGATTTTTTAAAATATTCTTTGGGGGTAGGGGCTACCCTTTACAGTCTTGGTTCAAAAGGAACGAATAATCTGCTTGTATCGAAGGGTTTTACGAAGCTAACTATTTTGTATACCAACGATCAGCATAGCAGAATAGAACCTTTTCCGGAAAACGATCCTAAATACGCTGGTGAAGGAGGTTTTGCGAAGAGGGCAACGCTCATTGAAAAAATAAGGAAGGAAGAAGAGAATGTTTTGTTACTTGATGCCGGGGATATTTTCCAGGGCACACCATATTTCAATTATTTTTCGGGAGAGATTGAGTATAAACTCATGAGCCTGATGAAGTACGATGCGGTTACTTTCGGGAATCATGATTTTGATCTGGGCTGTGAAAATATCGTAAAGCAAATGCCGCATGCTTCGTTTGATTTCGTGAATTGTAATTATAATTTCAGTAACACGGCGCTGGCAGGAAATAAAAAAGTATTTCCGTATAAAGTATATAAGAAAGATAAACTGAAAATAGGTGTATTCGGAGTAGGAATTGATCTGGAAAATCTTGTGGATAAACGTTATGTAAAAGATGTGGTTTACAACGATCCTGTTTCAAATGCAAATAAATGGGCGACCGTTTTAAAGCACGACGAAAAATGCGATTACGTAATTTGTTTATCGCACCTGGGATATAAATACGACACAAATAAAATTTCGGATGTATTATTGGCATCTCAAAGTAAAAACATTGATCTCATCATTGGCGGACATACACATACTTTTTTAAATTCTCCTGAGGAATTAAAGAATTCCATTGGAGAAAAAGTTGTTGTAACACAGGTTGGCTGGGCTGGTATCTGGCTCGGAAAAATTGAAATAAATTTCTCGCCGTATAATAAAAAATTGTTTCAATCCAACTCCGCTCACAAAATTTAACCCTCTGTTTTAGAGGCAAGAGAAAAGATTTTAAACTTCCAAATTTTAGATGAAAATTTTCTGAAATTTTTTTTTGGAAAAAAGTGTTGCAAACACAAATAATCGCATTATATTTACAAACAAGTTCATGTTAATTATATAAACACACAATATTTTAGCTTTTTAAAAACTATGATGAAGGAAAAGACTGCAGAGCAAGTATGGAACGGATGCCTCGAAATTGTAAAGGACAATGTTAGCCCTCAAAATTTTAAGACCTGGTTTGAACCTATTAAACCAATTAAAATCAATAACAGTGTTTTAACCATCCAGGTGCCATCGCAGTTTTTTTACGAATGGTTAGAAGAACATTACATCACTCTCATTAAAAAAGTTATTAAAAAAGAATTAGGAGCAGAAGGTCGTCTTGAATACAATATCATCATGGACAATGCTTCAGGTAAAACTGAAACTCCGATCACATTCAAATTACCGAACATCAACACCAACTTAAAAAATCCGGCTGTTACAATGCCGATTGAAGTTGGAAGCTCAATCAAAAATCCTTTCGTAATTCCTGGTCTTAAAAAAGTACAGGTAGAATCGCAACTTAATCCAAATTATAGTTTCGATAATTTCGTAGAAGGAGATTGCAACCGTCTTGCACGCAGCGCTGGTTTCGCTGTTGCGCAAAAACCGGGAGGTAATGCTTTCAATCCTTTATTATTATATGGAGGAGTTGGTTTAGGAAAAACGCATTTAGCTCAGGCTATCGGTATTGAAGTGAAAAAGAATTATCCGAACAAAACAGTATTGTATGTTCAGTCTGAAAAATTCATTACTCAATTTATTGAAGCGGTAAAAAATAATAACCACAATGATTTCATCAACTTCTACCAGATGATCGATGTGCTTATCATTGACGATGTACAATACTTCGCAGGAAAAGATAAAACGCAGGACAGCTTCTTCCACATTTTCAATCACCTTCACCAATTAGGAAAACAGATCATCCTTACAGCTGATCGTCCTCCTGTTGACATTCAAGGAATTGAACAACGTTTATTATCACGTTTCAAATGGGGCCTAAGCGCCGATGTTCAGGCTCCGGGTCTCGAAACACGTATCGCTATCCTCGAGAAAAAAGTTTACAACGAAGGTATCCAGTTACCAAAAGAAGTAATTGAATATTTAGCATACAGCATCACTTCTAACGTTCGCGAATTAGAAGGAGCTTTAATTTCTTTGCTCGCTCAGTCAAGCTTAAACAAAAAGACCATCACTTTAGAATTAGCTAAAGCTATGATCGACAAATTTGTGAAAAGCACTGCACGCGAAGTTTCAATTGATTATATCCAGAAAGTGGTTTGCGATTATTTCGACTTAGCCATTGACACCATGAAATCAAAAACACGTAAACGTGAAGTGGTTCAGGCCCGTCAGATCGCTATGTATTTTGCTAAGAATATGACCAAATCATCACTTGCGACAATTGGTATGCATTGTGGTGGTAAAGATCACGCAACCGTTCTTCACGCGTGCCGTACCGTTAACAACTTAATGGATACCGATAAACGCTTTAAAGCTTATATCGAAGAACTCGAAAAGAAAATCAGCATCAGCAATTAAATAATGAACCCCGGAACTTTCCGGGGTTTTTTGTTTAGGGATTACGAGTGTTTTTTCAGGGTCACAGGAGAGCGATTAAACTATGTTATTTAAGTTAAGTCAAACGAATATGAAAAAATTTTCACCTGTACTTTTCCTGTTTTTATTTCTGAAAGGAATTACTCAACCCAATAATATCAATATTTCAAACACCAACTTTTTTGGAGGCGAACCTTACCTCGCCATTAATCCCACCAATCCCAAAAATATTATTATCGCGTGGATGGCGATTGATCTTACCACAGCTTTCAAAGTAACGATCAGAACAAAAACGAGTTTTGATGGTGGACAAACCTGGGGCAACATTCACAACAAACCTCATTTATATTCTACCTGGGGTTCGGCCGATCCAAGCATTCAATTCAGAAATAACGGAACGGCGTATTTATGTTATATTGATTATCGCGAAAATCCTGACTCAGGAAAAGTGCTTATCACAAAATCACTGGACGGAGGTATAACCTGGTCGGCACCAACACAAGCCTGGGACGCCAATACCGAAGATCCTTCAAAAGTACCATTAGACAGGCCATGGCTCAAAGCCGATAATTCAAACGCGTTGTCGCAGGGAATGTTTTACATGACCACCAAGCCAGCACCCTGGATACCGGCTCCAAACCGTGCATACCTGAAATGGAGCAGCGATAGTGGAACAACATGGAGCACATACAAGTATGTGGACACAACATCTTATCTTATTGGCAATGCTATTCAGCAACCTATGACTGCCATTGCGGTTGCTGCCAATGGCGCTTTATGCCTTGCTTATCCGAGTTACGTTCCGGCGCAGTCTGTTTTTCCGAAATATTTTTTCGCTAAATCCATGAACAAGGGAGGAACATTTACACTAAATGATTTACTCGTAAATCCTTCTCCGGTTTCAAATCAGAATTATAAACTCGGTTATACATTAGCAGCGCATCCAACCAATGCCAACCAGCTTGCCTTTTGTTTTATCAGTAATCAGAATGGCGATCCCGATGTTTATATTACCACAAGCAATAATGGAGGAACAACCTGGAGTACGCCGGTAAGAGCAAACGATGATATAACAGGAAACGGAAAGGGACAGGATCTTGCCTGGATCAGCTATAGTACAAATAATAAACTTCTTGCTGTATGGCGCGATAAGCGAAATGGAACAGGAACCGGGTATTACGAACCTTCAGATGTGTATTGCGCTGTGTCGGCGGATAATGGCGCCACATTTCAGCCCAATATAAAATTAAGTAACGTTTCTGCTAACCACGATACCATTCTTACTGGTAACGGAAATGATTTTCTTTCGTGTGAATTACTTAATGATACAGTATACGCAGCCTGGGGCGATGTGCGCACAGGCAAACTCAATATCTTTTTTACAAAGACATCCATTAATACAGGAACAGGTATAGAGCCCAAACTTATAAATTCCGACAGTGAAGCTTTGCTTGGCGTTTTTCCTGGGCCGGCGAGTGATAAAATTCAATTACAATTTCATGACAAATGTCCCGAAAGTCTTTGGTTATTTGTATACAATCAGGCAGGGAAAAAAGTGCTTGAGAAAAGCATTGTAAAAACCGAAAAACAATACATTGACGTTTCGGCGCTTCCTGTTGGGATATACCTTCTAAGGGCCGAAAACAAAGGGAAAACGGTACATCTTGAAAAAATAATTATCACCAGGTAACATTTTTTTTTAATAAACATGTAATCGTGCATCGTGCCTTATTTCATATACTCAAAATCCTTAAAAAATAAAAGGGTTACTCTGAAAATATTACCTGTTTTGTGTAAAATTTTCTTTGGTAGAACCGATTTTCTAGTTTAGATTTAATCCTTTAAAATCTATGTCTATGACCAATATTACAGTGATCGGAAGCGGTACGATGGGAAACGGAATTGCACATACATTTGCGCAGTTCGGATTTAAAGTGAACCTGGTTGATATTAATGAGGCAGCGCTTCAGAAAGCAATCGCTACTATTACTAAAAACCTCGACAGGCAGGTGCAGAAAGGAAGTATCACTGAAGATGTAAAAAATATTACTCTTAAAAATATTACCACACTTACCGACCTTGCAAAAGGAGCAGCCAATGCCGACCTGGTTGTAGAAGCAGCGAGTGAAAATATTGATGTCAAATTAAAGATCTTCAAACAGCTGGATGAGATTTGTCAGCCAAATACCATTTTAGCAAGCAATACGTCTTCTATTTCCATTACACAGATTGCCGCGGTTACAAAACGCGCCGACAAAGTAATTGGCATGCATTTCATGAACCCTGTTCCTGTAATGAAACTTATCGAAGTGATCCGCGGTTACAGTACATCTGATGAAGTGTGTGATACCATTATGGAGATGTCGAAAAAGCTGAACAAGGTGCCTGTTGAAGTGAACGATTATCCTGGTTTTGTTGCCAACAAGATCTTAATGCCAATGATCAACGAAGCTATCATTACGTTATATGAAGGAGTAGCCGGAGTTGAAGAAATTGATACCGTAATGAAATTAGGAATGGCTCATCCAATGGGTCCGCTCCAGTTAGCCGATTTTATCGGACTGGATGTGTGTTTAAATATTCTTCGTGTGCTACAGGACGGTTTCGGAAATCCGAAATACGCGCCATGTCCTTTATTAGTGAACATGGTTACCGCGGGCCATCTCGGTGTAAAATCAGGAAAAGGATTTTATGATTACAGTGGCGGCGGAAAAGAACTGGTACCAGCCGATCGATTCAAAAAAAAAGTAGCAGTTGAAGCGTGATTTTAGTTTGTGAGTAAACCCTACAAGAACATATTACCGATCGAATTCCCGAACATTCCAAGCGCGGGGGTTTATTATTTTAATACCAATAGCGGTCTCCGATACGAAGTACGCTTCGGAAGGCTCCAGGACAATATTCTTCATGCCAACATTGTATTTGGGGTTGTAAACGATGAGTTTGAAGGCGAAGAATACGTTACCACCAACAGAGGGGAAGTTTACCAGGTAATGAATACAATTGTTGAGATTGTAAAAAATTACATGAAAGAACATCCCAAAGTAAATGTATACGAATTTAATGCAGTGGGCCGTGATGGTGAAGACGAAAGTGCTGAAAACGCACGCATGGTTCTTTATAAACGCTTTCTTCCAAAGATCTTTGAACAGGGGTGGAAATTCAGGATCGAAGGTAACTTCGCGCTGGTAACGCGATTATAATATCAATGTATTTCAGGAAAATAGATTTTAAGAAGGAGATTGTTCTTTTTCTTCTTATTGTATTGACCGTTTTTTCGTGTAAAACCCGTGAGATCATTGAACTCAAAAGCGAACTCACCATTGATAAATATCCCGATCCTCCCAATGGGATTGAACTTGATTCAAACGTTTTTTTTGATGCTACAGAAATCACAAACATCTCCTACCAGGAATATGTATTTTGGAAAGGAAAGATTTATGGAAAAACCTCAAAAGAATTTCTGGCCGCGCTTCCAAAAGAAAATGTGTGGGACTCACTCGAAGGAAAGTATTCAGTGCTAAGTCAATCCTATTACGGACATGTTGCTTACCGCGAATATCCCGTTGTAGGTGTTTCTTATGAACAGGCGATTGACTTTAGTAAATGGAGGGGCGATAGGGTGATGGAATATCTTCTTATTAAACATAAAATTTTTGAATATGACTCGGTACAAAATAAAAATACAGTTTTTACGATCGAAAAATATTTTGATGGAAAATACAAAATAAATCCTAGTCCTTTTTTAAAATATTACCCTGTATTTTCTCTTCCCGATTCTGCCACATTTATGAAAGCGCTTGTCCGTTTCGATTCTTTAAACAGGATCAATTTTAAATATTGTAAAGAGAAGTATTGCAGCGAACTAAAGAAAACCACCTGCCTGGAAACGAATGAAGAGATCAGTGAGAAATATCTTTATGGACCCGATCCTACCGAAGTAACAGATTGTTCGTTCTGTAAGTATCAACTGGTAACTCACATAAGAGGTAACGTAAGAGAATTTACTACTAACCATAAAATAACGTTTGGTGGTTCTTACAGGGATTCATGCAATGCGAAATTATTCTTTGAGAATAAAGAGCCCAACGCTTATACCGGTTTCAGAAACGTGTGTTCCTGGAAAAAGTGGAAAAATTAATGCTCTGCAAACTCTGCTTTCTTCTGCGAACACTGCGTGAACGAATTGCAAACTTCTGTTAATAAATCTTATAATTTTATCTTAAATCGCTTTAGGAGCTAATGTGTAGGCCTTACCGTTTAACGAAACCGTTCTATCTCCCATTTTTATGTAATAATTTTGTACCCGGAAATTTAAGAGAGAAAGAGTATGACGTATTACGCTGAAAGCAGTCTTGGAAAGTTGGGGTCCTATATCGGTAAAGTACTCGACATTGATATGGATAACAGGATATATTTTCTGAAATTTGATGACATGAGCGGTGAGCTTGTGGATGAAATTTACAACCAGGTTAAAAATTCAGATGATGAATACGGAGATAAATTCGAAATTGAAAATTATCATGTATTTGCCTGCAATGGCGTAAAACCAGGAGGAATATTGTCCGGCGAAGGAATTTCTACTATTTACGCACTCAATTTTGAAACGCTTTGCGTCATTAAAATCTCCAATGGCGATCTTGCTAAAACATTTGAAACCATGGATGGATTTTTAAGACAGATTTCCGGAGCGATGAATAAAATGCCGGTTGAAAACCGCGCACCTATTAATACTGCAGCTTAATTATTTTATGATGAGTTTCTGGCTGTAGATCCTGTTTTCGGATGAGGCCACAACAATGTAAACTCCCGGATCGAGTTTATGATCGGGATCAATTGCAACGATCTGATTATTCTCTACTTTTAAAAATACTTTCGAGTAAAATTCCCTTCCCCTGATATCGCGGATCACAACAAGTGTTTCTTCATTGCTGTTAATGTCAAAATTAATATTAATAGGACCATCGGTCGGGTTAGGAAATACACTGATTCCTCCTTCTTCTTTGAAATAATAATTCACCGGAATTACCTGCGAATAAGAAACCTTTCCATCTTTATCCGTTTGTTTTAAACGGTAGTATGAAATACCTGCAGACGGACTGTAATCCACTTCGTAATATTCGTTCATGCTTCCGTTGTTTCCCGCAGATTTCACCAGCGAAACTGTTTCAAAACTCACAGCGTCCTTACTTCTTTCAATGGTAAAATAATCGTTGTTTTTTTCTGAAGCGGTAGACCATGAAATCTCTACGCGTTTATCTTTAGCAATAGCGTTAAATGCTGTAAGTTCAATTGGAAGGGGTGTTTGAGTAACATTAGTGGTGGCTATTGTAAAACGAATATTATCATTCAAACCTGTTACGCCGGTAAATGCATAAACGTTTCCTCCTAAGGAAGTTGCACCCGAAAGAATTCCGCCTCCTCCAACAGTTTCGTCAGCAAAAGCGCCGTCGTTATTGGTGTCTATTAAAAGGCGAAGGTCGGTTGTAGTTACAGCGCCAAGTCCCGTAAGGTCAAAGCGTATGTCAAAGCTGGTAATGGCCCCGGTTTCAGAACCTCTCCATGTTCTTACCATGCGTCCTTGTACCCCGGCCGGAATATCAGCAGTACTGTAAGTTCCGGCAGCGCCGCCGTTATGACCGAAAATATAATACTCACCATCACCCAACCCAACAGGATTAAGAACCCTAACAATTCCCGAACCTTTAGAATCAAGTTGATTGCTTCCCGCGGCTGATTGTCCGATTCCGGCAACTTCATGATCAAAGTTTCCGTTACCGGCATTGTCCTCATCATAAATATCGCTTGCTGTTAATGTAAGATTATATTTCGCAGCCAGGTAATTATTTACAATGATGCGTTGTGCTGGATTAAGTACGGCATTGTACACGATCACTTCGGCAAGATCGCCATTGATGAAACGGCCCGCTATGTTTTTTTCGTTGCCGATGTATACACTAAAATTATTTGTCGCCGGTGTTTTATTTTCATTGTCGGTATAAACATTGCCAAAGTTTGTATACACATCTCTTCCAACCGTGTTTACATATGAATATTCAATGATATTAAATCCTGTTGTTGTTACCTGTCCGGCCGGCGCGCTTGGCGATGTACGCGTGGCATCGGTATAAAATGTTGGCGTATGAATATTTCCGGTACTGAAACTCAATAGCTCATAATTTTCTGCACCGTCGTTTCCTTTTACAAGCCAGGCATTATAATCTTTTTGAACAGCGACTCTTGGAACAAGGAAAATGTGCCATTGAGTTAGATCAAAGGCAGCATTATCGTTTATCCATAATTCATCATTGGTTCCGTCAAAATCAATGGATGGATAACCATTAACCTGGTTGGCTGAAAAATTTGGTCTTGCAATAACCGCGCTTGGAACTGCGCTAAAAGCATTTCCGGATTGATCGGCCCAGGCTGTTACAGATCCTGAACTTACAGTAACGCCGCGGTTAGCATCGAGCCATAATTTATTATTGGTAGTTGATCCTACGCCACCGGGACCGGTTTGCGCCATGGAAATAATTGAGTATGCAATTGCTAAGGTTGTTAAACAGCCTTTGAATGGGGACAAAAACATAGATCAAATATATACGATTTTTCTACCTAAATGGTTTAAATGGCAGTTTAATCTATTGAAATAAGTGTTTTATTGAGTGAATAGTTTAGGGGCATATAGGGAAGAATGAGTGGGAAGAGCGAGAGCGAAGCGTGAATTGGGTTAAATCCCCAGCCAGTTTTTAGCGTTGGAGCCCATGATCTTAACCTTATCGCTTTCTGATAAGGGCGCTGTTCTTACGAGTTCGCCAGGTACAGCCTCTCCAAGCGGAAAAGGATAATCGCTTCCCTGTATGACTTTATCGGCGCCAATAAGATCAATAACATATTGCAACATCTTATGATCGCAAACATGACTGTCTACCCAGAATTTTCCGAGATAGTCTTTGGGATTATGAGGATTATCAATGGCTACCAAATCAGGACGACATTCCCAGCCATGTTCAATACGACTAATGGTGGGCAGAAAAGATCCTCCGCCATGCGCGAAACATACTTTAAGGTTTTTATATTTTTCGAATATTCCGCCAAAGATCATGCTGCAGATGGCGCGGCTTATTTCGGCTGGCATACCAACCAGCCACGGCAACCAGTATTTGGTCATGTGCTCCTGGCCCATCATTTGCCATGGGTGAATAAGAATTGCCGCGTTTAATGTTTCACATGCAGCGAAGAATTCATGGAACTGTGGTTCGTGAAGATTTAAGTTGTTGACATTGCTTCCTATCTGCACACCTCTGAAACCATTCTTCATACAACGTTCCAGTTCTTTTACTGCGAGTTTTGTATCCTGCATGGGCAAAGTAGCAAGCCCTATAAAATGATCTGGATGATCGGAAACAGTTTTTGCAATATCGTCGTTTAAGAACTGACTTATCTCAAGACAATCATTTGGTTTGGCATCATAATTAAACATAACAGGAATAGTACAAATTACCTGCATATCGGCTTTATGAACTTTCATGTCTTCGATACGCACTTTCGGGTCCCAGCAATTCTGTACAATTTCTCTGAAACGTTTATCGCCCTGCATCATCCAGGCTCTTCCCGGTTCATGATGATCGAGTTGAATAAAATTTCCGTATCCGAATTTCTTTGTAAAGTCCGGAATGTGTTTCGGGATAATGTGCGTGTGGGTATCTATTGTGAACATGTTATTTCTTCTTCGCGTAAATAATTACATCTTTCTTGGTTCCCCAATGGTAACCTAAATGAAAAGGAAGTTTTCCTACGTTGGCGCTGTCTTTTTTAAAGGCTTCCTGCAATGGCTTCTGCAGACTTAAATACGGGAAGTCGCTCACAGGTTTTGTATACGCTCCGTATAATTTAATATCAAAATTTTTCCCTTCTTCAAAATATTTAAAAGGAATACCGGTATCATCCTGTACAACCGCGATTGAATTTCTGATAATAAGTTTACGCATGTTACTCATAAAGTTGGCATGTAATAAATACGAAGCGCTTTTTAAATACGTGATGCAGTTGGCAGAGTTCTTATCAATGTATTTGTAGAAAACAGTGGTGTCGTTAAATTGTTTATCGCTTACATCGTACTTAAAGTAGTAAACCGATTTTTGTTTCCCTTCCTGTAAGAAATCCACACGAACACCAAAAGGTTTGTGATCGTTGTCTTTAAAATCATAATTCACTTCGCTGATGCTATCCTGGTTATAACGTACAAGATATTTTACATCAAGGATCTCATTTCCTGATTTCCTGATAAAGAAAGCAAGTACAGGAAGTAGTCCGTTTACTTTCTGCGACTGGAAATCATTCAGCATTTTTTTAGTAATGAAATAACTCTTATCAAAAATATCCCCGAGCGATTTTTTAAAATCCTGCGAGTAATCAGAAGCTTCTACGGCTTTGAATTTTTTAAGATCAGGTAATTTACCTACAGGTTCCAATCCTAACATCACATATTTATCTGCATTTGGAAAGAAAGCGTGCGCGGTTAAATAATCGGGACCACTGAAAGGATAGAACACCATTTTAGCCTGGCTGTTTGCCTGTTCAAATTCTTTACGTCCCCAGTTCTGCATAGCCACAAGACGTTTCTTTTCAAGACGTTTCCAACTGCTGTCAATGAATTTGGAATGATTTTTCCACGCGAGTGTATCAAACAGATAATTAAGATCGCCGGCTTTTCCTTTATCGCCGCAAAGTACAGCGGTAATATAATTGAAGCGGTTCTCTGGTGTACCAGTTACACCGGTTGTTTCGGTTGTTGTTGATACTGTGGCGCTATCCTTTTTTAAAGTATCTGTTGCAACTTTTACAGGTTCGCTTTTGTTGGGCGAATCTGATGATGAGCAACTGATAAAAATACTGAGAAGGACAAATAACTGGAGGATGTTGTGGGCTCGCATGTGGAGTTTATTCTTTTAAATTTACGGCCTCAAAAATAGGAATATATTTCTTTTTCCGGGTCTTTTCGAAGCGGTACAAAGCTAAACTTAATTCCTTAAGGAAAGGGAACCCTAACTCATTATATTCGTAGGTACCGTTGCCAAAACTGTTCCTTTTGTTAACATAAATGGCCGAACTAACCATAAACTCGGTCTTTTCGGTATAATTTACGATATAGGCACAATCTATAAGAAAGCCGTAAGACTGCCCCACAATATTGTAAATGCGGATAGAATCGCTGTTTATGATTTGCTGGGTGGCGCCATAAATGAAGTATTTTTTGTGGGAATCAATGTATTTAAGTGAGTCATATTTTGGATAGCGGCTTTCACGTGGGTACATGCCTAAATGCTTTATCAGAAACTCTCTGTCTTCTTTAGTTATGTTGTATTGTTTGTCCTTAGGCAAATAAGGCATAAAGATGAGGTTTTGAAGAATGCTATGAATAGTTTCGAGCGGAAATGTATTGCCCCAGGTAAAATCTTTTTTTTCAGAAAGGAGTTTGCCTTTACGGTTGCGAATATCTCTTCCAACAACAGCTCTTTTAAGATTCGGAGATTTTCTCACAAACATGGAATCTTCTTTCTGTTTATAAAGTAATTCCTTTGAGGAATTAAGAAAACGCACCTGCGCAGGAACAATTCCGGGTTGTTGCAGGCACTTTACATCAAAGTTGTGAAGTATTCTCGCGTTATGATAACCTAATGAAGATAATCTTGAATTCATGTAACGCGGTGTTACAAATTCATACATGCGATTGAAACTTTCATTATCGCTTACGAGCAACATTTTTTTAATGTGATGCGCCACCGAAGGATAACCATTGGCAGATGAAGGATCGGCCCACATGCGTTGCTGACAAGGTGAAACTTTATCGTTGAACATGATGGAATTCTTATCTAATCCTGGTTTGTTTAACTGGTTTAGTTTTTCAAGCGCGAAAATAGAAGTGGGAAGTTTAACAAGACTGGCGCAGTAAAAATACGTGTTGGTATCCGTAAGATAATAATGGTGAAGAAACGATGGAACGTTATCAGCATCGCGGTTAATTTGTGTGTAGATGATTTGTGGCGAGTAAGTGTTCCTTGCAAGAATGATCTTGTTCAGAAATTCACTGGATTTAATAATGGAGTCGAGTAGGGCGGAGTTACTTTGCTGGGCCCTGAGTACAGGAGAGAGAAAGATAAGTATCCAAATAATTGTTCGATTTAATTTTATCATCTTTCCGGCAAATGTTGTAGAAAAAGTTGAACCTCGACTTCGCCAAAGTTTAGCAGGATGCCTATGTACTTTGGCGAAGTTTCGCACGAACAACTTTTTCTTAAATGATTACTTTTTAGTCACTATCATAAAAGTACTGTTTTTGTCTTTGTAGTTATAACCTAATCCAAAATCGAGTCGTCTTACTTCGTTGTTTTTGTATAACGAATCAAGCTGAGGTTGATGAAATTGTTTGAATATGCTGATGGGTTTAACATATTGTCCGTACAACATAAATTTGCGTGGTGTTGTATGAGTAAGCATGTATCTTACAGGAACACCGCTATCGTCCTGCACAATGCTTGTTGACTTATCAAGAATAATGTTTCTTATTCCTGAAAAAGAGCTTTCGTGAAGAAGATACGATGCGCCTTTTAAGTACGAATTAAAAGAAGGGTATGAATTCATGTGTTTTACAAAGGCCTTGCTCAACACTTTATCATGTACATTCAGTGAGAAGAAATTTACTTCCTTCAATTTTTTATCGGGAGTTATGAATTTAATTTCGGCGCCTCTTACGGCTAAACTTTTTTTCTTAAGTACTTCGAAAGAACTAAAATAGATTTTATTACCTGCGCTGTCGAGCGACATTGGCCTTGCCGAAACAATATCGCCACCGGTTCTTTTAATAAATAAAAACAGAAGATGCAGCGCTCCGTTAAGTTCCTGTTTCTTTAAATCGCTTTTCATACTGGCGGTTCTGAAAAAGCTGAACTGTAAGATCGCGTACAAGGATTGACTTACAGAAGAGTAATAATCCTTTAAAGAATCGCTCTTTGTGTTTTGAAAGTCAGGAAATGTGCCAACCTGTTCTAATCCAAACATAACATACTTATCTGCATTTGGAAAAAATAAACGCGCGTGCAATATATCCGGACCGGCAAAAGGATAGAACAAAGTGGTTTCCTTCGCAATTTGTTTAGAAAGTTCGGAGCTTTCGAAAGCTTTTAGTTTAGCAATGCGAGCGGTATCGAATTTCTCCCAGCGTTTGTTCAGATTATCGCTGTACTTTTTGTAGAGCTCGTCTGATGTTATTTCACTAAACAGATGTGAGGTATCAGGTATGCCGCTGATAAGATTGGCTATGCCGTTAAGAGTATCGTTAACCGGAGGAATAACTTCCTGAACAGTTACTGTGTTTACGGTTACGGTATCTGCTTTTATTGTATCCTTAACAATTGCAGTTACAGGTTGTGTAGGTGGCGGAGTTGTTTCGGTTGGCTGGCATGCGAACAAAAACGGAATAAGAAGTAAGTAGTATTTTTTCATGCGGTAAAAATAGGTCGGCAGGGGGATGAAATCCTTTTATATAAAATTCTGTTTAATGAAATGACTTTTTTAATTAATGAGACAAAGGGTATTTGAATCACTCCTGTAAAGATATTCAAAAACCAATTAAGCAGCTTCACAAATGAAAAAGTATGTGTCTATGTAGTTAAATAACAGGAGGAGCAACTACAGCTGATCACCAAGATCAATAAGTTTGTCCTTAATATCCTGAAGTTTTGCGATAACCTCGGCGTTGTTACCTGAAGTTTTAGAAGAAGCAGATGATGAACCGCCCTTTAACTGTTCCTTGGCTCCCTGTATGGTGAAACCTTTTTGTTTAACCAGCTCAACTATCTTCGCAATATTGTCAATGTCTTTTTGAGTAAAGGTGCGATTGCCCTTTTTGTTTTTGGATGGTTTTAAAAAGTCGAACTCTTTTTCCCAGAACCTGAGCGTACTGGCATTTAATTCAAACATCTCGGATACTTCGCCGATGGTGTAGAATAATTTCTGTGTTTCTTCCTTTTCTGACATTAGATTAAAATTAAACTGAATCCCTTGAATATCAATACATAGTTTTCAACACCAACGGGCAGGTTGTTAAAAAGAGGATGTAAAATGTATAAGGGAAAATGGAAGAAGTGGAATTACCGTACTACTTAACCGCAAAGAAGCAAAAAAACTACAAAGTTCGCAATTGATAGCGTCCATTGCGAAATCTTCGTCTTTGCGGTTAAACATAGAGGTAGTTAAAAATACAAGAAGTAGCCCCTCGTTCCTTTATTACTAAACTGTAAAGCAGGAGCAGGAAACTTGATAATATTAACAGCAGAGAATAATCCCTTCAAAAACTTAGAATTTGTTTTAATACGTGTTAGATCAATATCAAGACTAACATAAAATCTTCGCTCTCGGTCGTAACGTAACACTGTGCCATCTGAATTTGTTACGGTAAAACCATTGTAATTTCCACCAAGCATACCGTAGGCGCTGTAACCAAAAGCAATGCTGAGCCACTTCGGAAATTTATTTTCTTTCTTAATGAATGAAGTAGGATTAATACTCAGCCAATAGGTTTGTCCGTTATAATCTTTCAGTATTTGAGTATAAAAATTTTCGCCAAGTAATTCGGGGTTATATTGTGCCAATCCGCTTTGCGAATAAGAGAATTTTAATTGAATGCGTTGTTGGTCCCACAATGCCTGTTGCGACATAGCGAGCCCTGTTCCCAAAACATTGGCGCCCATATCTCCCCACGAAAATCCCCAGCCATCACTGTAGCCATCCATTACTTCTATGGCAGTCATGTATGCAAGGCCAATGGTTCCGCCAATGAAAACGTTTGTCTTTTTACGAAAGCCAACCCAGTTAAAAGCATTCATCATTAAGCGTGATGTTTGATAGGTAGTGAACGTATGTCCAACTTTATCCATCTGTAACCATTCTGCGTTATCATTAAAGTAGTGAAACTTTCCTGTGTTATAATCACTGTACCAGGCCTGGTTTAAATATACAAGAGAGCCAAGAGTAACAGCTGTTGATGAAGAAATAAGTATAATACTACGAGTATTGAAAATACGACCACTGCACGCTCTTGTATGGGGCCACATAACGTCACGTTTTATTCTGGTTTCTTTACGTGACGAGTCATGGCCCAACATTTCATTCGTTTCAACCAAAATTCCAGTTGAATCTTTCTGCGCAAAGAATGATTGTGAAATAAAAAGGAATGAAAGTATGAAGGCTACTATACGCACTGTTACAAAGATAGTTTAATAAATGTAAGATGTAAGGATGGGTAATGTAAACGCGGAATTATTGTATTACTTAAGCGCAAAGACGAAGTCCTTCGACTGCGCTCAGGGTGACACGCAAAGTTCGCAATCGATAGCGTCTATTGCGAAACCTTTGCGTTTTTGAGGTTAAACGGAGGTTACTTCAGCCTATCCAGTATCTTCTGAATATAATTATCCTTTGGAAGTAAACTATTCTGTATCCGCCTGGCATAACGTATCGAACCTAATATCTCGTTTTGTTTTTCTTCAACCAAGCGCCGCTGTTCTTTAGCGTGTTTCTCGCTTTTCTCAATGATCTCTTTCTGGCGGCGAATAACACGAACGCGGTTAAACAAAAATCCTGAGAACAATAACACAATCACCAATCCACCGAACAAAGCAAAACGAACGGTTCTTCCCTGGTTAAGTTTAGCTTCCTGCCCGGCCAGTTTAGCTTCTGTAAGATTCTTTTCATTAAGAGCCTTAAGACTATCGGCTAACAGTTTCTTGTCAAACTCGTATTTAAGATTATTGGTTATACTCGCCTTTCGTGCTTCTTCATTGGTTAAACTATCGTTCATTTGCATGTACAGTTCATGCATTTCTAATGCCTGCACAGGTTTATTGGTGTATTTATAGATCTGGTAAAGTAGCATACTTGCATCTTTAATACGATTGGGATAACCAATCTGTTTGCTAAGTTCGAGCGACTCTATACCATACGACAATGCTTTGGAAATTTGTTTGGTTTCCAGGTAAAGTCGCGCCAATCCGGTAAGCGAGTTAGCAACGCTGCTCTTATTCCTTTGTTCTTTCCGCAAACTTAAGCCTTCCAGTAAAAGTTCTTCGGCTCTTTTAAAATTACCCTGGCTCTGGTAACACTTGGCCATATTGGTAACCGCGGCGGCAATTCCTTCTTTATCGTTACTCTCTTTCGAATATTTATAACAGGTATCAAAATACTGCATAGCTGTTTCATGTTTTCCGCGCAACATAAATATCTGCCCAATGTTATTTGATGTACGGGCAACACTATACTTATCCTTTATTTCGTAATGTATCTTAAGACATCTTTCATAATACTTAAGAGCAAGAGCGGTATCGCCCTGCACACGGTATAAAGCGCCAAGGTTATTTAACGATGTGGCAATACCCGCTTTATGATCAATAGATTCGTTTAGAGCCTGCGCCTTGCGAATACATTCAATAGCTTTGGGAATATTACCAACATTCTGATATACTTCGCCCATGTTGTTATAAGCATAGGCCATTCCTTTTTTGTTACCCTGTTTGGTATCAATCTTTAAACTTTCGTGATAATACTTAAGTGCCTGCGCATTGTTGCCATGTTCGTTGGCCAGGTACCCAAAGTTGTTAAGGGCATCGCCCAAAAGTTTTAAGTAAGCATCATGAAGCCGGCCGCTGGTATGGTGCACCAGGTTTTTTTCGCAAATGTTTTTGAGTTCTTCATTGTACTTTGGCCAGATAGTATTATCGGTTTCAGCAATGATAAGTTTGCTTAGAAGTTCTACCCGTAAAGTATCGTGAATATCTTTTTTAAGTTCGTTTAAGAGGGAGTCTTTTTTGGTTTGCGACATACCTGCGGTAACAACACACAAAAGAATAAAAGGAAGTAGTCTTGTAAAAAGATTGTATTTACGCTGGTGCGCCATGGGATAATCAAAGATAGTACTTATAGTTGATAGTCTATGGTTGATAGTCAATAGTGCATTACCCGAAATTCCCCGGTTTTTATCCACACACGCTGGATAATGGTGAAGAGGTTTCACATGAATCAACCTAATAGCCCTCCGCGTCTTCTGCGAAAACTTCTACATGGCTTGCGTGAACCAAATCAGCAACTAAATTGATTTACTAAATCCTCCGGATTTTTCTTCACAATATATAGTCCGCCATTTATTTTGCTATTCCGCCGGTTATTTGATAAAGATCACCATCTATAGGTTCTTGTTAGACCCAATTTCTTCAATTCATTTACTTTGCCCGTAACCAAACCGATCTCAAAAACAGGGAAATACTATGTAAACCTGCATTGTGTTTTCGGTTTAAAATAAACGTACATCCCATGAAAGAATTCTTTAAGAAAAAACAAAACTGGTTCAACCTCGCCATTGTATGTGTTGTAGCCGTACTCATTAACTTTCAGTTTAAATCCAAAGCCAAGATCGGGTTTGTAAGATCAAACGACCTGGTTTATGGTTTTCAGGGTATGAAGGAAGCAAATCATGAACAGGAATCAAAAACACAAGAATTTAAATCGAATATAGATACTCTACAGATGGATCTGAAGAGAATGATCAGTAAATATAATGCTGAGTACTCTGCACTATCAGTTAAAGAGAGAGCCGAAAAAGAAAAGCTGATTTATTTGCAACAGGAAAACCTGAAAAAGTATACGAAAAGCGCTGAGGAAAAAATAAAAGAGAGCGACCTTAATCTTACACAAGGCATCTTAAATCAGATAAACGCATTGGTAGAAGAATACGCTAAGGAAAATAAATATGAATTGGTATTCGGTACAACCAGCTCTGGAAATATTTTATACGGCGAAACTGCAATCGATATTACAGAACCGGTGCTAAGCTTTTTAAATACGAAATATATCAACGAGACTGATTCGCCGAAACAATGATCCGACTTTTAAAATTCCCCTTTCTTGTTTTAATTCTGGCGTTCACATGCTGTAAAAATAAATCCATTTCAACAGCCTCGGAATATAATAACTGGCTCAATGATCCCGAAAATCACTGTAAGCTTTCGAGAGAAGTAAATGGGATGATCATTGACGTGAAATACCTTCCCGAAAATTATCTCGCTCTTAAAGAGTCAGAAGGAGACAGAAATAAATTCGATAGCCTGTCAGAAACATACAAGGGTTCAACTACGTTCCTCATTTCTTTTAAACCGAAAGAAGGGCATAAAGGCGACGATGTTATGTTCAGAAATGTAGAAGATTATAAAGCGTATATAGAACGTTCTTTAGAACTGAATTTTGATCTCGAATCTAAGATCGTTCTTAAAACAACAGGCGATTCTTACGCGCCGGTATTATCGTCACTCGAAAATACTTATGGCTTAACAAAAGGAAGACAGGTTTACCTCGTTTTTACAGAGAAAACATCTAAAGAAGAAATTAAAAAATCAGATGTGTTAGATTTCATATATACAGATGATATCTACCAACTTGGAATCCTTCACTTCACATTCGATCACAAGACAATAAGAAAAAGTTTACCGCAAATTGAATTAAACCATTTTTGACATGATAGTATCCACTAAAAGATCCGTGAGAATAAGAAAACATTCAGCGATTTTTTTATTAGCCATCTTCCTCTTTGAAACTGTATTTCCTACAGTGTCGCTGGCATTAACCGGAGGCCCGGCTTCCCCCGAATTTTCAAGTTTCGAACCAGTGGCAACTACCAACATGGTAAACGAATTTTCGGGCGACTTTACTTACAATGTTCCTGTTGTAAATATTCCAGGCAGTGACGGAGGCGGATACGCTATGTCTCTTTCTTATCATAGTGGCGAATCCCTGGAATCTGAAGCATCGTGGGTAGGCTATGGCTGGACTTTAAATCCGGGAGCTATTAATCGCTCGAAAAGAGGTTTTGCAGATGATACAAAAGCAATTCATACATTTCATAACGATGTTCCTAAAAACTGGACAGCCAGTGTGGGAACAAGTATTGGTGATCCTGAATTATTCAGCATTGATATTCCTGTTTCACTAAATGCAGGTTTAAGATATAATAATTATAAAGGCTTTGGTTATACTGCCGGTATTGGACTTTCGGTAAAAGGTATTGTAAGTATTGGTTATTCGGTGTCAGATGGTTCTGGAAGTTTTTCGGCACAGGTAAATCCTGCTGGTTTATTGGCATTGGGGAAGAAGAAGAAACAGGAAAAAGAAAAACAGAAAAAATATTACGACGAAAAGAAAGCGCACGAGAAACATAAAGAACAACCTGCTGTTGAGAAAGATGCTAAAGAAAAGAAAAGGGATAAACAAAAAGCAAATGCGGCAAAGGTACTTGGTCCTCTTGGCGGCATGGCCAGCGCTTATGGTATGCACACGTTCGGCGATCTTCAAATGCCAACTTCCATTACACAATACAATGGTAAATCGTTCAACGTAAGTTTAAATGTGGATCTTGATCCGGGACCAGTTCCTATTGGTTTAACCATGGGCCTTAGCGGAAATTACACACAACAAACAAACGAAGCTTCAAAGAACAGGAAGTGTTATGGTTACTTGTATTCCGCCGGAGCGCAGGCGTCGAGCGAAGAAGAAGCTATGATGGATTATTATACCGAAAAAGATTCGCCATTTAATAAACGCGATCGTTACATGTCCATCCCTTTCAGTAATGCCGATATGTATTCGGTAACCGGAGAAGGGATGTCGGGTGGCTTCAGGCTTCATAGCAAAAACGTGGGATTATTTCGTCCCAACGCTGTAGAAAGTAAAACACAGATCTTCCAGGCGGCGCTCGAGTTCAATGTAGGGTTAACAATTGGGGCCGGACTGGATGTTGGAGTTGGGTTACAAACCCTGAATTATTTTGGCGACAGGTGGGGATCCGGTACCGGCTCTGCAAATGCATTTACACAATATAAATTCGGAGATATTGGCAATGATAAAGAAGCTTTCTTTTTCAGATTCTCAAATGATCTTGGAGGCGATGTGGATTATGGATCCGACGCTCTTGTTACAGCTTATGTAAATAATAAAACACCCGATATTTCTCCTTTCACAACAGGTAATGTAAACTCGCAGCCAAATGGTCTTGCATCTACTATCGACAATGGAAATACAACCATTGCAAGAAGCGGACGATCATCTTATATTGCTTATAATACGTATGGCGAAGTTAGAGCTGTTGCTAACGGCAAGCGCCTTAATGCTTATGATAACAGCGCTTCAACAAATAACTTTCGTCCAGCTTCAGGAAAAGCTGAACAGATCGCTGAGATAGCAACGGTGAATGAAGATGGAAATACGTATGTATATGGTTTAGCTGCGAATTCAAAGAATGAAAAAAATCTTAGCTATAGCATGGAAGGCGGAATTGTTGCACATCGCTTCCAGGGATATAAAAGTATTTCGGGTTCAAATAAAATGAAAGTGGGAACAGAAACTGCCACTGACTATGCGACCACTTACCTGCTTACGCAAATTACAACTCCTGATTATGTAGACCGTACTCTTAACGGACCAACGGATGATGATTTTGGCGGATTCACAAGATTCGTGTATAAAAAGATACATACCAATTATCGCTGGCGCATGCCGTTTAACGGTTTAAGTTACAGTAAAGGAGAACAGTCGAACCAGGATGACGATATGGGTTCATTCTCTTCTGGAACCAAAGAAGTGTATGTGCTCGATAGTATTATTACAAGAACGCATAAAGCAAAATTTCATACGAGTGTTAGAACCGATGGTGTAGAAGCAGCAGCCGATGCCACAGCAGCAGGTTCATCTTCCGCTAAAGGAACCAATGCTTTGCATAAGCTCGACAGTATTTGTGTCTTCACGCACAACAATGGTGTCATCGGAAAAAAAATAAAGAAAACATGTTTTAAATATAACTATTCATTATGTAAAGGACTTCCTAATTCAACAGGAAGCGCTGGAAGTAATGGTAAACTTACACTTGAGTCGGTATGGTTTGAACATGAAGGAATTGTTCCTGCGAAGATCAGTCCTTACAAATTCAGTTATAATTATGTTAATCCTTTAACTGCTTATCCTTTTCCATATTCAAATCCATCTAATCCAAATTATTTTAATGAGTATGCAAATATTATCAGCGCTTCACCTGTGAGCGAAAATCCTGATTACAACATTTGTGATATTGATGCCTGGGGAAATTACCAGAAGAACGGAAGTACGAGGTTCGATCTTTCGAAACAACATTTAAATCAGAATCCATCCACTACATTCGATCCGGCGGCCTGGCAGTTAAAACGCATCACGCTTCCTTCCGGTGGCGAAATTCATGTTCAGTACGAGCAAGATGATTACCAATATGTGCAGAACCGAAGGGCAATGGCACTGGTGAGTCTCGACTCAGGAACTCCTCCTGGTGATGCTAACGCAAGCACCTTCACATTAAATGTAGATGGCGATCTTGGAGCTCATACCGATGCGGAAAAACAACAGATGGTGGATCTGATGAATTCAGAAATGGCCAACGATAAAATCTATTTTAAATTTCTTTATACACTCATTGGAGATGCAACGCCAAATTTAAATACCTGCAATGCAGATTATATTACTGGTTATGTAAACTTCAATACAGCAACATTGGTGGGTCCGACGGGAAGTAAAAAGATACAGATAAATGTGGGTGGCGGGTCAGGAGGATATGATCTTCCTTACAGTGTTTGTAAGGATCTTGTAAAAAAAGTAAAAGGTGGTAAAATCAGTGCCGGGGGGAGTTGTGATCCTGCAGACGGAATTACAGACGACGGATCGGCAATAGATATCGTTACGCAATTAAAGAATAAAATGGCAACGATTGCTGCTCCGGGTAGTTTGTGCGAGGGTATAAATCCTGTTTTATCCTATTTTAAAGTTCCATTATTAAAAGCGAAAAAGGGTGGAGGATTAAGAGTAAAACGTGTTCTGATGTATGATGCAGACGGAGTAGACGATGGACAACCTGCAGTTTATGGTACTGAATACATTTATAAACTCGAAAATGGAGAAAGCAGTGGCGTGGCTTCAAATGAACCCGCAACTATCCGCGAAGAAAATCCACTTATTAATTTTCTTCCGAAACGCAACGATCAGACTTTTTTAAACAAAGCCATTTCAGGAATTGACAAAGAGCAATTTGAAGGTCCGCTGGGCGAATCTATTCTTCCCGGACCCGCAGTTGGTTATTCAAGAATAGTGTCAAAAAATATTCATGACGGAAAAACAAATTCAGGATTTATTGTTTCGGAATTTTATACCGATAAAGATTTTCCTTTCGATATGAGCTATGGCGATGGTGTAACACCTGGCTTTACCGGAAGTGGTATTGCTAATACAACCATCGATGACCAGACCTTCGATAAATTCTGGCTCAGCATTCCTGCAGTATTTGTGAATATTTCAAATAATAATGTGTGGTCGTCGCAAGGGTATCGTTTTGTGAAAAACAATATGAACGGGCAACCTAAATCAGTATCCACATTTGGCGGCGATTATTTACCGGGCGCGCCAAGTCTTGCAAATAAAAGCAGCGGTACAGAATATGAATATTTTTTACCGGGACAAAAAATTCCGGTGATGAAAGATGATGGTACAACCGAATTAAAAGACATTGGAAAAGAAACAGAAGTAGTAATGGAAGCACGTGGGGTGGAAGATATAACCGAAGATATCAATACCGAATTTGATGCAAGCATGGGTATTACCCCTCCGGTAGTTTACATTCCTTATTTCTCCGGTTCAGGAAGTTTAAGTTATGCAGAAAGTAAAATGTACACACACGTTACTTCTAAGGTAATCAGTTTTCCTGCAATACAAAAAAGTGTAACGCAAACCCAGGATGGAATTTCGCATAAAACCGAACACCTTGTATTCAGTCGTTATACCGGCAAGCCTATCCAGACAAGATCGTACGATGGATTTGATGCGAAGAATCTTCAGCAGTCAACTGCCCATAAAGGGTATTACACCAGCTTTGAAACACCGGGTTACACACAATATGCGGAGTTAGGACAGAAGGCAATCAATCAGAGTTTCAAATTTAGTTCGGGTGTTGATTACACGATTAATTATGATCCAACATTGTCCACTGTTAATTTTGTATTGGCCTCCGGAGGTAATCCTACAGCTTTATGTAATTCATTAGGAGCTCTCACAATTGGCGATCTCATTTCAGTTACCAGTGGCGGAACAACTTATTATTTTCATGTGGATGGTATCAGCGGCACTGCTGTTAAAGTGGTTTCGTCTGGTCATTACAACAGTGGCGGAACAGGTTCTGTTCTGCCAAATGCAAGTATGAAAATTGTAAAATCGGGCCGTACCAATCAATTGAACACAAAAATCGCTAACTACACCGTTTACGGCGACGTATCAACTTATACAGTTGCTACAGCGAATATGGCGACAAGAACATCATTTGTTACGAACTTAAATACGATGTTAACAAACGCCATGACAACACCGGGTACACATACCATGCTTCTTAATTCTTCCAATATTGATTTTTTAAATGAATCCGGAACATGTTCTCATGGTGTGGAACAAAATTATGCTCTGGGTATTTCATCGTACACTCTGGCTGGTCCAGGCAGGTTCACAATAAGAGATTATATAACTACACTAATGGCTGGTGATGTTTGTACCAATCAGGAAAGTTATCTGGTATATCCCGGACAGTTTATTCTCGATCCGGTAACAGGAAGCATTAAATATATTCAGGATGCTTTGCCTTGCGTTAAGTACGATGTTAAGTGTCTCCAGTTCTGTACTCCGGGCGGAGTAGGTAATGCTGTAAGAAACGTTGTAGCATCTTCTGCACATTCCATGTCGCACGACTGGCCTTATTCTGCCTCATTGTATGATCCTCAGAACCTGAACACAGGTAAGAATCATTATGAAACCGGCGCAAAAGGAAAATGGCGCATGGCTTCTGAATACGCTTATAAAGAAAACATCATTGGCGGAGCTATCGAAAATGCAAGCGTTCACGAACGTATTTACAAAAGTGCAGGTACATATACCATGACAACCTTCAATTGGAAAAATACCGTTCTGGTAGATACAACAAAATGGGTTAGGATCAATACTGTTACAAAATACAATCCGTATGGTAACAGCATCGAAGAAAAAGACGCGAGTCATTTTTACAGTGCAGCAAAATACGGGTATCAGCAAATGTTACCTTACCTGATCTCTCACAACAGCAATTACAGCTCGGCAGCTTTCGAAAGTTTCGAAAACACATATACAATACCTGTTGTAGGAAATGTTCTTGAAGAAAATCTGCCGGTAACCTTAGCCAATGTAACAAGCTCTTACGCTCACTCGGGTAAGAGTTCATACATGCTTGGCGCAAGTAGTTTCACATTCGCTCAAAGTGTTCTTACTAACCAGATGATTTCATCGGGTGTTAGTTGTAAGGTTTGGGTTAAGGATCCGCAGAGGACTGCACTTCCTGTTAAAGGGAATGTGAATGGTTCTGGATTTACATTCAGCAAAGTGGCGCAAACAGGGGAGTGGACACTTTACGAAGCTAAGATTACATCGTGGTCTGTTTCGGCTGGTACGCCTATCAGTTTTGTAATCACCAATAATATTACATCTACACCAACTGTTTATATCGATGATCTAAGAATGCAACCACTCGATGCTCAGGTGAATACTTATGTTTACGACAAAGTAACCAAACGTTTGGTTACAAGCTTTAACGACCAGCATTTTGGATTGTATTACCAATACAACCAGGAAGGCAAATTAGTTCGCAAATTAATTGAAACTGAGCAGGGCATGAAAACCATTGCAGAAACGCAATACAATACTCCTAAAGTGTTACGCTAAAATCTGATATCATGAAAAGTTATTTTTTAAAATTTATTTTCTGTCTTAGCATTGCCGTGCTTCCTTCTTATTCGCAGAATAGTGGAGTACAGGGCTTAAATGATGTAAAGCGTATCTACAGCCAGATGTACGCCGATATTCCACTTCTGAATAAAACCACGTATGTAAATTACGAAATAACTACAAAGCTGCGTCAGCAAAATGGAAATGCCGAAGGTTCTGTTTCAACGGTAGATATTAAATATTATAGCAATAAAACCAGCGTTTGGTTTTTATCAAAAGATCTGTGCATGTACCGCGATCAGAAAAATACGTTTACCATTATTCCGAAAAGAAAAGTGGTGTACTGGGCTCAGTCAACTTCCGCGAATAATGTGGAAAACAGAATTATTCAGATGAAGAACATTCACGATTCTGTTTTTAAAAACTGTAAGGATGTAAGCTCTGAGAAAATTACTGAGAATGGAAAAGCGATCCATCTTGTAAAAGTTACACTGGATAAAAAATGGGCAACACTTTTTCAGGTAAAGCAAATCACTTTTTATTTAAACGATCAGCGAACCACTTTGTTAAAACAGGTTATTGAATACACCAATAACAAAAAGGTTGAATCAGTTGAATATCTGTTCAAGGAAGTGCACTACAATTACACAAAACAGAACATTGATGTTCCTGTTAAAAAGAAGTTCCTTGAGGGAGAAACACGGTTACGCGCTCCCTACAATGATTATAAACTTATTGATGTACGTAATAAAACAAAACATTAAACCCGTTTCTCATGAGCCTGAAAAAATTAACTAAAAGTCTGGGCATAATAATTTGCCTTCTAACAACATTCGTATCGGGGGCGCAGATTGGTCCGCCGCCTACGTATTACAAAATACAAAAGCAAACATTCAGGTATACCGATATGACAGCGGGTGCAACAAAAACGCTGAACGTGCGTGGTTCAACCCCCATGGGCTCGTTCTGTATGCCGCCAGATGCCGCTATTACACCCAATATTAAAAGAGCTAAATTAAAAGCAGAGTTCAACTGGAACAGTGACTTCTTAGCGACCAATACAACAACTTATAATTTAACTTATACCATCACAGCCTATGCAACCTTTACAGGCGTAACAAGTGTTGTTGCTACCTACACGGCAAGTAATTTAAAGATCAGTAATTTGAATCCAACTGCTTATGCCGAGATTGATTTTACAAGTCTGCACACCATCGTAAACCGTTTCGATGTAAAAGCAGCTATGGTCACTACAGGAGGAGCTCCCGACCCATTAGTTAATGCAAATTTATTTTCTGATGTTTATTTCACTGAGGAATTTATTTACGATGTAACTTCGCCGTCGGGTACCAAAGCTATTAACCTGCAAAACGTAAGCATTACAGGCGACAATCTTGTTAAGTTTTCATGGGTCAGTAATTGCCCTGATAATGGATCACCACCTAATTACCAGTTTCAATTATTAAGACTCTACAATAACAATCCTTCTCTTATTACTGATGAACGAATCATAAGGGCAAATGTAAACTGGGACGAAGCTCTTAGCATTGAAACAGGTAATAGTCTCAAAGAAATTTCTCTTACCATTGCAGAAGGAACAGGTTATTATCTCTGGCGCGTAAGGCCAATAGGAAATGCCTATGAAGGAGGAATTGCCAACGATCGTAACTGGGGTCAGTGGGCCACATCACCAACCTATGTATCCGGCAATCATAATATATCTACAGGCTCAGCCCCCTATCTGTTTTACTTTTCATATAATCAGTGGGATTTTTATAATCCTTCAAGTGCGTTTAATACAAGCTCCTATCCCGGCAGTACTTACAATGTAAAAAATGATGGAGATAGAAACTGGATCTTTAACCGCAACTTTGTTGAAGGAGATGCGAATACAAAAGGACAGGTAAACATTGGCGAAGGTATTGGTTATGCTAACAGGCTTCAGATGGCCGGACAAAAACAATCGCGTATTACAAGTGAACAAAAAAAAGTAATCAGCCAGAGTATTTATGATTACAGTGGAAGAGCAGCTTTGCAAACATTGCCAACACCGGTCGCGAAAAACACTTTAAGTTATGAGCCCGTGTTTGTAAAAAATGCAACAGGAGGATCGTATTCCGCTTACGATTTCGATCGTGGCTTCAGCGCGGGATGGGCGCCGGCGAATAATTATAAAGATCCCTCGGCAATGGATTCGGTTGTAGTTCCGGGGAATGTGCAAGGACCTTCATCATATTATTCATCCAACAATTTACTTGAGTCAATGGTGCCTACCGCGGCAGGTTTTCCGTTCTCACGAACATTATTTTCTAAAGATGGTAAGAACACCGCTATAGAAACAAGCATGGCGGGTAAAGAGCACAAGCTCACATCTTCTCCAACAAAACATACAACACGTGTTATGGAATCTGGTGTGGCAGACATGGAGATCGTGCGCATTTTCGGCGACGAAGCTCCTGACGAATCAAGCGTATATAAAACCATTAGCATTGATCAGAATAACATTGCATCGGTGGCCTATATTTCAAAAGAAGGAAAAACCATTGCAACCTGTTTATCGGGAACAGGAACTGCGAATATGGATCCTCTACCTTCTTCAGCGGTATCGCCATTCACTGTAAGTTTAAATATTAACTCAAGTAATACATCGTCGGGTCCGTTTTCGTTCCGCTCATTTAAAACACTTGGGCTAACAGAGACTACGAACATTTCTCTTAACTATGGCTTAACGCCAAACACATATTCCGATCCGGAATGTTATTCGGCCTGTCAGACCTGCGATTACAAAATCATATTAAAGGTTACGGATAATAATGATGACATGTCGCCTGTAGTAATGACATTTACCATGGCGCCTCCTGCAACAGCATGCAGTCCAACATCTATTGCTACCACAACTGTTATTACATTACCTCCGGGGGTTTACACGATTGAACGTATTATTGAAACCAATACATCGCCTTCAGGATCGTCGACCACTTACATTAATTCATTTATCGCAACTGCGCAAGCGGCGATTACAGCAAGTTTAACAACAGGTACCGGAACACTTGTAGATGATGCCGGGGTTCCTACCGGGGGAACAGTAAGTATGACTACGTTTTTCTCGTATCTCGGCGCTCAGAATTTATCAGGATTATATTCGTTGATAGGAGCCACTACAGGAGATACACACAAGAATATCAAAATAGGATGTAACACATTGCGTGTTCCAATCTGGCCATGTTCGTATCACACATGCACAGGATCTGATCTTGATTTTGAAGCATATTTTTACACACAGCTTGGAATTTCTCCAATAGATAACACAGCTAAATTGGCTGCACTCACCAATATGTTTAACGGCGTAGGGTATAGCCTTGGAGATTTTAATATTGTAATACAAAACATGCTTAATGCAGGATACACCTGCGATCAGTTATGGAACTGCTGGCAGGGAACTGTGGCTTATTACATGGCTATGAACAATCCTGCTAATCCTATGGTGGCAGGCTCGGTATCCATGCCGGGAACAGGTACAACTTTCAGCGCCGGACCGCCGAATTACCTCGATAATTTTTTGAATTGCGCAGGATACCAGATAACAACAATTTCTTCAACGCCGGGTTCGGGTGTTTGTCCTGAATCTTCGGGAGGATACTTTACGCATCCTTATAAATATTTTAAATACACCACGCAATGTTGCGCCTGCGAAACAGCTTTTGTAAATTCATATACAAGCTGTACGGTAACTCCGTCGCCAAGTCCGGGATATAGCTGTGTGGCCATTGGAACTTTTACTACCTGGTTCAATGCGGTGAATACTATCAACCTGCCATGCGCTGCAACAGGTACCGATGTTGTATCTAATAACAAAGCGGCATTCTTTAAATGTCTTATCAATAACATGAACGGGTCGTCCACTCCGGGTGCATGTTCGTTGATTGCTCCTTCATCAACTGCCGCCATTGCCGCCGGGACAGGAACCGCGTTAGTTAATGCCTGCAAAGATCATTGCGAAGGACTCTTTAATGAATTTGTATCGCAGAATATTTCATTGTATCATAGCCAGGGATTAAGTGTGCAGGATGATAAATGGAACCTTGTGTTGATCGACGGCGCGTATTATAATGATACTATTTTGCACACACCTTCCGGATCAGATATTCCATTGCACGATGTGTATTGCAGGGCTACGATCCTTGTTAATGCCTGCAAATCTAAATGTCAGATTACTGTTCAGTCAGACGGATCGCTTGGTTCGCCAACCGAGATTGCTACTATACAGAATATATTCACGGGTCAGTTTGTTATTGCCGCGCCTGCAACCAGCGAGCCGTTTTGTGAGAAAGGATTCAGCCAGGCTTCCATGCCTTCGCCGGCGGATAGTACAGTAAGAATGATCGTACGTATCTTAAATAATAAATTAAATACACTGCGTGCAACCACGGGGGCCGATGGCACATGGTGGGACTTTAAAACTTTCTTAAACAGTGTTTCAACTTCGCTCGCAACATTCCTGTCGTCATCAACCACACAATCTGTTTTTGTTCACCCGTCTTTCCCTTCTTACTTTTCGATCATTCCGGGATCAGGTTCGGGTAAACGTGTAGTTTATTATTTTAATTATTCCCAGGGTAGCGATGCTACCATACCTGCCAATGATATTTATTCTATTCCTACAGTTGCGTCTTCGGCCAACTTTATTTACACGGCAATGACTACAAGTGTTGTTGGAGGAAGTACACTTCCAAATATTATTGCTTCAACAAATCCTGCTTACATTTTTTCATCTGCATTTGTTCCGGTATTACCTTCTTCAACCACACCGGGCACATGCATTAGTGTTGTGAATGCTCTTGCCGATGCTATGACCAACCCAACCCCAATGTTTGTTATTGACACAACCACTCTTCTTAAAACGTATAACAATCCATTAGGTGTAAAAGGATATTGGATCTACGATGTAAGCGGCGCAGATATTTCCGGAAGCTATGAGCAGGCTTGTAAACAAGTTATTTGTTACAAACTGCAACCGGCAGTTGTTCCCGAAGGTGCGGATATTCTTGATTTTAGCCCGCCATCCTG
>JAJONO010000033.1 GCA_021323535.1 Bacteroidota bacterium
GATGTAAAACTGTTCGGGCCGGTCCAGCTATATGTTGTTGTTCCGTTTGCTGTAAGGCTTATTGTTTGTCCTGCACAAATAGGTGAATTGCTTCCTAAAAGAGGGGCTGCGGGAATCGGATTCACAGTAACGCTGATCGTTCCTTCTGGTCCTGTACAACCCAACTGTGTAGCAGTTACAGAATAATCTCCTGTGGCTAATGTTGAGGCATTTGTTATTGTCGGATTCTGAAGAACAGATGTAAAACCATTCGGGCCCGTCCAACTATAGCTTGCGCCACCAGGACTAATTGTGAAATTAAGGTTTTGTCCCGCGCATATTGGCGAATTACTTAATGGCAAAGGTGCGCCAGGAATTGGATTCACTGTTATACTCACTGTTCCTACATTACTTATGCACCCTGCACCGCTTGTTGCTGTCGCAGAATAAATACCGGTAGCTAAAGTAGATGCTCCTGTTACAGATGGATTCTGCACGTTCGCTGTGAAACTATTAGGGCCGGTCCAGTTATAAGAAAATCCTCCGGTACTAATTGTGAAATTAATATTTTGCCCTGCGCAGATCGGTGAGTTACCTGATAGAACCGGCGTGGCAGGAGTTGGATTTACAGTAATACTGATCGTTGCTGCCGAACTTCCACAACCCGAAACATTCACACCAACGGTATATGTTCCGGAAGCTGCAAGTGTTACAGCTGTGATCGTTGGATTCTGAAGTGTGGATACAAAACCATTCGGACCACTCCAATTGTAGGATGCTCCTAAAATTGTACTTGCAGTGAATGTAAGATTTTGCCCGGTACAAGGAGTATTACTTGATAATATTGGAGGCGGCGGATTACCAAAAACACTTACGCTTACAGTTCCGGCAGGGCCGGTACAACCTGCAGTGCTTGTCGCGGTTACAGAATACATTCCTGTTGCAAGTGTTGATGCGCCTGTGATAGATGGATTCTGAAGGGTGGATGTAAATCCGTTCGGACCATTCCAGTTGTAAGAAAAGCCAGCTGGGTTTGCCGTAAGATTAATGTTTGATCCTTCGCATAAGGTAGCGGTTCCTCCTGCTGTTGGCGCAGATGGAGTTTGGTTCACTGTTACACTCACCGTTCCTTTTGCACTCGCACAGCCCAGCACTGTTATCGATAAAGAATAATTTCCAGCAGCGAGTGTAGACGCTCCTGCAATAGTTGGATTTTGCGAAGTAGAATTAAAACTGTTCGGACCGGTCCAGCTATACGTTGCTCCTGAAACCGGAGAAACAGAAAGACTGATCGTTTGTCCTGAACATAAAGGACTATTCGATAATGGTACCGGGGTTGCCGGTATAGGATTTACAGTCACCGAAATTGTTCCTGCGGGACCTGTACACCCAGCCATTGTAGCGTTAACTGAATAAACACCACTTCCTGCCGTTGAAATTCCTGTTATGGTTGGATTCTGAATGTTAGATGTAAAACCATTCGGACCAGTCCATGAATAAGTGGCTCCGGAAGTAAATGTAGAAGTAAGATTTAGATTTTGTCCGGCACAGAGCGGACTGTTAGCACCTGCAGTTGGTGACGCGGGAATTGTATTTACCGCAACTGCCAGTGTTCCTGTTGGACCCGTACATCCTGCCATAGTTGCATTTACCGAGTATACTCCCGCACCTGCTGTAGTAATTCCAGTGATGGTCGGATTCTGAACATTAGATGTAAAACTGTTCGGACCGCTCCATGCATATGTTGCACCTGAAGTAAATGTTGCCGTAAGATTTAAATTCTGCCCGACACAAATCGGAGCATTACTTCCCGGCGAAGGTGAAGCAGGCGTTGTATTTACAGTTACAGCAATTAATGTTGCCGCGCTTCCGCAACCCGAAACGTTTACTGAAAGTGTATAATTCCCTGCCGCTGCAGTTGTCACATTTGTTAATGTTGGATTTTGCAAAGCTGATGAAAAACCATTTGGCCCTGTCCATGCATAACTAGCCCCTGCAATAGTTGCAGCGGTGAAGGTGAGATTTTGTCCCGTACAAACCGGTGAGTTACTCCCCAGATTAGGTGGTGAAGGAATTCCAAAAACGTTTACACTAAAAGTTCCGAAAGGTCCTGTACATCCGCCAGCGCTTGCTGTTACAGAATACATTCCTGTTGCCAGAGTAGTTGCTCCTGTAATTGTAGGGTTTTGTAATGTTGAAGAGAATCCATTAGGGCCCGTCCAGTTATAAGTAAAGCCTCCGGGATTTGCGGTTAAATTTATGTTTGATCCTGCACAAAGTGTTGCTGTTCCTCCGGCAGTTGGAGCGGAAGGTGTTTGATTAACTGTTACCGCAACGGTGCCTTTTGAACTTGCGCAGCCTGCAACAGATATTGAAAGAGAGTAATTTCCCGCGGCAAGTGTTGATGCTCCAACTATTGTAGGATTTTGTAATGTTGAATTAAAACTATTCGGGCCGGTCCAGCTATAAGTTGCTCCTGCACTGAAAGTCGTGGAAAGACTCAGCGTTTGTCCTGAACAGATAGGACTATTTGCTGAAGGAACCGGTGCTGCCGGAATTGGATTTACAACAACATTGACAGTTCCGTTTGGTCCGCTGCATCCTGAAATGGTTGCATTTACAGAATACACACCACTTCCCGCCACTGTGATTCCTGCAATGGATGGATTCTGAACGTTAGATGTAAAACCATTCGGACCATTCCAGGAATAAGTTGCTCCTGCTGTGAATGTGGATGTAAGATTTAAATTTTGTCCCTCGCACAAAGGAGAATTACTTCCTGGCGCCGGTGCCGCCGGAACTGTGTTCACCACAACTGCAATTGTTCCGTTAGGTCCGGTACATCCGGCAATGGTGCCTTTTACAGAATAGGTTCCGGCTCCTGCAAGCGTTATTCCTGTAATAGTTGGGTTCTGAAGTGTGGATGTAAAACCGTTGGGACCAGCCCAGCTGTAAGTTGCTGCTGCAGTAAATGTAGATGTAAGATTTAAATTCTGTCCAACGCATAAAGGTGTGTTGGCACCCGGTGATGGCGCTGCAGGAGTTTGATTGACTGTAACGCTAACGGTTCCCGCCGAACCTGTACAACCTGCAACAGTTGCAGTCACAGAATACATTCCTGTAGCAAGAGTTGTTGCTCCTGTAATGGTTGGATTTTGTAAGGTTGATGAAAATCCGTTAGGGCCCGTCCAACTGTATGTGGCTGTTCCTACTACTGTGAGATTTAAATTTTGTCCCGAACACAAAGGTGAGTTACTACCCGGAGAAGGAATTCCTGGTATTGCATTTACGGTGACATTAATCACACCTGCCGGACTTGTACAGCCTGCAACTGTTGTTGTTACAGAATATCCGCCGGTGGCAACAGATGAAGCTCCGGTGATTGTAGGATTTTGTAATGCTGATGTAAATCCGTTAGGCCCTGTCCATGAAAAAGTTCCACCACCAGGAAGCGCGGTAAAACCAAGATTTTGTCCTGCGCATATTGGTGCGTTGCTATTAGGTACAGGCGCTGACGGCGTTGAATTAACGACTACCGAAATAGTTCCTATTGGGCTGGAGCATCCTGCTGCTGTTATAAATAACGTGTATGTTCCAGTGGCAAGTGTTGAAACTCCAGTAATGGTTGGATTCTGTACAGATGATGTGAAACCGTTCGGACCGGTCCAGCTATAAACACCGCTGCTGACAAGATTGGAAGTGAAAATCAGATTCTGCCCCGAACAAACCGGAGAGTTGCTTCCAAGCGTTGGTGTTGATGGTGCATTATTTATTGTAACAGAAAGTGTTCCTGTGGTCCCTACGCAACCACTCGTTGTTGCTACCGCCGAATAAACTCCGGAAGCGGCCGTCGTAACACTGCCAACCGTTGGGCTCTGGACAGCCGATGTAAAACTATTTGGTCCGGTCCAGGAATAAGTTGCACCATTACTCACTGCATTCAAACTTAATGTCTGCCCGGCACATAAAGGCCCGTTGCTCGTAATAGAGGGTGCTGTCGGAGTTGTGACCGCAGCAACTGTAATTGTTTTACTTATTGGCGGACAACCAGCAGTTGCATCACCAACCAGAACGGTATAATTACCAACACCGGCACCGATGGATTGTGTTGTAGCGCTTGTGTTCCAGGTATAAGTTAACGGTGGCGATCCACCGCTTGCCGTTGCTGTAATTGCAGTAGTAGCAGAGCCTCCCGAACAAACCACAGGATTTGTAGGAGTAATGTTCACTGTCATTGCAGGAACCACATATACATTGATCGTATCTTTATTTGTGCCAGGACAACCGGTTAAGGGTGATCCGCTTACCAGGTAGGAAATCAATGTTGGTGTGGAAGCTGTTGGTGTGACTGTTGTTGTGGCACACGCAGCAGCACAGCTCAGATAAGAATTATAAGCGCCCACTGCTCCGGGAGAAATGGAGGTCCATGTAATAGAAGCAACGCTCAATCCTCCAACCGTCATGGTTGCAGCACAATTAGCCCTCACGGTAAAATCATCAGAAGCTTTTACGGTTTTTGTTGCAGTGATATGATAGATGGGGCTATCTCCTCCCGGTTTGCAATATGTAATACAAACCATGGTTTGATTATTCACGCAGGCAGGGGTTCCTATTGACACTGTACCTCCGCAATTGATCTGGTAAAATGCCGATCCACTGGGGGAAGGATTTGTAACATCGAAACTTAACAGATCAGAACCGGGGTTTACAAAAACAACAAATTTAATGCAATTAGATCCTGCGCAACAGGTACCATTTCTGACAGGGCCACTTTGTGTCCAGGCAGTATCCACCTGCGAAGTTAAATTGACTGTAAAAGTGGTGGCACCACAAACTGTACATTGTGCCTTTAGTTTACCCGCATAAAAAATTGCTGTAATGATTAACAGACAAATTAATTTTTTGTGAAGGACACCGTAAATTTTCCCCATAGATTAAATTGCAACTCAATCTTTTACGGGTCCCAAGTGTTAAAGTTTCATAACTTAACGAATATTCGTTCCAATATATTCAAATAGCTTATTATCAATAATTTATATTCATCTTAAATACCTGTATTTTGGTAATAAAATTACCTCCGGAGGGAGCTCTCAAAGGAAAAGGCGCGCCACATGAATAACGCACCTTTTAATCAACTACACGGATCAACTATTCTATGGTTTTTTTAAAAGTTCGGCCATTTCAACAAGGCGGATGAATTCGGCTCTGTAACCTTCATCATCTTTTCCTTTAGATTGTTTAGCCAAAGCGATCACAGATTTATAATCGGCATCGCCTTTAAATTTTGAATCGCGTAAGATCATTCCAAATTGTGCCACAGCGCTTGAGAATCTACAATTTTCAGAAGCTTTAGAAAAAGATACTTTATCATCTTTCAATACTTCGGTGATGAGTTTCGAAACACTTTCGCTTGGTTCTTTGTAACGGAACTTAATGGTCATGATTTCGCTGCTGGTAGATTTGCTTGGCGCAACGGGCGACTGATATTTAAGCGGATCTATTGACGCAAGCACTTCATCCGATCCAGCAGGAATAATTTCATAGATTGCTGTTACGGTATGTCCCGCTCCTAATTCACCTGCATCTTTTTTATCGTTATTAAAATCTTCTTTATTGAGGATCCTGTTTTCGTAACCCACCAAACGGTACCCTTTTACTTTATTCGGGTTGAATTCAATTTGGATCTTCACATCTTTGGCAATGGTTAAAAGTGTTCCGCCCATTTCTTTTACAAGAACTTTTTTAGCTTCAAAAATATCATCCACGTAAGCATAGTTTCCGTTTCCTTTATCGGCAAGCTGCTCCATTTTAGAATCTTTGTAGTTACCGGTTCCGAATCCAAGAACAGTTAAGAAAACACCGTCTTCGCGTTTTTGTTCAATGAGACGTGTGAGATCACCATCGCTGCTAACACCAACGTTAAAGTCACCATCGGTAGCAAGGATCACACGGTTATTTCCTCCTTTGATAAAATTATCTTTCGCAGTTTGATAAGCAAGAACAATGCCTGCGCCGCCAGCTGTTGATCCTCCGGCTTCGAGACTTTCAATAGCCTGCATTATTTTTTCTTTCTCGCTTCCCGGAGTTGAAGGCAGAACCAATCCTGCTGCTCCGGCGTACACAACGAGAGAAACACGATCCTGTGTTCTTAGCTGATCCACCAATAAACGTAAACCCGATTTTACCAATGGTAATCTGTCGGCAGTCATCATTGATCCTGAAACATCAACAAGAAATACAAGATTATTAGCGGGAAGATTTTCTGTTTTTACTTCTTTACCCTGAATGCCGATATGAATAAGATTATGTTTTTTGTTCCAGGCACATTCTGTGTATTCGGTGGTAATAGAAAAAGGAACATCGCCTTTTGGTTGCGGATAATTATAACTGAAATAATTAATCATTTCTTCAACGCGAACAGCATCCGGCGGAGGCATGCTTCCTTTGGTGATATAACGACGCACATTGCTGTAAGAAGCACGGTCAACATCAATACTTAAAGTAGATAAGGGATCTTTTGAAACATCTTTGTATTCATTTTCATTGATGCGGCTGTATTCTTCAGTGTTGAATTCGGGAGCTTTGTTGTAAGAAGTTACAGCCGGAATACCAAAATTGGCTTTACTCATTTTTTTACAGGATTCCATCGATTTGTATGCAACCTGCTCTTTCATCTGCACATGTTCTATTTTCTTTTCAGATATTTCCGCTTTCAAAACTTTTATTTCATCTTTCTGACTAATTACTTGTTTTTCCTTGTCCTTCACTTTAACATCATTCAATGTTTTTGTCAACAATGAAAGCGAAATGTTTATCATAGTTTTTTCGGTATTTCCAACAACAACCGCTTTAGAATATTTTTCATAACCAATAAGACTGGCCACCACTTTGTAAGTTCCGGGCCCGAGCTTACTCACGCAAAAATTCCCGTCAACGTCCGATAAACCGCCACTGACAAAAACAGTGTCTTGTTTGTAGATGATAAGCTTAGCGCCAGCCAAAGTTTCGTTTGATCGTGAATCTGTTACTTTTCCGCAAACAGATTTGTTTCCGTTCTGAGCCGATAGTCCCAAGCCAACAAACATAATTGTAGTGAAGATGATTTTATACATGATTTCGCGTTTTAATGATTATTCTTTTTGTTGTGATGAAACAGTTTCTGTATTTCCATAAAAATTTAAAAAAATCAATGCTCAGCGTTCACACAGGCCCTGATTTCCATCTTGCCGGTAATGATCATGGGTTTTTCAATCACAATATCATCCATATCGGCCGAGGCGTATCCCTTATAGGTAGAGGTCACGCGGTAATTTCCCGGGGTAAGGTCCTTAAAGGAATATTCTCCTTTGGCATCGCTTTTTACGCTCGTAATTTTTTTATTATCCTTATAAAGTGTAAGTGTTACGCCCGCGATTGGTGTATCCTGGTATTTTTCTACCACTTTAATAGTGATAGAAGATTTTTTTTGCGCACTGGCAAACAGCGAACCACAAAGTAAAACTAAAAGGATGAAAAATCTATTCAACATATGTTTTCTTTCCTTTAAGATGAAAAGAATAAGGTTATTCCATAACTGTAGCGGTACTTTTTAATGAGGCGGCCTTTTCAACGAGACGGATAAACTCTGAACGGTAACCCTCTTCATCTTTTCCTTTAGACAGGTTAGCCATAGTAATTACTGATTTATAATCGGCTTGGCCTTTGAATTTCGAATCACGCAGAATCATTCCGAATTGCGCCACTGCTGAAGAAAATCTCGTGTTTTCAGAAGCCTGGTCTATTGGTTTCTTTTCATCGGTAACACTTTCTTCGATCAGTATCGATTTTTTATCTGATTTGGGTTGTTTATATCTGAGTTTTAATGTCATTAATTCATTGTTCTTTGCATCGGCAGAACGAACCACCTTTTTATACTTCCGTTCATTGACTGCAGATATTCTTTCTGTACACGAAGCCGGAACTATTTCATAAATCGCTGTTACCGTATGCCCGGCGCCGAGTTCACCTGCATCTTTTGTGTCGTCGTTAAAATCTTCGTTCCTGAGAACGCGGTTTTCATAGCCAACAAGGCGATACGCTTTAACCTTAGCCGGATTAAATTGAACCTGTACTTTTACATCTTTTGCAATCGCATGAAGGGTTCCACTCATTTCCTGAACAAAAACTTTTTTTGCTTCCGAGAGGTTGTCTACATAAGCATAATTTCCATTTCCTTTATCGGCTAGTTTTTCCATTTTAGAATCCTTATAGTTTCCCGTGCCAAAACCAAGCACAGTGAGATAAATTCCGTCTGTTCTTTTTTTCTCGATAAGCTGAACAAGTGCGTCATCACTATTCACCCCAACATTAAAATCTCCATCGGTAGCAAGAATAACGCGATTGTTTCCTTCTTTCAGAAAATTATCCTTTGCTGTTTTATACGCAAGTTCAATTCCGGCGCCACCTGCGGTTGAACCTCCCGCTCCCAGTTTATCAATAGCATTCATAATGGTTTGTTTATCCGAGCCAGAAGTAGGAGGCAATACCATACCTGCGGCGCCCGCATAAACCACGATAGAAACTTTGTCCTGGGCTCTTAGTTCTCCCACTAATAAACGAAGGCCGGATTTAACAAGAGGTAATCTATCATCGGTACTCATTGATCCGGAAACATCAATTAAAAAAACGAGGTTACTTGCCGGGGCTTTCTCTTTGCTCATATCCCGGCCCTGTATTCCAATGTGTACAATATTATGGTTTTTATTCCAGGCACACTCGGTGTATTCGGTTGTGATGGAAAAAGGCATTTCATCCTGGGGCTGCGCATAATGATAATTAAAATAGTTGATCATCTCTTCTACTCTTACTGCATCTTTTGGCGGCAAACTTCCCTGGTTTATAAATCTTCTTATGTTGCTATAGGAAGCGCGGTCAACATCAATGCTCATAGTAGAAAGCGGTTCCCGCATCACGCTTCTGAAATCGTTCTCAACTATCCTGCTATAATCTTCGGCATTGGATACCTTTTCCGTTTTTGCTTTTTTTCCTTTTTTCCCGCTTGAGGATATATCGCCATAACAAGCAGGAATTTGTGAAATTTTACACATGCTTATACACTTTTCAGCAAACGTTCGATGACGAACTACAATCTCTACTTCATCCAACGTTACACCTTCCTGATCAACCTGGAATTTAACATGTGTTTTTTGTCCGGCTTTTACAACCACGCCTTTAATGATATTTGGTTTATATCCTACGTAATGTGTCTTGAGAATATATTTTCCAGGCAATACATCTTTCATTATAAAATTACCATCCAGATCTGTAGAACATGCTTTAATACCATAAGATGAGATCGAATCTGAATACAAAGCTACTGTGACAAAGGGAATGCTATCGCCATTTGCCTTATCTGAAATGTTCCCATAAATAGAGCCGTAATTTTCTACCTGGGCAAAAAAGCGCCCGCAGATCAGCATTGCTGAAATGAAAAATAATCTAAACATGTTTTTGTGTTTTAGTTTGTTATTAAACCGGTAACCCTGTTGTTTTATTTAAGAACGCAGTCCTTTCATTTTTTCCATAAAAGAATTTCATAATTAACAATTCCTTCATGAAACAAAGTCTTCCTTAACCCTGAGTTAATATAACGGCGACTCAAGGGAGATTATTGTATTACTTCCGATTGGACAAAAGACCTGCACTGTCATTTATCATTTATCCGGGACCCGAAATCAAATAATCGCCTTTTTGCCGCACTTAATAAATAAACAAGCACACCCTATAAAAGCGCCACTAGAACCCGCCTGAATCGCCGCAACTTTGACCTAAAACCAAGACAACATGAAAACCAAAATCACACTGATCGCTTTTATAACGGTCGTTTTATGTACCATCCTAACTTCCTGCTTTCATTTTAAACCGGAGGTCACCGAAGTTAATCCTGTGTTTGGACAATACATTGCCGGTTACACTTCCGGCGCTATTACCCGCAAAAGCAGTATCCGTATCGAACTTACCAGGTCCCCGAAAGGAGAGAGTAATGTTATTCCCGAATCAACAGCAGGGATAAATACAACTATCTCCGAACTAGCCAATCAGGTAATGCAACTTCCTGATTCTTCTTTACTGGAAGACATTTTTGTTTTTGAACCGGAAATAAAAGGTAAGGCCATTTGGATCAGCGACAGGGTGATTGAATTTATTCCTTCCGAAATTTTACCGACCAACCAGTTCTACTCCGTAAAATTTAAACTGGATAAAGTAATGAAGGTTCCCGATGATTTTGAAACTTTCCGCTTCCAGTTCTCGACATTTAACCAGAACTTATTCGTGAATGTAGACGGACTTATTTCTTATAATGGATACGACGATAAACTTCAGCGACTCACCGGAAAAATTACAACTTCCGATTATGAAGACACTCTCAACATACGTAAAACAATTAATGTAACACACAACGGCAAAAATTTACCGGTGAACCTTAATTACAGTTACAGGAACAACGAATTTTATTTTTATGTAGAAGATATTGAACGCAAAGTCACTGCCGGAAAATTATTAGTATCGTGGGACGGTTCGGCTATTAAAAGCCCGGAAAAAGGTTCGAAAGAAATTGCAATTCCCGGTCTTGGCGATTTCTCTGTAAGCGAAGCTAAAGTAGTTGAGAACGACGAACAATATCTTGAATTTCTTTTCAGTGATCCTATCCGTTACGACCAGAACCTGAAAGGCATCATTTCTATTGATGGCGTTGATAATCTTACTTACGCCATTGAAGGCAACCAGGTAAAAGTGTTTTTACCGAACAGGATCATTGGCAATAAGCTGGTAACAGTAACTACCGGAATTAAAAACTCAAGAGGTTATAAAATGAACCTGCCATACAGCACCACGCTTGAATTCAATGAACCAAAACCTTTTGTAAGAATTAAAGGAAACGGCTGTATCCTTCCAAACTCGAACGGACTCATCTTTCCTTTCGAAGCCATTAGCTTAAAAGCGGTGGATATACGCATCACAAAAATATACGAGAACAACGTTCACCAGTTTCTTCAAACCAATAGTATGGATGGTGGCGACGGATTATATCGCGTTGGAAAAAAGATAGCAGAGAAAACTATTAAGCTGGATTATGACAAAAAAATGAATCTCAAACAATGGAACAAACACGTGATCGATCTTGGTAAATTAATTACACCTGACCCTGGAGCGATTTACCGCGTGAGCATCAAATTCGAGAAAAAATATGCAGTGTGCGATTGTCCTGAAGAAGAAGGCGAAACCACAACCATTACCGAAAACAGTTATAAAGAAGATGACGACGATAAAAACTGGAACGAAGATGAATGGAACAGATACTACAGCTATGACGAAGGTTATGACGAATGGGATTATTACAGCGATAATTATTCCGCTTGCGATAACAGCTATTACAGCGGAAAAGCTGTAAACAGAAATATCCTTGCATCCAATCTTGGCCTTATTTACAAACTGGATGACAATAAAATGTCACACGCTTTCGTTAGCGACATGATCACAACAAAACCAGTGGCTAATGCCGTTGTTGAATATTATGATTTCACAAAGCAGGTTATTGGTTCAGGAACCACAGATGCTAATGGCATGCTTGATGTTCAGTTAAAACGCAAACCCTTTTTAATGATCGCTAAATCCGGCAAACAACGAGGTTACTTAAAATTACTGGATGGTTATACAAATTCACTTAGCAAATTCGACATAGAAGGCGAAACCGTACAGAAGGGTGTGAAAGGATTTATTTATGGAGAACGTGGTGTGTGGAGACCCGGTGATTCGCTTTATCTCGCATTCATTATGGAAGACAAAGAAAAACGTCTCCCAAAAAACCACCCTGTAAAGTTTGAACTCCAGGATCCAAATGGTACTATAGTTTATCAGGCTACAAAAACTAAAAACGTAAACGGCATTTACGATTTCAGAACCGCAACCGGAACCGAAGCTCCAACCGGAAATTACCTGGCCACAGCCTGGGTTGGTAACCGTTCGTTTTCAGAGTACCTGAAAGTGGAAACAGTAAAGCCAAACCGTCTTAAAATTTATTTCGATGCACAGAAAGGGAACGATTCTACCGCTAAACTGCAAGTAAAATGGTTACATGGCGCTGTTGCAAAAAACCTTCATGCTCTCGTAAATGTATCCTTGAATCAAACCGAAACAAAATTTGATAAATATAAAAACTATGTGTTTGATTCGCCGGTCAGAAATTTTTATTCGGACGCCGATCTTGTATTCGATGGAAATTTAAATGATAAAGGTGAAGCTATTGTAAACACTGATCTCGCAGTAGGACAAACCGCTCCCGGAATGTTACGCGCCACTTACATTACCAAAGTGTTTGAAGAAGGCGGTGATTTTAGTATAGACCGTTACAGCACGTCCTATTCTCCTTACAACACTTATGTTGGACTACGTTTCCCTGACAATAAAAGTTTTGACGGAACTTTTGAAACAGGGAAAGAATATTCTTTCGATGTGGCTACCGTGAACAATAAAGGCAAGGCTGTTACCGCAAACAAACTACAGGTAAAAGTTTACAAGATCCAATGGCGTTGGTGGTACGAAAGAGATTACGAAGATCTTTCGAGCTACATTTCAAGAAGCGGTACAATTGTTACCAAAGACACCATCATTAAATCAGTTGAAGGAAAAGGTTCGTTTAAGTTCCGCGTGAATTATCCTGAATACGGACGTTACTTAGTAACCGTAACAGATCTCGAAGGCGGACATGAAACCGGAAAAGTGATATCGATCGACTGGCCATACTGGAGCCGCGCCAACAGAAGCAGCAACGAAAACGCGAACATGCTCAACTTTGCCTGTGATAAAGAAAAATATACAACAGGTGAAAATATTAAGTTATCGTTCCCTTCTCCCGCCGAAGGAATGGCTCTTGTGAGTGTTGAAACAGGATACAAAGTGGTGAAGAAATTCTGGGTGCAGACAAAAAAAGGAGAAACCGTTCACGAATTTCCAGCAACGGCTGAAATGACACCGAACGCTTATGTTCACGTGACATTAATCCAGCCGCACGCTAATACAAAAAACGATTTACCAATACGAATGTATGGGGTTGTTCCTATTACTGTTGATGAACCCTTAACACATCTTCAACCGGAAATTATCATGCAGGACATTATCAAACCCGAATCTTTCACTACAATCAAAGTGAAAGAAAAAACCGGAAGAAAAATGAATTATACATTGGCAATGGTGGATGAAGGCTTACTCGATCTTACAAGATTTAAAACTCCTCAACCATGGACAACATTTTACGCGCGTGAAGCATTGGGAGTAAAAACATGGGATATGTACGATGCTGTAATCGGAGCTTATGCAGGTAAATTAGATAAATTGTTAAGTGTTGGTGGCGACGGTGACGGTAATGCAGGCAAAGGCGCTAAAGCAAATCGTTTTAAACCGATGGTGAAATTTATTGGTCCATTTACACTCGAAGCCGGTGCTGAAAAAAATCATACTATAGAAATTCCGAATTACGTGGGTTCGGTAAGAGTGATGGTGGTTGCTTCCAACGAATGTTCTTATGGAAATGCTGAGAAAGCCGTAGCGGTAAGAAAACCCTTAATGATCCTGGCAACATTACCGCGTGTTCTTGGTCCGGGTGAAACAGTAAGTTTACCGGTAGATATTTTCGCCATGGAAAAACACGTGAAAGATGTGAAGGTAGAAGTTGAAGTCAACGAATTCTTAAGCATAGATGGTGTAAAACAACAGAGCATGAAATTTGAACAGGTAGGTGATGAAGTCATCAACTTTAAATTAAATGTTGCTGAAAGAACCGGAATTGCAAAAGTGAAAATCACCGCAACAAGCGGAAAAGAAAAAGCTACACAGGAAATTGAACTTGATGTAAGAACCCCTAATCCTAAAGTGGTCGACGGAGTGGAAATGGTTCTTGAGCCGGGTAAATCCTGGGACGCAACTGTTAACTTAAAAGGAATTATTGGCACGAATAAAGTCACCATGGAATTATCTACTATTCCTTCTATGGGATTAGAAAAACGTATGGATTACCTCATTCAATATCCGCATGGTTGTATTGAACAAACAACATCATCGGTGTTCCCGCAATTGTATGTAATGAACTTACTCGACTTAAAAGATCTTCAGAAAAACAAGATCAGTAATAACATAAAGGCAGGATTAAAACGTCTGCAGTTATTCCAGACATCTAACGGTGGATTCTCTTACTGGCCGGGTGAGGGTTACGACAGCGATTGGGGAAGTAATTATGCCGGACACTTTATGGTGGAAGCTGAAAAACAAGGTTACAATTTACCACACAACATGAAGAACAGATGGGTGAAATACCAGCAACAACAGGCACGCAACTGGTCGCCGACAAGCAATAAATACTCACACCCCCATGGCGAAGAAACCAATGAAGTGATACAGGCGTACCGTTTATTTGTTCTTGCCTTAAGTGAAAACGCTGAACTCGGAGCCATGAATCGTTTACGTGAAGAGAAAAAATTATCGGCAACTGCTAAATGGAGATTAGCTGCCGCGTATAAACTGGTGGGACAAAATGAAGTTGCTCTTTCGTTGATCAAAAATCTTCCTACAGAAGTAAAACCATATAAAGAACTTTCCTATAGTTATGGATCAGACGTAAGGGATCAGGCCATGATACTTGAAACATTAAGCTTATTGAAAGAAAACGACAAAGCCTCTCCTCTTGCGAAAAAAGTAGCCAAGGAACTTAACTCACAAAACTGGATGAGCACTCAGGAAACAGCTTATTCGTTATTGGCGATGTGCCAGTATGCAGGAGTAAAAAACAACCGTGGGGATATTAACTTCTCTTATTCACTGAATTCAGGCACTGAAAATAATAAGACTAGCAAGAAGACCATGTACCAGGTGAAATACGACGATACCGATATAAAAGGTACTGGCTTAGTGTCAATAAAAAATACAGGCGGCGTAACATTATTCGGAAAAATAATTGTTGAAGGTGTTCCGCTCATTGGCGATAAAACTGCCAGCGCGAAAGATCTTAAAATGGAAGTAGTTTATAAAAACATGAAGGGACAAGTAATTATGCCTGACAAATTAATTCAAGGAACCGATTTCGTAGCCGAAGTTACTATTTCAAATCCTGGCACTAAAGGCTTCCTTGCCGAAATGGCGCTGAACCAGGTATTCCCAAGTGGCTGGGAAATTCATAATACAAGAATGGATGAAACGGCAACTGCCAACGTTGCAAGATACCAGGACATTCGTGACGACAGGGTTTACAGTTATTATGATCTTGGTGTAAACTCAAGCAAAAAATTTGTGATACAACTGAACGCAACTTACCTGGGTAAATTTTATCTGCCAACCATTTATAGCGAAGCTATGTATGATCATCTTATCAATGCCCGTGTACCGGGAAGATGGGTAGAAGTTGTAAAAGACGACGGTAAAGTAGCAACAAAATAAAAAATAATGATCATCGAAAAGTTAATGGTAAACAACGGCATGCGTTTAGTTACGCACGTCACCCTGAGCGAAGTCGAAGGGACAAACACACGAACACCATAACTAACTAAAACCGGATGATCAGCAATCGCGGCGCAGGAGGGTTTTGTTGAGTTCCCTTCTGCGTTTTGCGGTTTCTGGACAAGTTCTCGCTGAGGACGCGGAAGATAAACCAGAGAACACAGAGCTATGTGTACCTGATCTCAACGCACTTTGAGAAAACCTTAACAAAACTTTGCGAGAAAAAACATAAAACCTATTATGAATATTTTAAATTCCTTAGCGCGAATGAAACGAAAACATAAACTTCTTATCATCACAATTATTGTACTGATAGCGGCTTATTTTACCTATAAGCAGGCATTACAAATCAATCCAAATCCTAAATATGAAGTAGGACAAAAGCTGGATAGCTTAAATGGCGTATATGTTTATTACAACGGTGGCGTGGGCCATACCGGTGACCGTAATCTGGGTCCCGATGGTTATAACGTGGGATTAAAATACCAGTGTGTTGAATTTGCGAAACGTTACTATTACGAACATTATAAACATAAAATGCCCGACAGTTACGGAAACGCCAAAGATTTTTTTGACGATTCTATTGAAGACGGTAAAATAAATGCAAAGCGAGGACTGTTACAATATAAAAATCCAAGTAAATCGAAACCGCAAACCGGCGACCTTCTTGTTTTCGGAGGCCATGTAAGAAACCAATATGGGCATGTTGCCATCATTTCTAATGTCACTGAAAACAGTGTTGAGATCATTCAACAAAACCCTGGTCCGTTTGCTTTTCCCCGGGCAACTTATGCTCTTTTATTAAAAAACGGCAAATTTAACATAGGCCATGACGGTATTCTTGGAAGGCTAAGGATGCCGTAGTGTTAAAACCAGTTTTTCATTGGCATTTTCAGGTTACGTTTATTATATTTATTTACTCTAAAAATTTACCCATATGAAAAAATCTACTTTACTTTTTGTTCTTGTAATCATCTCTTTCAATACTTTTTCTCAGAAGAAACGCGCAAATAAGTGGTTCTTTGGAACTCTTGCAGGGCTTGAGTTTGCAACAGGAACACCTACTGTAATTAACGGAGGGGCTCTTAACTCGCCGGAAGCGACAGCAGTCATGAGCGATACAAGCGGGGCATTATTATTTTACACCGATGCCAATACCGTTTATGACAATACACATGTGGCAATGCCAAATGGTACCGGTATTCTGGGAGGTAATTCAAGTACACAAGGAGCTCTCATTGTTCCTTATCCTGATAAAGATTCGCTCTACTATTTGTTTTCACTCGACGAGATCGGTGGAATGGAAGGCTTGCGTTATTCTATGGTAAACATGAATCTTAACGGGGGGAATGGCGATGTAATGACATCTGCAAAAAATGTAACCTTAAGCGCGAACATGACCGAGAAAATGACCGGTGTAAAAGATCCTAACTCGAAACGTTACTGGATCCTTACTCACGAATGGGGAAATAACACATTCGATATTTTCCAGGTAACAGCCAGCGGACTTCAGCCAAAGACCACGCAGTCGATTGGAATGGCGCACACTACAACAAGCATCCAGAACACTTATGGCCAGATGAAATTCAACACCTGCGGAACAAAAGTTGGATATGCAGCAGGTTATCTTAACACCGTAGAAATTTTCGATTTCAACACAACTACGGGCGTGCTAAGTAATCCTATTACTTTAAACATGGGATCTTTTCCGGTTTACGGATTTGAATTCTCCCCTGACGGAACAAAAATTTATGTGAGCACTTACGATCCTGCGGGAACTTTAATACAATTTGATATTACTTCGGGAGTAACTTCCACTATTTTTTCTACCGCGCAAATCCTCAGCACAAATACAATCTACGGTTTGCAGCTTGCCAACAACGGGAAAATTTACGTGAACTATTCTTTCGATCCAACGCTTGGAGAAATTACAAGTCCGAACAGCGCGGGATTAGCATGTAACTTCCAGGAAAATTTCATTCAACTTGATCCTGATTTCTTCGGAAACATGTCAACGCTTAATCTTCCTAATTTCGTTCAATCGTTTATGGCGCAGCCGCAGTTTACCTGCCCTGCTGTATCAGGTGGAACAGTAACAGCAATCGCTGAAAATAATTCTTCAGAAGAAACGCGTGTATTCCCGAATCCATCAGCCGATGAGTTTTCAGTTCAGCTCAAGGGAGCTTCAACTGTGAGTGTTTATTCTACTACAGGAGCTCTCATTGATGAATTTGTTTCGGAAGACAAAATCAGTTTCGGGAAAAATTACGCGAAAGGAATTTACCTTGTAAGGATCTCTGACAATAAAAACTTAAAAACAATTCGAATCGTAAAAGAGTAATCTATCATTGTACCTGTGAGCTTACCGTGTCCCCCGTATTTTAAAAATGAAAAAAGCATATCTTCTATGTTTCTTTTTATTGATACTGGCAAAAACAGTAAGCTCACAAACTTTGACCTATACATTCACTTCGCTTGCCGGAACCTTTAACGCGCTGGCAACTTCAACTGCTATTACTGAAATATACTGGGGGGCCGATGATGATGTATCTCCAACTTATTCCATCGGCTTCAGTTTTCAGTTTGGCTGCACAACCTATACACGCTTCGCGGTTTCAAGTAACGGCTGGCTCACATTCAACACTTCGGCCTTCAGTTCCGATCCAACAAATGATCTTCCGAATAATACCACCATGCGGCCAGGCATTGCACCATTGTGGGACGATCTTTGTTATAACAACAATACATTTCCTCCACCCTGCGGTTACGCTGTTACCGGAACAGCGCCAAATCGTACACTTACTGTTCAATGGAGACGTGCTTATTGGAAAATTCTCGGAGGCTCACCGGGAGCAATGTCTTACCAGGTAAGGCTGATGGAATCTACCAACAGAATTGAAATGGTATATTTACAGGAATCAGGAACCCTGAATGCTCCGAGCGCGTCTATAGGACTGGCAGGCGTAGCAACGGGTGATTACTATTCGGTAAATACTACATTTACCGGGGCCACTAAAACAACAAACGTTACAACTATTGCAAGCAAGCCTGCAAACGGCCTTACATTACGCTGGGATCCTCCGTGCACCACTCTTCCCATTCACCTGGTTTCATTTACCGGCGAACATAAGAATGGAAAAAATATTATCAGGTGGGTAACAGGCAGCGAAAAAAATAACGATCATTTTTTACTCGAACGGTCCGAAGACGGAATTAATTTTAAGGAAATAAAAAAGATCAAAGGCGCTGGTGATAATGCTTCGAAAAAAAATTACGAAGAAACTGATGAGGCCTTTCCTCCAGGAATAGTGTATTACAGGCTCAGACAAAACGATCACGATGGAAGATATACTTATTCGGATATTATAACTCTCACTGATTTTACTGTAAGGGAACCAATACGCTTCTATCCGAATCCTGCAGGAACAAAAATTTACCTGAAAGAAAGAGAAGGACAAAGTTATTCACTCATTAACGCATCAGGCCAATCCATGAAAGAAGGCGTTGTAGAAAATCTGGAAATATCAGTCAAAGATCTTCCCGAAGGACTCTACATTCTTAAAGTAAAAGATTCCTTTACCAAAGTATTCATAAAACATTAAACACGGTTTTATTTTCCTTTTGATTTGCCGTTCGACTTGCTTTTCCCTTTTCCGGGATTAGTTGTAGCAGGATGATGAGGATTATTCGTGTTCTTGAACCAGCCTTTATGTTTACCATTGTCGTGCTTGTGAACAGCACAAGATGGACTAATAGAAACCGATAAACAAAATAACGCGATTGATAAAAAATAATTAACAGACTTCATAGTAATAGGGTTGAATAATACTAATAAGACTTTTATTTTAGGCCGTACCCCCCAAACGACTTTAGATTATTTTTTAAAGAACTTCAACAGCCGTATGAATGTCAAAACCGACCACTTTTTTCGACGGAATGAAGGGTTGATCACATCAGCACAAATCTTAAATTGATCAAGTAGCAAATAGAGACGATTGATCATGTCTTTTCGCAAAAATAAAGCTTGACTTCCCTTCACGGATTTCGTAAATTCAGTATACCAAAAGAATAATGGACATGAAAAAATCTCTTTACATATTATCTGTTTTGGTTTTATTCTCACTTTCAGCAATGGCACAGGAAAAACGCGCGGCTGATTTCACTTTTGCAACATCCACTCTCACCCCCACTGGCAATGATGTTCAGGCCAGCCCTTCAGAAGCTTCTGCAAGTCCTTCCTGTAACGACTTCTCCGTAAATCTTAACGAGACCTCAACAATTTCTGTATATTCGAATACAGGCGTTGTGGTGGATCAGTTTAATGTTAACGGAAAAGAAAAGATCTGCTTTGGTAAAGATTATACGCAGGGTATTTACCTGCTAAGGGTCAATACCGTAAGCTTCGTTAGTTCTACCTTGCTGATCAAGGAATAAGATTGAATTACTTTTTATTGGTTGTCACCCCAATCAGCACACCGAAATTTCCATCCGTCTGGAGCCAGTTCTTTTCGGGAAGATAAGTGCGCGACACAAAGCCATCGAGGTACAAGGCATTTTTACAGCCCTTGCTTTTAAAGTACGTGGCAAAGTCAAAAAAACTGATCGGTTCCTTCGACATCGCGAAAAGGATCTTTCCGTCAGGCAGAATTCCTACGCCATTTCTGATGTTCAGATTTTTTGATCCTTCTTTGAATTCAGGATGAAGTTTTCCGTCGATCACTAACATAGGACCAGACTGTGTGGCGTAATTTATTTTGTTGTTCTTAAAGTCTTCCGTTTTACAAACTCCCGCTTTTTTATCAGTGGTAATGTAAAAGATTCCATTAGGTTTCATGTAGAAATTTCCTGAAGCATCGGCCTTATTTATTTTATGAACGTTTTTTTGTTCCTGGATAAAAAGTCCAAGCGGCGAATTATCTTCCATGTACATGCCACCATTCATGGCGAAGATTAAATTTTTCTTTTTGCCTTCAAGATAATTCTTAAGATTAAGAATACTTCGGAGAGGTTTAGCACTGTCGTTTTTCCAATACAATTTTATGTCCTGCGTTTTAGGATCCGCAATGTAATCCAGAATTTTTGAATCTGGAGGATTTTGTTTTAGTTCAAAGCTGGTGATCAGGAATAAAACCGCTATAAAAGAAATTATGCTAAAAAATTGCTTTGTCATAAAAATAAACTTCTGCGGTTTTCGCCTCTTCTGCGAGAACCTAAAGTTCCTCCAGCATCTTAATAACTTCCGGCCTCTTTCTCGTAGAAACCGGCACCGAACATCCATCGTTCATCATAAGATAACCACCATCGGTCTTCACAAATTCCTTGATGTATCTTGTATTTACGAGATGAGATTGATGTACACGATAAAATCCCTGGTCGCAAAGAAGATCTTCAAAATCCTTTAATGTTCTTGTCACCAACAACTTTTTCGCGTTGTTGAAATAAAATTCGGTGTAATTCACATTACTTTCACAGCGGACAATGTCATTGATGTTGACAATAAAAATTTTATCCTGTGTATGAAGAGCGAGACGTTCATGAGGTTTGTGATGGTTCTTCAACGAATCGTTCAGTAATTTATACTTTTCGTTTTCGTTGACTTTATGTTCGCGGTATTTTTTGAGTGCGTTTACGAGTTCATCGGGATCAACAGGTTTTAAAAGATAATCAATGGCCGCGTAACGAAAAGCTTTGATAGCATGCGCGTCGGAAGCAGTTATGAAAATAATTTTGAAATTGATTTCTTTCAGAATATCCAGCAGGTCGAAACCACTACCATCCTGCATCTGAATATCCAGGAACAAAACATCGGGCTGTAATGTTTTAAGAAGTTTGGCGCCTTCCACTACTCCATTCGCTTCACCAATCACTTCCACATCGCTGGCATAAACCTGCAGGTCCTTTTTAAGCGTGATTCGTGCCTGTTCAATATCGTCTATTATTATTGCTTTGATCATATAATTAATATAAAAATAGTAATTTTATTTTGTAAGACTCTTATGTCTCTCAATATTGAACCATGAATAAATCAGTATACTTTCTCTTTCTGTTAGCTACTTTTCTTTACGGCTGTAATGGTTCAGAACTTTCACAAGAGTTAAAACCAAAAAAAACAAGAGGCCCTGGTTTTCTGGAGACAGGAATGTATTTTATAAATGAAGATTCCAGTGGAGTAAAAAAAGCAATTCCATTTGATACAATTTGGTTTTTCATTGACCCAAAACCTGCAATTGATTTAAGTCACTTTAAAGAGGTGGAAATGACAAACAGAAATGGTTTTAGTCTACACATACAGTTTGATGATTTTGCCACCAGAAAATTTGAAGAAATTACGGAGAAAATGAACGGAGAACTTCTCGCATTCATTATAGAAGACGACCTTGTAATGGCCCCAAGAATAAGTGGGAAAATTACAGGAGGATCTGTACAGATCTCCGGTAATTTTACAGAAGACCAAATGCTTGAATATTATCGGGCTATTAAATTGTCCATGCAGGTTCATTCAAATCAAGTTAAACCGGATTAGTTTAACCTATTGGTATTCTCACAATCACCTTAGTCCCGATCGCTTCGCCTTTATCATCATACAAATCAATGATCTCAAGAGATTTTATATTCTTATCTTCTTTCAAAAGATCAAGTCTTTCCTGCGTCACAAGCAAAGCAGTTGATTTATGATACGTTTCCTTACTGTTCTTATTTAATTCTTCCGCTTTTTTTCTGCCTATTCCATTATCCGTAACTGAACATTCAAGTAATTCTCCTGATTGCATAAAACTCACTTCAATCATTCCGCGTTTTCCATCAATGTATTTTAGTCCATGTTTGATAGCATTCTCAATGAAGGGTTGCAAAATCATTGGAGGAATTTTTACATAATCCTTTTCAATGTTTTCATCTACATTAATTTTATAATCGAAACGGTCGCCGTTACAGAACTTTTCTATGAGGAGATAATTTTCGAGCGTATTTATTTCTTCTTCAAGACTTATTACCGGCATCCGTGAATTGTCGAGGATCTGGCGCATGAGTCTCGAAAATTTAGCCAGGTAATACCGCGCCGCTTGTTCGTTATCGGTGCCAATCTGCGACTGAATAGAATTTAAAGCGTTAAAAATAAAATGCGGATTCATCTGCAGCCTCAATGCTTTTTGTTCCAGCTCCACAATTTCTTTTTCCATCATGATCTTCTGTTGCTGCTCTTTCGCTTTCTGCTGTATACGATTGATCCTCCATTTAAACACCAGCGAAATTATAAATGATGCGAGAATAAGAATAGATAAAAAGAACCACCATTTTTTCCAGATAGGGGCCGAAATATTAAACTGAAAAGCAACCGGACTCCTGTTCCACACACCATCCTCATTGCAGGCTTTTACCATAAACGTGTAACTTCCTGCAGCAAGATTGGAATATAAAATTTTACGATCCTTTGATTCGGGCGACCAGCTTTCATCAAATCCTTCCAGTTTCCATTTGTATTTTACCGCGTCAGGGTTTGAGAAATTAATTCCTGTGAACACAAACGTGAGGTGATTCTGATCGTAAGGCAAATTCAGATTGGAAACACTGTTCCAGTCACCAACAAAATCTTTAAACACTGTATTTGAAATTGGCTCATAAAACAACTGAATGTCTGTGATACTTGTAACAGGTTCATTTTTGTTTCTTACAAGATTCGCAGGATTATATTTTGTAAGTCCGTTGATGGTTCCAAACCAAATGGTTCCATCGCTATCGTTAAAGACTGAATTCTGGCAGGTTTCAATTCCTGTGAATCCTTCTCCTTTGCCATAATGTTTTATTTCAGATATTTTTCTTTCCTTATCCAGGAATAAATGATCGAGTCCGGTTTCTGTTCCAACAAAAATATTTCCAGTGTTGTCTGTCGTCAGTAAATAAATATTGGACGATGTTAGTCCGTTCGTATGATCAAAGCGGCGTATCTTTAAATCGCCCTGGTAAAGCGGGAAACTGAAAATTCCGTCGCCGGCAGTTCCAACCCACAAATAACCATTCACATCTTCTGTCATGCATCGAATTGCATTGGATGGTAAACCTTCTTTTATGGTAAAGGAAACATCCTGAACTTTATCATTCACAAGCAAACCCATTCCATCTGATTCTGTTCCGTACCAGAGCCTTCCCTGCTTATCGTAATGCAATGAAGTAATACGGTTGCTTCGTAGTTTTTCTTTTACTGTATAATTGACAAGAACTGGCTGCCCGCTTAAAACTAATTTGTAAAGTCCGGCCCCCGCAGTGGCTATCCACAGATCGCCATCTTTATTTTTTACAATGGCGCGGATGTATTTTTTACTTAGTTCTTCAATTTCTTTGAATTCTGTTCCATTATAAACATAAACACCCTGGCCATCGGTTCCGAAATAAATATTTCCGGAGTTATCTTCGTTGATAGCTTTAACCTTTACATCTGCAAAACCATTGGAAGCATTGTAATTAAAAAAACGTGAGCTATCATAAAGTGTAAGTCCTTTGTCGGATGTGCCAGTCCACAATCTGTTTTTACCATCACGAAAAATGCTGTAAATAAAATTTCCACCGAGTCCAGAAGTTTTATCGTAAACGGTAAACTGTTTCCCGAAATAATTACATACGCCACCACCTGAAGTTCCAAACCAGTAGTTACCGCTTTTATCCTGGATAATGCTTCTTACATGATTATTACTCAGACCCTCTTTTTCGGTGATCCATGAAAATGTTCCGTTCACGGCATTGTATTGGGCAACACCGTTGTTCAGTGTAGCGAGCCATACATTGTCGGCTTCGTCAAAATAAATATCAAGAATAGTTTGCTTGTACAGTTCCATGTTAAGATCGATCCTGTAAAAGCGCGAACCATTATATACATACACTCCATCTCCATAAGTACCTATCCACAGGTTTCCTTTTTTATCCTGTTTTATACAGGGAATAGAATTATTGGTGAAGCCATTCGATTTATCGTACTTTATTTTTTCGAAAGTACCATTGTTTTCCCTGACACAATAAAGCCCCCCATTACTCCCACCATACCACACCGTGTTTTGTTTGCCGACATGAATGGTATTGATCACCGATTTTTTTTCTTTGAGAATCTCGGTAACGTTAGTTATTCCCTTCTCGTCGTAATACAAAAGTCCAACATTGGTTCCCAGCCATTTCCTGTTCTTTGAATCGAAATCAATATCATGAACCGTCACCTGCGCTGAATCTCCAGCAGGCTGCACATTTTTAAAACTGATTCCATTAAAGTGCGAAAGACCATTAATCGTTCCTATCCAGAGATTATGTTTAGCGTCTTCGCGAATACATGAAATGTAATTATTAACGAGCCCATCTTTTACTGTATATGTTTTGAAGTTGACTCCGTCAAAACAGGTAATACCTCCGCCCCTTGTTCCCATCCACAAATAACCGCGACCATCCTGCAAAAGACTGTACACCTGCGACTGGGCAACTCCTTCTTTTACGGAATAGTTATGGAAGTTATATTGCTGGGAAAACAAATTCATTCCCGCCAATACTAAGATGGTTATTTGGAAAAGTTTTTTCAAATCTGTATTCCCGAGAGCCACATTGATAGTTCGAGCGAGTAACAACTTACCAGGGCGTTAATTGTTCCCAAAGAAGCGCCAATAAAAATAAGACGATTTTTTATCTGGTACCTGTCTTTTATGAAAAGAAAAAAAACCGGGCCGGCAAGAAACATAGTTCCACCGATAAGCGCGATAGCAAAAAGACTTTTTATAAAAAAGACAATAGGGATCAGTGCCGTGTAACAGCTTGCATAAAAAGCCAAGAACCATCCACTGGTCCTTTTCCAGAAAATAATCATAATTATTCCAACGCATCCCATGAAGTAAGGAAGGAACTGGGACAATGAACTTATTCTTCCAACATTTTTTGCATAAAAGGGAACGAGGGGACTTACTTCTGAAAGGCGCTGAACGTTTTCGATCTGCGTAAAAAGAGCGGCACCCCAATACACCATACACAAGGCAAAAAACAGCCATTCGTACCATAAAATGTGGGAAAACCGGTTCATACAATTAATCAAAGGTAAAAAACACTTCCTATTAAAAAACCCTCGGATAATAAAAGAGCCCGAATTTCTGTTAAAGACACTCTAATTTTGAGGTATGAAACTCAACAATTTCATGTTTAACCGCAACGCTTGCGCCATAGCTTCAGCGTCGGAGCAAAGACGCAAAGAAAGCGCAAAGGGGGCAATTAAGAACTTTGCGTTTAAATATAGAGCCAACAAGGTCCTGATCAAAAAAATTAAAAGGATTACCTACGTTCTTAGCCTTATAGCTTTTACGATCTGGTATGTGAACTGCTTGCCCGACCGGCTCTTTAACGATAGCACCTGCACCGTTCTGCTGGATAAAAACGGTAATCTCCTTGGGGCACGAATAGCTGCCGACGGACAATGGCGTTTTAGTCCAACCACAAAAGTGCCTGCTCGTTTTGAAAAATGCCTGATCGAGTTTGAGGACAGAAATTTTTACGGTCATTATGGTATCAGCATCCGCGGAATTGGAAGAGCTATTACGCAAAACCTCAAAAAACAGAAAGTGGTCAGCGGCGGAAGTACGCTCACCATGCAACTGGCCAGGATCATGAGAAAAAATCCTCCGAGAACGGTACGCGAAAAAGTGCTGGAAATGATCATCGCTACAAGATTAGAAACGCGTTACAGCAAAAAAGAAATTATGGGTTATTATGCTTCGTACGCACCTTTTGGAAACAATGTGGTTGGGTTAGATGCAGCAGCGTGGCGTTATTTTGGCAGAAGCGCCGATAAACTGAGTTGGGCCGAAAGCGCCACGCTGGCTGTTTTACCGAATGCACCCGGACTTATCTACCCGGGGAAAAATCATAAACGCCTTCTTGATAAACGTAACCGCCTTCTTAAACGCCTTTACGATATCAAAGAGATTGACGAAACCACTTATCAGCTTGCTCTCTCAGAGCCCTTACCCGATAAGCCTTTGGCCCTGCCACGAGAAAGTCCGCATTTATTATCGCGGCTTATCAAAGAAGGACATAAAGGAAAAACAATTCATTCTTCCATTGATGTGAACCTTCAGCAAAAAGCAACAGCCATTCTCCAATCGCATAGTGAACGGTTACAGGAAAATAAAATCTACAATGGTTCGGTGATCATTACATCAGTAAAAACAGGAAAGATACTGGCTTACGTTGGAAACACGAGCCTTGAAGACAGTGAACAGAGTTGCGATGTAGATTGCATCACAGCGCCACGAAGCACCGGGAGTATTCTAAAACCTTTTCTTTATGCTAAATGTTTAGAAGATGGCCAGATAAATCCCACAACATTAATTCCGGATGTGCCCACACAATTCGGAAGTTTCTCTCCTAAAAATTTCGCAGCGTCTTATGATGGGGCCGTTCCCGCCAACAAGGCACTGGCCAGAAGTTTAAATATTCCAATGGTGAGATTGCTGAATGAATATGGCCTCGAAAAATTTCACCGTGATTTAAAAAATCTTGGATTAACCACTTTAGGAAAGCCCGCGAAACATTACGGTTTATCATTGATATTGGGAGGCGCCGAAGCAAAACTGTGGGACCTCAACAATGCCTATACTTATCTTGCGCAGGAATTACGTTACGATGAAATAAAATCAGTTAGTCTTTTGAGTGAAGAAGATCAACGTCATAAAAATAAAAAGGAAAAACACATCATTGAAAATTTTAATACCAACCGCGCCTGTATTTACAGCACCTTTGAAGCTATGGTGGATGTAAACCGCCCTGATGAAGACGGCAACTGGCGCGCTTTTGCATCTGCTCAAAAAATAGCCTGGAAAACAGGAACAAGTTTCGGCTTTCGCGATGCCTGGGCCATTGGAGTAACACCCGATTATGTGGTTTCGGTTTGGGTTGGAAACGCAGATGGTGAAGGACGACCCGGACTCACCGGAATTAAGGCCGCCGCGCCATTATTGTTTGATGTGTTTGCACAATTACCGCGTTCTCAGTATTGGTTCACTGCTCCGAAAGAAGAAATGTGTAAGACTGTCATTTGCAAGGAGAGTGGACACCGTGCTTCTGATATTTGTGAAAGCGCTGACACAGTGTGGGTGCCGAAAACCTGTTTGAATACAACTGCTTGTCCTTACCACAAGGTCATTCACCTCAGCAAAAAAACATTGCAACGCGTAGATAGTGAATGTGAAAACGTATACGCCATGAAACATGTAAAATGGTTTGTGCTTCCGCCGCTTATTGAAAAATATTATAAGTTCAATCATCCTAACTACAAAGAGGTGCCGGATTACAAACCAGAATGTTTAGCCAGAGTTTCGGACAGAGCCATTGCATTGTTATATCCTAAACCGAATGGAAAAATATATGTGCCCGTGGAAATAGACGGTAACACTGGCCGTACTGTTTTTGAAGCTACGCACCGTAATGTAAGTACAAAAATATACTGGCACATGGATAACGAATTCATTGGAGAAACGAGCGAGATTCACCAGATGGCTCTGAATCCATCGGTTGGAAAACACAAATTAATGCTGGTGGATGAGAATGGAATTTCGGTGACGGTGAAGTTTGAAGCTTTGGGGAGAATGAATTAACGCCTGACGCGGATTACGCTAATCAAATTGAACAACCGATTCGCGAAATTTGCGCAATTAGTGTCCTTTTATTTTATTACGGCCTCACATCGAGCAGATTATGATTCATGGCATACAATACCAATCCAACGGTATTTTTTGCGCCGATCTTTTCGAGGATCTTTAGTTTGTGCGATTCAACGGTACGGTGACTAAGATTCAAAATCTCTGCTATTTCCTTAATAGTATGTTCGCTGCAGATTAATTTAAGAACTTCAATTTCTCTTTCGCTTAAAGGCATTGAATAAGCCGGAACCATTTTTCTTCTCGAAACCCCTTTCAGCATAATGGCCGAAACACGTTCGTTAATATAATAACCACGTTCGGTTACAGAAAAAATGGCGTCTATAACAATCTCCACATCGGCATTTTTAGGGAGAAAGCCCGCGGCTCCGTTTTCAATAAGGTGATAGATCATCTGATCGTTATCGTGCATGGTAAGGGCAATGATCTTTACTTCGGGATATTTTGCCGTTACATATTTAGTAGCTTCGATACCATCCATTTCAGGCATCTGAACATCCATAAGAATAACTTTGGGCAAAAAAGTTTTTGGCCTTTTCTTTCTGAGCTTTGATAATTTATCAAGAAGGTCGAGGCCATTTGAGGCCTCAAACGTTACTTCGAGTCCTTCCTGCTCATTCAGGAGGCCGGCCATACCCTGCCGGAAAAGTTTATGATCATCTACTATGCCAATGGTAATTTTACTCATGAAAGTGAAGTTTCGATGACGATCTTAGGGGAAGGATCCGAAACAAGATAATCTACTTTAGCGCCAATAAGCTGCGTCCGGGCCGCAATACTCTTTAATCCAAGGCCCTTGCTTTCATCGGTAAACTTTTTTATTTGTTCGCTGGTCACGCCCACACCGTTATGTTCAATTGTGGTCACTAATATATGATTATTTACATTTACAGAAACAAGAATTTTTGAAGCTTTGGAATGTTTAACCACATTGTTTAAAATTTCTTTAACCAGGCGGTAGAGCTGTACCTGTTTTTTCTTTTCCATTGGCACCTCTTCCTCGTTGCTTTCAAAATTAACCTGTATCATACCGGTTGCATTCAACTGGTCGCACATGTCCATAAAAGCGCTCACAATTCCTATATTGGCAAGCGAGGCAGGCATAAGGTCGTTTGAAATGTTGCGAATGATCTGGATGGTTTCCTCTATCAGTTTATTAGATTCGGCGAAAAGGGTTTTGGCTGTTTCTTCATTGCCGGGATTTTTAATTGCCTTATTAAGCTTAAGTTTAAGAACACTGAGAATGATCCCAACATCGTCATGAATATTAGCCGCGACTTTGGCGCGTTCCTGTTCAGCAACTTCAAGCGAGGCATTGAGCAACGTTTTCTGAAAAGTAGATTCGGTAGCGGCGCTAAGGGTTTTTTGTTCAAGTACTTTTTTCTGATAAAAAAGAACAAATAAAACAATGAAAGAAACCAGGATTAAAATCCCCATGGTGCCTATTACCACTAAAGTTGAAATATCTATTGAGCTCGAGTTTTCCAAAATCCAATACTGATTAAAAGGTTATAAGAAATATTTACAAAAGAGTGAATTGCATACATTCCTTCGAAATTCGCTTCTTTTGATATATACAGATATTTGCTAAATAAAAAGAGAAGAAAATTTCCCGAAAAATATAGTAGTATACCAGTGTTTATCCAGAAGAATGATGTTGCTAATATATTAGCATATAACATCTTTTGCATTACTATAAAAAAAGATATTAACGAAAAAACCGAAAGAAATATGGACTCTATGGAAACGGCAAAACTATTCATTTCATCAAGCCCGTTAATTCTGAAATCAATATAGGCTACAATTAAAAACAGTGGGATCATTCCCAGTATTATCCATTTATGCACAAAAGGTTTAAGGAACATCACATAAAAAAACATGATCGATGAAAATTCCAGGATGGTAAATATGTGATAAATGAATTCGTTCTTCATTTCCATTTTCATGGTAACATAATTCAACGTTTCTGTTAACACTGAAAAACAGATCAAAATAAATACAGGCCACACTAATGTTTTTATTTTCTTAATACAAATAAGCCCAATGAGAAATGGAATTAAGCAAGATAACGCTGAAATTTTTGCTAAAATCCAATATAAGTTTTCTTCATCCTGCATAAAAAAAGACGGTTCTACCCGTCTCTAAAATACATATTTTAAAAACTCTTTTATAGAGTGCTACCGTTTGGACAATAAGGAGGACAAGGAAATCCTCTTTCCGCAAGATGCCCGTCTGTCATATCGCTTTCATCATCTTTAACACCCACAATAACGAGGTGTTTTGCACCTTCATTATCAAGCGCATAATAAATTCTAATACCAATACAATCGGTTTGATCGATAATGTCTTTTATTGCAGATTTTCCAAAATAGTGCGCTTTGATGTCATTTGGGAACTCGCTGCGGTAGTTAGCTGTCATTTCTTCTGCATCCTGGAGACTGATGCTGTGGTCTTCGCTGCCTGATAAAGCCATAAAAAATAGAATTAATTGGTTAGTATTAGCCTAATATATAAAAATTCGAATTATTAACGCTGTTCTACACTTTTTTCGACTTTTGCAATACTTTGTTTATTAGATAGTTATAAAAATTTAACACTAAAAAACTACGTAAAAACACGGATAATAATCAGGGTTTTTACGTAGTCGTTCGTACCGCATTTTTACTGGTTAAAGCTGTGGTTTTTACGTAAAATTACCAGGAACTTGCCTCATCTAAAAGGTTAAGATCCGACTTATCTAACGTTAAAAACACACCCTTTACCAGCGCCCCTAATTGCTCCTTCGTTGTTGCGCTTGCTATTGGCGCAGTTACAGACTTTCGCGTAAGGAGCCACGCCAGGGCCACACTCGAATTTGTGCAGCTATGCTTTGAAGATACTTTGTCCAGTGCCTCAAGAATTTTCATTCCTTTTTCGGTCATATACGTTTCGGCCTTAGCCCCTCTTACACTTTGAGTGAGATCCGATTTTTTCCGGTACTTCCCTGAGAGAAACCCCGCAGCCAGTGAATAAAAATTAATTACGGAAATAGAATTCTGTATACAAATTCCCTCTAGCTCTTTTTCAAAAATTTCGCGGTCGTAAAGATTGTATAGAGGCTGCAGCGTTTCATATTTTGGCAGATTATATTTTTTACTGGCTTCAAGCGCCGCATTTAATCGGGCCGGAGAAAAATTGGATGCTCCTATCGTTCTAACTTTTCCTTCTTTGATCAGTTGCGCATACGCCTCCAGAGCTTCCTCAACAGGAACTGTTTCATCGTCCTTGTGTGTCTGGTACAGATCAATATAATCGGTCTGTAATCTTTTCAGCGATGCTTCCGCCGCTTTTAAAATATACTTTTTACTTACGTCCACTTTGCCCTGCCCCATATCCATCCCCGCTTTAGTAGCCAGAATAATTTTATTTCTGTTTTTATTTTTTTTCATCCATTTCCCAATAATGCTTTCCGATTCGCCTCCTATATTGCTGGCCCAGCGCGAATAAACATCGGCTGTATCAATGAAATTAAATCCTTCCGACACAAAACCGTCGAGTATGTCAAACGAAATGGTTTCGTTAATGGTCCAGCCAAAAACGTTACCGCCTAAACAAAGCGGCATTACTTCTATTCCTGAGTTTCCTAATTTACGTGCATTCATATTTATATTTTATGATATCATCTGAAATTACAAATGTTTAAGATGTAAGCCAAAAGAAAATTTATCTTTAAGGAAAGATTGTTTTAAATCTAATGTCGCTTTTATCAATTATAGAAGATTGCCGGTTAAACATTCTCCGAACCGAAAGAGTCAGCGGCGGTGATATTAATTCTGCCTATTGCTTGCATGAAGAGAATAGAAAATATTTTCTGAAAATAAATTTCGCTTCGCCTTATAAAGATATGTTCCGGAAAGAAACCGTGGGTCTTGAAAAGCTCCGTGATAATTTTTTGTTGCATGTACCAAAGGTTATAAAAACAGGAACAGTGAACAATAAGCAATATCTTTTGCTGGAATGGATAGAAGGCGGAACCCCCGCCAAATATTTCCGGGAAGAGTTTGGCGCAGCGCTTGCCGGAATGCACAAAAAAGAACAATCATTCTTCGGCTTCGAAGAAAATAATTTTATTGGTTCGCTTGTACAGATAAATAATAAAACAGATTCATGGGACAAATTTTATTGCGAATGCAGAATTCTTCCATTGGCAAAACAACTTTACTTATCGGGATCTTTTTCTAAAGAAGATATTGCTTTAACCGAGAAGTTTTGCAATAAACTCCAAAATTTGTTTCCGGAAGAAAAACCTGCACTGCTTCATGGCGATTTATGGAGCGGCAATTTCATGTGCGCTTCAAACGGGCAAGCCTGCATATTTGATCCGGCAACGTATTACGGGCACCGCGAAATGGATCTGGGTATAACAAAATTATTCGGAGGCTTTGATAAAAAATTCTACGAAGCTTATCATTCGGCTTATCCCCTGGAAAAGAACTGGGAAGAACGCCTGCCGCTCACGCAATTGTATCCTTTGCTGGTGCATGCGGTGTTGTTTGGAGGAGGGTATGTAGGTTCGGTAAGAAATAATATGAAGAATTATATTTAATGATGTTATTCCAATATAAGTTTCTTAATGAATTGATGTGGACCAGAATTTATTTTCAGAAAATAGACTCCTTTTGAAAACCCGTTTAAGTTCAGCGATTTTATTCCTACTCCAAGATTCATTTTGTTTTCATAAACTTTCTCCCCTAAAACTGTCAGAATATTTACCTCCGCGTCTAGCGCTTCATTACTATGGTATTCTAAATTAATCATCCCGGTGGAAGGGTTAGGATACACCGCTAAATCGTCTTTCATTTTATATTCGTGTAAACCAACCGCCGTATTCTGGTTAAGTTTTGCAACAAACAGATCACTATAAGGATCATTCCCTGTCACTGTTATTGTATCGAATTGGTGCGTAGCAGCAATGACACCCGCTAAAAAAATATTCTGATGCTTATCCATCTTAGCGCAATACGGATAAACAGTTTTGTAAGACCCTGTTGTTTGCTTTGCCGATAAAAGAAAACCATTCTGATGTACTTTCAAAAGCACCATACTTAATGATGCTGTAAGAACAGTATTCTGAAACTTCATATGATCCCACACGGTTCCTCCCAGGTAAATATTATTATCGTTATCATGAAACATTACTGATAGTTTTCCATACGTCTTGTGCGTAATAAGCGTGCTCCAGATCTGGTTTCCCTGAAGATCCATTTTTTGAAATGTAGTTTTGGCTACATAAGTAAAATCGTAAACTGTTTTAGTGAGGTAAACTGTGGCATTGTCATCCACGTCAAGAAGATAATATCCCACCGGCTGTGTATGTTGAGATAAAACGGGTGCAGTAACAAGGTTCCCTGTAGAGTCTATAACCAGGAGTTTAAGAACATACTGCTGGTTCACGAACTGTTCCCGGAGTGCATAGGTAACTTCGTTCTTATCGCAGGTGAAGGGAGAATTGTCGCAGCCGTAAGAATCTCCTTTACGTAACCACAGTTCTGTTCCATTGGTGTCGTACATTGCAAACACCGAAGTGTCGCAGGTACCACTGCCTGTAAATCCTGCCACCACAATTTTTCCCGAAACTGTACTTTTAATTTGGTTAAAGGAATAATTCCCGGTCACTTTGGTCCATAACAATTGTCCATTATTATCTATTTTTTTAATTGTTGCCGCTGAGATTAGAAAAGTGTTTCCGTTTCCATCTATAGCACTTTTTAAATAACCCTGGCCAATTGTATCCACCCACAGAAGACTTCCACCTGGCGCATACTTTAACAATAGGTTATAACTAACCCCCGAGATCTGGCCAGACGAAGGGTTTCCGTGTTTTAGCGTCACATAAACATTGCCCGAGGTATCGGTTCCCAAATTATCGGGGTTCTCAAGAAATCCTTCTTTTGGTCCAAACGTTTTAACCCATTCGTAGGCTTGGGAATTAACTGAGATGGAGAGCAATAATAAAAATGAAAGTAAAAACTGTTTCATGGTTTGTATACAACGGAGTACTCAAAATTCATTCCCGGTTAAACAAAAAACAGTACATTTATTTAATGAAAAAACTAATTCCTTTCCTGCCATTAATTGCTTTTTATAGTTGTTCATCTGAACACAAACCTCTTTCAGAACTAAATGAACCTGTTTCTAAAAACATGACCTTAAAACATTTCGATTGGCTGGAAGGAACCTGGCAATTTAATTCTTCCGACGGCATGAGCATGGAGATCTGGAAAAAAGAAAACGATTCGCTGATAACCGGCAATGGTTATTTCATTAAGGGAAAAGACACGCTCTTTGCCGAGAAACTCGAAATACAGCAAAAAGGATCGGATCTGTTTTATGTGGCAACCATCGCTGAACAAAATAACGGACAACCTGTCCCTTTCCGGTTTATGGAATTTAATAAAGGTGAATACAATTTTGTAAACAAAGATCATGACTTTCCGCAGCGAATTATTTACAAAAATCCACAACCCGATTTTTTATGCGTACGCATTGAAGGAACAGAAAAAGGAAAACTCAGGAAGGAAGATTTTAATTTTCTGAAGGTGAAGAAATAGTCACTTTTTAAAATACGAAACAAAATAACCACAAAGTTCGCTTTGCGAATACGCAGAGAATTCACAAAGTAACACAAAGCTGCAGGTGCTATTTAAGGTAAACAAAGGAAAATTTTCAAAGGAAATTTTAATCTGCGTCAATCCGTGAAATCTGTGTCAGAATTCTGCGATCTCCCTCTGTTTCTCCGCGTCTCTGTGGTAAATTAAATTCCCTTTGAGGTTAAATCGTTGTAACACCAACCGGATTGTCGCCCAACCCTACCGAATTGTAAATTCAATCGCCAATGTTTGGGAGCGCAATAATTGTGCCAGCTATTTCATTAAAAAGTAATGATTTTTTAAAGGAGGTTTAATATAAAACTCCTAACTTCAGGTTGCTTAAATAAATTAATTATAAATTAAAAACAGAAAGCCATGGGATTTTTTGACAAAATTTTTGCAGATTCAACTGCAGCAGCAAAGCCGGTTATCACCAGCGAACAGGAAGCATTCTTAACCATTATCGCAGCAGCGTCTTCATCAGACGGCGTAATGGATCTTGAAGAATGGGACACGATCATTGACACGCTTTATCAAAAGAAAATGTTCGCCAATACCGATCTCAGAGCATTGGTAGACGAGTGTAACAACAACGTTAAAAATTTCCCTTCTCTTGCAGAAGCAGTTAACGATTGTTCGCCTGTAATTAAAGCTGAAAACAGGAACATGGTATTCGCTGTAGCGGTAGACATCGTTCTTATCGACGGCGCCATCAGTCCTAAAGAAAAAGAAATTATCGAGCACCTTAAAAACAAACTTGGCATCAGCGATGATTTCGCCATGAAAACCTGCGAAGTAATGCTTGCCAGAAACTACGGAAATATTTAATCCGGAAAATCAATAAAAAGAAACCCCGTGGCATTACACACGGGGTTTTTTATTTTAGATACTATATAGAAAGCTAAACCGAAAAGTACAATAACATTCACACGAAAGAAACCTTTAACGGAATTTTACCACAGAACAGAGACCACAGAGATTAATCCGTCTTTATAATTTTCTTCGTAACTGAAGATTTTTCTGTAGAAAGTTTCACAAAATAAATTCCTGACTCAACTTCACTTAACGACAACATTCCATTTCGTTTTACCATAACACCATCAAGGATCTGTTTTCCTGAAACGTCCGTCACTTCAACTTTCAGATCTTCTTCTCCTGCCACAAACACATTCACGTTTCCTGAGGTTACATTCGGAAACAAACGTACTTTCTTTTCCAGATCTGAATTTTCTGTTACAGATACCGGAACCTGGTTAATAACACCAACTGCATCAAGATCAAATCCGCTCGATCCAAAGGCCGTGGCCCAGGGATCATTGATCTTATTACTGTTTTTGTCATAAGTGGCGTATTGAGCCTGTATGCAACCCACAGCGTCAATAATCTTTACGTGGGTAATGGCATTGATATCTAATCCACTTGTACCATTCAATTGCTGCAGATCGAAAGGAACACCATAATTCATGATGTACTTTCCTGCCAGGTTATCAATCTTTGTTGGGTCGCTGCTCGTATCAAATGGACCAATCTGCACCGTGTTCTGCACATTACATGTTGCCGGGAAACGTGTAAAATTTGTACCGTCGCTGCTAACCTCAACAAATGCGAGTTCAAGAAATCCCGCGTCGAAAGAATTTTCGAAAACACAGAAATCCGGTCCTGGTGAATTTTTGATAGGCGATTGAAATGTGAGAATGGCCGAGCCCGCGTCGCCCAGGCTTACTACATTCACACCATCAGCTACACCAATGGCCTTGCTGCTGTCGCCTACATTTGCATAACCTGCACTTTGATTACTTACATCCTGGTAGCCCCGTATCACTTTACAACCTGTGGCCCAGTTAATAATAATAGAACTGTCTTTTTTTATCGCTGTTGTTCCGGGCTGTCCCGCCGCCGGAGCGAATTGCGCATTCACAAAAAACGGAATGCTGACGATTAAACTTAAAAATCGTTTTTTCATAAAAAACGATACGATTTACCTCAAAAAATTTATAGATTTTTTAAGTCCCTGCCCTGTATCGCGAAAGCAGAATTAAAATTAAACATTGCTAAGACAAGTATTCCGACTTCCATAAAGCAGAAATTATCTTCGATAATTACGCTTCATGATCACGGTTGCGCGCCAGCTCCTGAATTGCACAGGATTCCTTTTTAAAGCTTACTCAAGCATCTTAACCTTAGAACAAATATAGAAATTTTTTTATGGCACAAAGCTCTGCCTTGCGCCAATTATTCTGTAAGCCTCTGGCTTACGCATGACAGTTAGAAAGAATCTTCAAGCACCACCATTTTAATGGCTGTAATTGCGGCTTCATCACCTTTATTACCATGTTTTCCACCTGCGCGATCAATGGCCTGCTGTTGATCATTGGGAGTTAATACACCAAAAATAACCGGTGTACTGTGTTCAATATTGAGTTGGGTAATACCATTAGCGACTGCATTGCAGATAAAATCAAAGTGGCGTGTTTCTCCTTGTATTACGCAGCCAATGCAAATCACCGCGTCGGCTTCCGTGTTTTCGAGCATCCATTGTGCGCCAAGTGTCAGTTCAAAACTTCCGGGCACTGCTTTCACAATAATATCGTCAACCGCAACACCATTCGCTACAAGCGTTTTAAAAGCGCCATCTTTCATGGCCCCGGTAATTTCCTCGTTCCATTCGGCCCAAACAATTCCGAATTTGTAGCCGGCGGCATTTGGTACCGATGAGCCTTTGCTCCAGGAGAGATTATTATTTACACTGCTCATATATTTTCCAAATAAAAATCCCGCCGGAGCGGGATCAGTTAAAAGTGCTATTTAATTCTTAGAGGCTCCCTAAAGCTTTTACTTTAGCAATTTCTCTTTCAATTTCTTTTCCTTCGTTACTTTGACCGTATTCTTTTTTAATACGTTCGTACACGTTAAGCGCCTCTGCATAGTTCTTTTTTAGTTCGTAGGCAAAACCCGCTTTCTTCAGGTAGATAGGAGAAGTAAAATTGTTATTGCTTTTCTCAGCAGCTTTCAGATAATACTTAATGGCCTCATCAACGTTTGTAAGTTCCATGTGGCAATCACCGATAGCGCCAATCGCGATTGGAGCAACCATGTCGTCGTTACCATCGTATTTTTGTAAACGTTCAATGGCTTCGTTGAATTTTCCGGTACGGAGATAACATATTCCCGCGTAATAGTTAGCAAGGTTCCCTGATTTTGTCAAAGAATAATTATCAGCGATCGCATTGAAACCCTGGATAGTTTTTTGTCCGTCAGGTGACATTACATTAACGTTTCCGTTAAGCGCGATATTGAAACTGTCGATTTCAAAATAAGCCTGTGCCCAGAAAATTTCATTTGAAACTTCTTTCTCTTGTTCAGGTAACCAGTAAAGTTTATAGAAACAAAGAATTCCTACAATAGCAATAAAACCAATACTAACATAGTTTACTGCTTTTTTGTTCTTTTCATAGAACAACTGTATGCCCTTTAAGTTCGGGTCAATTGGCTTAGGGGCCGGGGTTTCCTCCACGGTTTCTTCTACCTTCTGGTTGTCAAGTTCGTTATTATCAACCGTTTGTTCTTCTTTTAAATCAGACATTGTGTACTTAAAATTAGTGGGCGAAGATAGCTTTTTTTACCAGAAATTTGAAATTTTTTTAGGAAAAAAGGGGTAAAATTAGCGTATTTTTGAGCCCGGACAGGCCAAAACCCATGTATTTACAGCATTTATCGCTCATAAACTTTAAAAACTACGAATCTTTTGAGGAAACCTTCTCCAAAAAGATCAATTGTTTTGTGGGTAATAATGGCATGGGAAAGACCAATCTTCTGGACGCTATTTATTATCTCTCTTTCTGTAAAAGCTTCTTTAATCCTGTAGATAGTCAGAACATAAGACATAACGAAGCCTTTTTTGTTTTACAGGCACAATTCAACAGGTTTGGGGAAGAAATTGAAGTGTATTGCGGTATAAAACGTAACCAGAAAAAAGTTTTTAAAAGGAATAAGAAAGAATACGAACGCCTGAGCGAACACATCGGTCAGTTTCCATTAGTAATGATCTCCCCGGCCGATTCTGAACTGATTAATGAAAGCAGCGAGGCGCGCCGTAAATTCCTGGATGGCATCATTTCGCAATACGATAAGATTTACCTCGATAAACTCATTTCCTACAACCACGTTTTAAAACAACGCAATGCTTTACTGAAACAGTTTCATGAATCAAGAACCTTTGATTCGGAAACCATTGAAATATGGGACGAGCAATTGATGTTGCACGGAAAGATCATTCTTGAAATACGGCTCGGTTTTTTAAAACAATTCATTCCGCTTTTCAACCGCTATTACCAGTTTATAAGTAACAGCAAGGAAGAAGTGGCTCTGAATTACCTGAACAGCCTTGGCGAAAAAGAATTTAAAACCGCGCTTCTGAGCTCGTTGCCGCGCGACAGGGCCCTGCACTACACAACGGTTGGTCCGCACAAGGATGATCTCGAGTTTACGATCAATAATTTCAGTTTAAAAAAATTTGCCTCGCAGGGGCAACAAAAATCGTATCTCCTGGCTTTAAAACTTGCGCAGTTTGAATTCATTAAAGAACAAAAAAACACAAAACCGCTTTTGCTTCTGGATGATATTTATGACAAACTCGATGAAGAGCGTTTCACTAAATTAATTGAAATGGTAAGCGGCGATGATTTTGGGCAGGTTTTTATTACCGATACGCACCCCGAAAGAATGAATGAGCTGTTAAACGAGAAACAAATCGAACACAGGATTTTTCTGGTGGACCAGGGCGCGGTGAAACATCTTTAAAAATATAATTTCTTAATTAAACGTATGTTTTGCTTTTATTTTCCATAGGCCGAAAATTGACGCTAATTGAAACTGAATTAAGATAGAATCCCCTGTGGAAAACCACCACTAAAAGTATTTTTCACAATAGAAAATTCTCTCCGCTAAAAAACGACTCTAGTTTTACCTGAGTACCTGGCTAGGTAGGCGTATAATTGTTTGTTAATTAGGCTAATTTAAGTTATCTTGAGATTTCTGTGAATTGCCTTCTCTCCCTATCGTGAATTCAGAATCGTCAGACATAGAAATTAACCTATTGCTTGAAGCAATTTATCAAAAATACGGCTACGACTTCAGGCAGTATTCCGAAGCACATATCCGCCGCCGGCTCACAAACAGGTTAATGCTTTCGGGGTTAAGCAGTATTTCCGAAATACAACACAATGTATTACACGATCCGGTATTCGCCTCCCAATTGCTCCAGGATCTTTCAATTACCGTCACCGAAATGTTCAGGGACCCTCCCTTTTATAAGTACATACGGGAAAACGTGATTCCTATTCTTAAGACTTATTCATTTATAAAAATATGGCACGCCGGCTGCTCTACGGGCGAAGAAGTGTACTCCATGGCCATACTACTGAAAGAAGAAGGATTATATGAAAGAAGTACTATTTACGCAACAGACTTTAATGAATTTGCACTTGACAAGGCGCGTGAGGGAATTTACGCTGCCGAAATCATGAAGGAATATACCTCAAATTATCAGCAGGCGGGTGGCAAAAAATCGTTTTCGGATTATTTCATCGCTGATTACGACATGGCTATTATGGATCAATCATTAAAGAAACGCGTTGTATGGGCCAATCATAACCTGGTAACCGATAGTGTTTTTGCTGAAATGAATATGATCCTTTGCCGTAATGTTCTCATTTATTTTAACAGGGATCTTCAGAACCGGGTTCAGAAACTTTTCTTCGATAGTCTTACGAATGGAGGTATTCTCGCCCTGGGCTCTAAAGAAAGTTTACGTTTTAGTACGCTGGAGGACCATTACCAGGAGCTTGATAAAAAGTACAGGGTTTTTAAAAAGAAGTATTAAAAAAACAGTTTAAAAAAAAATGGCGCATAAATATAAAGCAATTGTTATGGGATGCTCGGCCGGTGGTCTATCTCTTATGAAAGAGCTTTTACCTGCTTTGCCATCAGACTTCACTTTACCCATTATTATTGTTCAGCACATTTCAGCGAATTCGGATAATATATGGGTTCATCTGTTAAACACCATGAGCAGACTTCACATAAAAGAAATTAACGAAAAAGATCTTATACAGCCGGGAAATGTTTATGTGGCGCCGCCCAATTATCATGTATTGGTTGAAAATGACGAAACCTTTTCGCTGAGTGTTGACGAAAAAGTAAATTATGCGCGCCCATCTATTGATGTACTTTTCGAATCGGCAAGTCACGTGTATAAAGATCAGCTGATCGGCATTGTCTTTACCGGTTCAAATCATGACGGAGCAGCCGGCCTTCGAAAAATAAAGGAAGGAGGCGGCCTTACCATTGTTCAGGAACCATCCACGGCCGAGTATTCTTCGATGCCTTTGGCGGCCATTGCTGCAACCAAAACAGATCATATACTTCCGTTAGAAAAAATAATCCCGTTATTAATTAACTTATCAAACCCCATTCATCCATGAACTCATCCATCAAAAGTAAACTCATTGCCGGCTTTTCAATTATCCTGTTACTATTAGCCGGAATTGCTCTTTTAATGATCAATAAATTTTCGGAGACCAACGACAGGCTGGGAAATATTGTGAACGTATCCTCAAAAAAAATCAGTCTTTCAAACGAAATCCTCATTGGTGTCCTCGAAGTTGCACGTCACGAAAAAAACATCATTCTTGAAAAAGATCCTGTGAAAAAAGAATATTATAAAGACAGGATCTATGCCGGTTTAAAAATAGTAGAGGAAAAAACACCTGAACTTGAAGATCTTGTTGATGAAAAAGGCGGCAGGTTAATCGTAGATTTTAAAACCACATGGATAGGATACCGAAAAACACTCGATGAAATAATTACACTGGCCATGAAAGATGAGGACGCGAAAGCTTTTGAATTATCCATCAACAAAGGTCTTGTTACAAGAGATGAAGTAATTTCTATCATGAACAGACTCGTTGCAAAAAACAAATCTTCCATGGACGACGATAAACTCGCTAACGATAAAAGTTATAGCGCGTCGCTTACACTTATTCTGATCATATTATTCGTTAGTTTCTTCGCAGCTGTAGGGATCGCTTTCTGGATCATAAAAAGCATTACCTCCAGAATAGTATTTATGTCGGGAGAAGCGGAAAAAATAGCAAGTCGCGAATTTTCAGATCTCACATTACACGATCCTGTAAACGATGAACTGAAACCTATCTTTAGTTCTCTTGTAAATATAAATAACAGCTTTAGTGAAATAACTACCAATGCCAACCTGGTTGCTTCCGGTAATTATTCTACTGATACGGTTCCAAGATCAGATAACGATCGCCTTGGAAATTCTCTTCGAAAAATGACCATTTCGCTTAGAGAAACAACCGCTGAAAATGAAAAACATACCTGGCTCACTACTGCGCAGAACCAATTAAACGAAAAACTCCGGGGAGACAAAACAACCGAGGAACTGTCGCTTACCATGATCACATTCTTATGTAATCATGTACACGCCGACATTGGCGCGGTATTTTTATTTAACGAGCAAAGAACGTCTCTTTCTGTTGTGGGACAATACGCCTTTTCATCAGATCAAGGAAAGCAGGTCTTCCGGCCAGGTGAAGGATTGATCGGGCAAGCAGCGCTTGAACAAAAAATAATTCTTATGGAGAAGGTGCGGGAACAGGATATTACAGTAAGGTCGCTCACCATTGATGCAAAACCAGAACATATTATCATCATTCCGTTTTTATTCGAAGGACAAACACTCGGGGTGCTTGAATTAGGAAAACTCATGCCTTTTACACCGGTGGAAAAAGAATTTCTTACTGCTGCTCCTGAAAGTATTGCCATAAGCATTAACTCAGCCATTTCCAGAAAAAAAATTCAGAACCTTCTTGAAGAAACCCAGGTGCAGAGTGAAGAGCTGCAGAGCCAGCAGGAAGAACTAAGACAAATGAACGAAGAGCTCGAAGAGCAGGCACAAAACCTGAAACAACAACAAGAAGAGCTTCAAATGACCAATGAAGAACTGGAAGAGCAAACACAAATGCTTGAGGCCAGGAACAAAGAAGTAGAAAACGCCCGTTCTGATATTGAACAAAAAACAAAACAACTCGAAATCAGTAGTAAATATAAATCCGAATTCCTTGCTAATATGTCGCACGAATTGCGAACACCGTTAAACAGTTTACTTATTCTTTCGCGCGACCTTGCTGATAACAAAAAGAAAAACCTCAACTCCGATCAGGTAGAAAGCGCTGAAATTATTAATAAAAGCGGTAACGACCTCCTGGCTCTAATTAATGAAGTGCTCGATCTCTCAAAGATCGAAGCAGGTAAAATGACACTTTCAGTTGAACGTATTTACCTGGAAGATTTCGTCAAGGCTATTCATATGGATTTTAAACACCAAGCAGATAAAAAGAACCTCTCCTTTGTAATTGATCTGGCCCCGGATCTTCCTGAAACAATACAATCAGACCTTCAGCGTCTCAACCAGATCCTTAAAAATATTCTGTCAAACGCTATTAAATTTACAGATAAAGGAAGCATTAGTTTAAAGATCTTTAATCACACAGCGGGTACAATAGGCATTTCGGTAACAGACACAGGCGTTGGTATCCCTGAAGAAAAACAGGCCGCTATCTTTGAAGCGTTTCAGCAAGCTGATGGGGGCACTTCCCGAAAATATGGCGGCACAGGGCTTGGACTTTCAATTTCACGTGAGCTCAGCAAACTACTTGGAGGAGAAATTCAGCTTGTAAGTATACCTGATAAAGGATCCACCTTTACCCTGATCATTCCCACAGAATTATCGCCGGGAACAGAACATATTAAAATTCATAAAACTGTAAAATATCCATCTCCTTTAAAGCTGCATGTAAAAACCGATGAGTTTAAAAATTATCCTACCATAAAAGATGACAGGGAAAGTCTGGTACCCGGAGATAAAGTTGTTCTTATCATTGAGGACGATCTCAAATTTGCAACCGTTCTGTTAAGGCAATGTCATAGCAAAGGATTTAAATGTATTTCGGCGGCAACCGGTGAAGATGGATTATTACTTGCCGCAAAACATAAGCCACAGGCTATTATCCTGGATATTGATCTGCCCGGCATCAATGGTCATAAAGTTCTTGCTGAGTTAAAGGCCAATCCTTCGGTGCGCCATATTCCGGTTCATATTGTTTCTGTGAACGAACGAACGCTTGATCCTATCAAAGAAGGCGCGGTGGAATATCTGACCAAACCTGTAGATAAAAAACAAATGGAAGAAGCCTTTAACAGGATCGAGAACTTTATCAGCAGGAAAATGAAAAACCTTCTGATCGTGGAAGATGATGTTAATTCAAGAAAAGCGATGAGAAAACTAATTGGCAATGGTGATGTGAAATGTTTTGAAGCCGGAACAGGTAAAGAAGCGCTGACATTATTCGGGGAAGAGCATATTGATTGCATCGTACTGGATATAGGACTCCCGGACATTAGTGGTTTTAATCTTATTTATGAATTCGAAAAAATAAAGGAAGGTAAAATGCCGCCTATCATTATTTATACAGGCAAAGATCTTTCAAGGGAAGAAAATGACGAACTTCAAAAGTACGCCGAAACAATTATCATTAAAGGTGTAAAATCTGAAGAACGGCTCCTTGATGAAACCGCTCTTTTCCTTCACCGTACCATCAGCGAACTTCCGGAATCGAAACAAAAAATAATCAACAACCTGTATGATAAGGAAATGATCTTTAATTCGAAAAAGATACTTGTAGTTGATGATGATATGCGCAACGTTTTTGCCTTATCAAAGGTCCTTAAAGAAAAAGGGATGGAAATTATTAAAGCCGAAAACGGACGAATGGCGCTTGATGTCCTTGAAAAGAACAAACAGGTGGATCTTGTTCTCATGGACATTATGATGCCCGAGATGGATGGTTATGAAGCTATGCGGGAGATCAGAAAAAATCCGTCATGGAACAGGCTCCCTGTAATTGCGTTAACCGCTAAAGCCATGAAAGAGGACAGGCAAAAATGTATTGACGCCGGAGCGAACGATTATATAACAAAACCAGTAGATGTTGAGCGCCTTTTGACTTTAATGCGCGTTTGGCTAAGCAAGTAATAAAAAAATAGCATGGATAGAATACCAAAGATTTTGATCGTAGACGACAGACCCGAGAATCTTGTGGCCCTGGAAACGGTTTTGAAAGAACAGGATGTTGATATCATTAAGGCCACGAGCGGCAATGAGGCCCTGAAAGCAACGCTTCACCATAATTTCGCGCTGGCTCTGTTAGATATACAAATGCCCGAAATGGACGGTTATGAACTCGCCGGCATATTGCGTGAAGAAGAAAAAACATCACACCTTCCGTTCATATTTATTTCAGCAGTATATACTGATAACCTGAATGTTTTTAAGGGTTATGAAAAAGGAGCCTTCAGTTTCATTACAAAACCTTTTCAACCCGAGATCCTTCTTAACAAAGTAAAATTCTTTATTGAAAAACATCAGCAGGAAATCGCGCTGTATGAACTAAATAAGAATCTGGAAAATAAAAATGCTGAGCTGATTGCGGTTAACCAGGAACTCGAAGCATTTACCTACTCTGTTTCGCACGATTTAAGAGCGCCCTTGCGTGCCCTTACCGGCTATACGAATATTCTTAAAGAGGATTATGAAGAAAAAATTGATGATGAAGGAAAAAGGATCATCAATACGATCAGTAACAATGCTCTTAAAATGAATAATCTTGTAGACAGTTTACTAAATCTTTCACGGCTCGGTAAAAAAGAACTTAATAGGGTCGCCGTAAATATCAACATTCTTATCCGCGAGGTTCTTGAAGAACTTAAGTCGGACTACAACAGTAATGTAGTCTTTAAAATTGAGAAGTTGCCTCCTGTTATGGCCGACCGGGAACTGATAAAACAGGTATTTGTTAATCTTATTTCCAATGCAATAAAATATTCCTCGAAAAAAGAGCATCCGGTCATTGAGATTTATTGCACCGATAAGGGAGAAGAACTTGTATACTCTGTAAAGGACAATGGCGCTGGCTTTAACATGAACTACAGCAGCAAACTGTTTGGTGTTTTCCAGAGACTACACAATCAGGATGAGTTTAAAGGTGTAGGTGTTGGCCTGGCCACCGTGCAGAGGATCATTAACCGACATTATGGAAAAGTATGGGCAGAGGGAAAAGTTGATGAAGGCGCTACTTTCTCTTTTTCTTTACCGGTGGAACGAATGCAGTATACGTAAATCCTGCTGCAAATTTTAAGAACAAAACTTAAAAAACGAAAGGCTTTCTAGAACTCGCAGTTATTTGGTGTTCTGGGGAATGCAATCACGTCGCGAATGTTTGTCATGCCCGTAACAAAAAGTACAAGTCGTTCAAACCCTAAACCAAAACCGGCATGTGGAACAGTTCCGAATCGACGGGTATCTAAATACCACCATAATTCTTCAACCGGAATGTTCATTTCCTTCATGCGTGTTTCCAGTTTTTCGAGACGCTCTTCACGCTGGCTTCCGCCAACGATCTCGCCAATTCCCGGGAAGAGAATGTCCATAGCGCGAACCGTTTTACCATCATCGTTCTGACGCATGTAAAACGCTTTTATGTTTTTAGGGTAATCGGTAAGGATTACAGGTTTTTTGAAATGCTTTTCTACCAGGTAACGTTCGTGTTCGCTCTGAAGATCAACTCCCCACTCATTCACAAGATATTGAAATTTCTTTTTCTTATTGTGATTGCTGTCACGCAAAATATCAATGGCCTCGGTGTAAGTAACACGTTCGAAATTATTATCGAGACAGAATTTTAATTTTTCGATCAGCGTTAATTCACTGCGTTCGTTCTGAGGTTTTTGTTTTTCCTCTTCTGTTAAACGCTGGCTCAGGAACTCAATATCTTCCATGTTGTTATCCATAGCGTATCTGATCACGTATTTCAAAAGATCTTCTGCAAGATCCATGTTGTCGTTCAGATCAAAGAAGGCCATTTCGGGTTCAATCATCCAGAATTCGGCTAAGTGACGGGGTGTATTGCTATTCTCGGCACGAAACGTTGGCCCGAATGTATAAATGTCGCTGAAGGCCATAGCGGCAAGTTCGCCTTCTAATTGTCCTGATACTGTAAGGTTCGCAGCTCTTCCGAAAAAGTCCTGTTTAAAATCAATCTCGCTTTTCTCGTTCTTAGGAAGGTTCATCATGTCAAGGTTCGTCACATGAAAGGTTTCCCCTGCTCCTTCAGCATCGCTGGCTGTGATGATAGGTGTATGGATGTATAAAAATCCTTTTTCGTTAAAGAATTTATGGATCGCGAAAGCCAGAGCGTTACGTAAACGGAACACCGCCCCAAACGTGTTGGTACGAAAACGCAGGTGAGCAATCTCGCGTAAATATTCAAGACTAGGTTTATTTTTTAGCTGCAATGGGTATTTATCAGGATCACTGTCGCCAAGAATTTCAACTGTTTTTGCCTGAACTTCTACTACTTGTCCTTTTCCCTGGGAGGCAATAAGCGTGCCGGTAACGCTGATAGAAGCGCTGGTGGTAATGCGTTTAAGGGTTTCTTCCGAAAGGCCCGCCTGCTCTACTACCACCTGCAAATTATTATTCGTGCTGCCGTCGTTTAGCGCAATAAACATATTATTGCGAAAGCTTCTTACCCAACCTTTAACTGTAATTTCCTGGTTTTGCGGCGATGTTTTTAAAACATCTTTGATTCTTGCACGTTTCATAATAAATTAAAAAATAGAGGTGCAAAGTTGCGAAAAATTTGAGGATTTTCAATAGATGTGCTGCATTTTTATACCTTTGGGTATAATGA
>JAJONO010000105.1 GCA_021323535.1 Bacteroidota bacterium
TGAAGAGCGATGTAAAATCGTACAACCTCAAAACTGTAATCAATAAGTAAAATAAAGGGAGAAATACTAACGATTACAATAAGAAGCCTCGCTCGAAAGGGCGGGGCTTTTTTTATTTTACCTGCGCACTAGCTATTATTTTTCCTTATTTAACCTAACGTATCTCAGCCTCAACGAAAGATAAACGAAACAGATTTTTCATGCCATAACTTCATACTTTGTTTTAGAAATCAATTTCATGAAAAAAATTTACTTGTTTACAGTTATTGCGGCTTCTTTAAGTTGCAATGTAATTATGGCCCAGTTCCAGTGGGCAAAAAAGGGCGGGTTATACGCTTACGATTATGGCTATGGTGTTGTATCAGACGCGTCAGGTAACGCGTATGTAGCCGGAAAATTTGAACAGAACGCCGTGTTCGAAACATCTACTCTTACCTGCGCCGGTAATCACGATGCATTTATCGCTAAATATTTATCCGACGGAACCCTCGATTGGATTCGCAGAGCGGGTGGCGTTAATGGCGACTATGCCTGGTCATTATCCACAGACGGAACCAATTTATATGTTACAGGAGAGATCGAAGGCTTCAATGATATCATTGCTTTCCAGAATTCAACAATCACTTTAACTACCGCAGGAGATAACGATATCTTTATTGCTAAGTATGATATGGGTGGAAATCTCATCTGGGCGAAACGTGAAGGTGGCGGCAAGAGTGAAAGAGGTATGGGCGTTGCTAACGATGCAGCGGGTAATGTGTATGTGTGTGGCCATATTACCGATACCAGTAATTTTAATGGAACTACAGCCCCGGGTTATGGCGGGAAAGATATTTTTGTTGCGAAATACGATATGAATGGAAATTTCCAGTGGGCGCGCGTAGCAGGAAGTACCGGTCGTGACGAAGCCAAGTCGGTGAAGGTAGATGCCTCAGGTAATGTTTATATCTGCGGATTATTTTCTAATAATACCACTTTCGGAGCGCAGACGCTTACCTGTACCCCCGGATATTTTGATGCTTTCATTGCGAAATACGACGCTAATGGAACTTTACAGTGGGTAAAGAAAAGCGGTGGCGATTACGATGATGTTGCCTGGGCGCTGGACATTGACCAGAACAAACTATATGTTACAGGTGAATTTAATGCGTATGCTACTTTTGACGCTGTTGGACTTACAACAGTTGGTAATGCCGACGTTTACGTAGCGTGTTACGATGATCTGGGTAATGTTCAGTGGGCAAGCCGTGCGGGGGGTCCACTTATTGACAGGGCAAGAGGAATTACTGTAAAAGGATCGGATATTTTTATTACCGGTCAGTATGGAGGAACAGCTACATTCGGAGGAGGAAGTATTAACGCGCCCGACAGTTCCGATATTTTTATAGCAGGATTAACAACAGCCGGAACTTTTTCAGGAGCTATAACAGTTCAGGGTGCGGCAGATCTTCCCGAAGCAGAAGGTTTTGAATCCGGAAACGCTGTTTGGTACGATGGAGCAGGTACTTTACTGGCTACAGGAGCAACACTTAACGGAGGGATTTTTGGCGCGACCTCACTTAGCCCTTTCAGCAGAACAGATTTCTTCGTTACTAAGATCCTTACAACGAATATTGGATTAAAAGAAAATGAACAAGACGCCTTTATGAATCTATATCCGAGTCCTAATAACGGTTCATTCAAACTGTCTATGGCAAATGTAAATTCTGAAAGCGTAAATATTTCTATCCATAATATTCTTGGAGAGAGTGTGTATGTAAATTCTTTAAAAGTAAATAACGGAAATGTGGAATCAGAAATTAATACCGCGAATTTATCCAATGGCACATATTATATCCAGGTAAAAAGCGATTCAAAATCGTATAACCTGAAAACCGTAATCAATAAGTAACACTGATTATTAAAAGAAGAAGTCTCATTCGGAAGAGTGGGACTTTTTTATGACATAACGTGAGTTCCGAATGCTTAACCGCACATTCACGCAAAAGGTAACATTATATACTTTTGCAAAAAATAAACAGGCTTATGGATTAGCTGGTCTTTTGACGATCTCTTTTTACAAACGTTTCAATTAAAAACGAAGTTAAAATCATTATTACAATTAAAAGCAATCCATAAACCAGAGTTATGTACCATAGCACAACATTATGTTCATCAGGAAATAATAATTTCACCAGAGGCTCGGCAAGAAGAAAATAAATGACAGACAAAATCAGCCAAATGATAAAGTATTTGAGAATGCGTTTTGCCATTTGTTAACCCAGCCTCTTATGTTCACTCTTGTTTTTCCAGTGGTTTAGCACAAAAAACAGAAAAACAACAACATGCATGCAGGTTGTTATAAGTGGCATAAGGAAAATAAAAACAAATCCTTCAATATTAAAAGCTGATCCGGTCAGTGCGCATGCCAGACTTGAGTTGTAAAAGAAAGAAGTTAGAACAAAAATGCCAGGCCATATCTTACGTTTGAATAAATGATACAGTATTGATGCGAGGCAAAGAGGCCCTGATAAACAACACGCATATAGAAATATAATAAACTTTCCAATGTTTTTAGGATCTTTTCCAATGGCGCCTTTTGCAAAATAGAATATGAGAAATAGCAGTAAAAAAGAGACAAGACTATTTATAAGGACCCTGTAAATTTTATCCTGTAAAGATTGCATAATAATGCTTCAAAATTATTTAAACAGAAAACATTAAAAAGCAGATTAGTTTTTTTGTGAAATCGGGCAGCGTTAATAAAACAAAAAAGCGGAAGGTATTATCTCCCGTCTTTTTTATCTGAGTCATCCGCGAGATCTGGTGCCTACGCCGAAGTTTCAGCACAGGCGCTGCGTTAAATTTGATTGTAATTTAATTCACTACAGCTATTAGCATGCCATCGTGTTCCTTCATGCCAACAGTCTGAAGAATGGTTGCCGTAACTTCCTTGCAATCTTTAAGTAAATTGTTTAACCGTTGAACCCCTTTTACTTTTTCGTCATTGCTGTTTTCATCTAAAACTTTTCCTGCGCGGATCACGTTATCAAAGATGATAATGCTCCCTTTTCTTGAAAGCTTAAGCACCTGTTGAAAATATTCGGCGTATGGTGGTTTGTCGGCATCAATAAAAATCAAATCAAAATGCTCTTCTCTGTTTTGAATCATGTTATTCAGAATATCTGATGCCTTACCCGTTTTTATTTCAATGATATGTGAAAGGTTGGCAGTGTATATATTCTGTTTTGCAAGCTTGGCATGTATTTCGTCAAATTCAATAGTAATGAGCTTTCCGTTCTCAGGCAATGCTTTTGCCAGCCAGATAGTACTGTATGCGCCAAAAGTCCCCAGTTCCAATATGCGCTTTGCGTTACACGCTTTGGCAAACACTTGCAGCATTTTTCCCTGTACAGGAGATATACTTTGATTTGGTAATTTTTCTTTTTCAATTAAGGCGGTCGTATTAATTAAAGCTTCATCTTCCGGAGCAAGTAAATTACTAATGTAGTGATCTACCTTTTCAAAAATTTCCTGGTTCATATTGCTGAATATTTAAGGGACAAAACTATCTAATTTCCATCTTTGAAAATTGTAAAAATCGTAAGTAAGTTTATTATTTGAGAAATACTTTAATGGCGTAATGCCTATTGTATTTTTGAATTCATGAATAAAATGCGACTGATCATAATAACCAAGATCATATGCAAGACCAGCCAGGCCCTCTTCATTCTGTCTGCGCGTTTTTAACGCTTTACGGAAACGCTCTATTTTAATTAATTCTTTTGGTGTAATTCCAACATGCCGATGGAAAAGTGAGCGCATATAAGTCGATGAAACGTTCATGTCTTTGCTAAGAAGTTCCACATTGTTTACTTCGCCACTTCTTATTTTATTTAATGAATACGCCACTTTTTTATCAATTGTCCCTTTAAAATAATTTTTTTTCAGAAAAGTGTTTACAGTATTTACAATTTGGATTTCTTCGTTAGCTGACAAAAGATTTTCGTATAACCAGGTTACTTCTTCTTTCGGCATTAAATCACATAAATCGGTGGCTTGTCTTTTGGGAAGAAACGAAACTTTCTCTTTCATTAATAATTGTAAGAACTCCGGTTTTAATCTTAGTCCTATTACTTTATAACCTGGCGATAATTTATGGATCTGGGTTTTACTTACTAATCCATATATAAATACTCGGGGCAACTTCCTCCACTCGTTTTGGTAATTAAGAAATCCTTCGCCATTAAGAATAATTGAAAGTCCCACGGTACCTATCGGAACACAGCTATATTCCAGGTAGTTGTTTTGATTTTGCATAACATAAGCGTCCTGCAAAAATGACGGATAAATGGCTGCTTCTGAATGTTAAGTAACTGGTAGTTCATTTGAGACTCAGATTAAAATATAAAGTTCAGAAAACGGGCCGTAATAAAAAACACAAAAAAAGCGGAAGATATAATCTCCCGCTTTTTAAATCTTTATCTGCGTTATCCGCGAAATCTGTGTGGCCTTCGTCCGTCGCGGCGGATCGGATCAGGGTGACATATTTGCAGTAATATTTTAATCTCTGCGAACTCAGCTTACTTTGCGCTCTCCGCGAGAACCCTACACTACTATCTCATCTCCATCTTTATTGAATACTTTGTACTCCATAAAGGCGTAGCTCGACATAGGTTGTATTTTCACCCACTGTTTAAATTCCTTGCGCCATTTCCACTGCAGGCTTCTGAACCAGCCTCCTTTTGTAATGAACGCTTCAATATAAGGATGAACATTAAGAGTTACTTTTTTCTCGTTCTGTTCCGTTAAGATATAACGTAGTGTGTTTTCAATTCCGTCAACAAACAATAAGCTTGGCTGTACTTTCCCTGTACCGCCGCAGCTGGAGCAGGTTTCAAGAACCTCAACGTTTACTTCAGGACGAAGACGCTGGCGTGTGATCTGCACCAAACCAAATTTACTCGGAGGTAAAATATTGTGTTTCGCGCGATCGGTCTTCATTTCTTCCTTCAGCTTATCGTAAAGTGTTTTACGATTTTCCTGGCTGTTCATGTCAATGAAATCAACCACAATAATTCCGCCCATATCACGGAGCTTTAACTGGCGCGCCACTTCTTTAGCGGCTTCCATGTTAACTTCCATGGCATTTTGTTCCTGTGTATGATCGCTCTTTGCACGGTTACCGGAGTTTACATCAAATACGTGTAAAGCTTCGGTGTGTTCAATCACAAGATAAGCGCCGCTTTTCATGTGAACTGTTTTTCCGAATAAACTCTTTATCTGTTTCTCAACTCCAAACGCGTCGAAGATTGGAATTTTACCAGAGTAAAGTTTTAAGATATCGGATTTCTCAGGAGCAATTGTTTTGATGTATGATTTCAGATCTTCATACGTAGCCACATCATTTACATGAATAGCGTTGAACGAAGCGTTTAAGAAATCACGGAGAATAGCGTTGCTGCGATCCACTTCACCCAGTAATCTCACAGGAGGCTGAGCCTTTTTAAGAACCTTGAAAGCTTCGTCCCAACGTTTTGTAAGATCGTTAAGGTCTCCTTCTAATTCCGCTACCGTTTTGTTTTCGGCAACAGTGCGTACGATCACACCGAAGTTTTTAGGTTTGATGGATTGCATCAATTCTTTTAAACGACTCTTCTCTTCGAAGTTTCTGATCTTTGAAGAAACCGAAATCTTGTCTGAAAAAGGAATAAGTACAAGGTATCTTCCTGCTAAACTGATTTCTGTTGTAATACGCGGACCCTTGGCGCTGATGGGTTCTTTTGCTACCTGAACGAGGACATTCTGACCGGATTTGATAACATCGTTTATCTTTCCGTCTTTCTTAATGTCGGGCTCATTCTTAAAGTACATGAGGTTACTCACGTTCTGTTTTCCGTTCTGGCTCTGTTCAACATATTTGTTGAGAGATTGAGCCTGCGGACCAAGATCGAGGTAATGTAAAAAAGCATCCTTCTCGTATCCTACATCTATAAAGGCGGCGTTAAGGCCTGTCATAACCTTTTTGGCCCTACCCAAATAAATATCGCCTACCGAAAACTGGGAGTTATTTTTTTCGCGATGAAGCTCTATAAGGCGCTTATCGCTTAAAAGCGCAATAACAACTTCGTTAGGCGTGGAATTAATTATTAATTCATAATTCACGCTTCAATGTTTTTAATTTATAAAATCTTACCTATATGTAAATCCACTACAAAGCATTTAAGTTCACACTTAATGAAATGGATGGGTTTAAATAGAAATAATGCCCAAAACCCAATGAGATTAATCTCCCGGGTTCTGGAACTTTAAAACAATCGTTTAAGGATTATTTTTTCTTATGACGATTTTTTCTCAAACGTTTTTTGCGTTTGTGAGTCGCCATTTTATGTCTTTTTCTTTTCTTTCCGCTTGGCATAAAACGATTGGCTACCGGGTCGTTTGTTTTAACGCTGTATTTTTCAAGCGTCGAAATCGTTTCCGGTATCTTCCCCAACTGTTCGTAAGCATCAGCAAGGTGAAGATAAGCTTCAATATAAGTACTATCTGCTCTCAGAGCTTTATTAAATCTGATAATGGCCCTGTCTAACTGTCCGCTCTTTACCGAAAATAAAGCAAAACTCATTTGAAGTTTTACGTTATTACTATCGGTTTTTTCAACTTCTCTCAGTAAACTTATCCCTTGCATAGGATCCGCCGATCCTTCTACAAAACACGAGGCAAGCATAATCTTTGCATCAGTGTTGGCAGGTTCAAGTTTCAATCCTCTCGAAAAACATCTCATGGCACATTGGTATAGTAGCGGGGTTTGAGTTTTATCCATCGAAAACTGAACTGAATAGTAATACCTGTTCCCGGCTCTGAACCAGTCTTCGGCTTTGTTGTTTTTCTGGGCGATCTGTTCTGTATAAACCGAAGCAAGATCAGGACGTTTTAACCTGTCCCAGAAGAACACAACACTATCCAGTTTGCCTGCAGCAATAAATTTATCCACTTTTGTTTTCTGTGCAGGCTCAAGGCTTTTTGAAGCCATGTTAAGGTACATGTCAATGTTGGCATTGTTCTCGGCCGAAACAGCTTGCTTAGCGGGGCCATGGTCGTGGCCGTCATTATCGCTGTGTTTCGGTGCGATTTTTGGAGCAAAAAATAAAAGAACGAATAATAGTACAGCGCCGATTACCAATAATAGTTGTGTGATACGGGCGCTCATTATCTTTTTTTAATCATTGTTTTTTGGTTCAGGTTCAGCGCTTTTTACGTTACGCTTCACTCTGTCCGAAAATGTTTTGGCCGGCTTAAATGCAGGGATATAATGCGCCGGAATTACTACCGTTGTGTTTTTCGAAATATTACGTCCTATTTTCTCAGCACGTCTTTTTACTACAAATGTCCCGAACCCGCGTAAATAAACATTTTTACCTTCGATCATAGAGTTGCGGATCGTTTTCATGAACGCCTCAACCGTTGCCTGAACAGCCATCTTTTCAATGCCGGTCTTTTCTGAAATCTCGTTTACGATATCTGCTTTAGTCATCTTACAAATTGTTTAGAATCAATTAATTGTATTTTAAAATGGGAGGCAAAGATACTATTTATATTAAGAATCAGAAATTTTTTTTAGAATTTGTGGAGAAGAAGTACTTTTAACAAATCATGGAAAGTTGGTTTAGCAGAGGGATCAGAGGGTGGTATAAGGATAATAAACGCGACCTGCCATGGCGAAAAGAATCCGACCCTTACAGAATATGGCTTTCCGAAGTCATTTTACAGCAAACACAGGTAGTTCAGGGACAAAGTTACTATGTAAAATTCATACAAAATTACCCCACCATTAAACATTTGGCCGCCGCCACTGAGGATAAAGTAATGAAAGACTGGCAGGGACTTGGTTATTATTCCCGCGCCAGGAACCTTCACGCTGCTGCAAAAGCTGTGGCAGGAGAAAAAAAGGGGGTTTTCCCCCATACTTTCGAGGAAATACGTAAGCTGAAAGGAGTAGGGGATTACACTGCTGCCGCGATAGCGAGTTTTGCCTATAACCTGCCTTATGCCGTGGTTGATGGAAATGTTTACAGGGTGCTGAGCCGTGTGTTCGGAATAGATGTTCCTATTGACAGTACTGACGGAAAGAAAAAATTCATAGAATTAGCTCAGAGTCTCCTTGATGTTAAAGATCCCGCTACCCATAATCAGGCCATTATGGAGTTTGGTTCACAGTTTTGTAAACCCGTAAACCCCAATTGTCAGGCTTGTATTTTCAGAGGGAAATGCGATGCTTTTCTTAGTAAACGTGTGGATTCGCTTCCTGTTAAAGCCAAAAAAACAAAGGTGAGCAACCGTTACTTCAACTACCTTGTTATAATTGATAAGGACAATACTATTTTATTGAACAAACGCTCTGCATCCGATATCTGGAAAGGGCTTTATGAATTTAAACTTATAGAAACCGATAAAGAGACAGATGCGAAAAAACTGTTTACATTACCAGACGTAAAACAATTTATTAAACCAAAAAGCACTGTATTACACGCCTCAAAAACATATAAGCATATACTTAGTCACCAGCATTTATTTGCGAGATTTTATGTTGTAAAAATCAACTCTTCTTTTTCAAAAGAAAATAAGAGAAGTACAGTAAAAACATTAACAAAATATGCTTTTCCGCGTCTCATAGAAAAATTCCTAAATGATTGCAATTTGAGTGAAATAGTTTAATTTTGGGTAAATTTAACACCATAAGGTACCCACGTATTTAAACTCAGGTGAAAATGGAACGGGTATTGCATAAAACGATAAACCCAATAAATTATTAAACATGAAAAAATTAGTTTTTGTTTTTGCCTCGGTGCTTGTCAGTATGAGCATCAATGCCCAGATCTACAAAGCCAAAGATGGCGGGACAGTTATTTCGTTTTATTCCAAATCTCCGCTCGAAGATATTGAGGCAACTAATAAAGGCGCCGTTGTGGTATTAAACAATGCTACAGGCGATATTCAATTCCGTGTTACCATCCAGAATTTCAAATTTAAAAACGCGTTAATGGAAGAACACTTCAATGAAAACTACATGGAGAGTCAGAAATTCCCGAACGCGGTTTTTAAGGGAAAGATCCAGGAAAAAGTGGATTATACAAAAGATGGTGAAACCAAAGTAACCGTAAAAGGAAAAATGGAAATACACGGTGTTACCAAAGAAGAAACTTACGAAGGAACAATTACCAAAAAAGGAAACGATATCAGCGTAAAATGCCTCTTCAAAGTAAAAGTGGCGGATTACGGAATTAAGGTTCCTTCACTTTACGTGAAAAATATTGCTGAGGTTGTAGACATTGATGTTGCAACTATTTTGGAACCTTTTCAGAAAAAATAAAAATATCATAGTGAAGTGAACTTTGTTCTACTTCACTACCATTAAAAAAACACTGAACAAACTATGACATTTTTTACCAGGTCCGTATTTGTTATTTCCCTTGTCGCTACTGCGGCCACAGCTTTTGCGCAAGAAGATCTTCTTGATATGGTAGACGACAAGAAGGATACAAAAGCCCAGAAAGTATTCGCTACATTTAAAACCTACCGTTTGGGAAACGCTCTTACAACCGAGCCGGTAAAAAAGAAACATCTCGACTTTCGCATCAGTCACCGTTTTGGGAACATTTACGATGATACGAAACCGAACCCTATCAACGAAACATTCCAGACCTATTTAGGATTTGATGCCGCTTCAGATATCCGTAACAGTTTTGACTATGGATTAACAGATAACATTACTCTTGGGATTGGCCGCAGCAAGTTCAATAAAATGTGCGATGCTAGCGTTAAATGGCGCTTTCTTGAACAAACCAGCAATTTTTCGATTCCTGTTTCAATGGCTGTATTTGCTGATGTAGGCTATACGCATGCCCGAACCAATGAACAGATCATGTATTCAGGTATTGTAAAGGATTTTGAGACCAATGAAGCGCACCGTGTGAATTATTTCACTGAACTTATTATTGCAAGCAAACTTAACGACTGGTTGTCGCTCGAAGTATTACCGGCATATTTTCACCGCAATTTCATTAAAGAAAACCAGAACACAGATAACAAGGCCTTTGATGTGAATGGTTTCTTTACAGTAGGATTTGGAGGGCGCATCAAGCTCACAAAACGCTGCAGTTTTATCGGTGATTTCTATTACAACACGGCACCTTTCTACCAGAACAATCCAAATTTCAAGAACCCTCTGGCTTTAGGTTTTGAAATTGAAACGGGGGGACACGTGTTCAGTCTGTTCTTTACGAACGCATCCGGATTGATCGACAATAACTTCATTCCTTACACCACCGATTCGTGGGAAAAGGGCCAGGTTAAATTCGGATTCAGCATTTCGCGTGTATTTGCTCTGTAAATGTGATTCAGACGGGTTACCAGCATATATTTGATAAACATCTTTTACCGGCACTGCATCTTATTCCCGAGCCACGACAGGGTTTTGTGCTTATATGGCCCTCTGTTTTCCTGCTTATTTGTTTTGCATTACTAATTGTTATACGGGTTACTTCTTTTTCGAAACTGGTAAAGCTGGTGCAATCCTGTTTTAACATGCAGGCGTGGAGGCAGCTCGAACGCGAGGAGTTCAATCCCTTCAAATTCTATTCTATCCTGCTCAGTATCTTTTTTCTTCTTAATCTTTCGTTCTTTATTTACAAGATCAATGCCGCATATAAATGGGTGCTTAACGACCAGAGCCATCTCAACCAGTTTTTATTTCTCACAGCAGCTATACTGGTATTGTTCATGATCAAAGCAATTCTCAACAAAATCGTTTCAGTATCGGCTAACGACAATAAGCTTATACCTGAATTTGTCTACAGTTCTTTTGTTATCAGCCAGACTTTCGGCATCTTTTTGTTTCCCTGCCTGATAGCGGCTGAGTTTGGCAAGTACGAACCAGGTATCTTTTTGTCCATGGCCTGTGTGGTGCTTGTAGTGTCGCAGGTTTTTAAGTGGTATAGGGGCGTATTGTTCAGCTTAGTCGAACGCCATATAGGATTATTGCAAATTTTTGTGTACTTTTGCGCCTTAGAAATTTTACCTGCTCTTGTGATGGTAAAGTTTATAATAGAGAAATTTTAAACAGGCTTTAAGTTTATGGCAGCAAAAAAAAAGACGGCTACAAAAAAAACGGCAAAGAAACCCGTTAAAAATAAAGCCTCAAAACCCACTCCTGCTAAAAAGAAAAAGGAAACAAAAAACCCGAAAGCTTTTGGGACTCCAAAGAAAGCCATTAAAACAGTTTCCAGAAAACCTGTTGCAAAACCTGCTAAGGTAAAACCTGTAAAAGCAGAGGTTCCTAAAATTGAAAAGGAAAAAAAGGTAATTGCCAATACCGAAAACAAGGAGCCTATAGACAAGGCTTTACCTGTAAAACGCACCCGCAAGTCTTCAAAAAAGCCTGTAATTACTTTGCCTCCTCCTCCGAAAATTGAGGTGAGTAATCATCCTAAAAACAAGGTAAAGAACATTATGGTGTCGCAGCCAAAACCTGTTGATACTGATAAGAACCCTTACTTTGATCTTGCAAGAAAACATAACCTGAATGTTACTTTCCGCCAGTTCATTCGTGTGGAAGGATTAAGCTCGCAGGATTTCCGCGCGCAACGTATCGATATTCTTGAGCACGGCGCTGTTATTCTTACCAGTAAACTTTCGGTTGATCACTATTTTAAAATGTGCAACGAAATGCGTGTAACTGTTCCTGAAGGCATGAAGTATTTCTGCATCAACGAGCAAACCGCGTATTATCTTCAAAAATATATCCAGTACCGCAAACGTAAAATATTTTTCGGGCACGGAACCATGCTTGATCTTGTAGATGTGATTCGCAAAAATAAAGACGAAAAATTTCTTCTTCCTGTAAGCGATGTTCATAAAGAACAAATCGTTGAGTTTCTTGATGAACTTCAGATCAATTATACAAAAGGCGTTTTCTATAAAACCGTGAGCGCCGACCTCAGTGATATTAAATCGCTTGCCGAGTTTGATATACTTGTATTCTTTACACCTGCTGGTATAAAATCACTTAAGGCCAACTTCCCTAACTTTAAACAGGGTAATACACGTATTGCAGCGTTTGGACATACTGCCGCTATGATGGTAAGGGAACAAGGCTACAGGCTTGACATCTTCGCGCCAAATCCTCAGAACCCAAGTATGACCGGAGCTCTTGACGCGTACATCAAAGACGCTAATAAACGTTAGATTATTATGGCCAGCTGTTTGATCAGGGCCCTCTCAATCACAGAATATTCTTCCGCTTTTTTACCAATATAAATAAACGCAAGGATCATTTTTTTGTCTTTGAGTAAAAGAGTATCGTAAGCTTTCTTTTTATTTAAACGGTAAGCTTCGCGCATTCTTCTTTTTAATTTGTTACGATCATGAGCCCTTTTGAACTGACGCTTGGGAACAACGAACATGGCCTGAACAGGATGCTTAAGATCTACTGGCGTTTCGAGATAAACCGCTTTTATAGGATACGCAGTTTGCGATTTTCCTTTTTCGAAAAGCAGATCCATTTGTTTTTTGCTGCAAAGGCGCTCTTGTTTATGGAAGGTATTGCTCAAATCTTTGATTGGTAAAGATAATTTTTTACTTTTACGCAATAAATAAAATTATTTTATGGGAAAAGGCGATAAAAAAACCAAACGCGGAAAAATTCATATCGGATCATACGGTGTGAAACGCCCGAAAAAAAAGGCGGCTAAAAAAAGCGCAGCTAAAACAGCTAAGAAAGCCGCTCCGAAAAAGGCAGCTAAAAAAGCAAAATAAAATTAACCCTGTAGTTCCCGATAGCAATCGGAACTACGGGTTTTTTAAACAGAAAGATTTGTGTGGACAGCGACGAATTCAATAAGAAAGCAAATAATCTAAGGAAAGAGAATGAAAGTTTTTATAAAAAACTAAAACTTCGTCCGCCAAAAAACCTTGATGAGCTTTTTCACGAAGCACACGACGAAGCTTTTGAAAACATCGATTGCCTTACCTGCGCCAATTGCTGTAAAACAACTTCACCCATTTTTTACCAGCGCGACATTGAGCGTGCCGCTAAAGCCTGTCGCTTAAAACCCGGCGAATTCATTGAAAAATATTTACGCGTCGATGAAGACAGTGATTACGTTCTTCGCCAGGCGCCGTGTCCGTTTTTAGATGGAGAAAATTACTGCGTGATCTATGAAGATCGCCCGAATGCCTGTCGCGAATATCCTCATACCAACCGTAAAAAAATGCAACAGATACTGGATCTCACCTTCAAGAATACACTGGTGTGTCCTGCCGTTCTTCGTATCACCGAAGAAATTAAAAAGAAGATCAGATAATTTTAGTGACTTCGCCAAAGTCAGTCACTTAGCTTATTTCACAACAATACTTTTGGTAGCTACCGAGGCCATGTTAAAACGGCCAATGGCTTTTGTTTTGGCGCCCTCAGGAGTGGTAATATTTGTTTTTATATTTTCAGGTGTGGTAGCAAATAATCCCCCATTGTTGATCTGGTTATACGCCTGAATAAAAAAGAAATAATTTTCACGTGAAATAGAATGTATTTCCACACTACACTTGTTTAGCTTTTTAAAGGTTTTAAAGCCAAGAAAAATAGCAGGAGGGGTAAAGTTAATGTATTCCTGCGGGGCGTCCATTACAGGTCCACCGGTTCCGTCGATACAAATATTAATGTCGGATGGGTCTTTAAATAATGTATCGTTTCTATATGTTTTAACCCAATAGTAATCCGGGTTGTTATCAGCCTTGTCGCGAGCAAGTAAAAGACACGCATACGAAGTATCGGTTGAGTTGGATGGCGGGCCAAAACCTCCCTGTGAAGCGTCTTCTGCAATAATAGTATCAATTATAGCCGTTCTTTTTTGCGTGGCGAACGATGTGTAAGTCGAACCGTCAATGGTTACATTCAATTCGTAATTATGGCCTACAATAGCAATTGTGTCAGCGGTAGTGATCGGGTAAACATAATTTCCGTTCGTTGAATATGTGAAATTATATTGCTTATTCGCTGTAAGATCTTTCAGGATCACACTGGCGCCCGTTACAGGAGGAGCTTCGCGGTTGCTGAAATACGAATCGTTGGTGGTAAGACGAATGACCTGCTGCGAACGAAGATCGTTCACGAATGCATCCACTACGTAAAGCTTTGAGCCTTCATCGAGTTTGATCTGGATGACATCTTCGCAACTAACAAAGAAGCAAGAGCCGAGAACCAAGAGACAAGCAGTGAGCGCTTTTATATTAAAATATTTTTTCATACTGTTTAAAATTTAAAATTATAAGTTACCGCAGGAACAACTGAACCAATAATAGAAAGACGAACAGCTTCTGTCTGATTTGGTTCTCCCTGTTTGGTTCTGAAATAAATGCTGAACGCGTTCCTTCTGTTGTAAACGTTGTAAACACTGAATACTAACGATTGTTTGTAACGACGTTTGTCATTCTTCTTAAAATCATAAGTAGCTCCAAGGTCAAGCCTGTGGTATGGAGTAACACGGTAGTTGTTACGGATGCCATCTGTGTTATACGGAATATTGTAATTCTGAATCTGCACTTTAGAGTTAGGGAAAGTAGCAGGCGTTCCGCTTAAATAAACAAAGTTGGCCGATACGTTCCAGTATTTAGTAATGTCGTAATTCAAGCTTGTGTTTAAACAGTGTGTTCTGTCGTAACGGCTAAAGAACCAATCGTCGTTGCTTATGCCTCTTACAAGGCGTTCGGTTTTGCTTAAAGTGTAACTGATCCAACCGTTTAATTTTCCTTTGCTTTTCTTCACATAAAATTCAGCACCATAAGCGCGTCCAAGCCCCTGTACTAATTGTCCCTCTACTTTATCGTTAATGAACAGGTCGGCATTATCTACATAGTCGAGTTGGTTCTGCAGATATTTATAGTAGAGCTCAACAGAGGTTTCAAACATATTTTCTTTAAAGTTGCGGAAGTAACCAATGCTTGCCTGGTCGGCCACTAGTGGTTTAAGATTGTTTGAAGCAATTGTATAAACATCTAAAGGTGTACTGGCAGCGGTATTACTGATCAACTGAAGGTACTGGGCCATTCTGTTATAACTTGCTTTAATAGAACTGTATTGATTGATCACGTAATTCATAGAGAAACGTGGTTCAGGATTAACGTACGATTGAATTACTTCTCCATTCGCAAATTTGCGGGTTGTATCCAGGGGAAGTGGTTCGTTTGCAATAGTGTCTCTGTAATAATAAGCGGTTCCTTTGCCAATGTAGCTATACATACTTACGCGAAGACCATATTCAAATGTTAAGCGAGGAAGAATTTTGTGTTCGTTTCCGAAGTAAACCGAATTTTCAACGCCATAACGTTTTTCAGATTTGAAACTCACTTTTGATCCTGATTCAAACTGCCCCGTTGCATCGTAAGGTTTGAAATCATATAACAACGATTGCATTCCGAAACGGATTGTGTTTTTACTGTTAAGGTAATAAGTGAAATCAGGTTTTACGCTATAGTTTACAACATTACTGTTCCATTTAAAACTCTGGTCCTGCGATTCAAGTTTAAAATCGAGATAATAATTGTAGTTACTGTAAAAGGTGGTCACATTCATAAATAATTTACTGCTGAAGATGTGGTTCCATCTAACGGTTCCGGTAGCATTCCCCCAATCGAATCCAAAAACAGAAGCGCCAAAAACGTCGCGACCAAAATATCCGCTGGCAAAAACGGTGTTCTTGTCATTGATCCTGTAATTTAATTTTGCAGTAAGATCATAGAAATAAAACTTCGCACCTTTAAGCGGGCTGGTGCTTTTCACAAAAGGTTTTACCAGGGCATCGATATAACTTCTTCTTCCTGCAACAATAAAACTCATTTTGTCTTTAATGATCGGAGCTTCTATGCTGAGGCGGCTAAAGATGGTTCCTATTCCGCCATTTACAGCTAGTTTTTTGCTGTTACCTTCTTTCATGCGAATGTCGAGGATCGAAGAAACACGTCCGCCATATTGCGAAGGAATTCCGCCTTTGATCAGTTTCACATCTTTTACGGCATCAGGATTAAACACCGAGAAGAAACCGAATAAGTGAGAAGAGTTATATACAGGGGCCTCGTCCATAAGAATAAGATTCTGATCCACGTTTCCGCCGCGCACGTTAAAACCGCTGGCGCCTTCACCAACAGTGGTAACACCAGGTAATAACTGAATGGCACGGATCACATCAACTTCACCCAATAAAGCAGGGATCTTATTGATTTGCTTAATGTCAAGTTTGGCCACGCTCATTTCAACGCTGGTTACGTTTTTATCGGCCGCTTCGGCGGTAACTTCAACCTCGTCGAGTTGTTTGCCTTCTTCTTCAAGTTCGAAGGTTTTCTGCACGTTGGAGTTAAGGGCGAGTTGATATGTGAATGGTTTATAGCCTATAATATTAATGACGATAACATGTTCACCTTTTGGAAGGGTGAGGGAGAAAAATCCGTATTCATTTGCGGAGGTTCCGAGCTGTGTTCCCTGTTTTGAAATAGTGGCGCCAATAAGGGCCTCGCCGTTTTTAACATCCTTCACATAGCCGCTAAGGGTAAACTTTTCCTGGGCCAGGAAGGAGAGGGAGAAAAGAAGAAAAAGTGCCAGTAATTGATGTCTCATATATCTTAAAATTGGAGTGATCTACAAAAAGGTGCCAAAATCCGCCGCAAAACTATGGAAACTTTTTACGTCCCACAAGTTTCCGCCCCGAAAAATTGACCATTTGTGTAAAAACGAGGGCGAAATTAACGAAATGGTAGGTTGGCTTAACGAAATAATAGGTAAGCGGTAAATTATTGTAAGAATAATTAGAGTTGGCATATGAAATTATTCATAACTCTTCATCTAAATGTAAAACACATCACATGAAAAACCTGATTATAAGCCTTTCTCTTCTTGCTTCTTTATTCATTGTATCCTGTGCCAACAAGGATTCTTCGGCCGGAGATCCCGGTTATGCCAATTACAATGTTGAAGCCTCAAAACTTGAGGGGGCCTCGTCTACTGAGGCTCCCGACGATAAACCAATGTCGAGCGTTGTTACCGATGATATTCCAAAGCCCATGGACCAGAAACTGATCAAGAATGGCATCGTTTCTTTCAGGGTAAAAAGCATAAACAACACAAAATCCAATGTTAAGAGAATTGTTTCAGCGCTTAACGGATACATTTCAAAAGAAAACAGCTATGGTAGCAATGAAAATCCTTCTGAAGAAGTGATTGTAAGGATACCCGGAAAACATTTTGACAAGTTTATGGATGACGTGCTGAAAGGAGCTGAAGAAGTAGATTCAAAAACTGTGGACATTGAGGATGTGACCGAGCAGTTTGTAGATATTGAGGCCCGCCTCAAAAACAAAAAACAACTTGAAGAAAAATACCAGGAGCTACTTAAAAAGGCCAATAATATAGACGATATCCTTAGAGTTGAAGAACAGATCAGTGCCATACGCGAAGACATTGAAGCAAGCGAAGGCAGATTAAAGTATTTAAACAGCCGCGTTAATTATAGCACCATTAATCTTACTTTCTACGAGAAACGCACCACTGGCTTTAATTTCGGCGGTAAACTTGGTAAAGCTATGGAGAATGGCGGAACCGGTTTCCTTTGGTTTATCATTGGTTTCATGAGTCTTTGGCCACTATGGATCTTTGGATTGGTGTTATGGTTTGTGATTGCGAGACTTATTAAGAGATATAATAGGAAAAAAGCCCAGGTCCCTGTTCAGCCGCAGATTCAAACTAGTTCAATAGATAAGCCATCTGCGTAGATGTATCGGAACAGGTAAGTCGAACTTTTATCGTTAAGCCGCGGATTTCCCAGATTCCCACAGATGGATCTGCGGAAATCTGCGTAATCTGTGGCTAAAAAAAGCGTGGTTGGTTGATTACATTTTACTAAGTTTGTAGGCTGTAAAACGTCTATGAAACCATCCATTCCAAGAGGCACAAGAGATTTCGGTCCTGCAGAAATGCAGAAACGGAATTACATTCTTAACATTATCCGGAAGAACTTCGAGTTATTCGGGTATGAGCCTATTGAGACGCCTGCAATGGAAAATCTTGATACGTTGACGGGAAAATATGGAGAAGAAGGAGATAAACTGATCTTTAAAATTTTAAACTCCGGCGATCCATTCAAGGATTTAACGGATGAAGAAAGTGCTTTTCTCCAGGGAGTGTTGGCAGGTGAATTAGGAAATTTACCGGATGATACTTCAGAGGAAGAATATAATGAAATAAATAAAAGACTAAAACGTGCATTAGCCAAATTAACTGAAAAAGCATTGCGTTACGACCTCACAGTTCCTTTCGCCCGCTTCGTGGTAATGAATAAAAACGAATTGACTTTTCCTTTCAAGCGTTATCAGATCCAATCAGTATGGAGAGCCGATCGTCCGCAAAAGGGACGATACCGTGAATTTTATCAATGCGATGCCGATGTGATCGGAAGTGATTCTCTCGTAAATGAACTGGATCTTATTTCTCTCATCGATAAATCATTTTCAGAACTG
>JAJONO010000034.1 GCA_021323535.1 Bacteroidota bacterium
ATAGACATCGAAAAATCATTGCAGTCTTTTGATCCCGGGAAATCTCCAGGTTTAATGTTGTACTTATCGGCATAATAGGCCAGCATATGAGGCGCATGTGTACCGGGCCTTGTAGAAATTCCCATCTGCTGGAGTTTTTCCATCATGTCGTTACGCGACATAGGTGCAAGTGTTTCGTCAATATAGATCACATACGATTGCCACCCGTGCTTATAATCTTTTCCAACTTCAGGAATGCGGAGCCATGGAATTGATTTTAATTCTTCATTATAATAGTGAGCCCATTTTTCGCGCTCATCAATAAACAGATCGAGTTTTTTTAACTGTACAATTCCAACTGCTGCCTGAAGATCCGTCATACGATAATTATATCCAAGCATATTAAAATCAGGAAGAATATATGGTTTCGGACCATGATGACGTTGTTCTTCGGATATAGAGGCTCCATGATTTCTAAGGCTTGAAATGATCTCCGCGAGTTTATCATCGTTGGTGGTAATCATTCCTCCTTCGCCAGTAGTAACCGATTTACGTGGATGAAAGGAGAAGCATCCAAGTGTTCCCAGACTTCCTGCCGGTTTGCCTTTATAACCTGCGCCCGCCGCGCAAGCGCCATCCTCAACTAAAGGAATGTTGCCCGCAACCGCTTTCACAGCGTCCATATCGGCACACAAGCCAAACAGGTGAACCGGAATAATGGCTTTTGTTCTTGGCGTGATCTTCTTTTTAAGATCATTCACATCGATATTAAACGTTGTACGCTCCACATCCACAAAAACAACTTTAGCGCCACAATAAATAACCACATTGGCAGTTGATATCCATGTGAAGGCAGGTACAATTACCTCGTCGCCTTCTTTTATACCAAGAGCAACCAATGCAAGGTGCAAAGCGGTTGTAGCGCTTGTAACAGCCATAGCATATTTTACGCCGTGGCGTTTTGCAAAAATCTCTTCGAACTCTCTTACTTTAGGGCCGGCAGTGAGCCATCCCGACATAATTGGTTCTTTTGTAGCCATCCATTCTTCTTCACCTGTATGCGGTAAAGAGATCGGAATATTCCTTGTTTTTTCCATAGTTAATTAAATTTATTGAATCACATAATGCTTTTGTGAAACCGGTAGCGCCTTCTTTATTGAGATGGGTGTAATCTCTGAACATATTCGTGTCGAGTGAAATGTCACTCTTCTGAAAATCAAAATAGGGAACACCGTATCGGTCGGCTATGTTCTGAATAGTGTCGCGTGCAGTAGCGTTAAGAGGCAGTTCTTTCATAAAGGGTTGGTACGCGGGCGCACAAAAAAGAACTACAGCGATGCCTCTGCTTTTAGCCAGTTCAATAATGTTGCATAGACTTAATACAGAATTCCTGCTTATTTCAGACTTCTGTAAACGGGTAGAGTCCCAACGCGCAAAAATAACTCCTTCTTTCCTGCCGCTAAGCAGTGCCGCTCCTTTCGAGCGATTAAAGTTATCCGGATTGTCATGATTGATTCCCAGAAGCATTTTGTCGGGAGAAAAAATATTATTGAATTCGGCATATTTAAAAAACGGAATATATTTCCTGAAGTAAAATTTTAAAGGATTGGAGTTGGCTTTGTAAATGGAATCCACTTTATTGTCTCCGATTAAATACAGATATTTTTCTTCACTGAACGGATGGCTGTACGCTTTATCACCTGGAATAACTCCCCATAAATCGGCTTGTAAGCAGAGCGCGCGAATCTGATTCTTTTTCAAAAACTCATGTAACACCAGATAGTTTTCAGCGTAAGCAGCGCCGCCAATACCAAGGTTAATTGTATTTGCGTGTAATAAACTATCGCATAAAACCGGATCAACAATATTGAAAACCCTGCTTGAACCTAAAAAAGCTACGTCATACTTCTGGCCGGAAACATTCATTAGCCAGTTAGCTTTTTCTTTCGTAAATGTTCTGTTTGTTTTTTCGTAACGCCATTGTACGAGAGTCAGTATCAGAATCAGGGAGCCAACACCAAGAATAGTCGTTACTATTTTATTTTCCTTCCTCAAAACTGAAAATAGATAAATTCATTGTCATTGTGATAAATACCCAGAAAAAGAATTAGTAAAACACCTGTCACGTAAATTGACCATCGGATAATTGGCGGCTTAGATCTTATAAAGAAAGAAAAACTCTCTGCTTCCTGTTTCCTGTGAATCATAAACATAATAAACAGTGAAAGAAGGATCACAAGTACTTCGAACCACATAACGGACAGGGTTCGTCCGAATAAAATGTCTTCCAGCCAAAGAAAATGTTCGTTGGAAATAAAATTATAAATGAATAAAGGTACAGCCACGATAAATTTTTTCACGAGCAGAGAAGCATCAGAAAGAGTTTCAGAACGGAAAAAGATCCATGCAAATGCTGCCAGCAGAAACACGCAGGATGATTGAAGGATGTGATTTAGCTTTTTTCGCTTTTCAAGCCCGATAGCGTTCCGCATTTTGTACCTGATTTGTTCTGTAAACATTGCAAACACAAGATAAAAAGCATGAAGTGCGCCCCAGGCTATAAATGTCCAGTTTGCCCCGTGCCAGAGGCCACTTATAATAAAAGTAATTGCAAGGTTTCTTACGGTCTTCAGTTTGCCGTTACGGTTCCCTCCCAGGGGTATGTACAGATAATCTTTGAACCAGGTTGATAACGAGATGTGCCAGCGGCGCCAGAACTCAGAGATAGTAGTAGAGAAATAGGGCCGCCTGAAATTGGTCATAAGATCAATACCCATTACTCTTGAACAACCAATAGCTATATCTGAGTACCCTGAAAAGTCACAGAAGATCTGGATGCTGAAAAAAATGGTCGCAAGAAACACAGAGGTTGGCGCAGCGCCCGTAGGGTCGTCGAACACTGGGTTCACAAAAGTGGCCAGCCGGTCTGCGATAACGACTTTTTTAAAGAGGCCAAACAACATTTGTTTAAGTCCGTCGGCTACACGTTGAAAATCGAAGTCGTGTTTTTTATGAAACTGCCAGAGAAGATTCTGTGGTCTTTCGATTGGTCCGGCAACCAATTGAGGATAGTACATCACATAGAGTGAATAAATACCAAAATGCTTTTCCGCCTTTTGGTTACCCCTGTAAACTTCAATGGTGTAACTCATTGCCTGAAAAGTGTGAAACGATAGGCCAATAGGTAAAACCATCTCCAGTGCCGGTATACCATAGTTCCAACCGATGGCTTCACTGATGGATTTAAAATTTGTATTGAAAAAATTGTAGTACTTGAAGATTGCAAGCACGCCAATATTTGCTACAAGGCTCAGAATAAGCCAACGCTTTTTCTTTTTTTTGTTATTCTCCTGTTCAATCAGGATCCCTGCAAAATAATCAACCAGGATAGTAAAGGCGAGTATAAGAATATACTCGGGAATAAAAAACATGTAAAACACACAGCTCGCTGTAAGAAGCATGAACCAGCGTAAACGGTGCGGCAAAACGAAATAGAGAAGCGTTACAACAGGAAAAAAAATAAGAAAGTTGAAGGAATTAAAAAGCATTTTTGTTTTTATTCCGCCAGTCAATGAGTTGGTTTAATCCCTCTTCGAGCGAATATTTGTATCGGAAACCAAGTTCTTTTTCCGCTTTTACTGCAGAGCCAATACGATTCTGCACAAGTGCTCTTGCGTCGTCTGCGCTGTAAGGTTTGTATGTTACTTTGAGATCTGATTTTTTCAGTTTCAGAATGAGGTCGCACAACGATTTAATAGAAGTCTGAACCTCGGTACCAACATTATAAAAACCGAAATCCGTATCGGATTTAAGGGCCTGTACATTGCAACGCGCCACATCTTCCACGTAAATAAAATCGTAAGCCTGGCTACCGTCGCCATTGATTACAGGCGCTTCGTTGGCGTCTATTTTATTGAGCATAATCGGAACCACCCCGGTATAGGCTGCCGTCTGGTCCTGATGAGGGCCATAAACGTTCATGTATCTCAAACCGATTACTTTTAGCCCATATCTGTCATTGAATGCCGTAGCCATTGCTTCCCCGGCAATCTTTGTTGCGCCATAGAAATTTTTGTTGTTAAAGGGATGTGACTCCGTCATTGGTAATTCAACCGCATCTCCGTAAACGGAAGCTGAAGAGGACCACACCAGTTTTTTAATCTTGTTGTTAACGCAGGCTTCGAGTACATTAAACGTGCCGGCAATATTTACATCGAAAGCTGTGCGTGGAAAATCCTTGCAATGGAGTAGCCACATAGCTGCAAGGCAGATCACATAATCCATTCCTTCCATAGCCTTGTTCAGAATATCTGTTTCGCGGATGTCTCCTCCAATGGGGAATATACTGCATCGCTTATCGCGAAGCGACTCACTTAAATATTCTTTTTTACCACGCGCAAAATTGTCATAGACAACCACCTGCGCCACTTGTTCTTTCAACAGTTCCGCTACCACGAAGCTTCCAATGAAACCGGCTCCTCCGATAACGAGAATTTTAGAATTTTTGATCTCCATTATATTTGTTCAAATTTTGTTTTTGTGTTCACCAGTCCCAGATTTTTTTCCCAGGGGTACATGTCTTTTTGTTCGCTGAATTTCTCAATCTTAATTCTTCCGAAATGCTGCAGGTAATCGTAGGGATATCCACCCTTATCAAGTATGGCGATTCCGACCTGGTAATTACCGGGCAGTACATTTTGATCGATGCTGATCCGGAATTTGTTACTTCCTTTTCTGATATTTACTTTTAGTTTATTATACGGATCATTGCTGGCAGAGTAGGTCAGTTGTCCGATCTCCTCCTGCATTAAAGAGAACATAATAATTACATCCTGCAACTCCGCCTGTGATTCTATCTCAATTTCAGCAATGGCCTTTTCCAGGTACATAAAAGATTCCCTGCGCTCACCGTTTGCGCCAAGCATTTCCAGGAAATTGATGCGAAGAACATCCTTATGATAACTGTGGCGCGGAGTATTTTCAGGAATTTTACCAAAACTCCGGTTTTCCGCCCCGCCCATGAGGTAGTGACTGATTATTTCGCCGGGTAAGCCTGCGCGTTCAACCCTTCCTTTATCCAACAGAATGATGCGTGAACAAAGATTATTCATTACGCCCATATTGTGGCTCACAAAAAGAACAGTTCTTCCTTCGCTGCTCACATCCTTCATTTTTCCGAGACACTTTTTCTGAAATTCCGCATCACCAACCGCAAGCACTTCATCTACAATTAATATTTCGGGCTCAAGATGTGCGGCTACAGCAAAGCCAAGCCGTACCATCATACCAGAAGAATACCGTTTTACAGGTGTGTCTATGTACCTTGCAACACCACTGAAATCAACTATTTCGTCAAGCTTCCTTTTTATTTCAGTTTTGGTCATTCCAAGGATTGCACCGTTGAGGAATACATTCTCTCTTCCTGTGAGATCGGGATGAAAGCCTGTTCCAACTTCAAGCAAAGAAGCTATACGCCCCTTTATTTTAATGACCCCTGTAGTTGGAGCTGTTACCTGTGAAAGAATTTTGAGGAGGGTTGATTTTCCGGCACCGTTTTTCCCGATTATTCCAAGAACCTCTCCGCGTTGTACATTAAAACTGATGTCGCTTAGCGACCAGACATATTCTCCGCTTGCAGTTTTTGAGCGGTCATTCACATCACCTACTTTAAGATAAGGATCGGGTTTACCACGCATCCTGTGCCACCACCTGTTCAGGTCATGAGAAACAGTTCCAGTACCTAACTGTCCAAGTCTGTACTGTTTTGAAATATTTTCGGCACTAAGAACTATGTCACTCATTACACGGTATCGGTAAAAGATTTTTCAACTCTGTTAAACAGGAACAATCCAATAAAAAGAAGAATAATTGTACAAAAAATGCTGTAACTCAGATTGACCCAGCTAAACACTCCGGATCCAAGAAAGGCGCACTTAAATGTCTCAATCACCCCGGTTAGTGGGTTTAAAAGCAGGATCATTTTGTATTTCTCGGGAACCACAGAAAGAGGGTAAACGATTGGTGAAGCATACATAAGAAGTTGCACGCCAAAAGAGACAAGAAACTTAAGGTCGCGGTATTTTGTGGTGAGGGAAGTTATAATAATACCAAAGGCAAGCCCCATAAATCCCATTATTAAAATAAGAAGAGGCAGCAATGGCATTAATTCAAAACGGGGATATATTTTATCTGAAGTCGTTAGAAAATAAATCCATACTACAAGGAATAACAGGAACTGAACTGATAATTTAATAAGGTTTGAGAAAATAACAGAAAGGGGAACGATGATACGGGGAAAATAAACCTTTCCGAAAACGCTTGCATTAGTGGTGAAGGTATCTGAAATTTTGGTAAGGGAATCGGAGAAATAGGTCCATAAAGTAATTCCTGAAAGATAGAACAGGATCCCGGGTATCCCGTCTGTTGAAATACCAGCAAGACCCCCAAAGATAACGGTGAAAGTAAGTGCAGTTATAACGGGTTGTACAAAGAACCATACCGGCCCTAGAATCGTTTGTTTATAGACAGCCACGAAATCCCTTCTGACAAAAAGCCATAGAAGATCTTTGTACCTGAGAACATTCCTGAGCCGAAGGTCATACCATTTCCCTTTGGGCTGAATGACAAGGTCCCATTTTTGCTGGGTTTGTTCGTTATGTGAGAGTTCTGCCTTATCCATTTACTAAAATTGCTACAGGCACGCGAACACGAATACACTGGCCAATACTTTCCAGTAAAACTTCAATCTGTTTGCCATCCTGGGCATCTATAACATAACCCTCAATGCCTTTCAAGGCACCGGAGTTGATTTTTACCTTGTCTCCCCCTTTATAATCACGGTTAATGGGACCAGCTTCCAGCTGATAGCCAAGCTCTACAAGTTGTTTTAAGCGGTCGATCTCCAATTGTTTAATAGTAGCAATTCTGCCGTCGCTGCGAACATAAGAAACCACTCCTTTTGTTTGCAGAACATCTTCTTTTTCTTTTTCGTTTATATGAACAAACACGTAACCGTTAAGCAATGGAAGTTCCACCATCTTTTTGCGGTCGCTCCATTGGCGCATACTCTTTGCAAGCGGAACATAAGAGTTAATATGCTTCAGCCGTAATGCCTCCGCAACTTTTTTTTCTGCGCGTGAATTTACATAAACAGCCCGCCAGTATTTTTCAGATATGTTTGGTTCTTTCAAAGCTTCGCCTCCTCAGTCCCATCCTGAGTTATGATTATCAGAGTTTAAAACCAGTGTTCAGGGATGAATATTTATTTATCCCTTAAACTTCAATTCAAATAAATTATTTACTCCAAATTAAAAGCGGGTGCAAACCCGGTTCTTTAATTTTATCAAGCTCAAATTCAGAAGGCAAATAGCAGATGAATTTAATTTTTTTATTTAATTTTTTTTCTGCCTTGCCGATCAATTCTATTAAATAAGCCTTGTTAATATCCCCCACCAGTACAAGGTCTATGACTTCACCCTCAATCCCTTTGGCAAGGCTGCCCACCAGGTATACTTTCTCAAGCTTGCCAATACGCTGTAAAATGTAATCTACAATGTGGTCAATGCCTGTAAGCTTTAATACAATGCGATTAATATCCTTGAATAAAGGATGAGAGGTGTTGGCTTTAAAAACCTTTTTATTTCCTTCGGTAGATGAAACTAAAAAGCCGGCCCGTTCAAATTTGTTAAGTTCCAGACGTACAGAATTTGTGGACTCATTAAACTCCTCTTCCAGTCCGCGCAGATAAGAAGTTGTACTACTGTTTAAGAAGAACTTATAAAGCAGCTTGATTCTAGTTTTGGAGGATATGAGGGTTTCCAGCATTATTATTGAGTAGCAAAGTTACTCAATTTTGTTTAAAGTTGGTTATTTTTTTCGTCCGTAACCTTTGCCATAGCCATATCCATAGCCATATCCGTAACTATACCCATAGCCCTGATAATAATAACGTTTTCCGATGTGTTTTACCCCATTTAACAGTAAATGGATGTTTTGAAGGTTATTGTTTTCAATCAGTTCCTCAATAAAAGTAATTACTTTTTTAGAGCTTGATTTGGTATTCAGTACAAATATTGAGGCATCCACATGGTGGATCAGATATACGGAATCTGACAGCAGGCCTGCCGGTGGAGTATCAATAATAACGTAGTCAAAATTCTGTTTAGCGTAATTAATCAGGTCTTTCATCCGTTCAGATAATACAAATTCGGAAGGATTGGGAGGAATAGGTCCCGCAAACATTGCAAAAAGGTTAGGAACCGAAGTTTCACTTATTATTTCATTAATAGAATTCTGGCCGGTAATAAAAGTAGTGATTCCTTTTTCCTGTGCAGCCAGGCCAAAACGCCGGAATATTCTTGGTTTGTGAAGATCCAGTTCGAGTAAAACAGTTCGTTTGCCGCTTCTGGCCAGGATAGTAGCTAAATTCACGCTTGTAAAAGTTTTCCCCTCTCCCGGAAGAAAAGAGGTAACCAGGAAAGTTTTAGCGTCAATTCCGATATTGGCGTATTGCAGATTGGTTCTGAAGTTTCGGAATGATTCTGCTATGAGTGAGTTGGGTAATTGATCTACAACAATACCTTCACTCTCAGAATTTTTAAGAAGCGGTAATACTCCAATCAACGGAAGGTTGGTTAATTCTTTCAGGTGTTCAACAGTTTTAATTTTTGAATAAAAAAGCGAACGGATCACGATGATGATGATGATGAGAAGTACAGCCGCGCTGATAAACTGTTTTAATATTTTGCCTTTGTCTGGCGAGTCAATTCCAATATAACGCGGTGGTTCAACCAGTTTAACATCCGGTACAATACTTGCACGGGCAATTTTAGTACTGGCCCTTTTTTCGAGCAAAAAGTTATATAATTGTTCGTTCACATTCGCTTTTCTTTGAATGGTGAGAATATCACGTTGCTTACCCGGAATAAGTTTTGCCGCATTTATATAGGTAAGAATTTCCTTGTTGAGATTTTCAATCTGTTGAGCGCTTGCTTTCCTGGTATTATTGATATATACTAAAAGATCCTGTTTAGTCTTTTTTACACTTGCTTTTAAGTCATTAATCAAAGGATTATTCTCTTTAGCAACATTATAAAGCTGGTTTAACTCAATTTGTTTAGTATACAGATCTGTTACAGCCTGCAACATAAAGCCCTGTTTTTCTGTTACGAATACATTTGGCGGAAGAAACTGAGGGTCTTTATCTTCGATGATATACTTTTCAAGGTCATTCAAAGCTTCTAGCTGAAGATTTATGTTTGACTTTTGATTATCATATGTTCCTATTTTGCTAAGGAAATCGGAACGTTCCCAATCCAGGTCGATGATTGAACGATTGGTTTTATAGTTTTGCATTGTGTCTTCAATGCTCTTTAGAGAGTAAGTGATCTGGTCAAGTTGAAGATCAATGTATGAGATAGTACGTTCGTTAAGTTCAAACTTGGTTTTAAGTTTGCTCATAGCGTATACACTGTTAAGGGTATCCAGGATAAGAACCGCTCTTTCGGGTAGTATGTCTTTCAGGTCTATCTTTAAAATATTAGTGTACTCGGGGTTTTCAATCTCAAGGTTACCCCGGATATTATTGATTAAATAATCGTGAGTGTGAACACTAAACTGATAAAAAAGGGTTTTAAAATCTCTGACTTTTGCCTGGGTAAAAATATCTGTTCTGTTTATCGTAAGGAGTAAATCCGTATCAATAAGTTCTTTATTAAAATTGCCTTTTTTACTAATTTTATTGCCATTCTGTTCAAAAATTATTTCATATGAATCATAATCAATAATTCTGAAATCAAATATCTGTTCGTAATAGATCGGGTTAATTTTGTTAATGGTAATTTTGAAAGGCATCCCTGTAAATTGCTCAGTGGTTCTGACTTTACCTACAATGAAATAAGAGACCTGTAGTTTGTCAAGTAGTTTTTCTACGACCTTTCTGGATAAGTCATACGACTGTATGATCCGTTTTTCATTAAGGTTATCTACATAGGTGCCGTAATTGTAAAAATTAGCGTCGGTAACTACATTTCCCTGGTAATAGATATCCTGACTTTTTAATAAGAATTCTGTAGAAGCTTTATATACGGTTATAAGCCTGTAAACATAAAATGAACCCATGGCGTAAAAAATAGGAATAACAACCAGGGGCACCCACCAATTAGATTTTAAGATCCTAAGGAATAAGTGGAGATCTTTTTGTGATAAGATGGATTGCTTTTTCTTGTTTTCAGCCACAGGACTGGGTTTGAGTTAACAAATATAGAAGTTTAAAGCGTATCTAAACCTATTTTTGAATTGAACCCGTAATATTTACGAGACTTGTTTTGTGAATATTTTATTTTTTTAAGGAAAACATCCCAGCAGCTTTTTATATCGTATATTATACAGGCAAATCTTCCCTTTTCAGGGTCAGGCAGCGTTTAAATTTTGCTGATATCTTTTAAATTCATATATTTACCCTCTGTAAATGAAAACATCTAAGGCCACATTATTATCGGTTCTGTTTATTTGTCTTAACCAGATACTATTAGCGGCACCCCCACCTCCACCAAGCGGAACATCAAGTCCCCCTTGCTGGCCACCTCCATGTATTCCAATAGATGGCGGAGTTACCTTTTTAATAGCCGCGGGCGCTGCTTACGGAGTTAAAAAGATCTACGATTCCCGTAAAAAAACGTCAAAAATTTCTTAACCTTCCTGTTTTAATGAAGGCTCGGATTAAACAAAATGCCTTTGTAAAATTTATCTGCTCGGCAGGTTTACTCTATCTTGTACTTTATCTTATTTATCAATTCGTTGTAAGAAAATACACACATTATGATCAGAAATTTATCGGATCTATTATTTCTGTTTCCGAAGTTATTCTTAACCTTCTGGGCTATGAAACATTTAAAGCGCTGCAGGACATTGACCTCCAGGTCATAGGAATAGACGGAGGCACCGGCGTTTGGATAGGCCCTAACTGCAATGCTATTACCCTCTTCAGCCTGTTTGCCGTTTTTGTAATTACTTATCCGGGGCACCAGAAAGCCAAATTATGGTACGTTCCCCTTGGAATTGTAGCGATTCATTTTTTGAACATACTCAGGGTAGTTGCTCTGGTTATCATTAATCATAGCGCCTACGAATACCTCGACTTTAACCACACCTACACATTTACTTTTATTGTATACACATTCATTTTTCTTTTATGGATCATATGGGTAAATAAATTTTCAAATAAAAACAGCGTGGTCAATGAAAATTAAGTATGTTGTTTTTTTTCTGATCCTCTTCGCAACCGCAGGTTATAGCCGCGAACGTTTTTTCGAACACCTTAATCTTATCATGGCAGGCGTTTATCATGGTACCGATTTTTACATCGAAGCAGCAATAAAAAGACCAGCCATAATGGATGTGTTTTCAACCTGGCAATATCCTACATTGTATTATTCCAAGTATTTTTTTACAGTTATATGGATGTCGGTGTTTTATGCAATAAGTTATTTTGCATTGAAAAAAATGACAAGTACGCCGGTTTTAATCCGATTTCTAACAGGGACTTATATCGTTATGCTTGTGCTTGCTGCTCTGTCAATGGTATACGGCTACTTTGTAAATGGCAATCTCGATAAGGATGAATATACCCTCAGCAGGTGGTTAATGGGTATTGCACAAAGTCCGATTATTTGTTTAATTTTAACCGCTTCAGAACAACTTTATAAAAAATCATTCAATCATGATACCAAAGGATAACGCCATTTTTAAACTGATCAAAGAAGAACAACACCGTCAGACGGAAGGTATAGAACTTATTGCGAGTGAGAATTATGTTAGCGACCAGGTAATGAAAGCCATGGGAAGCGTTCTTACCAATAAATATGCCGAAGGACTTCCGTTTAAACGTTATTACGGCGGATGTGAAGTGGTTGACAAAGTGGAACAGCTTGCCATTGACCGCGCCAAACAATTATATGGCGCCGAATGGGTAAACGTACAACCTCACTCCGGAGCGCAAGCCAATGCAGCAGTGATGTTAGCATGTTTGAAGCCCGGTGATACCATTCTTGGACTGGATCTTTCTCATGGGGGCCATTTAACCCATGGTTCTCCTGTAAACTATTCTGGCAGATTATACCACGCTACTTTCTATGGGGTGGAAAGAGAAACAGGTATTATCAATTACGATAAACTGGAGGCAACTGCTAAAACCGAAAAACCAAAAATGATCGTATGCGGCGCCAGTGCGTATTCGCGTGATTGGGATTATGAACGCTTACGTATCATTGCTGATTCTGTAGGAGCGATTTTACTCGCCGATATTTCTCATCCGAGCGGACTCATCGCTAAAGGCATTCTTAACGATCCAATTCCTCATTGTCATATCGTTACTACAACAACCCATAAAACACTTCGTGGTCCACGTGGGGGAATGATCATGATGGGTAAAGATTTTGAAAATCCGTTTGGAGAAAGAACACCAAAGGGTGAACTAAAAATGATGAGTAATCTCCTGGATATGGCTGTTTTTCCAGGTACACAAGGCGGACCGTTAGAGCACGTTATTGCAGCTAAAGCCGTAGCTTATGGAGAAGCATTAACCGATGATTATTTAAAATATTGCATTCAACTGGTGAAAAACTCACAGGCCATGGCTAAAGGATTCATGGATCTTGGATACAACATCGTATCAGGCGGAACAGATAATCACATGTTTCTCATTGATCTTAGAAATAAAAATCTTACCGGTAAAGAGGCACTCGCCGCACTTGAACAGGTAAATATTACCGTAAATAAAAACATGGTTCCTTTCGATGATAAATCCGCCTTTGTAACATCAGGTATCCGTATAGGATCCCCGGCAATTACAACGCGTGGATTAAAAGAAAAAGATTGCCTTAAAGTTGTTGAGTTACTCGACAGCGTGCTCATGAAAAAAGACGATCCTAAGGAACTTGCCAAAATCAAGAAAAAGGTAAACACCATGATGGTGAAGTTCCCTTTGTTCAAAGCATAATTTTAGCGTCTACGGAATTAAAATGTGTTACAAGATTTATTCAACCCCTTCAGGGTTGTTACGCAAAAAATAAATTTTTTGCTATTCATATTCGACTCCTCTGGAGTCGCAAGCCGCAATATTACTAGTATTTTTTATAGGTAAATAGTATTCACTTGACTATTTTAGGTTTAAAAATATTGATTAATGTCCGGAAATAAATTTTCTGGCAATTTATATTGTATTACCTTACCCATATTAAGTCAGATACACTAGACTATCATCGCGACTCCAGAGGAGTCAAATGTGAATAGACTTGTAATTCCAAAATAATTACAACCCTGAAGGGGTTGAATAATCCAAAAAAACACCGGAATCATTAAGACCCGGTGCCGGTTTGTGTTTTTGTCAGGGGAACTTAATGTGTTCAAACTGAAAAACAAATTCACTTCAACAAAACTCTACCTGTTTCTCTGCGCCTCTGCATTGAAACTTTAGCGTAAACGTCGGGTGAAGAAAACTTCGTGATTATATCTCGAATTCCTTTCTTGTTAACTCTTTCTCGGCAGTTTTCAAACCAATGCTGTATTTGCCTTTCGCCAATCCTTTTACAGGAATATTCAGCTCATAATCTTTATTGGAGCAGGCTTTGAGCCATTGATCGCGAATGAGACAAACGGGATGGCCTTTACTGTCGTAAATAAAAAGTGTAACGTAAGCGTCCTTATCATTGTTGTAATTTAATTTTCCTTTCAGTAATTGTGGAAAATTCTGCATGGCTCCCGAGCTATAAACAAAAGTTCTCGAAATAACAGTGTACCACGGAATGGGTTCGCCCTTAATGGTTGATACCAGCGATCGCAATGCAAAGCCAAGAGAATCATTTTTTCCTGCAATGTGGGCCGTGGGCCTGTTATCGCTGATCGACCAGATGGCCTGTTGTTCCACATGTGGATCGAACGAGTTTTTATTCAGGAACTGCGCAAGCTTTACAAGATTGCTATCGGCCAGAGTGTTGATATCGTATTTTGCGTTTTGCGACGGACTGTGATTATTGGCCTGGCAGCAATAACCTTTTACCTTGAACCATTTATCTTCAAGCTTGCCAAGAAAAATCATTTCTTCATGAATTACCAGGATGTCCTGATTTTTTTCATCGAGCGAATTTAATCTTCTTCCTGCCTCCACTAAAATAACAAGCGAATCGGTGCCAAGATTTTTTAAATGCATGTTCATACAATAACCCTGATGGCTGCCAAGGCTGTTGGCGGTAGCCTTTACAAGACGAAGATCAATGGCTTTTTGAAGATCAAGTGTGTGGTGTTTTGCGTTCAATTGAATTGAAAACAGAACCAGTGCAATTAGCAATATACGATTCATAATTTCCTCCTTTTTTATTCATAACTCATAAAAAAGAGAGTGGTTACACTATTTTTTTCAGAAGCTGCAATGAAAGTAGTTTTTAAGGTTTTTTGTAAGTATTTTTGAAACACACATCAATTTCTCTAAACTGATTTAAATGGAAAGATTCACTGGACTGATTGGTATTGCACTCATTTTCGGAGTGGCTTTCCTGATGTCGAATAACCGCAAGGCCATTAACCTGCGTCTTGTTTTAAGCGGCGTAGCCTTACAGGTGGTTATTGCGCTTCTTGTTTTAAAAGTTCCTTTTATTACCGCGTTTTTTGCTTTTCTGGGAAGAGGAATGGCGAAGATAGAACAGTTTGCTACCCAGGGCGCCTCTTTTGTTTACGGAGGCATTATGGTGGATACGCACGACGGTTCGGCTGCTCCGTTTGGAATGAAACATACTTTCGTTTTTGCTTTCAGTGTTACAGCTACTATTATTCTGGTATGCGTGCTCGTTGCTATTTTTTATCATTTAGGAATTATGCAACGCATTGTTTCTGTGATTGCCCGCGCCATGAATTTTGTGATGCGTGTAAGTGGTGCAGAAGCCTTGAGTAACATAGCGAGCGCTTTTGTGGGACAGGTAGAGGCGCAGGTAATGATCCGTCCGTATTTACCAAGCATGACAAAATCAGAACTGCTTTCATCCATGGCCGGAAGTATGGCTTGTATTGCAGGAGGAATTCTTATTGTATACGTTAACATGGGCGCCAGGGCAGAGTATCTTTTAACGGCGAGTCTTATGGCTGCGCCTGCAGCTTTGGTAATCTCTAAAATTATTTACCCTGAAACGGAAGAACCCGTAACCAAAGGAAGAGTAAAACTTGAAGTGAAGAAAGAGCATACCAATCTTATTGATTCTATTTCTCATGGCGCCGCCGACGGAATGAAAATTGCGATTAATGTTGTGGCCATGCTCATTGGTTTTATAGGTCTGATCGCTCTTCTGAATTATTGCCTTGGTTTTATAAGCTGGACAGAAACGATCAACGGACAACTCACGCAGGTACATTTATCACTCGATTATATTTTCGGAAAATTATTTTATCCTTTTGCCTGGGCCATGGGTGTTCCTTCACAAGATGTACAGCAGGTTGCTACTTTAATGGGACAAAAAATCACTATCAATGAATTTGTGGCTTTTGATACTATGACACATAAACTCGCGCAGCCTTTAAGCGATAAAGGATTGATCATTGCAAGTTTCGCTATTTGTGGTTTTGCAAACTTTAGTTCGGTAGGAATGCAGATCGGTGGAATAGGAGCATTGGCTCCTGAAAGAAGAGCCGATCTTGCAAAGCTTGGAATAAGAGCGTTGATAAGCGGAACACTGGCCAGTTATTTATCGGCGACGATTGCGGGGATGTTGGTGTAAAAAGTTCAAAGTGGATTAAAATTGTTTAATTTGTTTAAAGCTTAATCACAAAAACCCTTTAAACCAATTTAATCTTTTTAAACAATATTAAACCTTAGTGTAATTTCAGGAATTGTAAATTACGTTTCAACCCTTTATACTTCGTTCTCTTCACCGCCGAATTTTTAAAAATAATATTGAAGGTCTCTTCTGTAATTTCATCCCATTCTCCTTCCGAAAAATTCAGGAGCCGTTCGTTACTGAATAGAGGTTGATTATGCGCTTTGCTGAAACTGTTCCATGGACAAACATCCTGGCACACATCACAACCAAAGGCCCAGCCATCCATCTTGCCGGCAAACTCCGATGGAATCTCTTCTTTTAATTCAATGGTAAGATAACTGATGCATTTACTTCCGTCTACAATATAAGGTTCTGCAATGGCGTTGGTCGGACAAGCATCAATACATTTTGTACAGGTACCACAATAATCTTTAATGGCGCCATCATATTCCAATTCAAGATCAACAATGAGTTCTGCAATAAAAAAGAAAGAACCGTTTTGTTTATTGATGAGGTTTGAGTTTTTCCCGATCCATCCTAAACCGCTTTTCGCTGCCCAGGCTTTGTCAAGTACAGGGGCACTGTCAACAAAGGCTCGTCCCGAAATATTACCGATCTTTTCCTTTAGAGAAAAAAGAAATTCGTGTAGTTTTTCTTTAATTACTTCGTGATAATCTTTTCCGTAAGCATATTTCGAGATTTTTGGAACCCCCGTGGTCTGATTTTTTTCAGGATAATAATTATACAATAAAGAGATAACAGATTTGGAACCGTCAACAAGTAAACGTGGATCGAGCCGCTTGTCGAAATAATTATTCATGTAGCTCATTTGCCCATGTTTATTTTCTTTGAGCCATTTTTCAAGCCGGGGAGCTTCCTCTTCCAGGAATGCGGCTTTGCTGATACCACAAAAATCGAAACCGAGTCGTAAAGCCTCTTCCTTAACCAGCGCGGTATGTTTGCCTTTCAATTCCACTAATACAAAGCTAGATTATTATCACGTGCGAAAATCACATTGAAAGATTTTTTAGTATTTTTACGCACTATTTATGAAAAAGTCCCTCCCCCTCCTGATCTGTCTACAGATCTTGTGCACTATTTGCAACGGTCAAATACAAAAACTCAAATACAAAGAACGGCATTTAAAACGGTTTACGGCGGAAGCCAAAACTGATATGCTTACTGTTGTTATTGAAAATGAAAAAAATCCTGAAGACGCCGCACTGGTGAATGCTGTAAAAAAGTATTGGAAGCAGGGAAAATACCAGTTCATCTCGCAACTGGAATTCACTAATCGCTTAAGAGATAAATTGATAAAGAAGGAAGATTTGTATCTCTATACTTTACGCGGACAATATAAAAACAAAAGCTACCGGATGAGCCCATATATGCTCGTAAATAACGCCGGGAAACGCAAAAAGGAATTTGGTTTTTCGTTCGCTATTGCTAATGGTGGATACGATCTTAAAGGAAGAGTGCTGGATGGTTATTACGACCTTATGGTTAAATATTTTGATCACGAGATCGCATTGACAAAGGATCCGGAATCCCGTAAAAACCTCAAGAAGAAAAAAGATAAAGGTATCACGTTTTTTACCGATGATCCTGAAAAGCTGAAAGAAAAGAACATTCTTTTTGTGAAAGAAGTCATCAATACCGGGAAAACCAACAGTGTAAAAGAAAAGACCGAAAACTATCAGAAGAAGGAAGAGGAGATCATCAAACGTTACCATCTTGATCCGAAAAAAGTTTACACTGTTTTCCCTGAAGATATTAATATGTCGGTTGCAAAAATGGATCAGAATGTTCTTGTATTCGATGGAAGCGATCTCATAAACCCTGCAGATGGCTCAATTGTGGCAACCTCGTACAGGCCGCCCCGCAAAGGTCTATTGATTGCTTATTATATCGCAAATGCGGTTATTGTTGGAGGATTATTCACAGCTGGTATTTTACTTGATTTTTAACATGAAACATTTTCTTATTATTTTCCTGTTAATCAGCAAGGCTGTTATTTCACAGGTGTATAAACCAATTGAATTTCCTGCAAAGGCAGATAAAAAATATGTGATCGATCCGATTAAAGATGAAGAAAAGTACCGTAAAAAAGTACAGAAGAAAATTCCTTCAAGGTATCTGAAATCTTATACGCATGCAGTGACATATGGAAAATCGCACATGTTCAGAAATGGCGAGGTTTATATGAGTTGGGACGGAATGGAAACTTACGTCAATAAAATACTTGATAGCATTCTTCCAGCGAATCTTGCCAGTAGAAAAATTCATGTCTATATTGGGAGAAGCAGCGAGATCAACGCCTATTGCATGTACGATGGCACAATGATCATAAATGCAGGGATGATCGCCGAAGTTAAAAACGAAGCCGCCCTGGTTGCAATTATGGGACACGAGCTCGCCCACTATTCTAAAAATCATATCCTGAATGAATATGTGAAGTCAGTAAAGAAAAAGAAAAAAGTGAAAGCCAGTAATGAGTTGAAGCTTGCCATAGAAAAACGCGGATACGAACAAAAACTGGAACTGGAAGCTGATGCCATTGGATATGATATTGCCAAAGGAGCGAATTATGATTTAAATGAAGCCTTCAGCAACTTTGAGATATTTATCCGCGAAAAAGAATATTATAACAAACGTCAGAAGAGTGAGCTTGCAAATACCGATTCTATCCAGGTAAAAGTGGGTAAAAGCAGAATGACAGCTAACACATTGGAAAAATTGTTAAGCACGCACCCGGATGAAAAAGAAAGAAAAGACAAGCTTACGGAATACATTAAATCAAACCCTCAGACAAAAAAGAAGATTTATAAAATAGATGAGGATCTGTTCAAAGCTCTTCAAAAGCAGGCGCGTCTCGAAACCATTAATAAACTATTCGAGAACCATAATTACAAAGAATGTCTGGAGCGCGCGTTCGTTTATCATTTATTCGATCCGGCGAACACCACTTACATGTATTACATTGCAGAGTGTATCCGGAGAGAATGCCTTTTCGATTATACGATTAAGAAAAAAGGTTTTCTTACGTATAATATGGAGACGGCTGGTATCAATAAAGAACTTGGAATTTTGCAGGACCTTCATTACATGGTAGTGGATGAAAACCGTTACAAAGCAATAAAGGCGACCGAGCTGCTCGATAAAGCTGCTTATGAATTTAAAACCTACAGCGAAGCGTATTACTATTTTGCCGGTCTTCTTGAGAAAAGTAATTTCACAGAAGTATATTTGATGAACGCTCTTTTCGAAAACAATAAAGAGAAAATTAAAACCAATATAGATAAATACCTCGCAAGTCCCTCAGCGGAAAGAAAAGAATACGCTAAACACTATCGCGACGGCACCCTGACGAAAGTGATTGAGACAAATGACGGCGAGTTGGTTTTGGTTCCACGTGTTGATTATTACAGTCATACAACCTCAAAGAGTCCGGGACAAGGTTTACTTTATGACTACAAATATTCGGAGATATACGGAAGCATTCTGGCTGATAAGATCTGCGATAAAATTTCTGGTGACGGAAAGATCAGAACAGTGTCGATTCCGCGCGAGACGGTGAGCAACTTTAACTCCAAGATCAGGTACGAGAATATCATGGCTACGTCGATGCTTGCAAGTCGCGACGAAAATGAAGGTATTAATGTAGTTCATTATTATAAAGAGCTCGAGAATGAAGAATATGTAGGTAATCTGGATCTGTTCCGTTTAAGTCCGGATGTCTGGCAGTTCTTTCATGGCAATAAAATAAGAACCATCAGTTTCACAACTTTTTCTGCTCATGAGTTCAGGGCAGGGAAAAGAATGCGTTTATGGTTGCTTATTTTAGCTGTGCCAACAGCCGGCGCAACCCTTGCTTATGTTCCATTTGTGCCGGTGAGGTATGAGGAACTGGATATGTACACATATAATCCGAAAATGGGAGCTGTGCTTAAGAATGAGGAGTACAAAAGACGCCGTACAACTACGCGGAAATCTCATAAGTTATTCAAAAGAAGTAAAAAACATCTGGATAAGTATATCGACAACTACGACAGGAAAAAATAACCAGTGCTCGATGAACACTGCCACAAATTCTGGTTTTAGACTAAATTCGTGATCTTTTTTGCAACTTAAACCCTTTTCCCGGGGTATAAGGATTGTTGCCGGCTTCCCTCTAAATCGGATTAAGTCCCATTTTAGCATTTTTAACAATAAATTAATCGACTAAATCATATTTTTTACCGATTAATTAAGTATATTTGCACCGGAATTTAAAAATCCACTGTAAAAAACTGAAATTCAGTGTTTTAACCCCAAAATGCTGGATAACAATAAATTAACGAAATAATAAAACGTGGAGCAGAAAACGTCTGCCTCGCACTAAAAACAAAACAAAACATGAAAACAGCAAATCCTTTTATTGACAGCATTGTAGAGACGCAAGCCAATTTTTTAAACAATTGGATGGATTCTGCAAAAAAAATGCAATCGGCATTCAGCAATGGAAATATTGCGCATGAGGGGCAAACCATTTATAAAGAGTGGTTAGATAAACAAATGAATATCTTAAACAGCATGAAGGATAATTCAGCGAATCTGTTCAGTAACAACGAAAACAACCCGCAGGAATTCTTCAAGAATTGGTTCAACCAACAATCAGGTTACGCTAAACAAATGACTGATTTTAACCAGAGCATTTACAATAGCTACGCAAGTTTCGGTAAACCAACACAAGATTACATGTCTAACTTTGGTCAGATGAACACTGCTTATACAAACATCTACAATGCATGGATGAACACATTGAACTCTTCTTACGATACCATGTCAAAAAACATGAATGGTACTTTTAATAAAGACGTGTTTACAAACTTTATGCAAGGTAACCAGACTTACGCTAAAATGCAGGAGTTCTTTGCTCCAATGGCTGATGCTATGCAAAAAGGTAAGTTTAACATGGATGCCTTTAAAAACTATTTCAATGCTGAAAGCTACAGCAATCTTACCAAACAAATGTTCGGTAATTTCTATAACGGAGCTTCTGTAAAAGAAGTTTACGATAACGGAATGAAACAAATGCAGAATTTCTTTACTAACCAGAATGGTTTAAGCAAAGAATATTTCGCGCAGGTTCAGAACATGGCTAAGGAATTTCCTAACATGTTTAACGGAAATGCAACAACTTTGAAAGATTTCTACGGGCAAATGAATAATGTGTTCGGAAAAACATTTGAACCATTATTAAAACTTGCCACTCCTGGTAAAGAAAAAGATAATGTTGAAGCTACAATCGCTTTAATGGATAAAATGGCTGAATACAGCATTAAACAGGCTGAATTACAGTTGCACCTACAGAATACAACCCAGAAAAGCATTGAGAAGGTTGCAAAACAATATTCTGAAAAATATGCTAACGGTCAGGCTTTAACTCAGACTCCAAACGTACAGGAAATGTACAATGAGTGGGTAAAAACTAACGAACAGTTATTCGCTGAACTTTTTGCAAGCGACGAATTCAGCAAAGTAAAAGGCGAGGCTCTTAACTTAAGCATGGATGTTAAAAAACATTTCGAGAAACAATTCGAACAGGTGTTTGAAAATTACCCTGTAGTTTTTAAGACCGAAGTTGAAGAGTTACAAAAAACTGTTTACGAATTAAAGAAACAAGTAAAGGAACTTCAAACGAAATTATCGATCACTACTTCTGATGATGACGATAAAAACGCGAAGAACCGCAAAAAATAATTGAAGATCTCTTTAAATCGCCCCAATCGAGATTTAAGGAGATTCTTATAGCTAAGAACCCTGAAGGCCGTCCGTTTTATGTGTTTGTAGGACGGCCTTTTTATTTCCCCCAATTAGTCATACGCTTACGAAATGAGCGCAAATGACAGGTTTGAAGCGACAAAAAATTAGTAATTAAAAAACAGAATATTTATTTTTAATACACTAAACTACCCCGATCATGGAAACCAACATGCTACGAGAAATGACTGAAATGGGTCAGAAGATCCTTAAAAGTTACGACACTCTTAAAGAAATTAAGGATGTTGAAATTGCTACCACTCCTAAAACCGAAGTTTATAAGGAAGATAAATTAACCCTATACCGTTACGATCGCGACACCGAAGCAACTTACAAAACTCCTGTTCTCATCGTTTACGCATTGGTGAACACTTACAAAATGCTCGACCTTCAGCCGGATAGAAGTTATATTAAGAATCTTCTTAATGCCGGAATGGATGTTTACCTGATCGATTGGGGTTATCCTTCTAAAGGCGATCGTTACCTGAGCATTGACGATTACGTAAATGGTTACATCAATAATTGTGTGGATCATATTCGCAAAAAACACCGTATCGAAAAAGTAAATATTCTCAGTATCTGCCAGGGCGGAACGCTTAGTGTTATTTACTCTTCATTATATCCGAATAAAGTAAAGAATTTAGTAACACACGTTACACCAATCGATTTTACAACGAACGATGGTTTACTTTTCCGCTGGAGCAAAGACATGGATTTTGATAAACTGGTAGACGCGAATCACGGCTTAATTCCGGGCGAATTTTTAAACCAGGGATTTGATATGCTAAAACCAATGATGAAGGTGCAGAAACAGCAGGCCCTTGCTAATTCATTGGAAGATAAAGACAAACTCATGAACTTCCTGCGCATGGAAAAATGGATCGGTGAAAGTCCCGCTCAGGCCGGAGAATGTTTCCGTCAGTTTATGAAAGAACTTTACCAGCAGAATAAATTAGCGAAAGGCGAACTCGAGGTGGGAGGCAAAAAAGTAAATCTTAAAAATCTTACTTCACCGCTCTTAAATATTTATGCAACGGAAGATCATCTTGTTCCGCCTGCAGCAACAATTCCGCTGAATGATTTAGTTGGAAGTACGGATAAAGAACTCTACAGCTTTAAAGGCGGACATATCGGCGTTTTCGTTGGTGGAAAATCACAGAAAGAATTAGCACCTGCGGTAACGGAGTGGTTAAAGAAAAGAGATAAATAGAACTCAAAATTCGATAAAATAAAAAAGCCTTGAAATTTTTGGGAATTAAGTACCAGCTTCACCAAGCTTTAAACATTAAGAAGGGCTCAAATTGAGCCCCTTTTTTATTAAAATAAATTGAGTTAAGACGAAAATAAAGTGATATACATAAATTTTAGGTAAATAAGCTCCTTAGCAGGAGTGTTTTATACACCTACGGCAAATGGCCTTGCTTCGAATGGAAGCTTAGTTAGCGTTGGCCTTTGGCTTCTTAGTCGCTTCTGCGATTACGACAACCGCAGCGAGAGCGAGAGCTATAGTTAGTGCTGTTTTCATTAATACCAATTTACAAAATTCCTTTCAACCTGACAAGAAAGTAATTAACTGCAACTGCACAGTTGTTAACATGTCAGAGTCAAGGCTAAAGAATATCATATTTTTGAAGGAAGTTATAAAAATGCAACAAGATTCACAGACACCAATAGAAGAATTCATAGAATTTAACTTTGAGACGATGCTCAAGGCCATTCCTTTGATTGTTGGCTTTTTTATCATATGTGGCTCCTTGTATCTCGAAACATATTACAGTTGCTTCCAAATTAATATTTTTAATTACCTCGATACCTCTGAGATTCTGACTGCATTCCTTTACTTGACCCAGGAACTGATTTTTGTTTTTGCTATAGCCGCTGGATATACATTAGTCATCAAAGCGATAAACTGGTTGGATAAGAAATTTAAAAAGTCAAAGCCAGAAGTTCAAAAACCAAGCGGCTTTGTAAGCAATATTGATACAATTTCATTTGGTATGATTTTGGTTGCCTTACTTATTTGTCTATTTTACATTTATAAATCATTTACAATTCAAATTGATTCAAAATATATAATAAAGAACAGGGACTGGATGCGATATGTACTGTGGTTTTTCACAATCATAGGGACTCTTATTTTAACACGACAAGTTGAAAAAGACAGGAAAAAAGGCGTAAGAAGCATAATCTATTTTTCTCTCTTGTTTTTTGTGTCGTTTTCAGTGAGTAGTGCTGTAAGTAAAATTGAATCAACAGTCAATAATGTTGACTTAAGCGCAATGGTCATAAGAGATAAAGACACATTACGAACCACAAACAATTATGTATACGTGGGAAGAACAAATAATTATGTTTTCTTTTTCGAAACGGATAAGAAGATTGCCGATGTAATTCCGCAAGGCGTAATAAAACAGATTACATTTAGATATACGAGGCCGTAAACCAGAACAAAATCAATATCTGCAATTAAGGTCTGAAATCGTAAGAAACAGAAAAAGGAGCTCATTTGAACTCCTTTTTTGTTAGCTCAGCTTCCTTTTTTTTATACCAATGCATAAACTGACGAGCGATATTTAAATCTGACTGTTTTGCGTGTCTATCTGTCCAAATTAGCTCTCCGTTTAACTCCTCAACAGTATAGATTTTTTGAAGATACTCAACAAAATCTGAGGGTGATAATACTTCAGATAGTGACTCATAATTTTCATTCGAGAAATCTCCCTTAAAAGGTTCGGGATGGCTAGTACTTCTCCAAGTAGGTGTAAAACAATTCAGCAGATTTAGGCTTAAGCCTGGATTCTTCCCTAACAAGCCTGAAAGATAATCCTTCAAAGTCTCATTATTGGTTTTGCTCCAATGCCTTAACAAATATTCGGTTTGTAATGGAAGTTTAATAAACAAGGGAGTATCACCCGCTTCCTTTTTTGCTCTTTCAAGCATTACATCCGACAAATCTGACTCTTTACTTTCTTCAAATAGTGATTCTTTGTTTCCCTTTCTTAAAAACCATGAATAAAGCTCGTCTGCAAACGAAAAATCGGAAGTATCTTTTAGAAGGTTTTTTGCCAATTCAAATCCCTGTTGTTTATCAGAATTTGCTTTGATTAGCGTTTTAATAAATATAGCAGCCTGGGCCTCTGGAGCTTCGAACCCAAAGAAATTAGCTTTCTTAGAATTTTTAAAAATTTCATGAATTGAACATAACGCCTTTGCCAATTTTATTGAGGAACTCCAATTAAAATCCTCCTCAATGATTCTCATTTTAAAAAGGAAATTTTCACTGGAGCTTTTGGCTACCAACTCTTTTATCTCTTGTGCGATTTCAGGTATTTCTTTAGTGCTTATATTGGACACGAGATTTTTAAACGCTACATCCGATACTTCGCCCTTAATAACTGAGTAGGAGAAATACCTATTAAAATAATGGGCAGAAGCGATTCTTTTTCCTTTAATCCACTCTTTATATGAATTGTCCGAGTATGAAACGTTTCGAAAGGCCATCTCCATTAAAGGAAAAAGCTCCATAAGTAGTTCTTTTATTGCTTCTTGTTGTCTTCTGGTAAAACCTTGATTTAAAGCAGCAAAATAATTTTTGAAATCGCTTTTTTTCTCTTCATCACTATTTTCGGAGTATTTTTTATTATAGCTATTAATAAAATATTCTGGGTTTTCCTTTATGAACGAATAATGTAATGGATAAAATGTTTTTACTGCCTCTATTAACATTAAGTCTACAAGATTCACTTCCCCATTGAGAAGAGGGATTGAAAAAGACAAGCTGTTTGCATAACGTACTGCTAATCTTGGCGTATTCAATTTTAGTAAAACGTTCTCTGTAAATTGAATTACGAATCTGTTTATTTCACTCTGCTCCAATTCAATTTTATTTGAATCAAATATATTATCAAGAAGCTGAGTACAGAAACTCTTTAAGTCATTAGGTTGTGCGGTTGGAATTTTTAAAGGCACCTGCACGATTTTCTCCAAAAAGTTTCGTCCTGCATCCCTACTTCCTTCACCAAACCGTTCACCAATGGCACTCGCAACCATCTCCTCATCAAACGAGAGTATATACGTTGTATGTTTAAAATCAGCGGTGAGTTTTACAAGGCGGAAAACCGAATAGATTTCTGATTTATCAAGTCTGTCAATATCATCAATAAAAATTACAATCTTTTTCTTACTGTCAAGAATAATCTTTTCAATTCTTTCCTTTAAAGTTTCAATGTTGACATTGGCAAGACCTTCTCCAATACTCTCTGCTAAGTCTGCTGAATTACCAATAAACGGTATATCAACATTAAGAAACTTGCCATATTTCTTTACGTATTTCCCAACCTTCTCACTGGAGGTTTGTAAATTTGCATCCAAGGTTTCAGCAAATTGATTAAAAAACTGAGTTAATAAGGCATTTTCGTCACCGTATCTCCAAGGATTGAATTTAATTACTACAATATCGTTTGATGTCTTTAATTCATTTTCAATGAAATTAATTACAGAAGTTTTTCCCTCCCCCCAAGCTCCATAAACGCCTACTACAAGACAATTCTCTGCCTTCCGATTTTTAACAGTTTCGGCTATTCTCCTAGAAAACTCATATCGTTGAAACTTGTCGTCCGTGGCTGCTGAAATTGGTGTGTCAGCAGAATAATTTTCGCTATTCATACTATATAAAATCTACTTTGTAACATATTAAAAAGATGAAGAAAAATAAAGTCTTTTATTTAGCAAGGCTTAATATTTGTATTCAACATGACAACTTCCGTCTGATGCCATTGAGTATGTCCAATCATAAAATCACCAGTAACGGCCACTCTCTTACCTACAAGCTTTTTCAGTTCCTCTTTCGAAACTCCTTCTGGGTCGAAAACATGCATTCTTGTGACACCAAAACATGCTGTGTTTTCAGGTTCGCTAAAACGACTGTCAAAGCTTGGTAATATGTCTATCGGAGGGTCCAGTTCTAAGAAAAGATACTCATGAAAAGAGGCACTATCCTCAAATTTTTCCATTAAGGGATGGCCAAAAAGCGAAAGGTTAAGCTCGCCGTAAATGGTATTTTTAACACCGTAGAAAAAGTAAGCTTCATTTACAGCTTCCTTTCTATCCCCATACTTAGCTATGAAGTCAAGAAAGGATTTGATTTGCACTGAATAATTTGTGACATTGACTTTTTCATGGAATAAGGAGTCTTTGTGGTCATCATATAATTTGAACAAATCACTTTCCTTATTCAGTTTTAGCTGTTGTGTATTTGCATGAATAAAGCCAACATCATAATCAAATGGGTCCGCCACAACTGGGATAACAATTGTATCCATAACCCAGGCAGCTCCCATTTCATTTAAACAAATATCGCTCGCTTTATAGTTTTTCGTAATTATTTGAATAACTGCCTTTGCATTGGACAATTCCTCAATAACTTTCTTTTTAAAATCATCTCCCGACCTGATACCTTGACCTTCGATAGAAGTACAAAATATCTTTTCTCGTTTTATACCCAAGCCAAGTATTAGAATATGTTCAACAAATTTCCTGACAAGGTCATGGTCTTTGCTGGAATGGCTAATAAAAATACTACACTCTTTGTTTTTTGAAACAGTCTTGATATTCTTTGTTGGCAAGTCCTTATTTTTAATTTTACTTAACAAGGATTGAGATATTGGATACTGAACACTGAAGTATGTACTCAACACATAGCCGTTTCCACCTCGTGGAAAGTTTACAAAGTCTTTGTAATGATTATTACTCTCGTCAAAGAATTCACAAAATAAGTCTTCAGCTTTAATTCTCCATGAATTATACCTATCTATAATTGCGTATTCGTTTTTGCCGTTACAATCTTTAAAAATCGAACTCCCAAGTTTCTCTATTTCTTCAATTCTTTCAGTGAGTGACATATTCCTAGTTTAATCAATGATAATATACTCAAAGATAAAAAAACTACCTATTTATGAAAAGAGTAATATTTTGTGAAGAAGAAATTTAAAATAAAAAGGGTTATTGTTAAGCCGAATCTAATACAAGAATATTTTAAATATGGTCACATGCTTCTTGCCTTCGGGGATGTTATTGTAAAAGATGGCATTCATTATGCTGAAAATTGTGCCTATGTCGAAGGTGGTGAGGAAAAGTTTGTTACAATACCATTAGAATTATTGTGGCGTGTAGCAGATGAAGAAGATTTATTAGAACATATCAATTCCTAAAGCACCACTTAAAGGAGATTTATTTGTTAGATGGTCGTACTTATAAACTTTTCTGATTGGCTCACCATTTTTATCAACTTGCTCAAGTCCTTTATCCGTTAAAAGTTTACATTGCCCATATTTAACTTTATCCTTAGTAAATATTTTTTCTAGCAACATAGGAACTGGTGGTTTTTCAGTAACATGAAAAACTACTTCTTTTACTTTTGGTTTCGAACTTTTGGCCATACTACTGTTTTTTCTTTTTCTTGCCTGGTTTCGGAACTGTAACACCATCGAAGAATTGCTCTAAGGTTATATCAAGCAATTTACAAATCTTAATTAAGGTCTTCAGGCTAAAATTCTCACCAGATTCCAATCTCCAATATGCGGACCTAGACATACCCAGTTCAAAGGCTATGTGTTCATAATTGCTAAACCCCTTCTCTTTACGGAGCTCCTTTAAACGCTCTGAAACCGAGGCTAGTTCTGGGATTTTCTCTGGCTTTTTCATGTATCAAATCTCCCTAAACCCTCCTATTTTTGGTACTCCTATATATAGTGTACTATATATAAGAATATTTTTAGTATATTAGTCTTTAAATAGAAAATCATGAAAAAGATTGTATTAATAACATTGTGTCTAATTGCTTTTTTCTCTAACGTAATTGCTCAAAAAAGAGAAGTGGTTAAATTGATATACAATAAATCATACGTCACGGATTCAGAGGACCCAGCGTATGTAATTGAGTTCAGTGAGATTGGCACGAATAAAAAATTTGAGTTCGTTACTTCCGTTCCGCCGAATATCACTAGCTTATCTGCTTTGTTTTGGAATAGTCAAGGTGTTGCTGGAGACAATACCATGAAGGATAAGATTGGTAAGAAATTTTTAATCGTATATTTTCTTCAGCAAAACAAAACCGAGGTTGGGCTGGTGGAAGAAAAAAACATGCAGACCTGTGAGGAAATTCCCGATGATAATTATCCAAAAGCAAGTTGTAAAGTTTACGATGAATATGGAGTTCTAAAGGCGATTTGTGAGAATGGCAAAATCCACCTGATAAAAAAGGGTAAGAAAAAAGAAGAAGGAACAGCAATTCAAAACAAGAACGAGATATGTCAAGGTTCCAAATGTCTGCGTACTGTAATTGACGGTAAAGGGATGGTGAAAATTTATAAGCTCCCTAACACGACGGACGGACGAACAGTCGGTAAGATTATTGGTAATAAATTATATGCTTGCAATAAGGATGATGGCTCTGATGTCGTACCTGGTAAAAGTACTCTAATTGAATTTAAAGGTGATAAGATTCAAGCTGCTGTTGTTGCAATTAGTGAACAATTCTTTCGCTAAATCTTTCATTTAATAGAGTTTAATAAAAAAATATTCGCCTTATTATCAATGAGTTAAGAGGCATACTTTAAAGTTTTAAAAACTAATTTCATTTTTTCACGTACAGGTAAATGTAAACGCAGTTTCACACCTGCATTTTATTCCCACACAAACCAACTCTTTTCCTGGCACTGGAAATAGGGACAAACTGAACTTTTATTGTAATTAACGCTTATCAGAAATGATAAGCTATTGTTTAATCAGCGGTAGTCTGATACAATTCAGTCTGTCGCACAAAACTAAAGTGCCATGAAAACAAATGTTATGAAGTGTCCCAATTGCAAAAGTGACCTTAGCGTCGATGAGCTTTTGGTAAATCAATTCGAGCAATCCATCCGCAAAGAACTGGAGGGAGAACTCTTTAAACGAGAGATTGTGCTCAAAAAAGAACAAGCAGAATACAACATCCTGCGTAAAGAACTCACCCAACAAAAAGAAAACATTGAAGAAATCGTAGGCTCACGAGTCAAGTCGCTTCTTCTTTCGAAAGAAGAAGCCCTAAAAGAATCCATTCGGAAAGAAGTGAATGAAGAAAAGATTAATCAGCTTCAGGAACTCGAAAACGAACTCGTGAAAAAATCAGCGCAACTCCGTGAGTTAAACGGCACCAAAGCACAATTAGAACGCTTAAGACGTGAGATGGAGGAAGCAGAGACTCGGATTATCTTGGAAAAGGAAAAAGAACTCACGGAGCGCCTGGAACAGGCACGTTCCTCAATCAAAGAACAGGTTCAGCAAGAAAGTTTTTTAAAGTTAAAGGAGCGAGAAAAGGTAATAGAAGACCTTAAAACAAAACTTGATGAAGCAAAACGAAAAGCTGAACAAGGTTCGATGCAGCTTCAGGGAGAAATCCAGGAATTGGAAATCATTGAAATGCTTCGGGAATTTCATCCATGCGATGAAATAACACAGTCGAAAAAAGGAAGCAATGCTGCCGACATCCTACAAATTGTGAAAACCCAAAATGGCGCTGAGTGCGGCAAAATTTACTACGAATCGAAACGTACCAAATCCTGGTCACAAGGTTGGGTGCAGAAATTCAAACAGGATAATATAAACACCAAAGCCGATATCCTGGTGCTTGTCACAAACGCTTTGCCCAAGGAAATCCAGCGTTATGGAATTGTAGACGGTGTGTGGGTATGCAGCTTCGCTGATGTCAAGGAACTTTCTCTCGTATTACGCTACGGACTTTTAAAACTTCAGTCAGTTGCGATTACACAGCAGGGCAAAGAATCGAAGATGGAATTGCTGTATAAATATCTTACGTCAGAGGATTTTAAGAATGTTTTCGAATCAATTCTCCAGGGATTTAAAACAATCCAAGATTCACATGCAAGTGAAAAACTCAAGATGCAACGCCTTTGGAAGGAGCGTGAAAAAGTTCTTGAACAAGTCTTAAAAAATTCTGTTGAGTTCTACGGCTCAATAAAAGGAATTGCAGGAGCAGCAATTCCAGAAATCGAACTGCTTAGTCTTCGCAAAGCAGGATAATTCAAACCATTTAATGTATCCAACACAAGGAACCTCACGGTTCGTGGGATATTCTTGTCTTGTAAGTTGGAGTGCCATTGGTTATGGCGCTGACGGGCGTTTATTTCCAATTCAATTTACAAACTGGTTTATTTTAAGAAGTGAAAAGGAACAAATGTGTGGATTCCTTTTCACTTCCTTGTTGCGGTTAAATCAATAATTATGAAAAAGAAACTCAAAAGAAAAACATTCGATGAAGTAATCGAGAGTGCCTTTCAAGATTATCTGAATGGTGGCTACGCAGATTCGTTGGAATTTTCAGGCTTTCGTCCAGGTGATGCGCCCAATAGGAACCCAAAACAAATTCCACTTGGCCTCTGGCTTAACCTAATATACAGACATATCAATAAACTAAATTATAACTAACATGAAAACAAATAAGATATACAATGAACGGTTGCTCAGGTTTGCCGACCATATAAAGAAAATAAAGAATCACCCAGAACATGGAATACTTCGAACGGTTTATGTTCATGCCATCGAAGGGAAATTTCGGATTCACGTGGAAGTAAAGACGCAGTATTGGTTCTTTGACGAACTCGTAGCTTGTTTCCCAAAATTATGGTCATTTAGCGAAATAACTGGAGACCCAATATTTTATCGCCTAGGTAAGGAAACGAATACATCAGATGGAGTCTGTAGTTTTTTCGGATTAAAAGGTTATGAAGCTTTCTTGCATCTGTGGGATATTGAAGGATATCAGAAGACCGAAAAATGGGGCGGCCAAATCCTCACCGAGGATTCGGAAGGCGAGCAACTAGCCAATCAAATCGAAGAGTTTGTTAAAAATAATCATTAATCTATTGAAAATCAGAGTTAGCATATTCAAGTTTTCTTTTTTCGGTTTTTGCTTGCCCTATTTCTGTGCAACCACAATCGAAATCAATCAAAAATCATTATTAGTCGTGATAGTTAAGGAAAAATATTCCCTTAGCTCGCATAATGCGAGATTTGACACTGAACAAAAGTGTCACGACTATCTCATTCAGGTTCGCTGGAACGGAAGACCTCAATGCCCAGATTGTGGGAATGACCATATGAACTATTTTCTTACTACAAGAAATATCTATAAATGCTCAGAGTGCTATAAACAATTCAGTGTCACGCAAGGAACCATATTTCACATGAGCAAGATTTCCCTAATGAAGTGGTTTCTTGCAATTTATTTATTTACAACTGCGAAAAGAGGAATTTCATCAATACAATTTGCAAAACTTTTAGGAGTTCAACAACGAACTGCATGGTATATATTACAAAGATTACGAGAAGCATTGAAGGAGGAGAATGAAGTAATTCTAAGTGGTATTGTTGAAGTGGACGAGACTTTCGTAGCTCCAAAGCTCCACAGGGATAACAGATTGCAGGCGGCTAAATGGAAACATGATAAGGAACAGATTCGATTGCATGGATATAGTGCAGCTCAAAGAGAACGTATGGGAATAAAGAAAGTGCGTGGCAGAAAAAAAGGAGAAACCAACGAGATGATTCAACAGCGAAAATTAGAAAGTGGAAAATACAAAAAGACCATTCATACTCCTTTTGAAAAAGGTACAGTTGTATTTGGCATGATTGAACGAGGCGGCATATTAGTGATGAAAAAAATTGGGACAAATATTAAAAAAGTAACTACCGCTAGTGTGCTCCCTCTTTTAATAAAACACATTTCCAAAAATTCTGTTGTGATAACGGATGAACATCGAGCATATCAACCCGTTTCGAAATTCTTCACACACTATTCAATAAATCATAGGTCAGAATATGTGAATGGTGATATTCATACTAATACAATTGAGAATGCCCAAAAGCACCTGAAGAAAATGATTGATTCCACTTATTTTCATATATCATACCATCACGCTGACGGCTATATCAATGAATACACTTATAGATGGAATCGAAGGGAAAGAAGTGAAAGGGCGATATTTGAAGATTTCTTTCCTGTGACTGTAGGAAGAAAACTAATATATAAAGATTTAAAAAAGAGAAAGGATATGGACCTGGCTGCATAAAGACCACATTATTGTATCCAATTTTTTTCAATATATTTACTTATAGAATGACAGAAGTAGATTTTTTCCCATACCATAATCGCCACATAATGTTCAAGCTTAGAAATGGGCAAGAACTGTCAGGCGTTCTCGTTGACCCCATGAATTCTCATGAAACAGGTAAATCAAGAACTATTTACACGTTTATTCCTACACGTAATATGGTAGCTTGGAAAAAAGCCGAGATGGATAATAATACTAAACTTATGAGAAGTCTTGAGGGGGAAATTAATATAGAAGATATTGTTTGGGCAGAACGCCTTAATTATTAAAAATGGTAAGAGAGTTAGAGATTCAGTTTCAGGAAAGAGCAATCAATGTTCTTTTAAGAGAAATGCACGGTATTTTCGATTTGCTGATTGACCCTGATGCGTATCCTTTTGCCAACCCAGACTTTACTATTGCGGAAGTTATTTCAGAAAAAAAGAGAGAGTTTAATTCAAATGCGGTAAAAGTATATAACATGACTCTTGTTTATTTAGAAATGAAAAATGTTCCACTATATATACATAGATTCAAAGAGAAAATTTCACCGTACTATGAGGATATGAACGCATTACCCACTCTTAATGGAACTGACATATATGGAGTAGAAAAGTGCATAATTGTTGAAGAATATCGCAAGATTTTATACCCATTCAGGGCATTTGGCGGAGGTGAAGAGAAATATTTAGCCCGTTTGGACATCCTAGAAAACATTCTCGAAAATACAGGGTTTATTCTTCGAGACAGGAATATTATCCCTGATAGAGAAGCCGTCGTTTATAATGCTGTTAAAATTGTTTGCGAGGCAACTTTCCCTGGTGAGGCCCAATTCGACGGAGGTCACCATCCATTTTACCAACAAGCCAAATGTTACAAGCCAGATATCCTCATTCCTTATTTAAATTGTGCCGTTGAATACAAATTTGCAAAAACGGAAACAGACTTAATTAGGACCATTGATGAAATCCTTAGTGATGTGCCAGGTTATAGTAATCATAGTGTTTATAAGTTATTCTATGCTGTTTTCTACGTAAAAACAGGTATTATACAAAAGAAAAAGTTTTCCGAGGTATGGCGAAGCAAAGGGTTTCCAGAAAACTGGAAAGAAATCATTGTAGAAGGTGATGTTCAGTGATATCTCAACAATTGTCCCCTTGATTTTTAGAAATTGCTTTTTATTGATAAACACTTTAGTTTAGATATTCAATCAATTATATTTAGTGTAGCAAAAAAGGGACCTAATGGTCCCTTTTAATTGTTAAGCCTTGGTGTGGCTGGTACTTAATTCCCAAATTTTTCAGGGTTTTTTTATTCAATCAATACTTCAGAAGGAAGATTAAAATCATCGTGTTGCGCTTTAATTATACGAATTGATAATCCCCGTTTATGATTGAGGGATTCTGAAACATTTCCTTTTACAGTGCGATTAACTCATAAATTCTAACGAGGCAGCTTTTTAAGCTGCCTTAGTATGTACTGGTAGTGCCAAATATACTTCTTGTTTGAATTTATTTTGAATTGAATTAACAAAAAAAGCTGAGATCTACCTCAGCTTTTTTATTATGTATTCTTAAACTAATTTAATCTACTTTAAACTATTTTCTACACCACCTTCATCATCCAGTTGAATTTATCTTCTACATTTCCTTTACGGATATTGCGAAGCATTTCATCTACTTTGGTTGAGAATTTGCGTTGTTCAACAGGAGGCAAATCATAATCTTTTCCTTCGAAACCTATGCCAACTATATGCGCTATAGTAGCTGCTGTTCCGCAACCGAAAGCTTCTTTTAATGTTCCGTTCCCATGCGCAGTTAATACTTCACGTATGCTTATTTTTCTTTCTTCAACTTTTAATCCCCAATCGCGTGCCAGTGTAAGAACCGAATCACGTGTAATGCCAGAAAGAATAGTATCGCCCAGTTCAGGAGTAAGAAGAGTATCGCCGATCACAAACATGAGGTTCATTGTTCCGCTTTCTTCAACGTACTGGTGAGTAACGCTGTCAGTCCAGATCACCTGCTGGTATCCTTTTGCCTGTGCCAATTTTGTTGGAAATAAGCTACGGCCATAGTTTCCGGCTGCTTTTACAAATCCAACTCCACCATGAACGGCGCGGAAATAATTTGTTTCTACTAAAACCCTGATTGGTTCGCCATAATATTTTCCGGCAGGACAAGTAATAATAACGAATTTATAAGTTTCACTTGCTTTAACACCAATCGCTTCATCGGTGGCAATAATAAACGGACGAATATATAAACTTCCTGTTTCGCTGGTTGGAACCCAGGCTGAGTCTAATTTTAAAAGCTCAAGCAAGCCGCCCATGAAAATCTCTTCAGGAACCTCAGGCATTGCCATGCGAAGAGCGCTTCTGTTTAAACGGTTGAAATTCTCAATAGGACGAAACAGAGACACATCTCCCTGTGCATTCTTATAAGCTTTCATGCCCTCAAAAATAGCTTGTCCATAGTGAAGCGCACTCATTGCATAACTCATTGGAAGATCGCCGTAAGGGGTAATATATGCTTTCTGCCATTTGCCGTCAGCGTACTCAGCAACGAACATATGGTCGCTGAAACATTTTCCAAAAGGAACGTTATTTACGTCATATTCGCTAACGCGGCTCTTGGCAATTTTGTCGATTTGAATATCTATTGTACCGGTCATTGTGTTTTGTTGTTATCTCCAAATAACTACATTTTTTTTGAATTAGCAAATTATTTAAGCAAAAAATGAGCTTATTTGGACGAGAAAAAGGAACGTTTTTACTTTATTCTACCCGTCTCCTGTAAAGTATACACTGCTTCGAGTGTTACTGATGAATCAACAGTAATACCGCGGCCTCCGGCTCTACTGCATACTCCTGCGAACCACTCAGAATTAGAGCGTATTTTCATTTCCATGAGTTTGATCTGAATGCCTCTGTTGAAGGCAGCGTCTTCTCCGAATTTAAGAAGGTTGTAATAATATTCAATTCCGCCGAAACCTGCTTTATACAGATTCATTTCAGTTGTGATAAATAATACAAAATCACTCTTATTAAATTCTTGTTTTAAATCAAGGTTTAAGAATAAACTCTGATCATCGTACGGATAAACATTCTTGAAATAATAAAGAAAGCTTGATTTATCAAACATGTTATGAAATCCATTATAAATTAAATTAAAATAAAAACTGTCTCCGATAATCAGCGCGGTGGCAGTATTATTTTTATTTACTATTGAAGTTTTGTAATAGATCATTGGCGGAGTAGGAAGTTTTTGTGTATAAAGACTCATAGAATTAGCGATGTCAGAGTCGACTAAGGAAATACTGTCGCCAACTATTGTTTCTTCGATCTTAAAGCCTGGCAGCGAAAGATGTTGAATATGCTCTATATGTCTTAGCATAGTGTCTGCCGCATATAAACAAGAGGCTTGGCTCCAGTGTAATCCATATTTTGGAAATAAGAATTGGTACGGGACCTTTTTCTTCATATTAAGAAAAACTTCATTAAAATCAATGTACTTTACACCATATTGTTTCAGGTATTTTACTGTGATGTCATAAATAGTTTTTTTGTACGGTATATCGGCATACTCATCCGGAATATTTTCACTTAATACTCTCACTTTATTGGGAGCGATTATGAAGTAAGCAAACTTGTTAAGTTTTATCAGAGTGTCCTGAACAAATTTCAACTTCTCAATCCTTTCTTTTATCTTTTCTTCAGTTGTCCTGAACCAGTCTTTCGCTAAATAAGTCGTGATGTAAGCATCTGCATAGAGCATACTATTTTTTCCGAATACCGTTTCGTAGCTTTTGGTTTTCTCAAACACCCTGTATTTAAACTCATTGTTTGCCCTAAGAAAAGAATTTCTGAATCCGAAATTATCTGCGTTCCAGGCGTCCTGCTGCGCCTGGTATGTTCCATTTAACCATCCATCCAAAGAAAAACTTACTTTAGGAGAAGCAGGCATCTGTAGTTTGGAATCTTCTTCATATATAGCAAAATACATTTGCAGCATTGGTACAATCAGAATCACCAGTACAAATATCATTACTGTTTTTTTCATTAGAATCTGAAATAAATAAAAGGGTTAAACGATGCTGTTGTAAGATAACTGCAGGCCAGTAAATAAAGAAAAAGCGAAACGAATAATAAACTAACCGCTGTTACAGTATTGTAGGTTTTGAAATAAACACTATCATGAATTTTTTTCATAAAGGGTAAAAGGCAACAGAAGGAGAAGAATAATGCGAGGATAAAACAAAAATATTGTTCTTTGTCCATGGAAATTAATTTTCTATCACCCGAAAAATCAAACATTTTTTTAATGTACGCTAAAGCTGTTTCAAATTTTTCGGTTCTGAAGAAGATCCATAAAAAATTGACAATGATAAAACTATAGAGAGATGAAATCAAACCCGGAAGTTTTTCGAGATATTTTAGCAGGAAAATTCTTTCTATTACGATGAAGAAACCGTGAAGCGCGCCCCAGATAATAAAGTTCCAGCTTGCTCCATGCCATAAACCTGATGCCAGGAATATGATCCAGAGGTTTAAATAAGTTCTTTTTTTGTTGGCAGAACGGTTTCCTCCTAGGGGAATGTAGAGATAATTTTTCATCCACTTGCCCAATGTGATATGCCACTTCCGCCAGAATTGTGTGATACTGTTGGATGTATACGGATTATCAAAATTCTCAGGTAAAATGAAGCCCATCATTTTTGCCAGCCCGATTGCCATATCAGAATATCCGCTGAAATCGAAATAGATCTGGAAAGTATAAGCCAGGGAAGCGATCCACACCCCGGCGCCCGAAATTTCATTTAAAGGAATGCCGTAGTTTTTATCAGCCACCTCGCCAAGCACATTTGCTATAAAAATTTTCTTCGACAGCCCGATCACAAATCTTACAAATCCGGTAATGCGGTTGTCAAGTCTATCTGTAGCTTTGCGGTCCTCAATCTGATCAGCGATTTCATGAAAGCGAACAATTGGTCCTGCAATTAGTTTCGGAAACAAAATGATATAAAGCTGGTATTGCCAGAAATTATTAAGAGGCTTATGCACTTTTCTGTAAACGTCCATTACATAAGTTATACTTTCAAAAGTGTAAAAGGAAATTCCGATGGGTAATATTATTTTGACTATTCCAATTTCCTCAACATTGATTGCGTGCAGAATTCCATTAATATTTTCTATAAAAAAGTTAGAATATTTGAAATAGAACAGCAAGCCAAGATTTAAAATCAAGGAGGTTATCAATAAAAATTTCCGTTTCTTTTCTGATTCGCTGAGGTAAAGCAATCGAATTAAATAAAAATCAAGGAAGGTGGTTCCCAATATCACAAAAATGAACTTAGGCGCGCCCCAACTATAAAAGAAAATACTCGCAATTAAAATGAAAGGATTTTTGTATTTAGGGTCCAATACAAAATAAACTGTAAAGAACAGTGGAAGAAAGAACAGGAGGAATGTAATACTGCTGAATACCATTTCTGAAAGGCTATGGATCGAATTTTTCTAATTTCAGATCAGTTCCGTCAAATACAGCGTACGTTCTGTAATTGATCCATTCGCCAAGATTGATATATCTTGCTTTTCCGTCAACATTCATATCCAATGGTAAGTGGCGGTGACCAAAAATAAAATAATCCATCTTTTCTGTTTTCACGTATTCTTTTGCGAAAAGATAAAGCCACTCGTTTTCTTCTCCCAGAAACTTTTCATCACTGTCGGCAGTAATAATTCTGCTGCGTTTACTGCTTTTACGTGCAAGCCAGAAGGCGAGATTAGGATGAAGACGCGAATACAACCATTGACATACTTTACTTTTGAAGATAAGTTTCAGGAATTTGTACCAGTTGTCACCAGGGCCAAGTCCGTCGCCATGGCCAATGTAAAAACGTTTTCCGTTAAACTCGCGGATGATGGGATCATGATAAACGGAGACATTTAGTTCTTCTATGAAATAATCTTTCATCCACAAATCGTGGTTACCTGTAAAGAAGTGAACTTTAATTCCTGAATCAGTAAGTTCAGCTATCTTTCCCAGCAAACGGGTATATCCTTTCGGAATAGTGTAAACGTATTCATACCAGAAATCGAATATATCGCCAACAAGAAAAATTTCTTCAGCGTCGCTTTTGATCATGTCGAGCCACTGACACACTTTTTTCTCACGGGCAAGGCTCGATTCAAGAGTAGGAACTCCTAAATGAAAATCGGAAGCGAAATATATTTTTTTACCGGCCAATTAAAATAAATTATTTTTCAGATAATCCTTAGGTGCGAATTTATGCAAATTCAATGTAAAACGTATCCTCTGCCAGAAATCAACCTGGTTGAGGTCAAGCGTGTTCTGTATGTCGCTGCTGTAAGCCAAAGGAACATATACTTCGATGATATCTTTCCATAAAGTAATATTCAAACCTGCGCACCATAGATATTTATCATTAAGCATCGCTCTTCCGTCTGTAGTTCCTATATCGGCAAAAACTTTTACGGGGAGTATAAATAATTTTGGTGATTTAATGTTTACAGCCGCAATCCATTCTGTAGTTTGACCAAGAGGGGTCCAAACTTTCATGGCACCATCAACATCATTAAACTGACTGAATCCAAAACCATTAAATTCATTTCTCGCCACAAAATTAGCATTGAACAAATAGTCATTATAACCATTGTGCCCACTCAGACGGAATGCGTAAGGACCTCTGTCACCTTGGTCGCCGCCTACAAAACCTCCTGCAAATAATCGCACACTCATGTAATGTTTTTTACCAACGGTAATCTGCTGGTTGAACGTTGCTGATAGTTTTGCCATGTTCATGTTGTTCTGCAGATCAACGTAAAATGAAAACGGATGAGTAACGCGGTTATGGTATAATTTATATTCTACCTGGTTAATGAAGGAATAGGTTTGCTTTTTGCGTGGGCCGGCAATAGCGAAACTTTGCAAAGGAGAATTGTCGAGACTATCTATAAAAAGATTGTTCCCTGTAAAAGTGATATATTGATTAACCGGGCTTGTCTCGTGTTTCTTTTTAATTTCCATTTGTAGGAACGGCGCCACTTTTATATAATTGTAATAAAGATCATTGAAACGCGTACCAAGATTTTCATTCATGATACTCGTATTAAAATAATCATAAGCGAATGATTTTACTTTGGTCCCAAAAGTAATTTTCTTAAAAGCATCGTTAGGGTAAAAATGATAATTGAACTCACCAAAGCCTGTCAAGTTCATGGTGTTGAACGCAAACATAGGAATGATCTGGTATTCGAATTTTTTCTCGTAGATGCTGATATTATGTAACGCCAGGCCAACCAAGGCGCCGTTATAAAAATTAGCGCCTCCAACGGGTGTGTAAAATATCTGGGTTTTTGAAGGGTTTTCAAGCTGAGTTAAGAATCTGAACTCAACAGGTTTTGCTTTCTTAAAAATCCCCGTTGTTCTAATCCTGTTATTCCTACGGTTAATGTCAGGCATCCTGTCGAGCCCGTCAATTTTAAAATAATCCACTTCCGCAGCAGGAAAGCCAACAGTTTTTGTTCCTGTAAATCCATTGAACCATACCGTGCCGTGAGGTTTGTTGTTTTTGAATCCATATACATTGATGGGGGTAGGCGTTCCGGTAAGATTTTTTATTTTTAGTACGTAGCTGCCATCCGAATTTCTTTTTACGCGTTTTATTTTATAATCAATTTTGTCATTGGTGGTAATGAGATGGTCAGTGAACCACTTCAGATCCATTCCACTGAAATAACTGAGTGTTTTCGACAGGTCCTCCGGTGAAGGATGCTTGAATTTAAATTGCTCGTAATAAAACTGCATGGCTTTATCAAGGTTTTCTTCGCCCATGTAATCCATGAGGTAATCAAATACAATAGCAGTTTTAGCGTAAACAATAAATCCGTAATTAAGCTGAGTAAATTCCTGCGCCGGAAGATTGATAGGCTGGTCGGAGTTAGATCTTGCCGAATAAAAATACCCTGTTTCTTTTTCGCGCCAGTAGGCCACCTTGTTCGCACCAAGAAATTTAAAAGTAGAATCGCGCCCGAGATATTCAACCAATTTACTGGCGGGATATTTTGCACGGATGTAACGAAGTTCATAAAAGGAATTCAGGCCTTCATCCATGGCTGGATAATCCCTTTCATTACTTCCCAATATTCCGTAAAACCAGTTGTGACCAACTTCGTGAGCGATGGTAACATCCAGTTCAAAAGCATTATCCATATCGCCAATAACGGTAATGTTCGGATATTCCATTCCTCCTCCGGCCATGATGGTTCCGTCAACCGCGGTAACATTGTTATAAGGGTAATCGCCATTGAGGTACGAATAAAAAATGGTGGATTCGTTCACATAACTGATAGCGTCTTTCCAGAGCGAAAAATTCTTGTTGGTGAAAAATACCCAGGTATCCACCGTTCTTTTTGTATTAGGAAGAACGATCTGATCATGTATCACATTAAAACGTTTATCGGCGAACCATGCGAAATCATGCACGCGGAATTGCTTGAAACGAACAGTCTTCATTTCCTTTGACGATTCAGGAAACTTCATTTCCTTTTCACGAAAATCTCCTTTATCCAGGCGTTCGAGTGTTTGTCCCACTTTTTCATTGAGGAAATTTTCTTCTTCGTCAGCGTCGATACGATCACCGGTAGCAGATAAAAGATAATTTTTCGGAAGTGTGATGCTCACATCAAAACTTCCAAACTCACTGTAAAATTCTCCCTGATCGAGGTAAGGCATAGGATGCCAGCCTGAGTTATCGAACACAGCCGGTTTAGGATACCATTGCGTGATGAAATATGCCTGCCCGGTATGACCAAGTCGTGAAAACTTCGCATCCGGAATTTTGACAAAGAAAGGTGTTGTTATCTTAATAGTATCAAGTGAACGCATGGGCTCGTTCAGAATTAATTTGCAGATGTCGGGATGGTGTTCGTCGTACTCAAGCTTTACAGATTTTCCGTTTACTTTAAAATCGAGACTGTCGATATATCCGCGTTCTTCGGGTTTCGAAAAATAAAAACTGGTATTTTTTTGCAGGAGTAATTGTTTTGCTAAAGCCGTATGATTATTCTTGTAAGCATTGGGCCACAGATGAAAATAAATAAAGCTTAATCCTTTATCTGAATTGTTGATGTACTGGATTTCTTCCGTTGCACGTAAAGTATGAACCTTATCATCAAGTGTTACGTTGATCTTATAATTTACCTCCTGTTGAAAATAAGTTTGCTGCGCCAGAAGGTTCTGGCACAAAATACAAATCGCCACAAACCATTTGCAGCGATCTGGATTTAACTTATACTTTTTTCTCATCAACGAGGTAAACTTGTTAATGAGCGTGATCGTGTTCTCCTTCGTGAACCGGCTTACCTGCTAAAGCATTTTCTACTGCTTTTTCAAGTTCGGCGCCACGTAAAGCTTTCGCTAAGATCTTTCCTTCTTTATCAAGAAGAACTGTGTAAGGAATTCCGCTCACACCGTATAATTTCACCGCGTCAGAATCCCAGAATTTAAGATCACTGACCTGTGGCCACGTAATACCATCTTTTGCAATGGCCTGTACCCACGCGTCTTTTTCTTTATCGAGAGAAACTCCATAAATCTCAAAACCTTTGTCTTTGAATTTGGCGTAGGTTTTTACAACGTTTGGCATTTCCTTGCGACATGGGCCGCACCAACTTGCCCAGAAATCTATCAATACAACTTTACCTCTTAACGAAGAAAGGGCAATGTTTTTTCCTTCGGGCGAAGGCAGATCAATTTCAGGGGCTTCCATGCCGCTGGTTGTTGCAAGTATTTTGTTTACTACTTCATGAAAGGTTCTTACAGTTCTGTCGTGAGGAAATCTTTTCGATAAACCAATATCAAGGGCTTTGTAAAGCGCCCCGTACTTTTCAGGATCCATGCCCTGAATGGCCATGATCGAAGCATACTTATCAGTGTTTGCCTGAATTTTTGCGGCAAGCTGACTGTAAAGTCCGTTCATGATAGCTTCATAAGGTGCCTGGAAAATTTTGCTGAGAGAATCCATTCTGAGCGAATCCATTTTAACGGTTTGCATGGCGCCCTGAAAAGCCTGGTTCAATGAATCAAGCGAAATTTTATTTTTCTTGGTAATCTCCTGGTATTCTACAAATAAAGCTGTTTCAGGTGAACCAACTGCTTTGTAGGTATTGCCCAGGTCTTTCATGTCGCCGGTAATGGTTACTTTATCGGTGCTATCGAGAACAAGCATGGCAAAATTCTGAGGGCTGGTTTTAATTCTGTAGAAACCGATGAAAGGTTTGTAATCTTTGAATTCGAAATTTCCGTTTTCATCTACAATAACACTGTCAACCAATACCGGAGCTGGATTAGTGAGTTTTTCAAGAAAGAGCATTTCGCCTTTTGAATTGGAAAGTGTTCCTTTTAATTCGAAACCGCTTGTTTTTTCAGGCTCGCTGCATGAACTGAATGTTACTACTGCTGCTATTGCGACTAACGCGTTAATGAGTTTTTGCATGTGTTATTTTTCTAATGTTTCTTTTACGAGTTGATTTAATAATTTCGGATCAGCTTTTCCTTTAGTTGCTTTCATTACTTCGCCAACGAACATGCCAAGAAGACCAACTTTTCCGCTTTTGTATTCTGCAACCTTTGCAGGGTTTTTTGAGAGCGCATCATTGATGAGATTCTGTAATTCGTCGCTGTTGCTGTTTTGAATAAGATCGAGCTCTTTCGCCAGATTTTCAACGCCTTTATCAGGGTTATTCGCCAGCTCAGGAAATAAACGTTGCGAAGCTGCTGCGTTACTTAGCGCGCCACTGTCAATTAGTTTAATGATGTCGGCAATTTTTTCCGGCTTTAATGTGAATTCTGAAATAGTGAGCGCTCTTTCATTAAGGAAAGCTTTAACAGGACCCATTACCCAGTTAGCGGCGCTTTTATAATTGGAAGTATGTTTAATAAGCTCGTTATAAAAAGCGGCAACCTCTTTCAATTCTATAAGTTGCGTTGCATCGTAATCACTGAGCTTATAATCTTTGGTGTAAATCGTAAATAACTGGTCGGGAAGAACTGGAAGATTGGCTTTTACAGAATTGATGTATTCCTGTGTAACATAAACCGGTTGAAGATCCGGCTCAGGGAAATAACGGTAATCGTTCGCGTTTTCTTTGCTCCGTAATGAAAAAGTTAATCCGTTAACAGCATCAAAACTTCTTGTTTCTACCGCGATAGGTTTTCCTTCTTCAACTAAATCTATCTGGCGTTTAATTTCAAAATCAATGGCGCGCTGAACATTACGGAAAGAGTTCATGTTTTTTACTTCCACTTTTTTTCCGAATTCTTTCGCACCTTTTAAACGAACCGAAATATTAGCATCGCAACGTAAAGAACCTTCTTCCATATTACCATCACAGATATCAAGGTAACGTACAAGCTTTCTTACTTCGGTAAGATAAGCATAAGCTTCTTCGCCGCTGCGCAGATCGGGTTCAGTTACAATTTCAAGAAGAGGTGTTCCGGCACGATTCAAATCTACCAGTGTTTCAAAAGGATCGATATCGTGAAGACTTTTTCCAGCATCTTCTTCCATGTGAATGCGCGTAAGATTCACTTTCTTTTCAATTCCGTCTTTTAATTTAGCAATGATAAACCCACCGGTACAAATAGGAGTTTTATCCTGAGTGATCTGGTAGCCCTTGGGTAAATCGGCGTAGAAATAATTTTTACGCGCGAATTGGTTCTCTTCACGGATATCTGCATTTACAGCGATTCCGAGTTTTACCGCGAATTCAATAGCGCGTTTGTTTACTACGGGTAAAGTTCCGGGGTGACCCAATGTTACCACACTCACATTGGTATTTGGTAATGCGCCGTATTCAGAAATATCGCTGCTATACATTTTTGTTTTTGTAAGCAACTGAATGTGGCACTCTAAACCAATAACAGTTTCGTATTTATCGTATACGCTCATTTAAGTTTCTTAAATATCAATTAAGCATTTTGTCCGTGGCAGGCCTTGTATTTTTTACCACTGCCGCAAGGACAAGGATCGTTTCTTCCGATCTTTTGTTCAACGCGGATAGGCTGGATCTTTGGTTTTTGCTGAACCTGTTCTTCGCTCTTGTTTTCAGTTAAACTATCGGTTCTGCTCTCCACTAATTTCTCTTTTTTCTGAACCGGCTGCTCCTGCGTAAATCTTGCCTGTTGTGGTTGGTTTTCATTCTGAGGTAAGCCGCCTTTCATTAAGAAAGAAATGATCTCTTTATTTGTTTTAATGATCATATCCTTGAATAAATTGAACGATTCAAGTTTGTAGATCACCAACGGATCTTTTTGTTCGAGAGCTGCGTTTTGTACAGCTTGCTTTAAATCATCGAGTTCACGTAAATGTTCTTTCCATGAATCGTCGATCATGTGAAGCACCACCGCTTTTTCAAATCCAAGGAAAAGTTCACGACCTTTTGTTTCGTAAGCTTTTTTCAGATTTTCAATCACACGTAAAACACGGATACCATCGGTGAAGAGTGTTTCAATATTCTGGTAAGCGTTGTTCGGATTGGTATAAACGTCTTTTACAACCGGGAAAACCATATCACTTACCGTGTGAGCTTTTTCAGTGTAATGTTTCTGGACGGCTGTAAATAATTGCTGAATAAGATCGTCTTCTTTAGAAGATTTGAATTGTGCGTCAGAGATCGGGCTTTCAACTCCGAATATTTTTATACACTCCAGGTTAAATCCTTCGTAATCTCCGGAGTCTTTATATTCTTCCACCATGCTTGTAGAAACTTCGTACATCATGTTGGCAATATCAATACTTAATTTATCTCCGTAAAGAGCGTTTCTTCTTCTGCGGTAGATCACATCACGCTGAGCGTTCATTACGTCATCGTATTCGATCAAACGCTTACGGGTTCCGAAATGGTTTTCTTCAACTTTTTTCTGCGCGCGCTCAATCGATTTGGTGATCATGCTGTGTTGTATCACTTCACCTTCTTTTAATCCCATGCGATCCATTAACGAAGCAATACGCTCGCTTCCGAATAAACGCATAAGATTATCTTCCAATGAAACGAAGAACTGGGAACTTCCGGGATCTCCCTGACGTCCTGCACGACCACGTAACTGCCTGTCGACACGACGACTCTCGTGGCGTTCTGTACCGATGATGGCTAAACCACCTGCTTCTTTAACGCCAGCGCCAAGTTTAATATCGGTACCACGACCAGCCATGTTGGTAGCAATGGTCACAGTTCCGGCCTGACCTGCTTCAGCAACAATGTCGGCCTCTTTCGCGTGTAATTTCGCGTTGAGTACATTGTGTTTAATGCCACGAAGCTTAAGCATACGGCTGAGTAATTCAGAAATATCAACTGTGGTTGTACCAATAAGAACAGGTCTTCCTGCAGCAACGAGTTTTACAACTTCATCAATTACTGCGTTATATTTTTCTCGTTTTGTTTTGTAAACTAAATCCTGCTCGTCTTTACGCGTAATAGAACGGTTGGTTGGAATTTCAACCACATCTAATTTGTAAATATCCCAGAACTCCTGCGCTTCCGTAGTTGCGGTACCGGTCATACCGGCGAGTTTGTTGTACATACGGAAATAATTCTGCAAAGTGATGGTAGCATAGGTTTGTGTTGCTGCTTCGATCTTCACATTTTCCTTTGCTTCAATGGCCTGGTGTAATCCGTCGCTGTAACGACGTCCTTCCATGATACGGCCTGTTTGCTCGTCAACGATCTTCACTTGCCCTTCATCAATTACATATTCCTGGTCGCGATCAAAAACCGTGTAAGCTTTTAAGAGTTGGTTCACGGTGTGAATGCGTTCGCTCTTGATGCTGAATTCCTGCATTACTTTTTCTTTTGCAGCAGTTTTCGCTTTCGGGTCAACAATGTTCTTTTCAATTTCGGCCACTTCTTCTCCAACGTTTGGAATCACGAAAAATTTAGGATCGTCGGAGTTTCCGGTTAAGAAATCAATTCCTTTTTCAGTTAATTCAACATGATTGTTTTTTTCGTCAATGGTGAAATACAATTCAACA
>JAJONO010000035.1 GCA_021323535.1 Bacteroidota bacterium
TTACTTCCTCCCAATAATCACATTCAACCCTAATTCCAGGTTTATAGAAGTGATTTTCTGTTCGTAATCGTCTTTGCCGTAATAGCCGGTAGACGAGGTGGTGAGAATATTGATAAATTCGGGTTTGGAGTAAAAATAATGTCCCGAAAGATTAATGCTTATCAGCTTATCAATTCTGTAACTTAATCCAAGCCCGCCATAAAATGTAAAAGCGCGCATAACAGATTCGTGTTGCGTAACAGTAGCAACTGCTCCATAAGGCGCCCCTGTGTAAACAACCGAAGGCAGTTCGTGTTTTGGATTTCCTACGTAAAGATCGGAGTAAACATTCATTCCCTTTAGTGTTTTAACAGGGTAGTTTAAATAAAATCCCGCGAACAATCCTTTCGATTTCCAGTAAGTACTACTAACGGTAAAAGTAGTGTTGTAAGTTCTGCTATACAATTCTTCAATGGGACTGGCATCGAGTTTATTTTTCTGGAACATAAACGTACCACTTAACCCAAAATATTTGGTGAGCATAAGTGTAATAGATGCCCGTTGTATGTATCCCGTTTTTGCTAACCCTGATTTAATGTCTGAGGCGTCCATGCTCGCATAATCGCTTATGGGTTTTGCCATTCCACCCGAAAGTCCTATAATAAAAAGGTCCTTACTCCTTCCCGGAATTGTGTCATTGGCCGGGTTGTTGGTCCAAATGTATTTTTCAATCTCTGTGCGACTAATTTCCATTTGTGTTTTCTGAGGAGGCTTTGAATAATACACCGAAGAACTATCCACAAAAACAATCTTACAATACATTTTGTTTCCGTTTTTAAGAATGATGATATCCTGACCGAAAGAGCCAAGAGCCAGGAGCCAGGAACCAAGGAAGAGGAGTGTGCGAAGTGTTTTGCGAGGCATGATTCAAAGATACGAAATTATTCAGGGTCCTTCAAGGTTTAACAAGTAAATCAGGAACCTTGAAGGTCTGACGTTCATTCATAACCGCTTTAAAATTATTAAGATCATCAAACCATGTAATTAGTTCTTCACGTTTTATAAAAGTCTCCTTCTCACCCACAAGATCTATATAAGAGGAATATTTCCACATTAACGGATCGGTACACAAACCCGATTCGATAGGATTAAAGTTAATGTAATGAACGAGTTTTAACAGATATGAATTATCTGACACTTTAATTCTTTTGTAGGGATGCATAAACAGGCTTCCCTTACGTTTATGCATTTTATTAAAAGCTTTTGTATATCCGTTAAAAAAATTACTGAAATGTTGAGACATAAGAATTCTTAAATCAATTTTCTTTGTCCTACTGCCGAAAAAAACATTCAATTCGTTTTCTGGTTTCATGCGTATCAGCAAATGAAAGTGATTTGGCATTAAGCAGTAAGAGAATGTTTCCGCAATTGGTTCGATGTACAATTTATACTGTTCTATAAAATACTCATAGTTGTTATGATTCAAAAAAAGTTTCTCATTTCCATTAGCTCTGTTAAATATGTGATATGTGGTGGATGGTAAAAGTTCTTCGGTTTTGTTTTTCATAGCTAGAATTTCAAAATCAACTCTCTTAAATATCGTTACACCTTGGAGGTGGGGGAGGCAGTACTCTCACAAATCTTGAAGACCTTGTTAAAGAGACAGAAACCTCAAAGGACCCCACGCCTTTCTTAAAGACCTTCAAGGTTAAAGAGGCAGAAACCTTGAAGGACTTCGCTAAAACAACCTCAACTGCGAATCGCCCGCACGGTGATCAAAAGCATCGAGGTTAAATTCAAAGTCACTTTCTTTTTTCATGAATTGTTTTCTCGAGATCCGGAAAAGCAATCGTATGCTCTCGGCAATTTTTCCTTCGCCTCGCATCCTTGTGGAGAATCTGGAATCGTTTGGATTTCCTCCATGACAATCACATATCTGGTTCCAGATTTTTTCGGCACGGTCAGGAAAAGATTTTTCAACCCAATCCTTGAAAAGAGCGCCAATGGATCCGTTTAATCTCACAATAGTAAATCCTGCGCTTGTGGCACCCGCTTTAGCGGCTGTTTCCATCACAGTTGGAATTTCGTGGTTGTTCAATCCCGGAACAATGGGCGCAATCATAACACCGCAGGGAATGTTTTCCTTCGATAAATTTTCTAGAACCTTAAACCTGTTTTTATAAGTGGCCGTTCTTGGCTCCAGCTTCATCCGTACATTTTCATCAGTGCCTGTAATAGATACCATCACATGAACAAGATTCAAAGCAGATAAATCCTTCAGCAAATCAATATCGCGTAATACCAACTGGTTTTTGGTGATAATGCCTACAGGGTGTTTATATTTTAAGCAGGTCTCCAGTATTTTTCTTGTCAGCCCCAATTGTTTCTCCACCGGCTGGTAACAATCGGTGTTACCCGACAACATCATGGGTTTTGGCTCCCAGCTTTTTTTGCTAAAATGTTTTTCGAGAAGCTCCACAATATTTTGTTTCACAAGGATCTTCTGCTCAAAGTCGAGCCCGGCACTGTAACCCCAGTATTCGTGGGTTGGCCTTGCGTAACAATAAATGCATCCGTGTTCGCATCCCTGGTAAGGATTAATGGAATATTCGGCTCCTACATCCGGACTGTCAACTTTGTTAATGATCGTTTTCGGGTAAGTATAAATAATTTCGGTTTTATGATTTACCAGGAAATCTTCGTCCAGCATTTCTTTATATTCCTGCGAGTAGGAATATTTATCGAAACGGTTATTGGTGTTTATCTGAGAACCGCGTCCTTTGAAATAATTATTGTTGGGTGAATCCGTCACATTACAAAGTTAGTACGCAGAGTAGCGAAGTGTGGCTATGAATTGTAGCATGTTGGTATCTCTTGAAGGTTCTCTAAACTTTCTCGTTGGGTTCACGCAGAAGAAGCAGAGGGCGCAAAAGGGCAGAAGCGCCAAAAAATTAATCTTGGCAAAGCGGAGTTAGTAGAGTAATAATTTAAAAGAAAGATAATTTTGCTGTTTGAGGAATATTTTAGAAATTGACAATTAAATAGCACGCAGATTACATGGATGATGCAGATCAGGGAAAATTAATCCGCGAAATCATCGATACTGATAGCTATCGGGACTGCATGAAAAAATACAAGATAAATATGAAAATGATTCTCAATACCCTCAGCAAAAAAACAATCGTTATTCTTAACGCATTACTTATTTCGTTTACAGTTTTTACAGTATCCTGTTCTTCGCCTGCCGAAGAAGTAAAAAACTTTAATAGTTTCTATGATAAAAATAAAAGCCAGCCGCATTTCACAACGTTCAGTGTTCCTGTTAGTCTGCTTAAAATGGCGGTAATTGGTAACGACCAGGTAAAAGAAATTCTTAATCATGTGAATGAAGTCAGGTTCATCAGTTACGAAGGAAAAGCAGATTCGACCACTCTCTTTATAAACGAACTAAAAACCTCTACAAAAGATTACCGCGAGTTGATGGATCTTAAAAATTCAGTTGCCAATGGAAATGTAAAGGTTCGTGAAGACGGCGATCGTGTGAAAGAACTTTTAATATTGTCGGTAGAAAGCGGTTCATTCTTTGCTGTTTGCATTGAAGGTGACCTTGATCTTGCCAATGTGAAAAGCCTTGTTGAGGCGATTGATATTTCTAAGCTGAAAGACCTGGCGAAGGGGTCAATCTTCTAAGAAATTACTTGCTTTTTACCACAACGTAACACAAGGTCTGTCACAAAGTTTCGCAAAGATTTTTTTGTTTTGATTTTTCTTTGTGCCACTTTGCGAATTCTTCGTGTCACTTTGTGGTTAATTACGGTGAATAAAAAAAGCCCTCCATTTCTGAAGGGCTCTGAAGTTAATATTCTAACTATTAAAGTTGCGCGTCTAATTTAGCTGCTAAAGCGGCTTTAGGAACAACACCAACCTGTTTATCTACTACTTGTCCGTTTTTAAAATAAAGAAGAGTAGGGATATTGCGGATACCGTAATTCATACTGATGTTTGAATTAAGATCCACGTTTACTTTTCCCACAACAGCTTTACCGTCGTATTCTTTTGCAAGTTCTTCAACAACCGGACCAACCATGCGGCAAGGGCCACACCATTCTGCCCAGAAATCAACTAATACAGGTTTATCACTTTTTAATACCAGCTCTTCGAAGTTTGCGTCTGTAATTTCTAATGCCATAATTGAAAATTTTTTATTTAAGATTCTGTTTTAAATTCTATATCAAAGTTAAGCTATTTCTTTAATTTAAAATCTGCCCTTGCTAAATTAAATTCACTTTTAACTAACAATAACCTTGTTCTTCCTGTGTAAATAAATGCCCGCGCCCACGATAATTAACAATAGTACAGATCCCACCATGGCAATGGTATTGCTTTTTGCGTAGCTTTCAGGCTCAAACTTAAATTCTATCTTGTGTTTACCAGCCGGAATAACCATACCTCTTAAAACATAGTTAACATTTGTGTGAGGTTTTAATTGACCATCAACATAAGCGTTCCATCCCTTAGGATAATAGATCTCCGAGAACACTGCAAATTGTTCGTCCTTTGAATCGCTTTCGTAAACAAGGTGATTTGGTTTATATGAAACAATTTTAATAGTTCCTTCGCCGCTGTAACTATTTTTTAATGCTAGCTCCGTCATGTTTTTTTGCTTAAGCACGGCCTGAATTTTTGTGTTGATGTAATACAAAGCAACGATTTCGCTATCGGCATCAGCCACGCCTTTGAGGTTCTTCACAAACCACACGCTTCCGTTGGCTTGTGGATTTTTAAATGGAATTACCGCTCTGTCTTCATCGCTTCCTCCGGCAGGAATAATAAAATATTTTGTGTTGAGCATATTAATCACATTAAGTTTGCTCATCAGTAAATTTAATGAGCTATCGCTGCCGGATGCTTTATTTATATTCTTGTAAAAAGTATTGATCTCTTCGTCGAGGTGAAAATCGATCAGTTCCTGGTATTTTTTCAGTTTCGCTCCGTGATATCCTCCGATAGATTTATGATAATAGGAAGAACCGGCATCGTTGAATGTGCTTGCAGTTAGATTGAGAACGCGGTAATCGGGATCCGGATCTTTGAGTATTTCTTCATCAGCAGCCGTTTTAGCGACAATACTCTGCTGATTTTGTTCTTTGGTTATGAAAGATTTGTCATTCAGGTATCGCATGTCAACTGTCCACAGGTCAATGGTAATGAACAACCCAAGCGCCACAATGAAAAGTTCTTTTTTGAGTTTGCCGGAGATAAAACCTAATACAGCGAGAAATCCGAGAATGACGAAAATAAGTGAACGTAAAGCATCGGCACGGAAAATAGCTTTGCGCGCTACAACGATCTGGTCGAGTACAGGAATTAATTCAGGACGTAGTTGTTCTTCTGTACCTTGTCCCGCTTGCACGTATTGCCTGACCATAGTTTCCAGTTCGTATTGTGAAGTGAACGTATTACATGCGTCGGGAACCATCCAGCATAAGAAACAGAATCCTCCAATGATGACACCAGGCACAAAAAGTACCTTCTTGGGTTCAATTTCAAAATATTCTCTTCCTGTTTCATCTTTCTGAACCTGTTTTTTAAACACGGCTTTCATGATGTAAAGCATCACAGTGTGAAGGAAAGCAAGAATAGCCATGACTTTACTAAACCTGCCAACTCCCGAACCTGTTCCTTTAAAGTAGAAACGAATGTTTTGTCCTGCTTTTAGTTTGAGCAATTCGTTCACAGCCATGATAGCGAGAAGAGGAATAGTTAATTCTGCAATGACCATTAGCATGGAAACGGCCCTGAATTTATTGTAACCAGGAACGTAATCCAGGAAGAAATCGGTAAGCGGCATAAAATTTCTTCCCCAAGCCAGCGCAATTGTTAAGAGTGTTCCGAAAAAGATTGGCCACTTGATCCGGTTCTTGATAATGAACATCCCCAGCAGGGCAAGAAGACATACGATGGCTCCGATGTAAACAGGACCGCTTGTGAAATCCTGATCCCCGAAATAAGCATTGCTGTTGGCAACCTGTCTCCTGTAATCAGGATTCACTTTTTTAAGTGCGTTCTCATCCACAGTTCCAATCGCGCCGGTAGCGCCTCCTTTAAAATCAGGGATAAGAATGGTGAATGTTTCGTCTATGCCATAACTCCATCTGGTTGCATAATCCTTATCAAGCCCGGTAGTAGTATTCTTTGCATGTTGCTCTTTCGCGTGATTGTCGATAAGGCCAGGAGTAGCGACCGGCTTATTAGGATTTCCATCAAGTCCGACAGCGTTCGATCTTGCGCTTTGGATCGATTCGTAATTAATAGTGAGTTCGGACTTCCCACGGGTACTATACTTCCCGTATTCGTTCGTTGTCATCAGGTTTCCTGCATTTGGCAACAGGCCTATAATTGACGCAATAAGAAAAAGGGCTACTCCTTTAAAGTATGTTTTGAGTTCTTTTTTATTAATGGCTGTGAAGAAATAACCTAGAATAATGAAACCAATGAGGATATAACCATAATAAGAGATCTGAACGTGATTACAGTTAAGTTCCATTGCCGTGAAGAGCGTAGTAAGCGCCAGTCCCAGCCAGTGCTTGCCCTTAAAAATAAGGATCACACCTCCGAGGAGAGCCGGTAAATATCCTAAAGCATTGGCTTTGGAATTATGTCCCGCCTCAAGAATAATGAGAAAATAGGAGCTTAGTCCGTAAGCTACGCCTCCCACCATGGCCAGCCAGGGGTTTACATCAAGGCAGAGAAGAAGTATGAAAAAGCCAAGACAATACAGGAAGAGATAGCCCGCTGGCAGTGGTATAAAAAGCTTGAAAGCGTTGTCGAGCTTAGCGATCCAATTGCCCGGATATAACGTTGAGATCTGGTAAGCCGGCATTCCGCCAAACATGGAATTGGTCCATAAAGGCTCGGATTTATTTTCCTTTCTATAGTCCGCAATTTCCTTACTCATGCTTTTATGACGGGAAATATCACCCTGGTTGAGCTCTTTTCCGCTCCATAAAGGCTTGAAATAAATGAGTGTGATAATGGCGAAAATTGCTATGGCAACAGCGTGAGGGAGGAACTTTTTATATCCGGTATTCATATTATCTGAGTATAACGGACAAAGATATCAAAATATTGATTTTTCGGAGGGTTTTTAATGATCATTTACATTTTGATAAACCGCCTCTTTTCTTAATTTTGCATAAATTTTATGAGCGATTCAAAACACTATTTTGCCCACCCAACTGCGGTGATCGATGAAGGTTGTGAGATTGGTGAAGGAACAAAGATCTGGCACTTTTCTCACATCATGCCAAACTGTAAGCTTGGAAAAAACTGTAACATTGGTCAGAACGTAGTTATTTCACCTGATGTTATTTTAGGCAACAACGTAAAAGCTCAAAACAATATTTCAATATATACGGGAGTTGTTTGCGAAGATGATGTTTTCCTGGGGCCGAGCATGGTGTTTACGAATGTAACCAATCCGAGGAGCGCCGTTAACAGAAAAAATCAGTACGCTAAAACAAATGTAGGAAAGGGTGCCTCCATTGGCGCAAATTCTACCATTGTATGCGGTCACGATATTGGCAAATTTGCTTTTATCGGGGCAGGCGCCGTGGTTACCAAACATGTTCCCGATTACGCGCTCGTGATTGGAAATCCTGCACGCCAGGCCGGCTGGATGAGCGAATACGGTCACCGTCTGCAGTTTGATAAAGAGGGCATAGCTACTTGTTCTGAAAGCGGCCAGAAATATAAATTAGAAAACAACAAAGTAAGCCGTATCTCTTAACCATGAGCAAAATCAAATTCGCCGTAATTGGCCAGGGTCATATTGGTAAGCGTCATGCAGAAATGGTGAGAAGAAATCCGAACTGTGAATTGGTAGCGGTTTGCGATCTTTTACCTAAAGAAAAACTTGGTCTTAATGACCTTAAAGAAAAATTCTATAACTCTGTTGATGAACTTTTAAGCGCGCATCCCGAGATAGAAGTTGTGAATGTGTGTACACCAAACGGACTACATAGCGAACACGCTCTCAAGGCGCTTGATCGCAACAAGCACGTTGTGGTTGAAAAGCCAATGGCCCTCACTAAAACCGATTGCGAGAAAATTGTATTTAACGCCCTACAGCATAATAAAATTGTGTTTTGCGTGATGCAGAACCGTTACTCGCCCCCAAGTGTTTGGTTAAAAGACGTTGTGGAGAATAAAATTCTTGGAGATATTTACATGGTTCAGCTGAATTGTTACTGGAACCGCGATGAACGTTATTACAAAAAAGGAAACTGGAAAGGAACCCAGGATCTCGACGGAGGAACCTTGTTTACACAATTCAGTCATTGGATAGATATTATGTACTGGGTCTTCGGAGATATTACAAATATACAGGCGAAGTTTGCCGACTTTAATCACCAGGATACAACCGCGTTTGAAGACAGCGGTTTTGTAAGTTTTGATTTTGTGAATGGAGGAATGGGTTGCGTGAATTACTCAACCGCTGTTTGGGAAAAAAATCTCGAATCTTCGCTTACCATTGTGGGAAGCAAAGGCAGCGTGAAAGTGGGCGGTCAGTATATGGATCAGATCGAAGTGTGTAACATCAAAGATTACGAGATGCCAAAACTTGCCGATACAAATCCTGCGAATGATTACGGTGCTTATAAAGGATCTGCAAACAATCATCACAATGTGATTGAAAACGTGGTAGACACGCTTACAGGAAAAAATAAAATAACAACCAACGCGCTAGAAGGAATGAAAGTGGTAGATATCATTGAACGTATTTACGCGCTGAGACCCGCCAATGTTCTTAAAAATTTAAATTCATAAACAAAAATACAACAATGAACTTGTACGACCGGATTTTAAAAAAAGATGCTACCATTGCAGTAATCGGACTCGGTTACGTAGGATTACCAATTGCTCTTGCTTTCGCCAGAAAAGTGAAGGTGATTGGATTTGATATCAACGAAAAACGGGTTGGTATGATGAAAAAAGGAATTGACCCAAGCCAGGAACTGGTGAAAGACGATTTCAAAAATTGCGACATTACCTTCACCCATAAAATTGAAGATCTGAAAAAGGCCAACTTTTTTATTGTTGCTGTTCCAACCCCAATCGATGAACACAATCTTCCTGATCTGAAGCCACTCATTGGGGCCAGCAACACAGTGGGACAGGCTCTTAAAAAAGGAGATTACGTTGTTTACGAATCAACTGTTTATCCGGGTTGCACCGAAGAGGATTGTATTCCCGTACTTGAGCAATTGAGCAAATTAAAATATGTGAAGGATTTTAAAGTTGGATATTCTCCGGAACGTATCAATCCGGGTGATAAAGAACACACCATTACAAAAATTTTAAAGATCGTTAGCGGCTGCGATAAAGAAAGTCTCGATATTATTTCGAAAGTATACGAGATCATTGTTGAGCCGGGAACACATAAAGCATCAAGCATTGCGGTGGCTGAAGCTGCCAAGATCATTGAAAACACACAACGCGACGTAAACATTGCCTTAATGAATGAGCTTTCGATCATCTTCAATAAAATGAACATTAATACATACGAAGTACTTGAAGCAGCCGGAACAAAATGGAACTTCCTCAAATTTTCTCCGGGACTTGTGGGTGGACATTGTATTGGGGTTGATCCGTATTACCTTACTTATAAAGCAGAATCGCTCGGTTACCATGCCCGCGTAATCAACAGCGGGCGTTATGTGAACGACAGCATGGGCTTTTACGTAGCGAAAACCTGCGTGAAGAAAATTATCGCGGCAGGAAAAAATATTTCAAAATCGAAAGTGTTAGTGATGGGCGCCACATTTAAAGAGGATGTAAGTGATATCCGTAACAGTAAAGTGGCCGACATTGTAAAAGAATTAAAGTCGTTTGGAGTAAAAGTGGAGATCGTTGATCCGCATGCCGACAGCGATGAACTTAAACACGAATATGGTTTCGGTTTAAATAAAATGGGTAAAGGTTACGATGGAGTAATTGTAGCTGTTAATCACAAAGAATATAAACAACTCGATGAGAAATTCTTCAACTCTGTTCTTTCAAAAAAAGGAGTTCTTGTAGATGTAAAAGGAATGTATAAGAAAAAACTTAAAGGACTAACGTATTGGAGCTTATAGTCGATAGTTTATAGTCAATAGCAAAAAGTAAAATGAAAATATTAATTACAGGCGGAGCGGGTTTTATTGGTTCACATGTTGTGAGATTATTCGTAACAAAATACCCGGATTACACCATTCACAATCTCGATAAATTAACCTACGCCGGAAATCTTGCCAACTTAACCGATATTGAAAACAAACCGAATTACAAATTTGTAAAAGGCGATATTGTTGACGCGGCATTTATCAATTCATTGTTTGAAAAAGAACAATACAACGCGGTGATCCATCTCGCGGCCGAGAGCCATGTAGACAGAAGCATTACGAACCCGTTGGAGTTTGTAATGACAAACGTAATTGGAACTGTGAACCTTCTTAACGCTGCCAAGACACTTTATAAGAAAGAAAACACTACGTTCAAAAAATTCTACCATGTAAGCACTGATGAAGTTTACGGAGCGTTAGGAGAAACAGGAATGTTTACAGAAGAAACATCTTATGATCCTCATAGTCCGTATTCGGCTTCAAAAGCAAGCAGTGATCATTTTGTGCGTGCTTATCATGATACTTACGGTTTACCTTGCGTAATTTCAAATTGCAGTAACAATTATGGCCCTAATCATTTTCCTGAAAAATTAATTCCGCTTTGTATCAACAACATTAAAAACAACAAGCCACTACCAATTTATGGTAAAGGAGAAAATGTTCGTGATTGGTTGTATGTAGTGGATCATGCAAGAGCCATTGACGTTATTTTTCACAATGCGAAACTTGGAAGTACTTACAATATTGGCGGACACAACGAATGGACGAACATTGATGTAATTCGTTTATTGTGCCGTTTAATGGATAAAAAATTAGGAAGGGCGGAAGGTACCAACGAAAAACTCATCACATTTGTAAAAGACCGGGCTGGACATGATTTACGTTATGCCATTGATGCCGCTAAACTTCAGAATGATTTAGGGTGGGTGCCATCGGTAACATTTGAAGAAGGATTGGAGAAAACAGTTGATTGGTATTTGTCGAATGACGAGTGGCTCAACAATGTAACTTCAGGAAACTACTCGAAGTATTACGAAGAACAGTATGTGAAGAGATAATTCTCATATAAAATAAAGTAAAAGCCGGATAATTTTTATCCGGCTTTTTTATTACAGAGAAGAATAATTACTGTTTTACAATTTTCTGGTTGTAATTAAGATCGGTGCCTGAGATTGTAATAAAATACAATCCTGGTGTCAGCGTATTTAAATTTGCAGAGGCGTTACTATCGTATGTTTTGTTTTCTGAGTGAAGCAGTCTTCCATTTACATCCCGTATCTCAATTTTTATGAACTCTCCGATGGTTGCTTTCGGAATGCTCAGAGAGATCATATCATTTGCCGGATTAGGATAAATTGAAATGTTCTCGTTCTTGAAATTGAGAATTGTTGCATCTGTAACTTTTGGTGCCCCTAAAGCCGGATTGAAAGTGCGGTAGGCTCCGCCGCAGCCATCAATTACTATAAGTACCTGCCCACTCATACTGAGGTTAGAATAGAAACCTGGTAACAGTGTAACCGCCAATCCAGCATCAAGTTCCGTTATTCCTCCATTGGGAAACGCCTGAACTGAAGCGGTGATATAATCGGAAACTTCATGATCGCCTGCATTAATAGTTCCTGTATTAAAATTCCAGGAATCCTCGCAAGTTGTGCTCACATAGTAGTAAAATGTTGATTGCCAATCCCAGATAAACCCATTTAATTTTCGAATTTCAAATTTTGTTAATTGAGTTTGTGATAAAGGAGTTGAGCTGGGGACCTGGTATTTAAATATAAATGAATAGCTCCAAACAATATTGGCGTCGTTACTTGTAGTATATGTAAAAGCGGTGTTATGGCTTATAGGTTTATAATAGTCTAATGTAACAGAACCACCTACTGTTTTAATTACATGTAACGACATGGTTGGAGTGCCAATAAGAAAAGGGCTATCCTGATCGATTTGAATTTTATAAGTGATGTTTGGAAATGTAACACCATCATCAAAGTTTTCCATACTGTATGTTTTGGATATGGTATAAGTTGACCAACCCCTTATTCCTATGTAATCAGTGACGCTCACATCGTTGTTAATAGTAGCCGGGTCCGAAAAACCCGACTTTGGCAGACACACCAGTAGGAATGTCGCCATTATAAAAATAAATTGTTTCATGATTAATGTTGTTTTTGTTTTAACTCATTCACTTCTTTTTCAAGTTTGATCACATAGAGAGTAAGTTCTTCGATCTTTTCAAGAAGCTTAGCATCCATTTTCTCAACATCGATCCCTTCCTTCACAACTTCTTCAGCAGACGGAACTCCGGGTAAATGTTTATTCTTTTTTACGTAAGCTTCTACTTCAGATAAAGCAGCCAGTTTGTAATCTTTATCAAACACGTAATCCGACCAGTTACCAGTTGTTTCAACAGCGACTTTTACTTTTTCTGTAAGGATTCCGGTTGCGACATAAAGTTTATAACCTGCGGGAAGACTAATGGCAAGAGGATCACCTATCAGGACATTTCCATTTACTGTTAAAGCTGCTGTTGGACTATCCGTTTTGATACCAACATTTCCGTTAGAGTGTTTGAGGAACATGAAATAATTCCCTGGATTAGATTGTCCGCTTGCTGGCCTCCAGAAATTTAATCCATTTGAAGTAGTTTCAATTCCCCATGAGTTATTATGAGTGTATGCAGGGCCCAGAACAATTTGTGGCCCACCATACGAATTGGTTCCCGTGATCGTTGCAACTCCATCTGTTAAGTGAAATTTGGTTACCGGATTTGTGTTACCGATACCTACATCACCTGTTCTATAGGCATCGCCTGATTGTGAACCTGAACCGCCCCAGGTTTGAGCATTGATGATTTGCATGGATGTTACCATCGCAGCCATTAAAATTAATTTTTTCATAGTTTTTTGTTTTTATTTTTTTACCTACTCTCTTAAAGCTTTTCGGTTTCCGCTTCTTTATCGCGCACTATTGCTGTTATACAATAGCGCGCGTAAGATTTTATAATAAGATTAAATGTTGTAATAGATTATCTGGCAATTATCAAACGTGTTTTTACTGAACGTTTTCCTTCACTGATTTCAACAATGTATACTCCGTTAGCGAAAGAGTTTATATCGATGACTTGTTTGTTTTTTACTAAAGGAATGCTATTTAATTTTGATCCATCAACAGAATATATATTTACAATATAATTGAGATCACTGTTGAATTCTTTAACCGCAACAGTTATCTGATTGCTTGCAGGATTCGGAGAAACACTCATATTTATTTCTTCTGCAGCTTCATTTTTCACCTCTAGTTTTTGTGGACTAAATGTTCGTCCCGGATTATCAATGAATGTGATGGTGTTGCTATATGTTTTACAATTTGGAACATCAAATAATTTTAATGTCACATTTAATACTTCGCCCGGGTTATATGGATTAATATAAATAGAACTTGCCGTTCCAAAGTGTTGGAGTGAAGTTGAGGTATTCGTTACGGTCCAGCTATAAGCATAACCCACCGGTGGCGGAGTTACAGGAACAAACGTAACGTAAGGAGTTGTATTAGAAGAAAGAGCTGCTGCATGACCACCGTACTCTATTAACTGATCTGTAACAGTAATTGCAAAAGTCTGGTTTCCGCATGGAGTCAATGCAACAACAGAATAAGTTCCCGGTCCAACGAAAGGATGATTATAAGACCCGCCAGAGATCTCAGTTCCCTCATAATACCAGTCAAATGACCATTTACCGGTACATCCGCTCAAAGGATTACTGCTCCATCCAATGGTTGGAATCGAACCTGGTGATAAAGAACAATAAGTTACATTTGGTGGCGCGGTGTTTATCACGCAACCTCCGTAATTAGTAATACTTATTGTTTGAACAGCCTCGCAACCTGCTGCATCGAGCATATAAACAGAATAGCTTCCGCCGGTTGTAATGTTGAGATTTTGGCCTGTACCGGCAGCATTTCCGTTATGTGTCCATTGGTAGCTTGAAAAACCCGATGGCGCAGTAAGAACCATGGTGCCTGAACAGTAAATCGTTCCTCCGCTGCTTGTAGTTATAGGGCCCGCAGTTGGCGTAGTAGCGCATGTTTCACAAATATTAAATACCGATACCTGAAAATTGGATGCAGTAACAGTTGGAACAACGGTTTGAAGCGGTCTTGCCATTTCCATTGTACTAACAGTTTGAACACTTACATTATAATTGTTGGAGCTTGAGTTGGCCAGGGTAGTATCCTCACACGTAAAACCAATCGATGAATATTTTGTGAATCTTGAATTTTTGTTTCCATCTGTTCTGTTGTGTAATGTAGCAAAACCGGTTCCATCGGTAAAGCAATCAACAGATGTTGTTGCATGCTCTTTACTAACGTATCCTTTTCTTCTATTGATCACCGATCCGTTTGTACCAACCAGCATAACAAAGGAACTGTAGGGCGTAACAGCAGAAGTGCTGCCACTCAGGATTAATCCCGCTGAGTTATTGGTAATGTGAGCCAGTTCAGGAAAATGAGTGTTTAAATAACAATTGGTTTGATTTGAGGTCCCGCTTAAAGAAATGGGATTATTAAGATTATTATCCATTCTGAAAAGAAAAACAGAATTCTGAGTTCCGGCATTAACATTGCCTCCGATAACATAACCATTCTGATAATAATGCATTGCAGTTATATCCTGGTTTACTGCCGTGCCTGAAAAATCAACCAGTTTAAGATTGGGAGAAGTAAGTGTACCGAAAATACTTTCCTGGAAAGAAAAAATGAATGAAGGTGCACCTGAATTGGCCGATGCTCCAAACACTTTGAATTTACCAGGCTGTCCTTCTATAATTCCTGTTGTTCTGAAGTCGCTCAGATATTCAGATTGATATTCCTTGTGCCATTCTATATGTCCTGTAACCGGGTTCAGTTTAATGATCACAAGTTCCGCGTCGCCCGTTGTATAATTTGCAGCTCTTCTAAGCATACCAACAATGTATACTTTCATGTTAGAAGCCTGGATCACCTGGGTGATGCGCATGGCAATATTATTTCCCTGCTCATGTGTAAGCGTGAAATTTTTTTTCCAGACAATGTTTCCTGATATATCTGTTTTTATTAAGAAGTTTGAAGCGTCTGCTGAGCCTAATGCCGTAACACCACTTAACAGGTAGCCAACATCTGCACTGGAAGTTGTGGAAGCGATAGATGTAATATGCGTTGCATATTGATTGCCTCCTATTGTATAACGTTTATTCAAACCGGCAAGTGTTCCATCTGAATTTAATTTTACAAGAACGGGATCAAGTACAGCAGGAGTTGTACCAAAATTTTTCGGCCCGGATAATATGTAAAAACTTCCCTGCTTTTCGAAATGCTGGCCATCGGCTTCCTCGGCATACTGCGAAATAAAATTAAGGTTATATTCTTTAATTAACTGGGTTTGAGCTTTGGTTGCATGCATGGCAAGAGCCAGGCAAGCGCCAAGAATTATTTTTTTCATTGTATTTTTGTTTTTCTTTTACCTACTCTCTTAAAGCTTTTCGGTTTCCGCTTAAATGTTTTTGATCATTCAGAGGGTCAAAAACAAATTCCTGTTAAACATTTGGTTTGTAATTTTAGTTTGAGATTTTTTATACAGGAACAGGGGGGATTGAGTCCTGTATGGGATTGGGGAATGATGATGGGAAATAAAGTACGTAGTGCGCTTTAGAAAATGTGCAGTAAATTTTTGAAGCACATCAACAGAAATATGAAATACTAATCTGATAATGCTCAAACATACTTATCATAACCAGCACTCGTGTGTACTTTGTAATAAGTGGTAGGTTTGATGTAATAATTGTAAGAGTTGGAAGACGGAATGAACGTACTATAAAATAATAACGTCCTGCAGTATGTACTACAGGACGTTTGTTTTGGAAGAATCTGATATTAATTTTTAATCATGCGTTTTGTTTCAATCAATTTTAGTAGACAAAAATTGCGATCAGTTTTTAAGAAAATAATATAAGGAGAGTTACTTCAAAAACTGAATAAATTCTCCTTTTTTCCTTTTCGAAATTTCGATCTCTTTTTTGTTGATCATTTCAACGAAACCGCCATCGGTAGAATTTATTTTAACTACATGTTTGCAGTTGATAATGTAGGATTTGTGCACCCGAAAAAAGAAGTCGGCACTAAGTTCTTCTTCGTACTCGCCAATGTTCTTGCAAACCGTGTAGCTTTTTTCATCGCGGCAAAATAACTGCGAATATCTTCCTTCGGCCTTAATAAAAATAATGTCTTCTTTATTTAAGAACATGATGCCTTTTGATGTGGTGACAGGAATTGCAACTGAACCTTTCTGTGCAGGTTTTGATTTTAGTTCGCTGTTTTTTACTTTTCTTACTTTGTCAACAGCGGTAACGAGTTCATCCGGATCAATGGGCTTTAACAGGTAATCTACGGCCCCGGATTTTATGGCGCGTATCGCATATTCACTATGGGCAGTGGTAAAAATAATGTGAGGAAGCTTGTCCTTGTCAATGACTTCAAGAAGATCGAAACCATTTCCGCCTGGCATTTCAATGTCGAGAAAAAGAATATCGGGCAATTTGATCTTAAAAGATTTTATGGCATCAACCACTGAATGGCAGACGTCAATTACTTCAACATCGGGACAAGTGTAAGTTAATAATAACCGGAGAGCGTTTGCTACTTCTTTTTCATCATCAACTATGAGAGCCTTTAGTTTCATATTTCCAAGGTAAAATAAATTCAACAATCGTGCCAGTTATATCCAGGGGGGATTGGTCACTTCTGTCACTTATTTTAAAGTAATATTGGATTCTCATATTTTTGCATAACAACTCCAGACGTTTTTTTGTGATATCAATTCCTGAGGATTGATGTGCGGGACTGTTTACTTTTAATTTCATAGACTCATTTATTCCTATTCCATTATCAGTAATAACGCAATATAGCGCTTTTTCGTATAATCTGAAAGAGACCGTTATCTCTCCGGGTACGTTTTCCGGAAGATTTTTAAGACCATGTTTGATCGAGTTTTCGAGGTGCGGCTGAATGAGCATTGGCGGAACCAGTATGCCGCCAAGGCTCTGCTTATCATACTGAAAAGAAAAGTTCATGAGCCTGTTCATTCTGATGGCCTCCAATTCAAGATAAGAATTAAGCACATCAATTTCTTCCTCAAGAAAAATATAATCTTTTCTCGAATTATCCAATGTTCTTCGCATTAAATTTGAAAATAACGAAAGATACTTGGCCGCTTTTATGGGAGTTTCAGATAATACAAAAGACTGTATTGTGCTTAACGAATTAAACATAAAATGAGGATTCATCTGGCTTCGCAGTAATTTATGTTCAAGCTCAATATTTGTTTTTTCACTTTTTAATTTCTGATACGTGTTCCTGAACAGGAGAACAAAAACAAGACCAAGTCCAATGATAACGATTAACAGGATGCGGCCCCGGGAGTTCTTTACTTCCAGTTCAAGTACTTTATTCTTTTCATTCAGTAATTCGTTTTCTTTTTCTTTTTCATGGTTCCGGAGTTTTATCTGCGCATCTGCCAGGGCTTCGTTAAATGAAACAGCGTTAAGACTGTCCCTAAGTTTTTGTTTGGCTTCAAGGTAAAATATCTTTTTATTACTGTTTCCAAGTTTCGTGTAAAGATCAATGTATTTATCGTACACTTTTACAAGAGTTAGCTGATCGTTCATCTTTCTTGCCATTTTCTCGGCCTGTTGTATGAATACCAAAGCACTGTCGGTTCTGTCCTGTTTTATAAGAAGAGAAGCAAGCCCTTCTCTGCAGGCGCTAATATCTATATGGCTATTGAGATCCTTAGAAATAGTAAGTGCTTTGCTGTAAAAATCGCGTGCTTTTGTAACATCACCCATAATGTTATAAGTTTTACCAAGGCTTTGAAGCGCCCTTGCCTTCATCCATGGCACACCCTCCACACTGATACGCTCCAGGGCATTATTAAAATACTCAATAGCAGCTTTCGGTTTATTTCTTTTTAAACTGATGCTTCCCATAATAAGATTCATCTTGCTATAAATGTATTTTCGTTTTCTTTCTTCCAGGGTATTATAATATCCTTCTGTTTTTTTTAGGTGTATCAGCGTATTGGTTGTATCATCGGAAGCCAGGAAAGCTTCGGTCAATCTTACATTCATTCGCATGAGTCCCTCCACATCTTTTGATCCTTCCATTAATTGGAGCCCTTTAATCAGGTACTTGATTTGTTCTGCATAATTTCCAAGTTGCGATTCAATCTCGGCCAGGTTAGCATACGCAACTCCCTGGAACCTTAGTCTTTTCGTTTTAATTCCATATTCAAGCATTATGTTAGCATACCTCTTCGCCGAATCGGTGTTGTTTGTAGCATAATACACCGTTAGAATCTGTAAGGTTTTCATTTTCGTTGAATCATTTAGAGTAGTATGGATGACATGTTTCATACTGTCTGTAAATGACATTTGAGCTTTAATGAAGGTGCAAACAAAAAATAAGATTGTCACGAATACAATCCGCAAGGAGATAAATATCGGGTTCATGTTCAGTTAAGTTCGTGTTGGTATGGGCAAGATCTAAAGATAAATTTATTTTCGGTTGCAGGAAACGATTTGTAATGAACGTTGTCAATTATGTAACGAACGGATAATAGCTAAAAAAGCTCTTTTTGACATGTATCAGCCGATTTTACCAAGAAATAAAATAACCTCACCAAGTATCCTCCATATCATACCAAAGGATAGCTTACCGGATTTATGCAATATGTGAAACATATATTTGATTCCATTAAAACAAAACTATGAAAACAAAAACTACATTTTACAAATCATCCGGATCACATGCGCTAAGGGTCATTGCCTGCAGTGTGCTTATGCTGTTCGTTTCCGGAGCATGGGCCAACAATGGTATTGAGATAACCGGCGAGCCCGACAGCGTGAAGGCAACTTCGGTTAAAACCAATGCTTCCACCATGTCAGAACAAACATTAAAACAAAACGCTTCTGCGCGAGAAGACAACCAGGAGTATGGGGCAGGCCCGGCAGCTACCATTCAATCGCTTATGTTACCAGGCTGGGGACTATACTCATGCAGCCGCGGACCAACACGCAAGGCTTATTTTCTTTTAACTCCTTTAAGCTATGGTTTGATCATTTATGGTTTCGGTCAGAAAATAAAATCCAACAAGCAGTATAAAGAATACCAGAACACAAAAGACCAGAAAACAATGGATGATGCCCTCGAAAAAGCTTATGATGCGCGCCAGTCTTTTCTGAATTGTGTTGGAGCAGGAGTAGGTATTTATGTTTTCCAGGTAGGTACAACTTACATCTGGGGACGATATAACGACATTTACAGGGCCCGCGCTAACGACTGGAAACAAAATGTGGCGTTCAATGTAGCTCCTTATTACGATTGGACCAGCAAATCGTGCAAGATCAACACAAGTATTGGTTTTACATTTAACAACACCAAAAAAAGAGAATTCAAAAATCCTTTTTAATTATTAAAAACAGAAAAACATGAAAAAAATTAAAAACATGATAATAACAAAAAAGACATTCGCTCTTTTTGTTTTAGCTTCTCTGGTGCTTGGTTTCTCAGGATGTAAAAAAGCAACAGAATACGTACCGGATAATATCTACGATCGTAATTATAAAGGAACACGCAATGGTGGCTTTACTTTTTCGGCCTCTATTGTGCATGAAACGCAAGCCCCGGCAGACGGTTTGGTTGGAGATGGAGAATTTGTATATTATAAAGTGGTGATTAGCTCTACCGGTCCTGATCCTGTTTCTTATCAGCCCTCCTTTAAATTTACACACAATTATACAGGCTCAGGAATGAGCTTTAGTCAGAGTGCTTCCGGGCCACAAGGCGATGTGGTAAATGGCTTTCTTATTGAGCCGAATACTACTGTTTTTCCAACCTACGGAACCATTTCAGGAAAGGCTTATTCTTTCCGACTTGGAAAAGTATCGAGTTGGGTTGTTTCAGGTACGCAGATTACTGTTACCTGCAAGGGATACGACTCAGAATACAATGAAATAGTGCTTGGATCTTTTGTTGCAACTATTCAATAATATTAATTAGTAAAATAAATCAAATGAAAAAAATAAACACTCTGATTATATCCCTGTTCACGTTATTTGCTGTAACAGAAGCTTCGGCGCAGTTCTCGGGACGCGACGGAAAAAACCTCAAAGATTGCGATTGCAATAAAATGCTCGATTCGCTTAATGTAACATTCCAGGTTCCCAACAGCGTATCGGCTTACGATATCATTGGTTTTCAGGTGAGCCTCGATGGAAAAAGCATTGGCTACGTTTCGTATTACGCGAACCGACTCAATGCCGGAGAAGCATACACATTTAATATGCTTAGTCCAACAACAAAGGGACAACAGATCTTTCCGGGTACAGAATACGGGAAATTCAAGGGTTCCGACATGAACATTGACTATGCTGAAATGTGCGAGGCAGGTAAGGGTACGAGCAAATTAAAAGGCCAGGTTATAGGTATTAAAATGGTTGGAACCAAAACCGAATATAAGTACGAAGGAAATGGAGTTATCACTGCAAAAACACATAAGCTGTATGATGGAGGAACCAATCTTTCTACGACTTCTGAAGTGAACGTTAAACAACATGCTAAAGTAAGAGGCAAAATGCTCGGTTATTTTGGAGGTGTAGGCGCGGCGATTATTGCGGGTGTAGCCTGTTATATGACCACCGGAATTCTTAATCCAAGGCACAATTAATTTTCATGTGACCACAAGAAAGGAGTCGGTTTGGTGGCTGGCTCCTTTTTTAAAAACAAGATTTACAGACTCCTCCACAAAAAATAAAAATAATTTAAGGGATTATTGGATAAAAGAATTAATTTCAAAGAGATAATTAGATGAAAGTTCTTGCTCCAATATTAAAAAGATGTCTTCTTTTCGTACTTCTTCTTTCTGCCGCGCATCTTAATGCACAATTGGTAGATAGCCTTGAGGCTGAATTAAAAAAATGCACCGACCAGAAAAAGAGGACCGACCTCTTAAACGAGCTTTCGTGGCAATACTCTTATACAGATACAAAAAAAGCAGTGAGATATGCCGAAGACGCCGGTAAGTTATCAGCCTCACTCAATTATGCTGTAGGAAAAGAAACTTCCATAAAACACCTCGCGCAGGCATACATGATGATGGGAAATTATCCTGAAGCTGAAAAGCTGGATAAAAAACTCATTGCTATTCATGAAAAGAACAATAACGTTGTTGAACTTGGAAAAATTCATAATAATATTTCTGTCATTTATAACAGAGTAGGAAAGTACGGTGAGGCGATGAATCACATGCTTCTTTCAAAAAAATATTTTGAACTGTTACATGATACCGATCGTATTTCAATGATGTATGTAGCCATTGGTAATTGTTACAATCGTCTCCACAATGAAAAAAGCGCATTGGAATGTTTTTTAAAAGCGGTTAATCTTAAACCGCATGGTAAAGACGCCAATGATATTATTGCATCGGCTTACGTGGCTCTTGGGATAACTTACCTGAACATGAAAGAATTTTCTCAGGCGAGTGATTATTTCAAGCTGGCAGAAAAATTATATACCCAGACCACGAAAGATAATTCAATGGATTTTAAACTGGCCGATCTGTACTCGAACATTGCTTCCGTTTACATGGATGCCAGTGAGAATGAAACAGCAAAAAAATATCTTAACAGCGCATTTGATACATACAACAGGATGGATGATCCTGAAGGAAAGGCAACGGTGATCATTTCTCTTGCTTCCATTGAATTTAACCAGGCCTTCGAATTACAAGGAAAACCGCAACAGCAAACTCCTTTTTTATTGAAAGCGCTGGCGTTATTCGATTCATCGCAGGCAATAACAAAAAGGCGTGGATTAAGAAACCTTGAATCGGAAACATACAAACGTAAATCAGATGCGCTTTACCTTTTAAAACGTAATGATAGCGCCCTGTGGTATTATCATAAACACATTGTACTCAGAGATTCTCTTCAATCGATAGAACTCGAACTCAAGATCAATGAAATGAATCTTGAATACGAAACCGAAAAAAAAGAAAAGGAAATTGCCATCCTTGAAAAAAATAACATAGAAGTAAATGCCCTGGCACAAAGCCGTAAGACCACTATTATTCTTGTTATTTCTGTTACAGTGGTACTCATTCTTATTTTAGTGATACTGTTTTTACGGGATAAAAGTCATAAACGTCAGCAGGAAGTTGAATTCGCGATGAAAAAAACAGAGCTGGAACAAAAGGCTCTCAGGGCACAAATGAACCCGCATTTCCTGTTTAACAGTCTTAACAGCATACAACGCATGTTCATTGAAGGAAAAACGGACATTGCCAATGAAGTAATGGCCGATTTCAGTAGTCTTCTTCGTCGTATTCTTAACAACAGTGCCAAATCAAAGATCAGTTTAAAGGAAGAAATTGATACACTTGAGTTGTATCTTGATATTGAAAAGATACGATGCGATAATTGTTTCTCCTATATCATTGAGCTGGATGATAACATCGACAGGTTTAGCTGTTTTGTTCCTCCACTGGTGATTCAGCCTTTTGTTGAGAACGCCATCTGGCATGGTGTGCTTCCTATTAAGCAGGAAGGAGTTATTACTATTTCGATAATGTATGGCCAGGATCCTGAAACGCTGTTATGTACCGTGGAAGATAACGGAAAGGGAATAGATGTGAATAAGATGGGATCGCAGGATTCTAAAGGCATACAGATCACAGAACAGCGCCTTGGAACAAAAGTAGTTTTTGAGCGCCCGGAAAAAGGCGGAACAAGAGTAAAAATAATTATACCTTTAATATCATGATAAGTGCAGTAATAATCGATGATGAAAAAGATGCGCGTTTTCTTTTGCGTAATCAACTCTCAAAAAATTTCGACCAGGAAATTGAAATTCTTGGCGAAGCCGATAGTGTTGAAGCAGGCATCAAACTCATAAAAAGCGCAAAACCGGAAGTAGTTTTCCTTGATATCAAAATGCCTTCGGGTACAGGTTTTGATATTCTGCAACAGCTTGAGGAGATAAATTTTGAAGTGGTATTCATTACGGCTCACGATGATTATGCAGTAAAAGCTTTTCAGTTCAGCGCCTTTGGATACCTTTTAAAACCTATTAAAACAAGTGAGCTAAAAGCCCTGGTAGAGAAATTGGATAGCCATATTCAGATGCTGAAACGGGGCAATGACCAGCGTTTTAAAGTACTCATTGAAAATTATGGCGATGATCGTAAGATCAAAAAACTGGTTGTTACCAATATGGAAGGGTTCCAGATCCTCAACATCGAAGGAATTATAAGACTTGAAGGCGATAGGAACTACACACATTTTATAATGGCCGACAATAAAAAAATTACCACAAGCAAAACCATTGGTGAATACGAAGAGCTTCTTAATGAATATGGTTTTTACCGTATCCATCAGAGCACCATTATTAATCTTCGCCACGTAAAAGGATACAAAAAAGGTGATGAAGAAGTGGAAATGGCCGATGGCAAACTTGTAAAGCTCAGCCGCTACAGAAAGGCCGATTTTGTGAAACGGTTCATTTAGTTTCTGGATCCTGATCACGTCATACTCAAACTGACACGACCTTCTTCCTGTTTCCTGGCTCTTGCTTCTAACCCCGGATTCTAGTATCTTCGCTTTATGACTATCGAAGAATTACAGGCTATCTGTAAAAAATTCAAAGGCGTTACCGAAGATATTAAATGGGAAGATCATCTCTGTTTTAACGTGGGCGATAAAATGTTTATTATCACCTCGCCGAATAGCGTTCCTGTTTCAGCTTCTTTTAAAGTAAATGATGAAGAATTTGATGAGATATCGTCGCGCAAAGGATTTATGCCGGCGCCTTATCTCGCAAGGTACAAGTGGGTCCACCTGGATGATATCAATCGCCTCACCAAAAAACAATGGGAGCAATACGCGAAGCAATCGTATGAACTTATTGCTTCAAAGCTTCCGGCAAAAACAAAAAAATCATTAGGGCTAATCAAATAATTATGAAAGAACAGGAGTTATATTTAAAGACAGGCAGTGCTATTAAAGACGCAGAAGAAAGCCAGATGTTTGGCAAGCCATGTTTTAAAGTAAACGGAAAAGCTTTTATGTGTTTTTTTGAAAAATGCATGGTGTTTAAGTTAACAGGAAAGGAACATAAAGAAGCGCTCGCACTTGACGGTTCTCAATTATTTGATCCTTCAAAGAAAGGGCGCGCCATGAAAGAGTGGGTACAGGTGCCTTTTGATTATTCAGATAAATGGAAAAAATATGCTAAGGCGGCTTACGATTATGTAAAAGGTTGATAAAGTTTTTCACGATCTTAATTTTCTGTTAAATGAAAGAATAAAAACAAAATGAATCCTTCCAAAGTCATAGACTGTTATAATAAAACTGCGAAAAAGTACGCTGAAAAATACGGAAATGAACTCGAAGGAAAACATCTCGATAAAATTCTTCTCAAAGCTTTTGCTGGAAATAATAAAGGAAGAATGATCGATCTTGGCTGCGGACCAGGACAAACTACAAAATTTCTTTTCGAAAACGGAGCCATCAATATTCTTGGAACCGATATCTCTTCAGCAATGGTAAAAGTTGCAGGTGAATTAAATCCGCAGATCAGTTTTTCTGTCGCCGATATGTTACAACTCTCTTTTAAATATGAAGAGTTTAATTCAGCTGTAGCGTTTTATTCCATTGTACATTTTACCGGAGAACAATTATCAAAAGCGTTTTCTGAAGTAAACAGAATACTAAAACCAAAAGGACAATTTCTGTTTTCGTTTCATATAGGTGATGAGATCATTCACCAGGAATATTTTTTGGACGAAAAAGCGGATATCGATTTTTATTTTTTTGAAGTGGAGAAAGTACTTGAACTCTTAAAGGAAAATAATTTCACGATCATAGATGTAATACAACGGCACCCTTATGAAGGGGTTGAATATCCAAGCCATAGGGCATATATTACCGTTGAAAAGAAATGAGTTTACTTTTCTTACTAAAAAACAAATATGAGTTTTACCAGGAAAATATGTTTTTGTTTTTTACTCTTATCCGTTTTTTGCAACGCGCAACAAAATGAGTCCCTGCCGGAGGCGCTTCAAAAAATGCCCGACGACACTAATAAAATCAATGCGCTTACTGCTTTATCGCGACAAAATATTATCACAGGCGATTATGAAAAAGCCATGGGCTTTGCTACGCAGGCCAAAGTGTTGTCGGAGCAATTAAATTTCAAACCGGGCCTGGCAACCGTTCACAGTTATTATGGGCTGGTATATTATGGTTGGGGAAATTATCCTCAGTCTTTAAAAAATTATTTTACTTCACTTCGGATAAGAGAGGAGCTCAACGATAAAAAAGGCGTAGCGGCCACGTATCATAATATCGGTAATACTTATTACAGCCTCAAGAACCGCGATCAGGCTATGAAGAATTTCCAGAGTTCGTTAAAGATCAAACGCGAGCTTCACGATACACTCGATACTCATTTTGCGCATACGATCAATAACATAGGAAATTATTATCATGATAAAGGCAATGCTGAACTGGCGATCGTTTACTACAATAAGGCCCTTGAGCTGGAACATAAACTCAATGATCAGGTGGGCATTATAAGTTCCTATAACAACCTTGCCAATATTTATGTAGAGAGAAAGGAATTTGAAAGGGCAGAAAGATCATATATTGATGCTTTAAAAATTGAAGAAACACTTGGCGATAAAGAAGGGATTTCTGCCCTGTATACAAGCCTCGGAAATTTATATTACATGCAACTTAAACTTGATAAGGCGAAGGACTATGTTACAAAGGGGTTGGAGCTTGCCAGGGAAGTGGGAAGCAAAGAAGATATTAAATTAAGCTATGGCGTTCTTACAGATATTGAAAAAGCTTCGGGTAATTACAAGAAAGCACTCGAACTTTATAAAATGTATTACGATTATTCCGATAGTATTAAGAGCGAAGAAATTGTATCAAAGTCTATACAGGAACAATTATACTATGAATTCTCAAAGAAGGAAGCGCTAGCCAAAGCAGAGCAGGATAAAAAAGATGTTCAGCACCTGGAACAATCCAATCAGCAACGTTTAATAATTTATTCTGCGATCCTTGGCCTTGTTATTGTACTTGTATTCTCAGTTTTTCTTTATAACCGGTTCCGCCTGATCAGCCAGCAGAAATCCATTATCGAAAAACAAAAGGAAGAAGTGGAGGCACAGCGGCAATTAGCTAATGAAAGAACGGTTTTGGCAGAACAGCAAAAGAAAGTAATTGAAGAAAAACAAAAAGAGATCATTGATTCCATCCATTATGCCAAGCGCATTCAAACCGCGCTGATCACGTCAGAAAAGTACATCCAGAAGAATATTGATAAGCTGAAGAAGTAGATTCTTTCCTGGTTCTCGCAGCGCCTGCGCTGAAGCTATGGCGTAAGCGTCAGAGTTCGCAGAAGAAGCCGGGGGCACAGAGTTTGAATTTAGCTTTGTGTTCTGTATTTGTGTTTATACATACAGAACGCTCAACTTTTAACCCTTAACTCTCAACAGTTACTACCACGTTGCTGAAAATAAATTTCTCGCGCCTTTGATCCCGCACTTATGATATTTGTTGTAGGCCTGAGCCACACTTTCACGGATCACTTCGGGTTTATCTTTTTTTATCCAGCCATTAACAGTGGCTACTAAAGTATAGGCTTCGGGACACATCAGATGGGTTGTCCAGATTAGAGGATTGGCCCCCGATTTTTTTACAGGCGCTTTAAAATACGACTTGCTGGCGCAGGCAAAGATGGCAACATCGCGTTTTTGCTCGTCGGACTTCTCGGGATATTTCTCCAATGAAAAATCCATTAAACCGTTGTGACCAACATAACAGATTAAATCAGCGCTGCCCCCTGCTTTTAATTTGGTACCATTCACATCAATTTCTTTTTTCTGTAAACCCGCAGTGTAATCCATCAGATCGGAAGTGGTTTTTTTAATGAAGGCTCCGTCATAAGCATCTGCAATAAGATATGTGTTGGTGGAACTGTGTTTAAATACAACTCTTTCGTAAATATTAGTTTCAGGGTTTGGAATAGATTTGATCAGTTTCCAATCGTTTTGTTTTTTAAAGAATGTTTTTACACCATAACCGCAGCCCCAATAGAGGTTGTTCGGCGGATCCTGTCCGTTACCGATCTTTGCGGGAACAGGTACAATGCCCTGATTTTTATTATCGCAAAGCGCCACCAGAACATGAACAGTTTTGATCTGAGCCAATGACTGACTGAATAATAAAATAAGAAAAGGAAAAATAAATTTCATTCAATCTAATTTACAAAGATTAAAAGAAGCATTTGTTGTGTTTACAAAAATTAACAAAGTCTTAAGTGAAAAAATCTCCCCTTCCGCATCTCCATTAAAACACGTTATGAAAAAAGCTCTCACCTTCCTTTTCCTTCTCTTTGCAGGAATCGTTTCCTCGCAGGATATAAAAATTAAAAAGGCAACCTGTCATACCTGGGCCATGGGATACTGTTGCAAACATGGGGTCAATTATCATATTTCATTTAGTACGAATGTGGTGGCAAAGAAATTTGTAGTAGATACGATTTGGATCAATGGAAATTATTTTATTCCTAAAGTCTCCGGAAAAGAAATAAAATCAGATGCTATGTATTCCTATAATTTTGAAAAAACATGGGATAACCGTAAATCCACTAAGGAAGAAATGGCGAGCGAAAAGCAAGTTACTCCTCCGGAGTTTGATGGCGCCATCCTGATGATCTACCGGGTGAATGGAGTTAAAAAGAAATTTATAGTAAAACAGTTTACAAAACAAACTATGACGGCCAATCCTTAATTATGCAGCTACGCGCTGTAAGATAGCTTTACAGGGAGTAGAGGAGGTTACTTTTACAAAGTGACCAACATGTAAAGGAATGCTCATATAGTCGCCGGCTTTCAGGCCATAAATTTTATCGTCTACATTAATTTCACAGGTACCTTCAAGTATCAAAAACCGTTCGTATTCGTGATCATGAATTTCGTAAGGAGTTTCGGTACGTATCCATAAAATAGCTGTGGTAACTTCAGGAGTTACGCCAATAAGTTTCGCAAAAATTTCGCTGGCATTATCGGGAAGAACCATGTCTTTTCTTTTGAGCCACGTACTATAATCTTCAGGTTTCGAATTCTGATTCAATACAGGCGGCACGGTTGGCTGTTCGCCCGCCATCATACGTTCCTGGTAATCAATTACAGCAAGCACCATTGGTTTTATGGTGGAGTTTGCCTGTGCGCCAGTTGCTTTAGAGTAACTTTTTAAACTTTGAGTGATCAGTTTTATTTCATTCTCCACTTCCGGATGAGCGGCGGCCATTTTCTCCACTTCCTTCATTTCATCCGCACCGGCCATTCCCAAAACGTAAAGTTCCAGTATGCCCGATTCAATGTATTCTTTCAGATCTTTCATTAACTGCCTTATGGCTTTTTTGGGTTACTTGGTTTATATACGGAATGCAGAAAGCTTTGGATTTATGCAGCACAAAGAAACTCTTTTTAACTTAAAGTTAAGAAACTAAAAAATTTAGATTAAGATAATTTATGAATAATGGGCAACTGAATGTATAACCTGTAACTAATAACTGCCATGTTAAGGTTATGAGCATACGTTATTCGTTAAAATCAAGAACTAAGAGGCCTCTTTCCCGTCAAAATAACTGTGATAAATACTCTTAAGCATCCTTACATCCAACGGTTTTGTCCTGAAATCCACAACTTCTGGTATGTCTTTTGAACGATCACGGTCCTGCGGGTTCATGGAGGTAGTAAGCATAATAATAATGGGCTTGTTTTTAAGATTTAGTTTCCTGTACTCTGCCAGAAATTCCCACCCGTTCATTTTTGGCATATTAATGTCCAGAAAAATAAGTTCGGGTTCAAATCCGGGTTTTTTTATGAGGTCAAGTCCCGAGAAACCACTTTCGGCAACAACAATATTTTCGCAAATATTAGCTTCACTTAAAGCGATCTTATGAAAGAAATTATCATCTTCATCGTCATCGATCAACAATATGGAGTTTATTTTTTTCATGTTATTGGAATAGTAAAGTAAAATGTACTGCCTCTGCCTGGTTCAGATTCTACCCATATTTCTCCGCCATGCATCTCAATTATTTTTTTGCAATGAGCGAGTCCAATACCGCTTCCCGGAAATTCTTTCTGGTTGTGTAACCTCTGAAAAATCACAAAAATCCGTTCATAATAATTTTTTTCAATGCCAATGCCGTTGTCTTTTACTGAAAACGTAAAAGTAGAATCATCTTTTTTTACACTAATGGTAATGATAGGTTGCGTATCTGGTTTTCTGAATTTGATAGCGTTACTGATAAGATTCTGAAACACCAGTTTTAACTCATTATAACAATCCATAACAGGCAATTCGTCAATGATCAGTTTGGTTTTTGTTTCTTCTATCAACAGATTCATTTCCTGTAATACTTCCTGCACAAGTTGGTTGCAGTCGAGCTTACAGAGTTGGTGATCATGACCGAGACGTGAATAATCAAGCATGTCTTTTATCAGCAGCTGCATTCTTGCCGTGGACTTCAATATAGCGGAAAGATACCTGTCGCTGTTTTCATCGAGTTTACCTTTGTATTCTTTCTGAAAAAGATCGGCATAATTGGAAATACTCCTCAAGGGTTCCTGCAAATCGTGTGAAGCAATGTAAGCAAACTGCCCCAGCTCTTTATTGGACTCTATAAGCTGCGCGGTCATTTTATTCATGGTAATGGCCACTTCACCTATCTCGTCATTAGAAAATACTTTTGCTCTCGCCGTCATATCTCCTTCGGCTACTTTGGTTGTGGCACGTCGTATTTCATTGAGGCCTTTTGTAATTGACCGACTCACTGAAATGGTAATAAGGAGCCCGGTAATCTCAACGGTTAGCGCCACCGCGAACAATAATTTCAGAATAATATTTTCGAGCCATCGCGAACCTTCTCCGAGCGTATACGAAAAATCGTCTTCAAGTAAAGTGAGTTGTTCGTTAATAGGGTCAATAGCGTTCATTAACTGATGGAGTTTTTCATTGGACGGATTTACTGAACTGATTTCCTTATGTATTTCATTCCCCAACGGAATTAATTGCGCGATGACGGAATCACCTTTTGTCCACACCGCGATTGCTTTATTAATGTATGATATCTGGTTAAATCTTCTTACAAGATTGATCATGCCATCAATATCGTCGGGATGTATTCTTCCTTGTAAAAAACCGGCGCGCGCCGTGTCAAGGTTTGGCTCTGGTTTCAGTAATTCAATTCTTGTTTTGTGGTCGCCCAGGGGCACCTGCATAAAATTCTGAAATGCCAGGAAATCTTTTTCATTATGCGTACGATTGTATTTTTTGAGATGCAGAACGGCGTCTTTCTGCGCTTTGGACCACAACCCTTCAGCGCTAACAAAAGCTCTTACCGACGACAGAGTATGAATAGCGAACCATAAAGTAAGAAGTTCAACAACAATGAGAACCGCCATTGTCCCCACGGTAAAGTAAAGTTTTTTGGTAATGGAAACGTCCTTTAATCTTTGAATGAAAGATCTTTTCATGCAGCAAATAATTTAAACGGGGAAACCATTTTCCTGGAGGTTGGAAGGGGAGATGTTATAATGGCCTTCCTTAAAGTTAAGAGTTTTTATTGTTTTTGTCAAGAAAATTATTTCCACGATTTGCTCTCTGTGTGTTTAAAACACATAACCCGTACCAAATAATAAACCAAAGGCATCGATGCCAATCGAATAACTGGAACCGAAATAGATGACAAAATCCTTATTCTTTACAAATCTGAAACGTCCGGCCCCAACTGGTGCAAATTTTAATTCGTTTTTTTCACTGATGAGGAAACTAGCCAACGGACCAAGCTCCAATTCTACATGCGATTTTTTTCCGATAGGTAATTTTAATACCCTGAATTCGAGCCCCGTTCCGAAAGTAGGCGAGGCACGCTCGTAAACAATCTGGCTGTCAACTAAAAATTGTTTGGTGCCGCTTGGTACATTCAAAAAAACAGGTATGCGTAGTTTTTTTATAGGCCTGAATTCAACAAAGAACAACCAGGCGTTTGTAGGAAGAACCACCGAAGCCTGTTTACGGATGTCGGAAAGCTTATTCTCTGAAATAAATAACAAGGTATGACCAAGACTGAGTTCGAAATATCTTTTTTCTTTTTGTGAAGAATCATTCACATTTTTCAACGTGTCTTGCGCGTTTGATTTTGAAAGGAAAAGCGTTAACAGCAGAAGAACGAGTGTGTATTTTGACCTTGTTTTCATAGAGGGATGCTTAAGTAAAAATATAATAAAAATCCGGATTAATATCATCGGGACTTTATTATCTTTGAATGAATGTCGCTTTATAAAAAGATAACCAGCATAGGCATCACACCTGAAACTCCTTTTGAGTTAAGGAACAAGCTCCGTGTGTTTAACAACGCGAACATGGTTATTTTCTGCATCAGCGCGCTTTATAGTATTGTTGGAGTTTCCCAGAGTTTTTTTATTGCTGTTAGCGTTACTTTGTATTCGCTTTTTTCTAACGTTCTGTCTTTTATTTTGGTTAACGCTGGTAAATATAAGGCGGCGTTCCATTATACCATCTGGTACGGGTTTACTTTTTTAACAGCCTTCAGTATTCTCTTTGGCGGTGTAAACAATTCGTATTATTATTTTTTATTTCTCCCGGTTGCCTGCAACATTTTGTTTGATGATTTAAAGACCACGATCGTGTATGTTGTTATCAGCGCTATTCTTATGGTTGGTAATGTTTATTACATCGATCATTATGAGCCCTATTATGATATGGAAGCCTGGATGAAGTATTTCAGTTATCCGAACATTCTCTTCGCGTCTCTGCTCATATTTCTTGGCGTAAGATTATTCAAGCAGGAAAATCTCAAATACGCGCATCAGATCGAAGAACAGAAAAAAGTTCTTGAAGAAAAGAATCAGGAAATTACCGACAGTATCAATTACGCAAAAAAGATTCAGTCTGCTCTTATTCCATCAGAGCAGGAATTCAATTTGCACTTCAAAAGTAGTTTTGTTCTTTTTAAACCAAAGGATATTGTGAGCGGTGATTTTTATTGGGTTACTAAAGTGGAGCGTAGCGCGGCTAAACACAGCATTGGTTTTGTATCGTCTTCACCTGATTCTGATCTGCCTCCTCAACGCTTTTACACATTTTATGTAACCGGAGATTGTACGGGTCATGGTGTTCCGGGAGGGTTTATGACGATGCTCGGAATTTCTTTCCTGGATGAGATCATTAACGAAAAGAAAATCCTTGAGCCTGCAAAAATACTTGATCTGCTTCGTGAACGTATTATTCACACGCTGAAACAAACGGGCAGCACCGGCGAGAATAAAGACGGAATGGACATTGTGATCTGTCGTTTGGACCTTAACTCAAAAGTGTTAACGTACGCTGCGGCAAATAATTCACTGTACGTTTACAGCGATCATAAATTCAACGAATATCTTCCCGATAAACAGCCATGCGGTTTTCATCACGAAACAAAACCATTCAGGGAACATCATATACAGTTGAAGGAAGGCGACGTGATCTACACCTTCACCGATGGTTACGCCGATCAGTTTGGCGGACCAAGAGGAAAGAAATTCAAATACAGGCAACTTGAAGAACTGACAATTTCATTGCAGGATAAATCATTAAAAGATCAGAAAACTGAATTGGAAAAAACCTTTGAGAACTGGAAAGGAAATTTGGAGCAGATAGACGACGTTTGTATGATTGGGATTAAATTATGATGCAAACGGAGTAGCTTGCTCGCGCGAAGACGAGGAGACGTTTGTATAATTGGAATTAAACTATAATATTGTTTAAAATTGTTCAAAGTGGTTTAATTGGTTTAAACTGTTTTATCCTTTAAACAATTTTAAACTACTTTAAACAATTGTTGAAATCATGTATATCTACGAAGATAATCTCGAAACACCCCGTTTAATTACGCGAAAATTAGAAGAAACCGACCGGGATACGCTTGTTGAATTTTTTTCTGATAAAGACTGTACGGAATTTCTTTCCAGGGTCATGGTAGATAACGATCCCGTTGCAACTTCTGAAAGATGGATCGCTAAACAACTCGGAAGATATTCAGAGAATAGATATGGCCTTCAGGTTTTGATTGAGAAAAGAACAGGAGATTTTATCGGACAGTGCGGCTTGCTGGCACAGGAAGTAAATGGAGTTAAAGAACTTGAAGTCGGGTATCACATCTTTAAAAAGCATTGGGGAAAAGGTTATGCACCCGAAGCGGCAATGCGATTCATGAAATATGCGTTCGATAACGGCCTTGCAGATTCTGTGATTTCTATTATTCACGTCGACAATATTAAATCGCAGAAAGTGGCATTGAAAAATGGATTGAAAAAGGACAAAGTAATACGCTACAACAATCTTGATGTAGTTGTATACAGGATGGATAAATCAGATTTTAAAGGATTTTAAACTAACTTGAAACCCTTTAACAATCCTTAAGTCTGGTCCATATATTTATTACGTAAAATTGTATCATGAAAAAATCCATTGAACAAATCATTTCTGCTCCGGCGCCTCACATGGTGGGCGATGGATTCAGAGTACATAATTTCTTTCCGGGCAATCACGATATCCGTCGTATGAGTCCCTTCTTTCTGGTAGATTATGGTTCTAAGATCGAATTTAATCCGAGCGAGCATCAGCGAGGTGTTGGCGTGCATCCTCACCGTGGTTTTGAAACCGTAACGTTAGCCTATCATGGAAAAGTGGCGCATCACGATAGTGGCGGTAACAGCGGCGTTATTGAAGAAGGTGGCGTTCAGTGGATGACGGCCGGAAGCGGAGTGTTGCATAAAGAATATCATGAAAAAGAATTCAGCAAAAAAGGCGGCACGTTTCAGATGGCGCAGTTATGGGTGAACCTTCCTGCAAAATATAAAATGACAAAACCAAAATACCAGGGATTTACTCAACAGGAATTATCAAAATATGAAGTTCCGGGAAATGGAGGAGTAATAGAAGTGGTAGCTGGTGAGTTTAATGGTGTAAAAGGACCGGCCAGTACTTTTTCTCCTGTGAATTTATTTAATGCACGATTAAATAAAGGAGCCAGGTTGAATATGGAACTTCCTGAGAATTTTAATACATCTATCATTGTTATTGAAGGGACCGCAACTGTGAATGGTAAAACTGCGAAAACAGATGAACTCCTTCTCTTTAAAAACGATGGCACAGAAATTGAAATTGAAGCAAATGAGAATGCAGTTCTTCTTGTTATGAGCGGCGAACCGATCAACGAACCAATCGTACCTTATGGACCTTTCTTAATGAACTCCAAGGAAGAAATCATGCAGGCCTATGACGATTTTCATAAAGGGAAATTCGGGGTACTGGAAGATTAAAGCAGGTATTATCCGACAGAAACCACAAAGTACGTAATTAATATTTCTGAATTTCAATAAGGCATTACTCCAACTTCACCTCATTAAATTTCTCCGGGTCAAATAAATCTTTGCTCAACTCCTTGGGGAATTTAATATCGAAGTATTTTTCTGTCATGTTTACGATACCATTTTGTTTGAACACAACACGTGTTGCCACCCAATTATTTTCTATGCTTTTATAATCTGTAAAAATGCAATCGTTGATGCCTTTGCCTTGTTTGTAAACCAATCGTACCATGTAAAAACGTTCAGCGTCTATCCACACCTGGTTACTGGTAGAATCGTTCTTAGTAGCACCAACAACGAATACTTTTCTTCCTTCAAAAATATCTTCGCGAACTAATTTTAAATTGTATCCAAGCGAATCAAGAATATGGGTGGTTTCATAAGGCTTCAGAAAATAAACGTCAAATGCGGCGAGACAGAGATCATGGATTTTTGGTTTGCTCACCATTTTTTCATTTTCTTTAAAACCGTACACCATGTTATTAGCAAAGAGCACACCGTCTTTCGAATCTTTAGTTTTAAATTTGATCAGTAATTTTCCTGGCGAACTGCTCGCCTCGTGCCACACTTCCATTTTCTCTTCCTTACCGTTCTTAAAGAAACGTGTTTCCTGGCTGAACGTAAAATTTTTGTACCATCTTCCGCCAGCGTAAGCATTCCTCATAGCGGCGATAGCGTCGTAACCATCGCTGATCACATCTTTATTTTTACTGACAATGGCGCCAATAGCAATCGCTATTTTTTCACCGTTTGGTTTGGTAACGATCCTTATTTTATTTGTAGCGGGCCCCATATAACTTTTCCCCCAGGTTTTTCCGCCGTCAAAAGTTTCAAATCCTGTTGGAACTGCGCCAACCCATCCATGTTTTTCATCCATGAAAGCGATCCCGAATTCTCTTACACTGATATCGTTCACTAACGGAATTTCTTTCCAGGTGTTTCCTCCGTCTGTTGTTTTGGCGACATAACGTTGACTTGAAGTTTTTACTGTATCGTAACTTTGAACTGTTACATAACCCACTTTTGGCGAAGGAAAAGAACATTTCCATGTGATCTCATACGGACGTTTACTCTCGTATTTCTTGTTCCAGGTTTTTCCACCATCGTTTGTCATTATAATAAGAGCATGATTTTTATCGAGTTCGGTATTGCTTGCCGCGCAGATAATTCCTTCTTTCAGATTAAAGAATTTAATATCGAGAATGTAAGAGCAGTTTATATTCATGTCCTGCGAAACAAAGGTGTTTCCGTTATCGTGGCTTGTCATTATAAATGCGGGACTTCCAACTCTTCCGCCTGCGAATACATGAATTTTTTTGTCAAGGTTCCCCGAATTGATAATGGGTTCCCTGTAAATATCAAGAGCGCATAAACCTTTTACTGTGGGGCCCTTATACGAAACAGCAGTCCAGGTATTGCCTCCATCAGTTGTTTTATAAAGCGGAACCGTATCAGTAACACCAGGAAAATAATCGGTGCCAATATTTCCGGCAAAACCAACAAGACTATCGGCAAAAGCAATGCATCTGAAAAAAGTTCCTTTCTGCTCAAAGCATAATTTCCAGTCCGTGCCTCCATTAACAGTTCTGTAAATTTTTCCGCTCCCATTACAATACCAGCCCACGCGGTCATTCAGAAAATAAATATCGTCCTGTTTACCTTTGTATTCATCGGTTTTTAACTGTTGCCAATAAGGTTTTGTTTTTATTACCTGCGCCTGTATAAGGAAACACAAAAACGAAAATGAAACAAGAAAATAGTTTTTCATTGGAGATATTTTTCCGAAAATTAAATAAATAGCCCCTTGCAAAATTAACATTGGGATAAACGGCAAAAAAAATCCCGGAGTGTTTAATTCCGGGATTCAATATTATCTATTTCTTTCAACCGCGATTTCGCAGATTTTCACAGATATATTCTGATTAATTTATCAATCTGCGTGAGTCTGTGTAATCTGCGGCTTAAGTCGACAAGCTTATTCAATAACCAGCTTCTTGCTCATCTTAGCGCCATTAACGCTCAGGTTCACAAAATAAATTCCTTTGGCAAGAGTATTGTTTTTATTAATGTTTACTGATTGTTCGCCACCGGTGAAATTATATTCTGAAGCTGGAACTACATTTCTTCCTAAAACATCGATCACATCAATTTTTACATTGGCAGGATCATTCAGTTTAAATTTAACTGTAGCTTCTCCTTTTGCAGGATTAGGATATAAAACGAATTGGAAATTTTTTGTGAGCTCATTCATACCAATGCTGCTTGATCCTGAAAAATTAATATCGTCAAGGTAGAAATTGTTTCCGTTACCCGCCGCTGTATTTTCCTGGAATGAAAAACGTACCCATACGGTTGGGGCTCCTGAAAAGATCGACCATGATGGATAATCATTTAATTTAATATGTTTCCATTGTGATAGAGTAGGCACAAACGGAGAAGAGGTTGTTCCACCCGAACCGCTGGCTAATTGTGAAGTAGAAGGATTGTAAATGGTGGTCCAGTTTCCGCCGCAATCTTTAGACGCCTCTACTTTAAACACATCGTTATGGGTAGCGCTCTGGCGAGCATAAGCATATTCGAAAGTTAAAGTATCGTTAGGGTCATTTAAATTAACAGTGATCATTTGCAGATAATCGATTGCTCCGGCAGGGTTTGTACTACCGTCGATGAAATAAGAATTATTTCCGGTTTTAGCAGAGGAGTTTGTCAGGGCCCAGGTAACACCAGCATCAGGATTGGTTATCTGCCAGGTTGAAGGAAGTCCGCCTTCAAAACTTTCTGAGTAAGGAGATGTTGCAATACTTCCTGCGTTTAAAACTGTTACAACAACCTGCGCTGTATTGCTTCCGCTTGCCGTAATTGCTTCACAAACAACCGTTGTTTGTCCTGGTGTATTAAACGTTACAACGGCGTTGTTAGCACCGGCGTTAGCAATGGTGGCGCCGTTATTAGCGGTCCACGAATAGGTCGACGGATTTGTGTTTGATGTGTACGAAATAATAGTTAAAGTATTTCCCGAACATACAGTAGCTGCGGGAGTAGCCGCAACGTACACCATTGGAATACAATTGGTGGCCGGATTGGTAATACCTGTATTGGAAAGATTACTGGGAGTGGATAGATTATTTCTACCTGCAACAGAACTGTTGAGCGCGTTCTGCATGCGAATAGCCTGCCCTTGCGTATACATTCTGCAGCAATACGAGTAATCCATGTAATTCTGTAAATTTTCCGGAGTACCAGGGTTACAAATGTCTGAATTAGCCAGAGCGCAGCTGGTATATCCTTTCGTAACAGGAGTATCGCTTACACCTTCATCGCCACAGGCAACACCAGGCTGATTAGTTCCGCCCCAAACGTGAGGTAAATTTAACCAGTGACCAACTTCGTGCGTTAAAGCCCGCGACAAACCTACGTTACCGGTACCAATGCTTCCAACATAAGTGCTCAGGATCACAATAGCATCCTGTGCGGCAGGAACACCAGAGCCCGGAAGGTAAGTATATCCGGCTGCTCCGCTTGAAATGGATTTAACAACATAAATATTCAGATAATTCTGGCGAGGCCATGAATAAGCATAATGTAAAAGGTTTCCTGAAACCCAATCAGTTTTTGTATCGTAATGCCTTATGATTCCATTGGTACAATTACCACTTGGGTCCCTCTTTGCAAGACGAAATTCAATTTGAGCGTTACCAATAATGTTCTTAAAAGGAGTAACAACAACGGCAGTATCCTGGTTAAGTTTTTGAAAATCTCTGCTAAGGATGTTAACGGCATCAATTACCTGCGCGTCTGAAATGTTTTCAGAACCTCCGGTGTGCATGATATGAAACACCACCGGTATTGTATAAATGGCAACAGCCGAGGTGGATTTGTTCTGATATGACCCGTTCTTAAAAAGCTGCTTATCAAGGCTTTCCGCAGCGTTTTGTTGCTGTTCGAATTGTTGCTTTAAATCGGGATGCTGGCTGAACCACTCGTTCATGGCTTCAGTTGAACTACAGGGATTAATTTCCTGGGCAAATGATGTAACCGAAACTAAAATGGCGGCAGATAAAAGTAATTTACGCATTATTGTGTTTTTTTGATTAGTATCAAATATAAGCAAAAAAAAGTAGGTTTCAAGGCGTAAAATAAATGTAATATATTTTAATGATTTCACTCAATCTGTTATATTTGTATGTTAAGGTACACTATGGGAAAACAAGATAGCGCAACTAAAGCAAGCAATTTAAGCTTCGACGATTTCAAGAGAATTGTCCTGGCTGATTACCGTCTTATCAATGAAAGCCGTCAGGCTAGTCTTTTAGGCAGAAAGGAAGTCCTTACAGGAAAAGCCAAATTCGGAATTTTCGGAGATGGGAAAGAACTTGCACAGGTGGCTCTCAGTAAAGTTTTCAAAAACGGGGATTTCAGAAGCGGGTACTATCGCGATCAAACATTCATGTTCGCTATCGGAGCACTGGATCTTCAACAATGGTTTGCCGGATTGTATGCTCACACCGATATTTCTTACGAGCCAATGAGCGCCGGAAGACAAATGGGCGGGCACTTCGGAACACACAGTCTTAACCCCGATGGATCTTTTAAATCGCTTGTCGACCAGAAAAATTCAAGCAGCGATATTTCTCCTACAGGTTCACAAATGCCACGCTTACTTGGCCTCGCATATGCTTCTCATTTCTATCGCGTCAATAAAGATTTACATACCGAACCATATACGAAATTCAGTAATAAAGGAAACGAAGTTGCTTTCGGAACCATTGGCGACGCTTCTACAAGCGAAGGACTTTTCTGGGAAACTATTAACGCTGCAGGGGTGCTACAAGTGCCAATGTTAATTAGTGTATGGGACGACGGACACGGGATCTCTGTTCCGAAAAAATATCAAACCACTAAGGAAAGCATCAGCGAAGTGCTGAAAGGTTTCCAGAGAGAAAACGGTGGAAAAGGCTACGAAATATTCAAAACAAAAGGATGGGATTATGCTCACCTCTGTGAAACTTATGAAAAAGCGGTAAAAGTTTGTCGCGAAGAACATATTCCTGTTCTGGTTCATGTAGAAGAAGTAACACAGCCACAGGGACACAGTACCAGCGGATCGCACGAGCGGTACAAAAGCAAGGAACGCTTACAGTGGGAACTTGATTTTGATTGCATCAAACAAATGCGCGAGTGGATCATTCAGAACGCTCTCGCCAATGATGAAGAGTTAAACAAAATTGAAGAAGACGCTAAGGAAATAGTTAAGAACGCTAAGAGCGCTGCCTGGACAGATTACCTTCAACCAATAAAATCAGAAGTAGCTGAAGTATGTTCTTACTTCGAAGAATTAGGAACAGAAGAAACACTTTCTGTAAAAAAAGAATTGCAATCCATAAAAGAACCCATTCGTAAAGACATTCACACGGCTGTGAAGAGTGTATTACGTTTTACTGCAGGAAACGATTCTGCGGGAAGACAAAAACTTATCGATTGGCTCCGTCTTGCACGCATTGAAAACGACGAACGTTATAGCTCGTATTTGTATTCTCAATCATCGCAGCAGGTTTCTAATATTCACCCGAACGATGTAGTTTACAACGATGATAAAACATGCGACGGCCGCGAAATTTTACGCGACAACTTTGACGCTATCCTCAAAAAATATCCTGAAGTCATTATTTTCGGAGAAGACTCCGGTAAGATCGGTGGCGTTAACCAGGGTCTTGAAGGGTTACAATTAAAATACGGCGAGCATCGCGTGTTTGATACAGGTATTCGTGAAGCTACCATTATGGGACAAGCCATTGGTTTAGCTATGAGAGGAATTCGTCCGATCGCTGAAATTCAATATCTCGATTATTTACTTTACGCGCTCCAGTTAATGAGCGACGATCTTGCAACTGTTCAATGGAGAACAAAAGGAATGCAGAAAGCGCCTGTTATTATTCGCACACGTGGTCACCGTTTAGAAGGTGTATGGCACAGTGGTTCTCCAATGGGAATGATCGTTCATGCCTGCCGTGGAATTAATATCTGCGTTCCGAGAAACATGACTGTTGCATCGGGATTCTACAATACATTGATAGAAGCGGATGAGCCCGCGCTGGTTATTGAACCATTGAACGCTTACCGTTTAAAAGAAAAACAACCTGCCAATTTTGGTGAATACAAAGTTGCTTTGGGAATTCCTGAAGTAATGAATTACGGAACAGATCTTACGCTTGTAACTTACGGAAGCAGCGTTCGTGTTGCGCAGGAAGCTATCAAACATTTAGAGAAGTTTGGAATTTCAGTAGAACTAATCGATTTGCAGACACTTATTCCATTTGATGTAAAACACAGCCTCGTTGAATCGGTGAAGAAAACTAACCGCCTTATTGTACTTGATGAAGATGTACCAGGTGGAGCGAGTGCTTACATTTTACAGAAAATTGTAGAAGAGCAGGGAGGATACAGGTTCCTTGACTCGGCGCCGTTAACCATTGCATCCAAAGAACACCGTCCTGCATACGGAAGCGATGGCGATTACTTCAGTAAACCCAATGCCGATGATGTGTTTGATGTGGTTTATAATTTAATGCACGAAACAGATCCGGATAAATACCCTAAAATTTATTAATACATTTGAAGTCTTAAGATATATGATAAAAAGAGTTTTAATAGTTGCCTCCTTCTTCACTTTACCTTTTGCCGCTGTGTCGCAGGGTGAAAAAGAAGATCCTACTAAAATGTTCCGCGACGTGGTTCCGGTTCAGGTGGATCGTTCAAAGTTTGCACCAGCAACGCCGCCAACGCCAACTGTAGAAGCCACTACCGATGCAAAGGGCAAGAAGAAGAAAAAAGTGGAAGAACCGCCAGTGGAACCGGCACCAGATACACTAAGTCCAATGATCCCTGCGCCTTCTGCAGAGATCGTTAAACGTGCGCAGAACTGGTACATGGAGAAAAACACAAAATTCACCAAGACGAACGGCTCCAACTCTGGTAAATCGGTTTCGTGTAATGTTCAGTTTGTGTACAAACAAAAATTACTCAATCCTGAAAATGACGTGGACGGAAAATTCACAATGGATGTGATTATTGAAGCTAAGGAAGGAAAATACCGTTACACCGTTAAAAACATTAAGCACGTTGCCAATAAACAGGGAATGAGTGGTGGAGATATTTACGCGAAAATTCCTGAAGCAGGATCTATGGCTATTACCGACAGAACCTGGAAACATCTTAAGTCGGACGCTTTTGCCTGCGCTAAAATTGTGATCGACGATTTCAAGGCAAAAATTGCGGAAGAAGTTCCTGATAATAAAGATGAGTGGTAGACATTCAATAAATGAAATAAAAAAGCCTCGTGTAAAACGAGGCTTTTTTATTGAGATGAACTTTAATTTTATTGTAATTGAAATGTTACACAACCGTCTTTTGTTACTGTTGTATTCCCGTTCCAGGTTAATACCCCATCGGTTGCTGAAACAGAGTGTGAGCCAACTGTTAAGTTTGCTGTTACACATCCGTTTGCGCCGCAGCCCGGATTTGACCCGTAGAATAAGGTAATGGAACCAAGACTAACGTTGTCAACCTTAACTGATATCTGGCTGGCAGATGAGTTGGATGTCCAAACAGTCAGCTTACCCGTTGCTGCTTTTACTGTAAATGATTTTGAGATTTCGGAGATCTTTTTTTGTTTGTTCGAAAAAGCTTCAAGTTTTACAGGATAACTTCCCGCTGGTGTACTGGCCGGAAGTGTATAATCTACATTCTTTGCTGTGCTTGTTTGGCCGTCGGGAAAAGTCCATTTATAAGTTTTTCCGTCTTGTGATTTATTGGTACATTTTACGGTTTCTCCCGAAGTGTATTCTTCTTTATCCATTGTAAAATCGGCAACAGGTTGCTTGTTACAATTTACGAAAATAAGAGCGGAGCTGAAGGCGCATAAGCTTAAAAGCGCAGTTGTTTTAATTTGCATAATAATTTAAGATTAATGGTTGATTGTTTTTGAAACTGGTTGCGAATTTCATAAAACAAAAAACAAGACAGGAATAAATAACATCTCAAAACCTCACACGAAAATCTTATAACCTGCAGTTGAAAATTTGAAAGTAAAGTGATAGCGAAAGTTCTCCCTGGGACAATGATTTACTTTAATATCGATGTATGCCCACTCAGAAGTTTCCAGCCGTCATCGCGTTTTATCATGATGCCTGTTTCAATTAACTCAAGCGTATCGGTTTTATTGGAGAGGTTTGTCACAAGTGAAAGTATGGTGCCTGTATACAAAACATGGCGGGGCGAAAGATAAGACACACTCACGTTCTTCCATGAGTTATCTACTTTTTTACATTTCGTGGCATTGCGTTTAATGGCGGCCGAAATAGAATCGTAATTTGCAAGGTAATTATATCCCGGTGGTATCCAGTAAAAATCAGCGGAACTGTCAAGGTACCTGAACTCCGCACTTAATCCTTCCTTTTTAATGTCGGTAAAATAATCATTCAGCGTTTTACGTGCTTCCTCTACAATGCGCACTTCTTCATTAGCGGAATTATCGCACGAACAAACAAGAGCCACCATAAATAAAAAAATAAAAGCTTTTTTCATGTCTTTTGTTATTTTACCCTGTATATGTTAACAGAAATTACAAGATACAAACTTGATCGTTAACATTATTACAGCAATCATTTTTTTGGCTTGATTACTTAATTTGCTAACTTGTAATGAATTGGGAAAGCCTTTAAAATATTGGCTATTGTTCTTCATTTTATTTAGCAGCGTTTTTAATACAAATGCGCAGGATTGGGTTTTTGCCAAAACCGCAGGAAGTACTGTTGGTGAAAGCGGAAGCGATCTCGCAATTGATGGCTCGGGCAACAGCTATGTTACCGGGTCATTCAGAAGTGTAGCCACTTTTTCCGGCACACCTAATATTCTTTTAACGGCAACAGGTGGGGGCACTACTAACTCAGATATTTTCATTGCAAAATATGATGCTACAGGAAATGCTGTGTGGGCGGTTCAGGCCGGTGGGACTTCAGTAGACGCTGGCGCCGGAATTTGTGTTGATGCCTCAGGCAACATTTATGTCACAGGAAATTACCAGGGCACCGCAACTTTTTACGGCACACCAAATGTAACATTAATAGCCGCGGGAGGAGATGACGCTTTTATAGCCAAGTATGACGCGAATGGAAATGTGTTATGGGCCGTTAGTGCGGGAGCTACGGGAGGCAATGAGTTTGGACGTAAGATTGCCGTTGATGGTTCAGGTAATTGTTATGTTCATGGTTTTTTTAATAATCAATGTACATTTTTGGGTACGCCAAATATTACAATAGTTACCAATGGCCAACAGGATAATTTTATTGCAAAGTATAATGCCTCGGGTTCTGTTTTGTGGGCGGTAAAAGCGGGGAGCACGGTGAATGAAACCGCCGGAGGTATCACGGTTGACGCGTTAAACAATGTTTACATTGGGGGAACATTTTCAGGCAATTTTATTCTGTATGGAGCTTCAAATATCACGCTTTCAACGGCAGGGGCAGTAGATGCTTTTGTTGCAAAATATGATCCGAACGGAAATGTATTGTGGGCGCAGCAGGCTGGTGGAACAGGAAATGAATCAGGTGGTAATGTTAGTCTCGACGGTATTGGAAATATTTATTTTTCATGCTCCATAAATAGCTCTCCGGCAACTTTTAGCGGAGGCTCACCATCTCCCGTACTTACAAGCAATGGTTTATTTGATATTGCTTTGGCTAAGTATGATGTTGCTACAGGAAACTTAGCCTGGGCCGTAAATGCAGGTTCGGCCGGTAGCGATAATTGTAACGCCGTTGCTGCTGTTGGCGGGCAATATATTTACATTACCGGAGCCATTGCAGGTTCGGGTTCTGGCACCGCAACATTTTACGGTACACCTAATCTCAGCATTACATCGTTCAGTACTTCATCAGATATTTTTATTGCTAAATATGCTCCCGATGGCCAGGTGCTTTGTGTGCAGCAGGCGGGAGGAAGTGTGAATCTTGGTAATACGGCATTCTCAATTAAAAATAATGGAACGGACTGTTATATTTTCGGGAACCTTACAAACACCGGAACCTATCCTTCATCGTTGGGAAATTTTACTGTGGCTGCGGCGGCAACAGGCGCGGCGGGTGTTGATGCCATGATCGCTAAATGGGATGGATGCCCTACTGTTACCGTTTTGCCAATAGAGTTACTAGATTTCACAGTGTTACAAAATGAAAACAAAGTAGATTTAAAATGGACAACCGCCTCTGAACTTAACAATGATTATTTTACAGTTGAAAGATCAAAAGATGGTGTGATATATGAAAAGATCGCAGTTATTAACGGAAATAAAAAAAGCGCATCAGCAACAAATTATTATGAATCGGATTTAAATCCTCATGAAGGTTTGTCGTATTACCGTCTGAAACAAACAGACGTCGATGGAAAATATGCTTATTCACTTATAAGGAATGTTGATTTTAAATCAGGTTCTTTATTTTCTTTTGATGTGTTTCCAAATCCTATGAATGACAGAGTTATTAATATAATGGTTTCTCGTCCCGATACCAGAAATGTAACTCTAAGCGTAAACGACTTAATGGGAAAGGAATTTTTTTCAAAACATCTGACTTATAATTCTGAAATGGGGAATAAATACACGGCCGTCTTACCCGAAAAACCTGCTAAAGGAATTTATACTGTTGCCGTTAATGTGGAGGGAGTTTATTATTACCGGAAATTAATTGTAGAGTGAGTTGCTTGCACAGTCTGATTTTATTTCAACAGTTTTAATGCCTGGCCTTTATGCACAGCGATGTGATCGGTTTTATCGCTTTTGATTTCATATTGTGGATCTTTATCACTCGCATGATGTGTATACCCTTTGTATTGAAAATCTTTTTTGTGAATTTTAATAATTGTTCCTGAAACATGACCGGCTTCTGAATTCCAGATGACATGATCGCCTGTTTTAAACTTCCTCTTCATTTAATTCAAGAATAAAAAGACATGCCATTTCATGCCTTACAGGAACAAAAAAAATAGTATTTTTGTAACCCTAAATCAGGGAGACTTGTCAGAGTGGTCGAACGAGCAAGCCTGGAAAGTTTGTATACGCGCAAGTGTATCGAGGGTTCGAATCCCTCAGTCTCCGCCTTCGCTCGCTGAAGCGAGCTTCTGCGGACAAAGTCCGATGAAGCGCGAAAGCGAGCTTCGCTAAAGAGCGAAAAAATTAACCGGTAGGTCTTGTTTCATTAAATGAATCACTTTGCCCATGATTAAACCTTTACTTTTAAACTATGTGGATAGTTTATATTCTAAAATGTATCGACGGAACGTATTACGTTGGATGCACAGGTAATATTAATGATCGGATAGCAAGGCATGAAAGAGGCGAAGTTTCTTATACTTCAACAAGGTTACCATTTCAAATTGTGCATCAATCTGTGTTCTACGATAAATACAAAGCTTTTGAATTTGAGAACTATCTTAAATCAGGGTCCGGAAGAGCGTTCGCGATTAAGAGATTATATAGTTTTTAAGAAGAATAATCAAAGAACTATTGCTTTGTCATAGTTTAAGTACTTAATCTCTGCTAGGTTTGTCCATATTATAATTCGTGTCTGAAATTTTTTTTCTTTTTCTAACGATTACACCAAGAACGATAGAAAGAGGTATGAAAATTAATAAGTGATTCGTCACGTCTCGAAAAATACCGTTTTGATAGTCAACAGTAGTTATGAGTCTGCCGAACGGATTTATGAGATTTATTACAACAATTGCAATGCAGTTGACAACTAAAAGAGTTGTCACGAGTTGCGCTGTTGTCTGCCGCGTCATTCCGTCTTTCGTACGAACCAGTGCTATTGTCAGTATGAATGGTATAGAAATCAATGTTAGTCCTTGTAACGGTGTCGGACTTGTCACATTACGATATAAAAACAAAACGATAAAATTTAAGCCTATGTCAATCGTATAAAAGAGAAGAAGTCGTTTTATAAGAAAATTATTATCTGTTTTTTTAGTGTCGGTCATAATTTGGCATTAACTAGCTAATAAGCGACATAAATTTCGCCCATTAACAAATATCCTAAAATTAATAGATATTGGTTATTATTCAACTAGATTTTGAGTTGCAAGCTTAATCTCTTCTTTATTTATATACAGAAAATAAAGCACTTGCCTAAAATCTTCATGTAAAAGGTTCGAACTCGGTCCTTCTCCTTCCCCGCAGACGAAAAAAGCGCACTTTAGTGCGCTTTTTTTTAGTTATTGGTGGGTATTGACAATTATTAATGGCCTATTTGGTTCGAACTTTGAAAAAAATTAGACCTGATAATTAGAATAACTAAAAGTAAATCTAGGATCTAAGTAAGAAATCCTTAATCTCGTGCTTAGATGTTTTCTCCTCTACTTATTGCTCTTGTGAATTGTTAGCTTTTTTCTTTCTCAATTGGCGACTTACAGATAGACCCAGTAAACGATTATAAGACTCTTTAGAGACTAAAGGAACAGCGCCCCTCACCGGCAATAAAGAATGGCTAAGTCTTACTCCGAGTGCCCACTTCTCAAATAATGTCCAGCCAATACCAACGTTGAATGAAAGTTCACTTCTGATAAATGGATATGTATCTTCAAGGTTGGGTGATAAATTACCATTTAAATGTTCAGAAAAATTAATCAAATATCCTAAACCCGGACCAAATTCAAAATAGATCATCTTTCTATGGTATTGAAAAAGGACAGGAATTTCAAAATAATGGAGTCTGACCTGATGTGGACTTACCTGATTTGGACTTTTTCCGCCTGGTCCACCACCGATTCCTTTATCTAAAAGTAAAAGTTCCGTCTGAGCTGTCCATTTTTTGTTCATTTTTAGCTGGAACCAGAATCCTCCTATAAAGTCTTGGCCAGAACGACTCTCAGTAAGATTCCCCGTAAGCGTATGAAACGAATATCCCAGCTTAAGACCAGCGCGATAGGGTGATTTGTAGTTATGCTGAGCGCATAGCCAAACACAATTAAAAATGGCTATTATAGCAAGATTTCTTTTCAATGCGTTAATAACGTAATTTTCTTTGAAAAATTATACTGAACGAAATTTTAAAAAAGCCGTGCAGATCGTGTTGAAGCAGAAGAAATCCCATGTGTGTGGTTTTTTGTTTGAGTAGTGTAAAAAACTTGCTCTTTCAAGCGTACGAAAAATAAAAAATACCCGAAGGCTTGCTTCACTTCAGTGCGGGCACACCCATAAAGGATCAACGAGCGAAGCGAGTTAATCCTGTTATGAACCTTTTACGGTAAGACCGTCTACTCTTTAATGAATTTACTGTAGATGTCAGAGTTCTTCTGCTTTACGCGAAAAAAATATAAACCTGCCGCTAATCCGGTTAAATTAAATTCGGTTTCAACGGAACTGTAAAACTGCATCTTTCCTAAAGCATCAAACACGTACACTTCAAAAGGAATGTTCAGATCAATACCCTTCAAAGAAATTTTTTCGCGCGCAGGATTCGGATATAATTCAAAGCCCGAATTATTTTTTTTATTTTCGGCAATACCAACAGCGGAAGGACATAACTGATCTGCCCACAGCGAATCGGCGAAATCAAGTATAGAATTAAAAATCGGATCGTTCACATTCAGGAACGAGGTATGAGTACCTGGTACAAGGTAAAAACGTTTGCAATAATCATAGGTCGACATGGAATCATTAAAAACAGTAGATTGCTGAGTTCCTAAAAAACCATCGCTTTGCCCTACGAGGAACATGAATTTTGTTTTATTACCATTGGAGAGATTATGCGCCGGAGCGGCATCATCCCAATAGTTTGCACTGTCAAGTACCATCGGCTTTATATCGGCATACCGCAAAGGATTTATATATTCAAAATTCACAGGAGCATTGGCAGAAATAACACCCGAAATTTTCAATCCGGCATTATAACCACAGCCATTCAATAAACTTTGAGGGTGGGTGAGTCCGTGCAATACACATAGGTGGGCTCCGGCAGAATGACCATACATAATAATTTTGGATGAGTCTCCATTTATTAAACCTGCATTTACTTTTGTCCATGCAATTGCGCAGGAAACATCCTGTGGAATTGCAGGATGGCCAGGATAACCCGTCTGGCCTGAAAGACGGTAATTAATATTGACAACAGCATACCCAGCGTTTTTAAAAAATACCGCTATATTTTGAAAGGGAGCATCGGTTTTATCTCCAGCGGCCCATCCACCACCATGTACTATAATTAAAACAGGTGAGTTGGGATTTGTTGCTGTTGTGTAATCAAGTTTGTGAGAAGGATCACTGCCATAAGCAATATCAATTCCATTTGGTTGGGCAATAAGGTTTGAAAGCTGAAAGAGTAAAATGAGAAGTATAAGTTTTTTCATGTTTTCGAAGTTTAAACTATGACTCCGGAAATTGATGAAGGTTTAAAAGGACTTAAACTATCGCTCACTTTTTGATTTCGAGCGACCTCTTGTTTATTTTAATACGGCACTTACTCTTTCACTATCTTTTTTACTATAGTACCATCAGCAGAACGGATAAAGTATATTCCTGCATTTTCTTCCGAAAGATTAACCTGGGCCTTATCATTAGAGATTTGAATGGATCGTATTTTTTTTCCTTGAACATTATAAATGTCAAAGTTTTGAATCGTTGCCTCGCTATAAATTGTAAACGTGTTGTAGAACGGATTAGGCGAAATTAAAACCGGATTATTTGAAGCCACCACACCCGAAATATTTGTGCATGCGCTTACATTCTGCGTAAATGATGTTGTTACCTTACATGAATTTGTTGCCGTGCCGACTACAGAATACATTGTTGTTGTAGCAGGACTAATAGTTGCACTTGCATTTGCAGATCCTGTGTTCCAGCTATATGTCGAAGCGCCACTTGCAGTTAAAGTAGCCGTCTGCCCCACGCATAACAAACTTGAACTCGATACCACAGATACTGTTGGCAAGGCTGTATTGTTAAGCAGAACAGAAATACTTGACCCTCCTACATTGGCAACTGCAAGATCAATTTTTCCATCGTTATTAAAATCATTCTGAGTAATTCCTATCGGTACATTCTGAACAGGAAAACCAACTCCACTCGCAAATGTTCCGCTGTTACTTCCGAGTAAAACACCTGCAGTGCTTAATGCATTATTTGCTGTAGCAAGGTCTGTAGATCCGTCGTTATTAAAATCGGCTGATGTAATACCATAACATACCGCACCAACTCCACTTATGTAAGGTACAGAAGGACTGAAACTTCCTGTACCCGTTCCCAATAGTACAAACACTTGTGGAGATTGAAAATGGGCAACGGCCACATCGTTGTTACCATCATTATTAAAATCTCCCCAGGTAATTTTTCGTGAACTTCCTGAAATTGTAAAATTTACCGGGGCCGCAAAACTTCCTGTACCTGTTCCAAGGAGTAATGACACATTGTTGTCTCCTGAATTAGCTGTAACAATATCCGGATTGGTATCGCCATTAAAATCTGCCGCAATTACTCCCATTGGTCCGCTTCCAACAGCAAAATTAGTTGTTGCAGAAAAACTTCCTGTTCCATCACCCATAAGCACTGTTACACTGGCAACATTTGCCGCGGCTATAACCACATCTAATTTAGTATCGTTATTAAAATCAATACAGGCCATATGTCTTGGACCAGATGCAACCGTGTAATTTACTGCTGCAATAAAACTTCCGGTCCCTGTTCCTAATAAAACAGAAATATCATTCCCGGTAAAATTCGTTACAACCAAATCCTGGTTGCCATCTCCGTTAAGATCGGCAGCCTGCACATCCGTGGCCCCATTACCAGCCGTAAAAGTTACCGGCGCGCCAAAAGTACCGGAAGCAGATCCCAGCATGAGCTGAATAGTACCGGTAGTACCAGACTGAGCGCATGCCAGGTCCTTGTTTCCATCGCCGTTAAAATCTGCAGATGTAAGATGGGCGGCCGATGCAGTCAGCGTATAATGCACTGCGGGCGAAAATGAAACAGCGCAGGTTTGTGATTTTCCGCCGGTGAAAATTAAAAATAATGACAGGGTACTTAAGACTTTTTTCATGTATGATATTTTATTTTTGATTCGAATGAGTTCTTAATAAACAACTATTTTTCTTACTGTTCTTTTTCCCGCACCTGATAACAATACTGTGTAGACTCCTTTTCCATAATCTGCCAGATGAATCTGTTTAGAGTAACTTCCAATAAGCATCGGAAATTCATCGGCATAAACAATTTGCCCAAGGGAGTTAAAGACCTGAAGATTATAATTTGATTTTACGTCGGTATTAAATAAAATATTAAAGTTTCCATCGTTAGGATTTGGAAAAACATCCATGTAAAAAGGATTGATCATTTCTTCTTCTCCTGCCACACTAAGATTTTTAACAGATGTCATTCTTCCACCTTCGTTGGTAACAGTAACAGTATTGGAATTTACAATGGCGCAGTTGCCTAATGTTACCCTTGTAAAATAATTACCGTTTTGCGATGGATTAAAATTCTGGGAAGTAGCTCCTGGAATCGCAACGCCGTTTAAGAACCACTGATTGCCCCCTGTGGCTGTTGATCGTAAAATACCGCCTATACTTAATATGAAAACAGTTGGCGTTGGTAAACTTGTAATGTGATCAACAAAAACTTTCATGCTAAAATCACATTGATAAACGGATTCACCTGTAGCGGTAATTATGTAGAAACCAGGATTCAGTGTCACCAAGCCAGTTTCGGGATTATTAACAAATGTAGTGCTGCCTGTACTTACCCTTTTTATTTTAAAACCTATGTCTCCTTCCATTGTTGTACCCCATTCTGTTGCAACCATATTTCTGATTATCCCATTGGCAAGTCCGCAGGAGGCTGTTAGAACACTGGCGCTGATCTCTGTTGGTCTTGGACCATAACCTTCATATGGCTCCCACCAGTGGGATGATGATTGGTTGCTAATGTCTGCTGACCATACTTTATCTACATTCACCGGGCTTTTACATCCATTAGCATCTGTTATTGTGAGAGAGTAATCGCCAGCCGGTAAATTATTGAAAAAAGAGGAGCTTTGCACTCTGGGAGCAACGATCGGGCCATCGAGTGAGTAAGAAAAAGGAGATGAACCACTCACAGTGTACGTTAGAGTACCATCTGCCGCACCGCAATCACTTGGAAAAGGATCCACGTTAACAACGTTAGGGCCCGGAGCAACAGTTCCAACCGATACTACCGCCGTATAAAAACAGGTAGCGAATACATCTTTCACCACAAACGTATGATTGCCCGCCGATAAACCATTATACACAGTAAGCATTGTGAATATCTGGCTATTATTAAATTTATAACTGTAAGGAGGAACACCTCCTGTTATACCAGTAATGGTTATGGCGCCATCTGTTGCTGTTTGACAACCCGCTTTTTTTACAGAATAGGATAGGCCATTTGGACCATAAGATGTAGGTTGTGAAATGACAGTTGTTTTGCTGAAGGTACACCCGTTGTTATCTCTCACTTTTAATGTATAGGAAGTCTGGCTCGGAGCCAGGCCTGTAATAAGAGTTTGATTATTGAAATTTGTTCCGTTTACAAAATAGGTATAAGGAGGAGTGCCGCCCGTTACAGTTCCAAATTGCACCGAACCTGTCGTAAGCGTACAGGTGGCATTTGTTTTGGTGAAATTAAAATTGCTTGGTCCAGGCACATCCAGTATTGTTTTCACAACATTTAATTTACAACCGGCGCCATCTTTAACTGTTAATGTATGATTTCCTGCAGCAAGGTTCGCAAAATTATTTCCTGTTCCGAATGCGGAGTTATCTATGGAATAACTTAATGTAGGAACTCCGCCTATGACAGATGTAATTCCTAAAAAACCACCGTTTTGGCTGCACAGGTCATGTATAACAAAAACAGTCATGTCTGTTGGTCCCGACGTATTATTCACAATGGCAGATGTTGTAAACGTACAATTATTAGCGTCTTTTACAATGACGGGATAAACGTCGGACGGTAAACCAGTATAAGTAGTAGCGGTAGTAAAGGTTGCTCCGTCAAATGAGAAAGTGTATGGAGATTTTCCTCCTGTTACATTTCCCAAAACAACAATTCCCGAATTTCCATTGCAAGGTGTATTGGTCACTGTTATTACCACTGCAATTGGCGCGATGCTTGCCACTTCAACTGTTTTGTTCAGTACACAACCAATACCATCTTTTACCGTCACTCCATAAATATCTGCCTTCAGGTTAGGAAAAACAGGTGAGCTTTGAAAACTGAAATTACTTATTGAATACGAGAGAGGACTCGAACCGCCATCAACCGCTGTAACATGAATGGTGCCGTTAGATGCACCGGTGCAGGTGGCATTGGCAACTGCTACTGTAAAATTATTAGGTCCGGCTGTATTATTGACCGAAACAAGTTTTTCAAACAGGCAATCATTTCCATCTTCAACAACAACTGTATAAATTCCTGCCGGCAAACCAGGATAATTCACAGAGTTAGTGAAAGCTGATCCATTCATTGAAAAACTAAAATTTGGTGTTCCGCCACTCACGGCCCCTAAAAGAATTCTTCCTGTGCTTGCATTACAAGGTGTATTGGTTACTGATACGGCAATATCGGTTGGTGCCAGATTCAGAACAGAAACTGTTTTACTGAAAATGCAGCCGATATTATCTTTCACGGAGATCCGGTATTCGGTGGCAGGCAGGTCAGGAAAAAGTGTGGATGCCTGGAAATTGGTATTGTCTTTAGAATATTTCATCTGGCTAAAACTTCCCGAACCTCCCGAAACACTTATCACATTAATGGATCCGTTATCCTTGCCGCAGGTTTCGTTGGTAACTGCAACATCAAAATTATTTGGTCCCGATGTATTATTAAGAAGAATGGAAGTTGTAAATGTACATCCAACCGCATCTTCTACTACTACCTGGTAAGCGCCGGCCGGCAGTCCTGTGTAAGTTGTGGTAGAAGTGAATGAGCCACCATTAAAAGAAAAACTGTATGGAAACGTTCCGCCTGTTACATCACCTAACTTAATAATTCCTGTACTTGCAGTACATGCTGTAGGTGTTACAGTAAATGCTATTGCAGTTGGCGCAACATTTATAATGTTTACGGTTTTAGGAAGTAAACAGCCCACATTATCTTTTACAAATACTGAATAAAGATCGGCCGGAAGATCTGTGAATACAGGTGATGTTTGATAATTGACATTATCGAGCGAATATTTAAAAGGACTTCCGGAACCTGCAACTGCGGTTACATTGATTACGCCGTTACCTAAACTACAGGTTTCGGGCGTGGCCACAACTGTAAAATCAGTAGGGCCCGATGTATTGCCAACAATGGCAAAAGTTTCAAATGTACAACCCTTGTTATCTTTTACAACAACAGGATAAGCATCTGCAAATAAACCAGTATGAAGTGTTGCAGTTGTAACACTACCGTCAAATAAAAGAGTGTATGGTGGCGATCCGCCCGTTATAGTTCCTAAAGAAACTTTACCCAGGTTTTGATTACAAGGTGTATTGGTAACACTAATGACAATTGATGTTGGCGGGCTTGGAGCTGCAATCTGGAAAATATGTTTCACCCGGCAACCATTCGAATCTTCAGCTGTGGCCGTATACGTACCAGGTGTTTTGTTACTGAACACTGTCTGAGTACCAAAAGTACCACCGTTTACTGAATACAGAAAGGGAGGTGTTCCTCCGTTTGTGGCTCCAATTGTAAAGGATCCTGTTCCGGTAAGACAATTGGCTCCTGTTACAGCAACGGCTAAACTCGCAATTGCCGGAAATATTGTTACATTGACTGAGGTAGTGCTGGAACATCCGTTATCTGTTACAGTGTGAGTTACAGCATGAGGACCCGCAGTTAAAAAAGTTACTCCCGATGGATTGGCAGCGGAGGAGGAAGAAGGCGATCCTCCCGCAAAGGACCATGCATGTACTCCGGTTGAACCTGTATTGGTAAAATTAATGGAATTGGTTAACTGACATTGGTTCCCTGAAAAATTAAATGTTGCCACAGGAATAGGAAACACTTTAAGAATGCCGGTTTTAATAACTGTTAGTTCTCCTTCTCCGGTAAACGTAACGGTTAATGTAACTGAAAAAACTCCTGAATTAGTATAGGTGATCGTAGGATTTTGCAGAACAGAAACAGATGGCGTACCTCCTTCAAATGTCCATTCCCATTTTGTTGCCTCCCCTGTTGATATATCAGTAAATGAAACAGATTGTCCAACACAGATTCCTTCGGCAGATGCAGTAAAGTCGGGCACCGACGAAGCGCTTACATGAGCAGTGTTACTTTTTAATTGAAGTAAGCATATTAAACACATGCTTAGTAATAGAAATGTTTTTTTCATTCTTTTATAATTTTAATTATTAAGTACAATTGGTAAAGTGTTCAATGCAACAATGCAGATCTTAGTTCTTAGGGGGTATTAAGTGCAATAAGAGATTTGCAGAAACACGCAGCGAAAGTATTATCTCATTATTCAGAATAATAATACAAACCACTACAGAGATTGCACTTTTCAACTATTTGAATTACTACAAGGATTTAACTGATAACCGGAAAAAAAGATGTGGTTCAGCTATTGGTAAATTGCTGCCTGTATTCGAGAGGTGTAGCAGACATATTCTTTTTAAAAAAACGGTTAAAGTACGCCACGTCTTCAAAATTAAGAGAGAACGCTATTTCTTTCACGCTTAAATTGGTGCTATACAATAAACGCTTGGCCTCTAATAATAAACGTTCGTGAATTAATTGAATCGCTGTTTTGCCTGTTTCCTTTTTACAGATAGAGTTAAGGTAATTAGGACTGATATTAAGATCTTCCGCATATTGAAAAGCAGAATATTGATTTATAAAATTGACATTGACCAGCTTTTTAAATTCGATGATTTTAGGATGCGTTGATGTTACCCAGTTAGATTCCGGAACAGACCCGCTCAGAAAGAACTCTTTTATTTTTAAAAGGATGATCTGGAAATAACACCGTGTGATGTCGTCGTGCAGAAAAGAATTTTTTGAAAAATCGGCGATCAGGATTTTTATTGAATGTTCAATGTCATGAAATACATCTTTAGGTAGTTTGATCAATGGAGCGTAAGTATCGAAATCATAGAAGGGATACATTTCAAGGAAATTTGTTTTTCCTTCGAGCGACATGAACTCTTCCGTGAAACAAAAAACAAAACCATTCGCTGCAGCCGACTTTAACCTATGCACCTGTTCGGGTGATACAAAATGCACGGAGTTTTTTTCTATAGGATATTCTTTAAAATCAATTTCATGTTTTCCTCCACCTTCTGTGAATAAAAGCAATTCAAAAAAATTATGACGGTGAGGAACCACGCCTTCATAATCCTGGTTCAAGTCACTTTTTAAAGGAATGATATCAAAGCCCTGACGTTTTAAATTTTTTGCCTGAAGCTTATGGGTTGGAATGGAAGTCATGCTATCCTTTTATTCTATCCTAAAAATAGCATATTTTTCCGTAATTAATAGTTTTTGGTTGGATGAATCGGTCAATTAATTTCCTGGTTCTTTATTCCACAATGACTTTAAACAATGTGGCCATATTCTCCGATGTAAATCTTACAAAATAAATTCCATTCTTCACTTTTATTCCATTATCATTTTCTCCGTTCCAGGTAACGTGATGCTCGCCCGGGTTCTTCTCATCATTAAATAAATGTTTTACAGGCTGACCAATAGCGTTGAATATTTTTATATCAACACGGTCTTTCTTCAAAACAGAATAATTTATCTGCGCAATAGAAACGATTGAAAACAATCTGCAACTTTATTAAAGATACAAAACTAAATATACAGATGCCAATCACAATTGTAAATAATCCTTTGGCATGCATGTACACGCGACTGAGCATATGTTGGGGCGTATGTGGAATATGGTACGGGTATTAGAAACCTGTTGTTACAATAGTATTGATACGTAACATGTTTTTATTGGTTGTGTGTATATGTGCAGCCAATTGGGCTTATATGTATAGTAATTGTGTGGTGTTGTAATGCAATACGCAACATGTTTTTGCAGGCTGTGTATATGTGTTTCTGTTTGTAATGTTGTAAGTGATTCAACCCACATATATTAATCTGATAATCCATTGTTATGAGATTAAATACAAAAAATCACCACTCATTTCTGAATGGTGATTTTAAATGGTTTACTAATATCGGTTTAGTTTAGAGCTATTTTTATTGTTCTTCTCCTGGTTCCGTTTATAACTTCAACAAAGTAAATTCCCTGGGCAAGATTTTGGAAATCCATTTTCTTGTCGTAAGAACCCGAAAAGTTTTCAAGTTTTTCATGATACATTAATGATCCAATAGTATTCGCGATTCTGATTTCTACGTTACTTGTTTCCACAATGTCAAAATTAAGAATGAAACTTTTGTCGTAAGTCGGGTTCGGATAAATGTTCAGCGGTATTGTGAGCCAGTTTTTTTCAGTGGTTCCAAGAACGCCAACCATTGTGGTATCTGATCCTGAACAACCATACTGATTCGTTACTGTTACGTAATAAATACCGGGTGCATTAGCAATGATTGTTTGAGTAGTGGCGCCGGTGTTCCATAAGTAAGATGAGCCTGTACCTCCAACAATGAGTGTTGTGATTGAGCCTGTAATAACCGAAATGTTTACAGCAGGTACCGGGTTAATAGTAACTTTTATAGTATCAGTTGTAATGCAGATTCCATTGCTCACATTTACCCAATACGTTCCCGAATTACAGACTTTGATCAATCCGTAATCCTGTCCGCTGCTCCACAAATAAGTTGCGCCGGGGTAATAAGCATTCAGGTAAATACAACCGCATGCTGTAGTGTCGTTGCCAAGATTTACAATAGGCGCGGGGTTAACTGAAATGCTGGTAATTGCCGATGTTGCCGAACAACCATTGGTGCCTGTTACTGTAACAGAGTAATCGCCCGAAGCTGTAACAATAATACTTTGCGAGGTGGCTCCTGTAGACCATAGATAACCTGATCCCTGGCTCGCTGTAAGCGTAGCTGAACTTCCCTGGCAGAAAACAGTTGATCCTGTAACAGCGACCGTCGCCGTTGGTAAAAGATTCATGGTAACAGTCACCACCGTTGATGTTGCAATACAACTGTTAGAGTTTGTTACAGTCACAGAATAATTTCCTGCATTTGAAACCATAATACTTTGTGTTGTAGCGCCGTTCGACCAAAGGTAACTGCTGCCCGGGTCTGTAGAGAGTATCACATAATCTCCCTGGCATAAAGCTGTTGATCCTGTTACTGAAATTGTAGCGTTAGGTAATGAATTTACAAGGATAGTTGTTATAGAAGAAGTGGCCGAACATCCATTCGCATCTGTTACAGTTACGGAATAATTTCCGGAAGCAGTCACACTAATACTTTGTGATATTGCAGAAGTTGACCATAGGTAAGCCGATCCGTTACTTGCTGTCAGTGTTACAGATCCTCCCTGGCAAAAAGTAGTTGCACCATTCACCGCAATTGTTGCAGTTGGTAATGCATTAACGGTAACTGTTGCTGTTGTCATTGCAGAACACATTCCTGATGTTGCTGTAATTGTGTAAACAGTTGTAGTAGTTGGATTAGCGATGACTGAAGCTCCTAAAGAAAAACTTAATGTTGCATCCGGACTCCAGGTATAAGTGCCCGCTCCGTTTGCAATAAGCATCACCGAAGTTCCTGAACAAATTGTTGCTGAGTTAACGGTAAGTGTAAGATTCGGAAGAACCGTAACGGAAGCAGTGCCTGTATTAACACAACCCAATGTGTTTGTGCCTGTAACTATATAAGTAGCTGAACCAACAGGATTCGCTATTACTGTGGCGCCAGTAGTTGCACTTAATCCTGTGCCTGGTGCCCATAAATATGTGTTGGCTCCATTGGCAATAAGTGTTGCAGAAGCGCCTGGACAAATTGTTGCGTCATTGACACTTATTATTGGTAATGGATTTACAAGTATTGTAATGATGGTTGATGTTGCCGAACAGCCGCTAGCATTTGTAACGGTCACAGAATAATTTCCCGATGCGTTAACAACAATACTTTGTGATGTTGCGCCAGTCGACCATATATAACTTGTGCCACTGCTGGCAGTAAGTGTTACCGAGCCTCCCTGGCAAAACGTGGTTGGACCGTTTACAGCAATGGTTGCTGCAGGTAACGTATTAACAGTAACGGTTGCCGTTTGTGTAGCCGAACAATTTCCAACAGTTCCTGTTATAGTGTAAACAGTGGTTGTGGTGGGATTAGCAATTACTGAAGCGCCCATTGAAGAACTTAATGTTGAAGCGGGATTCCATGAATACGTGTTGGCTCCATTAGCAGTTAATGTTGCAGAACTTCCAACACAAATAGTTGCCGAATTAATGCTGAGTGTGAGAGAAGGAAGAACAGTGACAGAAGCTGTTGTTGTATTTACACAACCTGCTGTACTTGTTCCAGTAATTGAATACGTTGTTGTTATTGCAGGATTTGCCGTTACCGTTGCTCCGGTGGTTGCACTTAATCCTGTGCCTGGCGACCAGCTGTAAGTATTACCGCCGCTGGCAGTAAGTATAACTGAACCTGATGGACACATAGTTCCGTTGTTTACAGTTACTGTTGGTAACGGATTCACAAGGACAGTTATAACTGTTGATGTGGCAGAACATCCGTTCACATTTGTAACAGTCACAGAATAATTTCCGGAAGCAGTTACAACAATACTTTGAGTTGTTGCCTGGTTCGACCAGAGATAACCTGATCCGTTACTTGCAGTGAGTGTAACTGAACCTCCCTGGCAAAAAGTAGTTGTACCGCTTGCAGATAGTGTTGCAGTTGGTAATGCATTTACCGTAACAGTTGCTGTTTGCGTTGCCGTACAAACACCTGCCATTGCAGTAATCGTATAAACAGTTGTCGCAGTTGGATTAGCAATCACCATAGCGCCTACTGAAGAACTCAGGGTGGCAGAAGGACTCCATGTAAATGAATTGGCGCCATTAGCAGTTAATGTTGCGGAACTTCCTGTACATATTGAAGCTGAGTTGACGGTAAGTGTAAGACTTGGTACAACCGTTACAGTTGATGTTGTATTACTTACACATCCTGCTATGCTTGTACCGGTAATTGTATAAATAGTTGTTATACCAGGATTGGCAATAACAGTGGCACCTGCAGTGGCGCTTAATCCCGTGCCGGGTGACCACGAATATGTGTTGGCTCCGCTTACAATAAGCGTTGCGGAACTTCCATTACAAATTATGCCGCAGTTTACGGTGAGCGTTGGTAATGGATTAACCATAACAGTAGTAACTGAAGATGTTGCCGAACATCCATTCGCATCTGTTACAGTCACAGAATAATTTCCTGAAGTGCTAACAACAATGCTTTGTGTTGTTGCCTGTGTTGACCATAAATAACCAGATCCGCTACTTGCGGTAAGTGTTACTGATCCGCCCTGGCAGAATGTGGTTGTTCCGCTTGCCGAAATAGTTGCTGTTGGTAATGCATTTACCGCAACGGTTGCTGTTTGTGTAAAGTAACAACTGCCCGATAATCCTGTAATAGTATAAATAGTGGTTGTAGTTGGGTTAGCAATAACGGAAACTCCTGTTGTGGAACTTAATCCCGCACCGGGGCTCCATGAAAAAGAACCCGCACCACTTGCTGATAATGTTGTTGAACTTCCGGAGCAAATTGCTGCTGAGTTAACAGTAATTGTAGCGTTGGGAAGAAGTGTAACTGAAGCTGTGTTCGTATTCGTGCATCCCATGCCGTTTGTTCCTGTAATTGTATATGAATTTGTTACAGATGGATTAGCAATTACTGTTGAACCTGTTGTTGCACTTAATCCCAGTGCGGGCGACCATGAATAAGTATTCGCTCCGGTTGCTGTAAGCATTACTGATGCTGAAGGACAAATGGTGGCGCTGTTCACGTTTATTATTGGTAATGGATTAACTGTTACTGTTGATGACGCGACGGATGAACATGTTCCTGCGGTTCCGTTTACTGTGTAAATAGTTGTAGTAGTTGGATTCGCAACAACTGTGGCGCCCGTTGTAGAACTTAAACCTACCGAAGGCATCCACGTAAATGTGGTGGCACCGCCTGCAGTTAATGTCGCTGAACTTCCGATACATATTGAAGCTGAGTTGACTGTAATAGTAGGATTAGAAATAACTGTTACGGAAGTTGTAACTGTTTGTATGCAACCCAAACTACTTGTTCCTGTAACAGAGTATGTAGTTGTAATAGTTGGATTCGCTATAACATTTGTTCCTGTGGTTGCACTTAAAGTTGCTCCCTGTGCCCACGAATAAGTGCTGGCGCCACTAACAGTGAGCGTGAAAGCACTGCCGTTGCAGATAGTTCCGCTGTTAACGGATAAAGTCGGTTGTGCGTTCACCACCACCACAATTGAATTTGAATTAATACTTCCGCAATTAGTTGTATTAGTCACGTAATAGGTTCCGCCGGCATTTACAACTAAGGACGATGTTGTAGGTCCTGTGTTCCATGTGCCGCCATTATTTCCTGTAAGCGTAACACTGCTACCTGCACAAAGAGTTGTTGAACCACTTGCTGTAATTGTTGATGCGGTTGGCGACATGCCAATAGCAACGGTATTTGTTTTAAGCGTAACATTTCCACCAATGGAAATTCCCCTGCCCAATAAGGCTGCACCGGTGTTAAAGTCAATTTTGCCATTAACAAGATAGGTACCTCTTAATATGGAATTTGTGCCAAGATTTAATTGCCCATTTACTTTGATGTAAATATTGCACATGGAAGCTCCATTGATAAGAGTAATACTGGATGCTGCGGCTGCAACGAGATCGCCATTTATTTTTATCATAAACACAGAGTTTGGATTACCCTGGCCGTCGAACACGAGGTTACCGGTTAAAGTTGCATCATTAAATATGCAATACTGATTAGGTGTCAGAATCTGTCCGCTTCCCAAAGATGTTCCCAGGGTGGCACCACAGGACATTCCACTCATATAACTATATGCAGAATTTGCCGCAGTTGAGGCTGCTGCTGTGAGTGTGTTTGTATCGTGAGATGTTCCTATTAATATTCCCGGAGGAAAGCCCGTTATGTTACCGGAATTTGTGCCAATGTTTCCCGTTATAGTTGTTGCTCCGGTGTTCATCACATTTCCGTTAGCTGTAAATATTGCAAAACCTGCAGCGGCTCCCAGGTTTGGTGGGATCTGGCAAAACATGGATCCCGATAATAAAAACAATGTGCAGAACATAAACAGGCGACGTACTTTTTTTATCATGTTATAAGTATTAAATGGTTTTTAATTAATTAGAGTACTGGTGCAGTTCAAGAAATTTTTAAAGGCAATAATAAAAGAGAACCAGTCGTAAGTATCCGGCTGGTCAAGGATAGTATGAGTAAGCAAGATGATTGCTTATCATTTGTGATCAACCGGAATTAAAAGTGGATTGCTGGTTTCAGCTTCGAAACAAAGGGGGTAAAATCTCATGCCAAATTAATTCAGAAAATAAGAAAAAATAAAATCCCGCTCAGATCATTGAGTAATTCAGGAAATTATTTTTTTCCGATTTTTTTTAGCGGTAAGTTCTTACACAATGGGCATAATATTTCCGGGATACTTTATACTCGAAAACAAAAATCAGTAAAATGAGATAATGGAGAGAAAAGTCCTAAAAAAAGTGCCGGATGATTTCCCTGAAAAAATCGTGAAAAATAAATGAAAATATTTGTGGCAGGTGTTTTTTTTAAATCGAACCTTCCCGCAACAGAAAATGTAATTATCTGCAAATTGCAGGTTAACGGTTGATAAGAGCAGGATACCGGAGCTATATCCTTCTGATGATCCGTCTGTTTAAAAGCACTTTAGTCGAAGAAAACCCAAGCTATAGCCATAGCTTATAACTCCCCGTCCAATTCTTTGGGGGATAGAGCTCAAAAGTGAGTCTTATTGTAAAAGACGTTTATAAACAATCGAAACGTTTTTAAAAGCTTTTCGTAAAATAATTTAAGAAGTCTGATCTCAGTGAGTAACTTGCAAAAAATCTGATCGATGAAAAAAACACTTTTACTTTTATTTTTAGTGTGTTTTGCAGCTGATTTTTCGCGCGCACAATGCGGTTCGGGGACTCCGAGTTTTACCGCCAATCTTACTGCCACTCCTAATGGAACATGGATAAGTCCGCCTGTAGTTCGTAACGATACTTGTTGCGGATGGACGGGCACCGATGTGTGTATTAAATTTACAATTTTCTTAAATCCCGGCTCTATGGGAATCAATTTTGGAATTGCATCGGGCGCGGCGCCCGGTGGAGCATTATTCTATAGCATTAATTGCGGTCCGCCAATTTCAATAGGTACTCCTATATGCTTAAGCGGCACAGGGCCGCATATTCTTACATTTTGTAAACCGGGAAATAACCAGAATACTTACTCTATTAGTGCCATCCCGGCCCCTGTTGTTCCCGATTCTATTACCGTACGTGATGGATGTACCCAAACATTATCTGTGTCCGGGTTCTCGGTTCCAACAATTACCTGGAGCTCTGTTAATCCTGCGCCTGTAGGGGCCTATAATTCTTATCTGAGCTGTACAGCCGGTTGTGCTACTGTAACTGTAACACCAACAGGAACCCCACCGCCTTTTGTAGATTATGTGGTGGGAGGTTTTGGACAGTCGCCTTGCCAGGCAGCTTATTTCCAGGATACTGTTCGTATTTATTTTTACAGTAATCTCATTGCAACAATTAATCCGACTCTATCTACAATTTGTTTCGGAAGTACAAATACAGTGCTTACAGTTTCCGCAAGCGGTGGGCTTCCTCCCTATACTTATTCATGGGTTCCGGTTGGAAGTACTGCAACACAGGTTACGGTTGGACCGGGAACTTACACGGTTCAGCTTTATGATAACACAGGTTGTCCGCCCACCACTGCCACGGCGGTGGTCAATCAGTATACACTTCCAATTGCTGCGAATGCGGGTACCAATTTTACAATTTGTAAATCAAGTCCAACAGTGGCACTAAGCGGAACAGTGACCAACGCCACAGGCGGAACATGGAGTGGGGGCTCAGGAACTTTTAGTCCCGTCTCTGCTTCCGTTACCACTAACTATCTTCCTACTGCTGGAGAATTAAGTGCAGGGTCTGTTCAGTTATTTTTAACTACAACAGGCAACTCGGGCTGTCCGCCAAAACAGGATACGCTCGTTGTTTCATTTCAGAACATTCCAATCGCCAATGCCGGACCAGCATCAACGGTATGCGCCAATAATTCTTTGGTCAGTTTATCCGGATCTATCGGAGGCTTTGCAACAACCGGAACGTGGAGCGCTACCGGTAACGGAGCGTTTACATCTACTACCAATCTGAACACAACATTCACTCCTGGTTCGGCAAATCTTGCAGCAGGATCAGTTACCATTACACTTACGTCTACAGGCAACGGTGTTTGTCCTCCAGCAGTTAGCAACACAACTGTTCTCATTACACCTTCTCCAACGGTAAATGCCGGAACCGGAGGGTCCACTTGCGGTTCAAATCCTTTTGCATTAAGTGGAACCGTTACTGGGGGAGCAACAACAGGTGCATGGACCACCAATGGAAACGGAAGTTTTTCTCCCGCATCAAACGTTCTTAATCCTTCTTACACTCCAGGCACTGCAGATATTGCAGCAGGATCAGTTACACTCACACTCACATCTACCAATAACGGAAATTGTTTGCCTGTTACAGATACAGTGATCATTCTTATAAAACAACCCGCCATCCCAAATGCCGGACCAAACCAGGTCCTGTGCTCAACTACACCAACAATAGGACTTGGTGGAACAATGGGCGGTGGAAGTACCACGGGAATATGGACAAGTTCCGGATCGGGTGCCTTTAACCCAAATAACATCACATTAAATGCAGGTTATAATATTACACCCGCTGATATTGCTGCGGGACTGGTTACATTTACTCTGACATCTACTAATAACGGACCTTGTCCTGCAGTAACTGATACAGTAAAAATGGTTATCACAAAACCAGCAACGGTTTCCGCGGGACCAAATCAGTTTATTTGTGCAACGGCAGGAATGATAAATCTCGCTGGTACAGTTGTCAGTTCCTCCAACACAGGAGTATGGTCAAGCAGTGGTACAGGTGCGTTTAGCCCGGGAGCCACTTTTTTAAACACTTCTTATGTTTTAACTACAGGGGATATTACTTCGGGAACAGTGATCTTTACATTGACTTCTACCAATAACGGAGTTTGTGCACCGGTAAGTGATACGGTAATGATGAAGATCCGTCAACCATCAACGGCAAACGCAGGTCCAAATCAGTCATTGTGTTCTACAACGCCAACAATTGGTCTTGCAGGAATTATTGGTGGTGGTGGAACAACAGGAATATGGACAAGTAACGGCACAGGAGGATTTAATCCGAACAATACAACCTTAAACACATTGTATAATATCACAGCCGCTGATATTTCTGTTGGTGCCGTAATATTTACATTAACGTCTACCAACAATGGACCATGTCCTGCTGTAAGTGATACTGCTTTAATGATCATTACAAAACCAGCAACTGTTTCTGCTGGACCAAATCAGTTTGTGTGTTCACCGGCAGGAGCAATAAATCTTGCTGGATCAGTTATAAGTTCATCCAACACAGGCGTTTGGTCGAGTAGTGGTACAGGTGCATTTAGCCCGGGTGCAACTTTTCTGAACACATCTTATGCGTTAACCGCCGGAGATATTTCTTTAGGTACTGTAATATTTACATTAACTTCTACCAACAATGGAGTATGTGCACCGGTAAGTGATACGGTAATGATGAAGATCCGTCAGCCATCAACGGCAAACGCAGGTCCAAATCAGTCATTGTGCTCTACGACGCCAACAATTGGCCTCGCAGGAATTATTGGTGGCGGTGGAACAACAGGAATATGGACAAGTAACGGCACAGGAGGATTTAATCCGAACAATACAACATTAAATTCATTATATAGTATTACAGCGGGCGATATAACAAGTGGTTCAGTTACGTTTACTCTCACATCAACCAATAACGGTCCTTGCCCTGCCGTAAGCGATACGGTTTTAATGATCATCACAAAACCTGCGACTGTTTCAGCGGGACCAAATCAGTTTGTGTGTTCAAGCGCTAATAATATTAATCTTGCAGGGTCAGTGAGTAGTTCTTCTAATACCGGATTCTGGTCCACCAATGGAACGGGAGCATTTAATCCTGGTATTACATCACTCAATGTTTCTTATGGAATTACTCCGGCCGATATTACAGCAGGAACAATCATTTTCACACTTACTTCAACAAACAATGGCGCATGTGCCGCGGTGAGCGATACTGTAATGATGAAGATAAGGCAAATCAATACGGTGAATGCAGGATTAAACCAATCTTTATGTTCAAACGCGGGCTTCATTAATATCAGCGGAACAGTTGGTGGCGGAGGCAATACAGGGGTCTGGAGCGCTTCCGGTTCGGGAGGATATGTTCCTTCATCAACAGCTTTAAGCACATCTTACGGAATTACGAGCTCGGATATTTCAGCGGGTACAGTTGTGTTCACGCTTACTTCAACCAACAATGGCCCTTGTCCGGCTGTGATTGATACGGTGCAGATGGTAATTACACAAATTGCAACCGTAAATGCAGGAACAAATCAATACCTCTGTTCAAATGCAGGAATTATTAATCTTACTGGAGGAATTTTGAGTTCTTCGAATACTGGTGTTTGGAGCAGTAATGGTTCGGGAAGTTATTCGCCATCTACTACGTCGTTAAGTACAACTTATTCATTGACGCTTACTGATATATTGAACGGCTCCGTTACATTCACACTTGCCTCAACAAATAATGGCGCTTGTCCTGTCGTAAGTGATTCTGTTCAGATAAAAATAAAACAGATCGCCACAGTAGTTGTGGGGCAAAGTTCCAATGTTTGTTCCAATACATCTACTGTTGCGCTTACAGGAACTGTGAGTGGGGGAACAAGTTCAAGTGTGTGGACAACCAATGGCAGTGGCGCTATGATACCGGGTGTTTCGTCATTAAACAATACGTATTTTATAAGTGTTGCAGATATTGCTACGGGCTTCATAAATTTCACGCTCACATCAACGAACAATGCCCCTTGCCCTGCAGTAAGTGACACAATGATTGTGATGATAACTCCTGTTGCTCAGGTCAACGCCGGTTCTAACCAATTTATATGTTCCTCAACAGGGACCATCGGGTTAAACGGAATTGTAAACAGCAACACCAATTCGGGAACATGGTCGTCGAGCGGAGGAGGAACCTACTCGCCGTCAAACACGATTTTAAATCCGATATATAATCTCACTCCTACCGATGCGTCGAATGGTTCGGTAACATTTACATTGTCTTCAGGAAGCAATGGACCTTGTCCGGTTGTACGCGACACGGTTCTTATAAAAATAAAAAAGCCAGCTGTTGCTAATGCCGGTCCTGACCAGGTCATCTGTTCAACAACTCCCAATGTCATTCTGAGCGGATCAGTTTCTGCAGGAAGTACAAGCGGAACATGGTCGGGAACAGGAGGAGGAAGCTACTCTCCGAATAATTCTGTTTTAAATGCATCTTATAACGTTTCAGCTGTAGATATTAATGCGGGAACCGTAATTTTCATTCTTACTACAACCAATAATGAAGTTTGTCCTGCTGTAACAGATACAACAAAACTGACCATTATTAAAAAACCAACCATTCAGCTTTCGGGCGATACCGCAGTATGCGCTTACCAGAACCCGGTTAAAATTACTGCAAACGTAAGCGGTGGAAGCGGGCAATATGTTTGGACCAGTAGCGGAACAGGGAATGTTGCTTACGGAGGTGCTTTTAATATTCTGAATTATACAATGAGCGCCGCGGATATCGTTTCGGGCCTTATAAAACTTACTATCACTTCTATCAATAACGGACCTTGCGGAGACATGAACGCTTCTATTAATCTTCTTATTCATCCTGCGCCTAAAGCCAATTTTTCTGCTTCGACCGATGTTGCAAATATTCCTAACGATCCCATTCAATTTACTAACCAGAGTACCGGAGCTACTTCTTATTATTGGAACTTTGGCGACGGAGGCTTTACCAACCTTACTAATCCAAGCCATAATTATGTAACGGTAGGATTTTATACAGTTAGTCTTGTGGCTACGAATCAGTTTAAATGTACCGATACAGCATATAAAGATATTAAAGTGATAAGCGATATTCAGTTTCCAAATGTGTTTACACCAAATGTAAATGGTGGTAATGGTGGTTCGTATAATCCTGCGAATCTCGATAATGACGTTTTCTTCCCTTATACTTCCGGAGTTGTTGAATACAAACTTCTGATCTTTAACAGATGGGGAGAACTGGTGTTTGAATCTCAGGATATTAATATGGGCTGGGATGGATATTTCAATGGAAAACTCTGCCAGCAGGACGCTTATGTCTGGAAAGCCGATGTGAAATTCTTTGACGGCCGAAAATATAATAAAACGGGAAATGTGACATTGCTACGATAATGTCCTGAGAAAGTTCTATTCCATTTTAAAATTCTATCAACAAATCAACAACATTTCAACAAAGCTGAACCTTTACTGCTAATCGCTGTATAAGTAAAAGAGGAGATTGAACGTTTATTTTGAAAGAGACGTCGAATTGATGAAAAAGCTAGTACAGCGATCAGTATCTTAGGATTACTTTTTGGTAACTAAAAAAGGCAATTAAAACACACAGGATTTTGTAAATTTGATCTCTCAATTTATATGATGAAAAGGATATATACGTCAATGGTTCTGGTTTTCTTTGCCATGAATTATTGTTTTTCTCAAAATCCTTCCCAGGTGCCATTTAACGCATCTTTCTGGAACGCGTATGCAGATAAACTTCAACTAAGCCCAAAAGATAGAGAAGAGTTTATTTCCTCACACAAAAAATTGCATTCACAATCACCAGCTGCCATACAACAGTTTACGCAACAGCCACAATCTTCTGCTAAAGGAGCAGGCTCTAATAACGGAATTTTTGCAGGGCCCTGTGTGAATGCCGATTTTGAATTGGGTAGCACTGCAGGATGGACAACCAGTTGCGGATTTCACCCGGGCTTTAATCCCTTGGGATGTTGTCCGAATGCGGGTGGTCAGCAAACAATTATGGCAGCCGGTCCTAATGATCCTTTTGGGGGATTTCCCGTGGTTTTTCCAGGTGGAAACTTCTCTCTTCGCCTTGGTAATAGTGTTACCGGTGGTCAGGCCGACAGGATTGAACAAACATTTATGGTGAGCCCGGCAAATGCTAACTTCTCTTATAAATACGCAGTAGTTTTTCAGGACCCTAATCACCCGGCTAACGAACAGCCTTCTTTCCAGGTAGAAATGCTTGATGCATTCGGAGCGCAGGTTCCATGTACGTTTTATTACATTGCCGCAGGTGCCGGAATTCCCGGATTCTTAAATTCACCAACTGCAGGTGTTATTTACAAACCATGGTCAACTGTAATGGTGGATTTAACGCCATATATTGGACAAAATATTACAATTCGCTTTTCAACTTACGATTGTTCTCTTGGAGGACATTTTGGGTACGCTTACATTGACGGTGTTTGCCAATCTTTCACCGGAGGAGGCCTCGATACTGTTTGCGTTGGTGGAACTACAAATTTCTGCGCGCCAGCAGGCGTAGCTTCTTATACATGGAACGGCCCGGGAGTTACTAATTTTGTGGGGCAATGTGTTACCGCTTCCGCAGCGGGTATTTATACCGTATCAACAACATTGTTCAGTGGTTGTCAGGGCCCTGCATTTACATATACTCTGGCAAACCAAACACCGCCTGTTGCTAATGCAGGAACCAACGCCACAGTTTGTGCTAACAACAACACGGTAAGTCTAAGTGGAAGTATTACAGGTTATAGTGCCAACCCGGTTTGGTCGAGTAGTGGAACAGGTACCCTTGGTTCAACAACAAATTTAGCCACTACCTACACTCCCAGCACTGCCGATATTGCAGCCGGAAGTGTAACGCTTTCTCTTAGCACTATAAATAACGATTATTGTCCGGCCGATGTGGATGACATGGTTATTAGCATTACACCATCACCTGTGGTAAATGCGGGAACAGGGGGATCAACGTGTAGCAATAGTTCTTTCGCACTGAACGGAAGTGTTACGGCGGGTGCATCAACAGGATCATGGACTACCAATGGTAATGGAAGTTTTTCTCCTTCCGCAAACATATTAAATCCTTCATACACTCCTGGCTCTGCAGATATTGCGGCTGGTTCCGTAACATTAACTCTTACATCAACAGCTAACGGAAATTGTTTTCCTGATTCTGACACGCTAATTATTCTCATCAAACAACCTGCTACATCGAATGCAGGGCCAACTCAGACATTATGCTCAACTACACCTACAATAGGTCTTACAGGTATTATTGGCGGAGGAAGCACAACAGGAATATGGTCTGCTTCCGGCGCAGGAGCATTTAATCCGGGTGCCACAGCGTTAACAACCACATACAACATTACAGCGGCGAACATAGCAGCAGGGCAGGTTACATTCACATTGTCTTCTACCAATAATGGCCCGTGCCCGGTTATAACCAGCACTGTAATGATGAGCATTATAAAACCGGCAACTGTAACAGCAGGGCCGAACCAGTTTTTATGTTCAACAGCTGGTACAATTACCCTTGTTGGTTCTGTAACAAGTAATTCAAATACCGGAATATGGAACACTGCCGGTTTAGGAACTTTTAATCCTAACAATACAACTCTTAATGCAGGATATGCCATGACGGCTTCTGATATCACAACGGGAACAGTTGTATTTACATTAACATCAACAAATAATGGCCCATGTGCTGCCGTAAGCGATACAGTAATGATGAAGATAAGGCAACCGGCCACTTCTAACTCAGGACCAAATCAAACATTATGTTCAAATGTTACATCTATCAATTTAACAGGTGTTATTGGCGGTGGTGGAACAACAGGAATCTGGTCAAGTTCAGGAGCGGGAGGATTTACACCTTTAAACACTTCTCTCAATACTTCTTATGCTGTTACAGCCGGAGATATTACATCAGGATCTGTGATCTTCACATTGACTTCAACTAATAACGGTCCGTGTGCTGCCGTAAGCGATACAACGCAAATGGTGATAATTAAAATCGCGACAGTTTCGGCAGGGCCAAATCAATTTGTTTGTTCAAGCGCAGGAGTTATTAATCTTGCAGGAACAATCAACAGCCCGTCAAATACAGTCGCATGGAGCAGCAGTGGGGCAGGTGGTTTTACACCTGGAAATAATATTATCAATCCTGCATATTCAATTACTGCAGCAGATATTCTCGGAGGCACTGTTGTTTTTACAGTAACATCTACTAACAACGGGCCATGTCCTGCCGTAAGTGATACTGTGATGATGAAGATCAAAGAACTTGCTACTGTAAACTCCGGTCCAAATCAATCCTTATGTTCAAATGCAACTTCAATTAATCTCACAGGAGTAATCGGCGGAGGCGGAACAACTGTTGCATGGGGAGGATCAGGACCTGGTGCATTTGCGCCTTCAAATACTTCACTCAATACTTCTTACGGAATCACAGCAACAGATGTTACAGCCGGCTCGGTTATTTTCACCTTAACGTCGACCAATAACGGCCCGTGCCCTGCGGTGAGCGATACTACCAAGATGGTGCTCATTAATATTGCAACTGTTACTGCAGGGCCAAACCAGTTTTTATGTTCTAACGGTGGAGTAATCAATCTCGGCGGAACTATCAACAGTCCATCCAATACTGTTTTATGGAGTGGCAGCGGAGCAGGTGGATATACGCCGGGTAACAACGTAGTTAATCCAACATATTCTCTTACTGCCGCAGATATTATTGGTGGTACCGTAACGTTCACCATTACATCCACAAACAACGGACCATGTCCTGCGGTGAGTGATTCGGTAATGATGAAGATCAAAGAACTAGCTAGTGTAAATGTTGGACCAAATCAATCCTTATGTTCAACAGCTCCTTCTATTAACCTGAACGGAACACTTGGAGGTGGAGGAACAACAGGAATGTGGATCAGCTCAGGAATTGGTGGGTTTATTCCTTCCAACACTTCGCTCAATACTTCTTACAACATAACATCCGGAGATGTTGCAACAGGCTCTGTGATCTTTACACTCACATCTACCAACAACGGACCATGTCCTGCAGTTAGCGATACATCCATGATGGTACTTGTAAATATTGCAACAATTACTGCTGGCCCAAATCAATATATCTGTTCTAATGGCGGTGTGGTAAATCTTTCAGGAACTATAAACAGCCCTTCGAATACAGTAACATGGAACAGTAATGGCGCTGGAGGATTTTCTCCTTCGAATGTTTCTATCAATCCTACTTATTCACTTACCGCGGCAGATATAGTTGCGGGAACAGTTGCCTTTACGGTAACCTCGACCAACAATGGACCATGCCCGGCAACGAACGACAGTGTGATGATCGCAATCAAAGAATTAGCACAGGTGAATGCAGGACCTAACCAATCTATTTGTTCAAACAACTCTGTTATAAATCTTAATGGATCAATGGGCGGTGGGGCAACAACTATTACCTGGGCGAGTTCGGGTACCGGCGGTTTCTTACCAAACAATACGAATCTTAATACATTCTATGGAGCAACAGGAACCGATATTAATCTGGGAACCGTGATCTTTACAATTTCTTCTACCAATAACGGACCTTGCCCTTCAGTAGAAGATAGTATGATGGTGTCCATCACAAAAATTGCAACGGTTACCGCCGGACCAAATCAATACATCTGTTCAAACGCCGGAATCATTAATTTAACCGGGGGAATAATCAGTCCTTCAAATACAGTAACATGGGGTACGAACGGAACCGGAAATTTTGCTCCAACTAATACTGTAACAAATGCTTCTTATTCAATCTCTGCAAGTGATATTGGTGCTGGTACTGTTATCTTCACTATCACCTCTACAAATAACGGTGTTTGTCCAACACAATCAGACACGGTACAAATGAAAATTAAAACATTGGCAACTGTAAACGCAGGTGTAAGCCAGAATATTTGTTCGAACACAAGCTCCGTCAATCTTGGTGGAACCGTAACGGGTGGAACAAGTACAGGTTTGTGGACGAGTACCGGTGCGGGCGTTATGGTGCCTGGCGCAACTGCTCTTAATAATGTTTACTTTGTAAGTGTTGCCGATGTAAATGCAGGCTCAATAACTTTTACCCTTAGTTCCACTAATAACGAAGTGTGCCCGGCTGTAACAGATAGTATGATGGTTTACATTACTCCGCTTGCCCAGGTGAACGCAGGAAACAACCAATATGTATGTTCTCTTACAGGAACACTTGGATTAAACGGAACTGTTTTCAGCAATTCAAATGCCGGAGCCTGGTCGTCTAGTGGCGGTGGTACTTATTCCCCTTCCAACTCAGTGCTCAATCCTGTTTACAATATTACATCCTCTGACGCAAGCAATGGTTCGGTAACATTTACATTAACTTCAAATAATAATGGTCCTTGTCCGATCGTGCGCGACACAGTTCTAATTAAGATCAAAAAACCTGCGGTTGTAAGCGCGGGCCCTGATCTGGCTATTTGTTCAACTACTGCTAATATTGGAATGAGTGGTAATATTACAGTAGGAAGTACGACTGGTTTCTGGACGAGCACAGGCACAGGGATTTTCTCTCCAAATACTTCTGCACTGAATGCAAACTATGCGGCATCTGCCGGGGATATCAACGCAGGAACGGTTTATCTGATTCTTACTTCTACTAACAATGAAGTTTGCCCGGCAATGATCGATACAAGTAAACTTACCATTATTAAAAAACCGTCGCTCAATCTTTTAAGTGATACCGCGATTTGTTCTTATCAGAATCCGGTGAGTATAAACGCGAGTTTGATCGGAGGTAGCGGACAATTTATGTGGAGTAGTAGCGGAACCGGGGTTATCACTTATGTGAGCGGCTCAACGTCTGTGAATTATGCAATGAGTGCCGCCGACATTGCAGCCGGTTTGATTAAACTTACAATTACCTCTGTAAATAACGGTCCTTGCGGCGATATTAACGCGTCAATCAATGTAAAAATCAATCCTTCGCCCAAAGCAGATTTTATTGCTTCTTCTTACATTGCCAATGTTTCAAACGACCCTATTTCATTCACTAACCAGAGCACGGGAGCTAACTCCTATTACTGGAACTTTGGCGATGGTGGATTTACCAATCTTACAAACCCTATTCACAGTTATGCTTCAGCAGGATTTTACACGGTAAGTCTTATTGCAATCAACCAGTTTGACTGTAAGGATACGGCTTATAAAGATATTAAGGTGGTAAGCGACATTCAGTTCCCTAATGTTTTCACTCCTAATGCTAATGGTGGTGGTGGCGGAACGTATAATCCTCTCAGCCTTGATAACGATGTGTTCTTCCCATATACTTCAGGTGTTACCGAATACCATTTACGTATTTTTAACAGATGGGGTGAATTGATTTTCGAGTCGAAAGATATTACTCTGGGATGGGATGGATACTTTAATGGAAAAATCTGCCAACAGGATGCTTATGTGTGGAAAGCTGATATAAAGTTCTTCGATGGCAGAACCTTTAATAAAACTGGCAGTATAACATTATTAAGATAATAATTTGAAACATATCTACATTATATTCTTTTTGTTGTTCTTTTCTGTTTTTGCGTATTCGCAAACCAGAGGAGCCTCCGCTGTTAAAAAGGACAGGAAACAGGCCGACGAAGCTTATGATAAGTCGGACTTTGCTAAATCTTATGGCATTTATATGAAACTGGCGAAGCAGGATACTGCGAATATGGAGCTATGGTTCAGGGTTGGGTCTTCTTTATTCAACATGAATAAAATGGACACATCCAGTATTAAGTATTTCGAAAAATCAAAAGCTAAAATCCCGGAATCGCATTTTTATCTCGGCAAATATTACCAGCTCACCGGACACAGTAAACATGCGCTCGAAGAGTTTTACCAATTTAAATCAGTGAACACGGAAGAAACGATCGAAAATACCGAAGTGAACCACTGGATAAAAGTTTCTGAATCTGCTATTGTAGAAGAAGCAAAAAAAGGAAATTACATCATTAAAAATTTAGGGGCAGGAGTGAACAGCAGTTACCCTGAGTATGTCCCTTTGATCTGGAGCGTAAACGGAAGCCTGATTTTTACCTCGAGAAGATCAGATAGCAAAGGTGGATTAAAAGATCCTTATGGAAGATTTTATGAAGACATTTACATGGCGCAGAAAGGTGTTAGCGGTTGGAACAAGCCACAATCCTTAAGCGACGATCTTAACACTACCAATCATGACGCCTGCGTGGCGCTCTCGCCTTCGGGATCCGAATTAATTATTTACCGCACCGATGAAAAACAAACCGGTGGCGATTTTTATCTTACGACTTATGATGGAAACAAGTGGGGCGCACCTGTGAAAATGGGCCCGGAAATCAATTCGGAATACCTTGAAGCCAGCGCTTGTTTTTCGAATGACGGAAATGAAATTGTTTTTTCAAGTAACAGACCCGGAGGTTTAGGAGGAAAAGATCTTTACCGCATTCGTAAATTCATGAACGGGAAATACAGTCTGCCTTATAATTTAGGACCTAATGTAAATACAGCAGAAGACGATGACGCGCCGTTTATTGATAAGGACAATATTCTTTATTTCAGTTCGAAAGGACATAATTCCATTGGGGAGTACGATATCTTTAAAGCTGATTTTAATGAAAGTACATTAAACTGGGGTCAGGCTCAAAATCTTGGTATTCCTATTAACTCTACTAACGACGATATTTATTTTACGAAGCTCGACGATTCGCAAACAGCCATGTTTACTTCAAGAAGAGAGGGAGGTATGGGCGATGCAGATATTTACGAAATAAACTTCAGCGAATCCACCCAGTTAATTGCTTATTGCAAATTCAACACTCAGATTGACAAAAACGAATTGAAAGATCTTCAGTTATCTATTTATGATATGGAAAGCGGAAGATTGGAGGGTAAATACAAAGCCAATAAAAACTATCTGTCAATGGTGGTTGTAACCCAGAAGGACAAAATGTACAAGGTAATTATAGAAGGAGCCAATATTGAACCCATTGTTAAAAACATGGTCTTCACAGATAAGGATAAAGAGCTTAACTTTGAACTTTTAAGGCGAATCAAATAATGCGGGCATTAAAAATACATATCATCGTTTTTGTAAGCATTTTCATTTTTGCAGATGCAAAAGCGCAGCATTATCAGTTTTCGCAGTTCTATGCTGCTCAAACATATCTTAATCCTGCCTTTACAGGAGCCAATATGTGTCCGCGATTGGGTGTAAACTACCGTAATCAATGGTCAGCCATTCCGGGGCAGTTTGTTACTTACCAGGTTTCTTATGATCAGTTTGTAAAGCCACTTAATAGCGGGCTCGGACTTTTATTTTTCAGTGATAATGCCGGGTCATCGAATTTAAAAACCACGCAGTTCAGTGGATTATATTCGTATCAGTTACAGATCAATAAAGAGTATGCGGCGAGAGCGGGTTTCTCAGCTGGCGGGGTTCAACGTAGTATTGATTACAGTGCATTAACCTTTGGTGATCAGATCGCGCGTGGAGGAGCTTCAAGTTCTATTGAGAACATTAACAGTATCAGAACAACTTATTTTGACGCGAGTTTCGGGGGATTATTTTACTCTGCTACATGGTGGCTGGGAAGTTCTATTAATCACATTAACCGTCCTAATCAGTCTTTACTTGAGGAAAGCGCCAAACTTCCAGGCGATTTCAAAGTTCATGGAGGATACAAACTTCTTTTAGAAGGCGACGATTCTGAATCAGGAAAAAGAAATGCTGAAAAGAATTCATTGACGTTTGTAGGAAATTATAAAAAACAATCCAGATTTAACCAGGTCGATATTGGTTTATACTATTCGAAAAACTATTTTGTAGTTGGTGCCTGGTACCGTGGTATTCCAATTGGTCACAAACCTTATTCGTGGTATCGTAATAACGACGCGCTTGTTTTGTTATTCGGAATGTCAACTGATAAATTCAATGTGGGTTATTCATACGATATTACCGTTTCAAAACTCACGAATGTAAGTTCAGGCGGAACGCACGAAGTAAGTTTCTCTTACCAGTTCTGTCCTAGTAAAAAGAAAAAGAAAAAAAGATCTATTCTTATTTCGTGTCCTAAATTCTAATGGGCGAATTGGATGTTTTCATAAAACAGACTTTTTCCGTTTCCAATGAAGTATAAGTTCAATCGCTACCACAGTTTAAAAGGATGCTTGATGCGGATACAAAACAAGCCTTTATGGAAATGAATAAAAGTCTGAAAACGATCTGCGAGCAATAAAGGAACCTGGTCCGGATTTTTTATACAAGTGTTAATGTTTGATAAGTTCTGAGCCTTTCTACAGGCCGCGCACAGGGCTTATCCGCATTATTTTTTAATCCCCGGAAAAAACCCTATCTTTACGCGAATTTTAAAACCTTAAAATTCAACAGCCATGGCTTCTAATTATTTAGCTGATAAGTTTGTCACAGAAGGACTAACCTACGATGACGTACTATTGGTACCAGGATACTCTGAAGTTTTACCCCGCGAAGTAAATACATCATCCTATTTTACAAAGAAAATTAAACTCAACGCGCCAATTGTTTCGGCTGCAATGGATACAGTTACCGAGCACCGTCTCGCTATCGCTATTGCGCAGGAAGGCGGAATCGGTGTTCTTCATAAGAACATGAGTATCGAAGATCAGGCGGCGCAGGTGCGTAAAGTAAAAAGAAGTGAAAGCGGAATGATCATGGATCCTGTTATTTTAAAGGAAAACGCCACCATTGACGATGCTCTTAAAATTATGGCAGAACATAAGATTGGAGGTATTCCCGTAGTTGATAATAACAACAAACTCGTTGGAATAGTTACCAACCGTGATCTTCGTTTCGAAAAAGACATGAAGAAAAAAGTTCAGGAAGTAATGACCCACAAAGACAAAGTGATCACTGCTCCTCTTGGAATTAATCTTAAAAAAGCGGAAGAAATTCTTCAGAACCATAAAATCGAAAAACTTCCGATCGTTGATAAAACAAACAAACTGGTTGGATTAATTACATACAAAGATATTATCAAAATTAAAGTTCGTCCTAATGCGTGTAAGGACGAAATGGGGCGTTTACGTGTTGCCGCCGCTGTTGGCGTTACCGCTGATACGATGGAGCGGGTAGATGCCCTGGTGGCCGCAGGCGTAGATGCAATCATTATTGATACTGCTCATGGACATAGTAAAGGTGTGATCAATAAATTAAAAGAAGTAAAAAAGAAATATAAAGATCTGCAGGTTGTTGTTGGAAACATTGCAACCGGCCAGGCAGCCCTTGATCTTGTAAAGGCAGGCGCCGATGCGGTAAAGGTGGGAATTGGTCCTGGTTCTATTTGTACTACACGTGTTATCGCTGGTGTTGGAGTTCCGCAGCTCACAGCAATTCTTGAAGTAGCCACCGCGTTAAAAGGAAAAGGCGTTCCGCTTATTGCCGATGGTGGTATACGTTTTACCGGTGATGTAGTAAAAGCGTTAGCTGCAGGAGCAGGAACAGTGATGATGGGAGGAATGTTCGCAGGAACAGAAGAAAGCCCGGGAGAAACAATTATTTTCGAAGGACGTAAATTCAAATCTTACCGTGGAATGGGTTCTCTTGAAGCGATGCAGAAAGGAAGCAAGGATCGCTATTTCCAGGACGCTGAAGACGATATTAAAAAACTGGTACCGGAAGGAATCAGCGGGCGGGTGCCTTACAAAGGCGCTCTGGCTGAGATCATGTACCAGGTTATTGGAGGTATACGTGCCGGTATGGGATATTGCGGGTCCAAAGATATAAAAGCACTGCAGGAAGCTAAATTTATTCGTATCACCGCGGCAGGTGTGAAAGAAAGTCACCCGCACGATGTTGTGATTACAAGAGAAGCACCGAACTATAGTCGCTAAATAAAATGTTTAGTTGTTAGTGTTTAGTTTTTAATAAGCATTACAACTGAATCTGAAATATTAAAAACTAAGAATTAAAAACTAACAACTCAAAATGGTATTGCCAATCGTTGTCTATGGAGATCCTGTACTAAGAAAAGTAGGGGAGGAGATAGATAAAAATTATCCAGGTCTCGACCAGCTTATTAAAGACATGTTCGATACTATGTACAATGCAAATGGTGTTGGACTCGCGGCTCCTCAAATTGGAAAAGCCATTCGTCTTTTTATTGTAGATACCGGCCCTTTTGCCGAGAGCGATGATGACGATGATGATGACGATGAATTTACTCCGGAGCAAAAGAAAGAATTAAAAGCTTTCAAAAAAATATTTATCAATGCGCGGATCCTTAATGAAGAAGGAGAAGAGTGGTCGTTCAGCGAAGGTTGTTTAAGCATTCCTAAGATCAGGGAAAACGTGATCCGCCAGCCCGAAATTGAAATTGAATATTACGACGAGAAATTTAAAAAGCATACCGAAAAATACGATGGTGTTATCGCACGTGTGATTCAGCACGAATACGATCACATCGAAGGAAAATTATTTACCGATAAGATCAGTCCTTTCAAAAGAAAAATGATCTCCGGGAAATTAAAGGATATTTCGGTTGGAAAAATCTCTGCCGATTATAAAACACGAGTTTACCGCCCGAAAAAATAAATCAGAATGAAACATTCGCCGATCATATCTTGTTTCCTGTTCCCTGGTTCTTGTCTCTTGCTTCTTGTCTCTTGCTTCTTGTCTCTCGCTTCCTGTTCCAATCATAAACCTGCCGAAGAAGTAATCACTCATGTAATGAAGGATACTGTTAAGACAGAGTTCATGAAGGCCGCCGCGCGCGACCCAAAAAATTATATTTCGGATTGTAAAAAGTTATATGCCGAAGCCAGGAGAATAGACAGTATTCTAATCACGGATCTTGAAGAGGATACAAAACACGCGAACGATGCCATAAAGGCATTTACCGATTATGCGTATTACTGTAAGAACGATTCCTTAGCTCCAGTGTTTTTGATCAAGACAGCCATGGTGGCAAGAAGTATTGAAAATATCCCGCAGGCGAAACTCGTACTGGATAAATGCATTGAAGATTATTCCGAATCTAAAACCAAACCAGAAGCCATGTTTCTTCTCGCGCAATTATACGATGAGCCAGGCTATCTTAACAGTGAAGTAGAAGCGCAAAAACTTTACAAGCAGATTCTTGAAGACTATCCTAAAAGTCCGCTTGTTCCTGTAGTAAAAGGCGCTCTTCAAATGATAGGCAAATCTGACAAAGAAGTAGTTAAGGAATTTAACAAGAAGAATAAATGATAAACTGGAACAAACATCTTCTCATCATCGGATTACTGGGAGCATTGGCTGTTTCACTTGGAGCTCTTGGCGCGCACTGGTTAAAAAATCAATTACCAGGGGGCTTAATTACAGTTGACCAGCTTAACGGATTCGATACCGCGGTAAAATACCAGATGTATCATACGCTTGCTATGTTACTGGTTGTGATTTTAAAAGATAAACTTCAGAGTAAATTTTTAAGCTGGGCCTATAATTGTTTTCTTATCGGAATTATCATGTTCAGCGGTTCGCTTTATTTTCTTTGTACACGTAACTTATACAATGCTGATTTTCTTAAGTTCCTTGGTCCGGTTACACCCCTTGGAGGATTGTTCTTTGTAGCGGGGTGGATCTTTCTGGGGATTTCTGCTATGAAAAAAGAGACTCGGAATTAAAACGTGAATTGCGCGTATTCACTAATCTTCTGGTTAAAACATTCGAATAATTTGCGAAATTAGCGTCAACTAGATAGGAGCTGGTATAAATATTTCCTTCTTCAAAAAAAATCCCCATATTTACATTAACTAACAACAATAATTATGAAACATCTTCTTATCATATTAATCAGTACTTTATTTTTAAGCCTTGGCGCTTGCAAAGCCAAAAAGAAAACCGAAAGCTCTGGTGATAATAACGCAGCAAAGACTGAAATTACATGCGCGGCCAAAGTATCATTCGGAAGCATGGGTTCTGGAATAGATGCTAAAAAATATGATGAGATCAAAAAGATAATTGAGGACAAAAAAGTGAAGTATACAGAGAAAACAATGGGTCGTGAGGGCGAGCGTGAAATATGCCTCCCTTTAACCGAACTGAAGGGCTCTGACAAAACAGCATTTATTGATCAGTTGAAAAAAAGTGCCTCGGCTGGGCAATTAGTCTCAGTATCAAGCAATTAAATAACATATTTTAGCAGTCAAACTGTGGAAAAAACGGCCCCGTAAAGGCCGTTTTTTTTGTATCTTTGCCCCACTAATTAAATCTTACTGAATAATGAATGAAATTGGATTAAGGGCTCAGGATGCCAGCGTTGCCCAACTTGGACTTTCTAATGTTGAAATGGCGTATTGGAATCTTCACCCAAGTGAACTCGTTGAAGAAACTATTGTTCGTGGCGAAGGAGTTTTAACCGATGTCGGAGCTCTTGCAATTGATACCGGTGAATTTACCGGTCGTTCTCCGAAAGACAAATTTGTTGTAGTCGATGAAAACACAAAAGACAGTGTGTGGTGGGGAGATGTAAACAACCGTTTTGAATCTGCTAACTTCGATATCCTTCACAACCGTATGCTTGCATACCTTGGAGGTAAAGAAATATGGGTGCGTGATTCTTATGCTTGCGCCGATCCAAAATACAGGATCAATATTCGTGTAGTAACCGAATTTCCATCAAGTAACTTATTCGCAAACAACTTATTTTTACGTCCTACCGAAGCGGAGATTAAAACCTTTAAACCGGAATGGACTATCATTAACGCGCCAGGTTTCAAAGCCGATCCTAAGATCGACGGAACCCGCCAACATAACTTCGCTATCATCAACTTCACCAAAAAAATGATTCTTATTGGTGGTACTGGTTATACAGGCGAAATTAAAAAAGGAATTTTCGCGGTATTAAATTATATCCTTCCACACGAAAAAGGAGTTCTTCCAATGCACTGCTCTGCCAACATTGGTAAAGACGGCGATACTGCGATCTTCTTCGGATTATCAGGAACAGGAAAAACAACTTTAAGCGCTGATCCAAACCGTAAACTTATTGGCGACGATGAGCACGGATGGTCAGATACCGGTGTGTTTAATTTCGAAGGCGGATGCTACGCTAAATGCGTTGACCTTTCAGCAGAAAAAGAACCGCAGATCTTCAGCGCCATTAAATTTGGTTCATTATTAGAAAACATTAATTTCTACGATGGAACAACAACTGTTGATTATACCAACATCACTAAAACAGAGAATACCCGTGTAAGTTATCCTTCTCATTATATCGACAATGCAGTAACCCCTGCTGTTGGCGATGTTCCAAAAAATATTTTCTTCTTAACATGCGACGCGTTCGGTGTATTACCTCCGATCTCTAAATTAACGCCTGCACAAGCTATGTACCACTTCATCAGCGGTTACACAGCAAAAGTGGCGGGAACAGAAGTAGGTATTACTGAACCAACCTTAACGTTCTCTGCTTGTTTCGGAAAAGTGTTCTTACCGTTGCATCCAACAAAATACGCCGAACTTCTTGGTGAAAAACTAAAGAAAGGAAACGTAAATGTATGGTTGCTTAACACCGGATGGGTGGGAGGAAAATACGGAGTAGGAAGCCGTATCAAATTATCTTACACACGCTCTTTGATCACAGCTGCTTTAAATGGCGAGCTTGACAAAGTAGAATACGGAACAACACCGTTCTTTAAACTGAATTTCCCTAAGAGCTGTCCTAATGTACCTTCAGAGATCCTCGAACCAAAAAATGCATGGAAAGATAAGGATGCGTTCTCGCAGACTGCACAGAGCCTTGCTAATTCGTTCGTAAAGAACTTTGAACAGTATGCTTCAGCTGCCAATGCCGAAATATTAGCTGCCGCCCCACGGGTTGAGGTTACAGCGTAATTGTTTTTGATTTGCTACAGGAACCTCCGGAGAGAAATCTTCGGAGGTTTTTTGTTGCAGGCGCACAAAGTGTCACGAAGGGCTTTGTGTCACTTTGTGGTTAACTACGGAATAGTTTATCTTTGATTAACATGTCCAATGAAGAAATAACCGCTGATGATATTGTCGTTAAATTATACGATAAAGGACATCATGAAGGAACGGATAGTTTATCAATGTTACAAAGACATGTCTGGTTTTATGTAGACTATACAATTTACGTTGATAATGGAGGTGCGGGTGGATTTATTTACAATCATTCTCCGACTATTGGTGGTGAAAATTTCTACGCACAGTATTATGGCACGTGGACACATTTTGGATTTGAAAGAATATGCATCATGGCAGAAAAGTACAACGTTTTATTTCATGAAGTCTTGAAACTATATTTAAAAGACGGCGAAAGCAATTTTGAGATGCATGCGGAAAAACTTGGATTGAGAAAATTGCAGGAGGAGTTTGAGAACATTGTAAAAGAATCGAGAGATGACAATAAAGTATGGAACTGGATCGAAGAAAATAAAAAGGTTTTAATGGAAGAAATATAAAGGTTTAAAACAGGAACCCGGAAACAAAAATCTGTTGCTAGAAACAGGAACCTACTTTCTTGCGCAATACTATGGGTTGGAACCTAAATTCAAAAACGATGCACTGAAAAGTCTGGATACAGCCATTACTTACATGACAAGAGCCATTGACCTTTCACCAAAAGATCCAATGTATGCTTTTAAATTATCGGTGTGTTACTGGAACAAAGGCGACTGTGATAAGGCAAAGAAATATTATGATATATGCACCGCTCTTTCAGGTGGCATTTACAACAAGGAATATGAGATGGATCTGAAAACAAAATGCAAGTAACAACTTTCTTGCAGGAGATTTATCCTGATAATTATTCCGGTAACGATAAGCCCTCGATTTTATCTCCCGGTATGAATTGTGGCTGGATAGAAGTTATGCTGAGACAGTACAATGATTAATATGCAATAATAAAAACATTCAAACGTTGAAGCATTAGAATGAAATTTGGTTTAAAATATTTAATAGCCCTGATCCTGATTTCAGGTAAGATATATTCGCAGGAAAAGACCGTCTGTGAAGACCTGATGATAAGCGATAGTTTGTTTAATCTTACCAGTAACGGTTATGAGATTGGCGGAAAAAATCACGGGGTTAACCCAAAGTATATAGAGGATGTTAATGAGTTAATTAAAATTGAAGGCAGCTATCTCAAAATGTCGGTTTATCATAATTGCAGATGCGAAGATCTATTGTTCGAGACAAAATTGGTTACCGACGGAAAATTGTTAAGAGACTCATCTAACAACGGCTATTATATCGTTAAGCTCTATTTCAGGAATGAAAACACTTGCAAGTCGCGTTGCAACACACAATTGTGCTACGACATCTCCGATCTCAGAAAAGCGAAAATCAAATTCGAAAACTGCGACCAGTTTATAATAAGGAAGTAACCCACCCGTACAAACTCCCGTACCATCCGATAAAAAGCTCCCTTATGGCGCTTTCATTATCCTAAATTAGTATTGGTTTTGTTTCATGTATTTTGTTTCAAACTCAGTAGTAGTTGTTGTTGTTTAACTGTCTTTTTATCCCCCGTTTCATCGTCGGGGGATTTTTTTGTATTTTTATATAGAGTGAAAAAACATCTCTTCATATTTTTCTGTATCATTTGCCTTAACGCTTTCTCTCAGAAAATAATTCTTGAAGGAACATACCGCGGCGAAAATCTGTATATACAAAATCCTGTTGCCGATTCGGGCTTCTGCACCAAACAGGTGTTCGTTAATAATAAGGAATATGTTTTTGAACCCGCAACAGCTTTTGAGATCAATCTTAAAACATTGAATTTACAAGTGGGAGATAAGCTTGAAGTTGTTATTGTTCACAAGGATAACTGCAAACCAAAAGTTCTCAATCCTAATCCGCATACCCCTAAAAGCGATTTTATTATTACTTCCATTTCAATCGATGGTTCCTGCATCTTAAAATGGAAATCAAAAGAATCGGGGAATAAAAATCCTTACCTGGTAGAACAATTCATCAATAATAAATGGACAGTTGTAGCTGAGATAGAAAGCTGGGGCTCTCAGTTTGAACGTGAGTACCGTCAGCAGGTAACACCTAACCCGGGAGAAAATTCTTTCAGGGTAAAGCAAACAGATAGATTTGGAATAGTTCGCGTATCTTCTACAGTCACCTTGTTACACGAACAAACTAAAATAAAATTTAAAAGATCTGTCTCCTTAAATGATTCCACTTTATCAGCGGGCGATTATTATACAACAAGAAATGTTGTGTGGGAAGTTAATCATTGGGCGTTCCTTTCTCAGTCTTATCCTCATCTTGATTCTATAGTTGATTTTGTAAAGAAATGTCCTTTGTGTGTATTTGAGATCGGAGTTCATCGCGATGACAGACCCGGTTACGAAAAACTTTCTTTTCAGCTCACACAAAAACGCGCCGAGAGTATTAAACAATATCTCGAAATAAAAGGCGTGAATGCTTCGAGTCTCAGGGCTTTTGGTTATGCGGCAACCATGCTGTTGATCTCCGACAAGGCTATTAAAAAAGCGAAAACAAAAGAGGAAGAAGAATTATTGCATTCGATGAACAGAAGGGTGACTGTTAAGGTGATTGGGTTTAAGGATAATTAATCAACCGTTAGGGCCTTGTCGTTGGTCAATGTCATGTATTAAACACTAAAACCTTTAACTCCTTTCAGGTAATCCCACGCATTATAAACTATAAACCATAAACTATAGACTTTCAACCTTCAACTCTCAACTTCCCGAAGTAATTCCACCCCAATACCATGAACACGCTACCTCATTCAAGGTATTCGCATCACATCTTTAAGGTATTTTGAAGCGGAAGCTTGCATTACTGTTTTTCAATTACATATTTTCGCGTTCTAAACCCCTGAATAAAATATTTTGGCAAAACAGGTTTGTATACTTGAAACAAGTTTTATCATTAATCAAGGCATTAAGCAGATCATTTCTGGTTTAAGTGATTTTACGATCAGTGGTTTTTTCGAATCGTATCTCGCTCTTGAAAATTCGAAGCAGCTTCGCAGTTGTGATCTACTCATCTGTAATTCGGATATGATTCGTAATTCAAATGCACTTACGAAACTAAAGCTAAAGCGTGAGGGTATTAAAATTCTTATTGTGGACCAGGAAAAAAATCCGTTCAGGGATCATTTTACACCGGCCTCTGTGGATGGATATATTTTTCTCTGTTGTCATACCGAAGAAGTTTTAAAAGCAATCCTCGCGGTATCACGTGGCGAAAAATTCTTTTGTGATAAAGCGCTTGGTTATATTTTATCAGCCAGGGAAAAAGCAAATTCCTGTAATCCTGTCAATCTTTCCGAACGCGAACTGGAGATTGTAAAATGTATTGTGGACGGACTTTCATCTAAGGAAATCTCTGAATTACTCTCTGTAAGCTTTCATACAATTACGACACACCGTAAGAACATCTGCAAAAAATTAAAAGTGAATAAGGTGAGTGAATTGATTGCCACCGCGCACAAGCTTAAGCTCGTTTCTTAGAAGTCAATAATTTATAGTCAATGGTCTATAGACTGTAAACTGTAAACAATAAACTATTAACTATCGACTACCGTATTTAAGCTACCTACCTCGAGCTATTCAATTTAACCTATCATAGGTATTGCCTGTAACTCTTACTCTGCGCAACTTTGCGAAGCTTATTTAAATTAATTCTAAAAAAGAAAATTGAACAATCATAAAATGAAAAAACATCTACTTTCCCTCACCCTCGCATTGACTTCATTCTTTGCAGTTAAATCGCAGGTAATTATTGATACGGTTTCTATTGGCGCCGGATATGCCAACCAGGTATGGTACAGTCTTGCCAACGACAACCAGGGAACAGCTCCAAAAAATAACTGGGATCTTGCTTTTGATATATCCGGACAAGGTTCAAGTATCCACATCAATTCTATTACAGGAACAACATTATGGAACTATCCTAACGCCGATACCAGCGGATGGAACACTTTGGATACAACAGGAATAAACACATGGGCAAAACGCTGGAATTCTGATACAGCATGGTACATGGGAGCGATGGGCCGTTATGCTTCACCAACCAATTCAAGCGATCTGGATTGGGGAATGTAT
>JAJONO010000036.1 GCA_021323535.1 Bacteroidota bacterium
GATCGATCAGCATCAGACATCATCACAACAGCAAAATCTGCACAACATCAACGCCTATCCAATCACTCTCAACGACTATAACAATAGTAAGTTTGATCTGTTGTTTGTCTGTTCAGATCAGGAAGGTCAGCTTCAGTTGTCTGTTATATATAATACAGATATATTCAGCAGTAATACGATAAGCAGAATGCTTACGCACCTGGAAGAACTTACCCGTGACGCAATAAATCATTCAGAGTTAAGGCTGGATAAACTGAATTATATCAGGGAAAAAGAAAAAACCTTCCTGTTAAATTCACTCGATAATCGTGACGCAGTTTATAATAAATCAGCAACAATTATATCGGAGTTCGAATCACAGGTGAAATTAACTCCGCAAAGTATCGCTGTCAGATGTAATGAGGTAAGCTTAAGTTACGAGCAGTTGAATAAAATTTCAAATCAGTTATCTGCTTACCTGCATGCTTTCTATAAACTGAAAAAAGAAGACAGGATTGCTATCCGACTCGATAGGAACGAGTGGATGATCATTGCAATTTTCGGTGTTCTGAAAAGCGGTTGTGTTTATGTGCCTTTGGATAAAACGTATCCGCAGGACCGCATAGATTATATGCTCAGCGATAGCGGTAGTAAAATTGTTATAGACGAAAATGAACTTGAGAAATTCCTTTCCGAGCAGGATAAATTCAGCGGCTTAAATACAGTCGTTGCCAGTCATCCAACCGATCTTGCATACATCATTTACACATCAGGAACAACAGGAAAACCAAAAGGCGCAATGATCGAGCACAGAAATGTTGTTCGTCTTCTGAAAACCGAACCGTCTCTTTTTGATTTTTCAGAAAGCGATGTCTGGACAATGTTTCACTCGTATTGTTTCGATTTTTCAGTATGGGAAATGTATGGCGCTCTGCTATTCGGAGGTAAACTGGTTATTGTGCCCGAAAGCACAACCAAAGATCCAGCAGCGTATGTTCAACTGCTGCTGAAAGAAAAAGTAACAGTGCTGAACCAAACGCCTTCCGCATTTTATAACATTGCAAAACAAAGTAAGGTAGATGCAACACATAAACTCAGGCTTCGTTATGTTATTTTTGGAGGCGAAGCTTTATTGCCTGCTAAACTAAAAGAGTGGCACAAGACTTATCCCGGAACAAAGCTCATAAATATGTATGGAATTACAGAAACAACTGTACATGTAACTTATAAAGAGATTGGCAATAAAGAAATTAATTCGGGCTTAAGCAACATCGGCAAACCAATACCAACATTAAGCTGTTATGTGCTTGATCATAATCAGCAGCCATTGCCAATAGGAGTTCCGGGAGAATTATATGTTGGCGGCGATGGTCTTGCCCGTGGTTATATCAATAAGGAAGATTTAACCCGCGAACGTTTTTTAATTCACCCTTATAATAAACAGGAACGCTTGTACAGGTCCGGAGATAAAGTAAGACTTCTGGAAAATGGCGAAATGGAATATCTCGGCCGCGTAGATGATCAGGTAAAAATACGTGGATACAGGATAGAGCTGGGAGAAATAGAAAATACTCTTGTTGCCAATCCTTTAATTCAGGACGCAGTAGCAATAGTAAAATCAGATGCTGTTGGCGAAAAAAATATTGTGGCTTATGTCACGGGAAAAGAAAAACTAAACGTCAACGATCTCAGGAACTGGCTTTCTTTGCATTTACCCGCTTATATGATTCCTTCCTATTATGTTCAGATGGAACGGCTTCCCCTGACTTCAAATGGAAAAATTGACAAGCGCTCTCTGCCTGATCCTGCGTTTTCAGGAATGTCTACCGGTAAAAAATACATTGCTCCTTCCAATGATATTGAAAATAAACTTGCTGTGATCTGGAGTGAGATCCTGGAAATTCCTGGGGAAAGAATCAGTACAAATGATAATTTCTTTGAGTTAGGCGGACATAGCTTAAAAGCTGTGCGACTTATGATGGCTATACAGCGCGAACTTGGAGTCAAAACCGAATTAAGAGATATTTTTAAGTATCCCGAGATAAGCAGCCTGAGCGCTCAAATCAGCAATCATTCCACTGGAGGCACGCAGTCTATCCCTGTTCTTGATGCTCAGGAACATTATGCGCTCAGTCCTTCACAGAAAAGATTATGGATCTTGAATCAGCTTGAAAAGAATTCGACAGCATATAACATCCCGCTGATCTTTAATTATGAGCAGACTATCAATACCAAAACCCTTACGAAAGCATTCAACGCTCTTATCCAAAGGCATGAGATCCTCCGCACGGTTTTCGCAACTATTAATGGAGAGCCAAGACAGAAGATCCTCGGAGCAGATGAAATACATTTTAGCATCGAACAGAAAGATTTTACAAACAGTACAGAAAAACAGAGGGATGTTCAGGCTGTGTTCGGAGATTATGCAGCTGCAATTTTTGATCTTGCTTCGGGGCCATTATTAAAGGCAGCCTTAATAAAACTGGAGAACGATAAATATGTATTTGTGCTTGTCATGCCTCATATTATCACGGATGAAATTTCTAACCGCATATTGATGACGGAGGTTATTGATCTGTACAGGTCATATGAAGAAAACCGGCAGATTTCGTTGCCTTCGCTTCCTGTTACATACAAGGATTACGCCGCATGGCATAATAAACAGGTAAATGGCGATAATGCGCACCAGATGAAAAAATTCTGGAACGGATATTTAAATCCTCCTTTAACGCGGTTGAATATGCCTCTCGATAAACCACGACCGGCAGTTAAAAGTTTTAAAGGGGAACGTGAAGTTTTTCTGATTGGTTCTGAACTTGTATCCAAAATAAAGGAAGCAGCTGCAGGCACCGGATCCACAATGTTCATGAATGTAATAAGCATGGTCAACATCATGCTTCATAAACATACCGGGCAAACCGATGTTGTGATCGGAAGCCCTGTTTCCGGAAGGGATCATGATGATGTTTCGGGTATCATAGGTTTCTTTGTAAATACACTTGTATTAAGAACAAAAATGGAAACTCAGCATTCTTATTTTGATGTTTTAGGAAATGTAAAACAAAATGTGACTGATTGTCTGAATTATCAGCTGTACCCATTCGATAAAATCATTGAGGATTTAAATATTAAAAACGAACAGGGAAGTAATCTTCTTTTTGATGTTTTTGTTTCGTATCACAAATCAGAACACGATTATTTAATTGATGAAAATGAATTTTCACGTGGAGAAACCTGGAAGGATTTTGTAGTAAGCCAGTTTGACCTTACTCTTGATTTCAATGATATCGGACAGCAATTAATATTAACGATAGATTATAACACAGATATTTTTGAACGTTCAAGTGTAATACTGTTCAAAGAGCGTTTTTTCCGGCTTATTGAAAATATTGTAAATAATCCTCTTAAAAAATTATCGGATCTTGATTACAAAACAAAAACAGAGACCGATATGGAAAAAATGGAAATTGAAGATGATTTTAACTGATAAGATTAATGATAAATAATACAATGTTAAACGCCCAACTGGCAATCGCAGAACCTCAAAAAAAGATTCATACTCTGTGGAAAGATATTTCAGTTAAGATGAATTATCTTAATCGCCACCTGAGTGCGCTCAATGATACTGCAGTACTGGTAGTGGCAATCAGTTCCGTTCATAATTTATACCCTGTTATTTCCTGTCTCGCAGGAAGCAAATTTAAAACGTATTTTTTCGAGACCTCAGACGAAACAGAGTATAAAAAGATCGGATATATCGATCCCTCGCTGATCATCACGGATATCAGATCGTCTCATTTTCAGAATAGAAATGTTCTGGATCTGAATTCGCACGATGAACAAAAGAATGTTTCCGCGGCTATTGAAAAAATTGCAGTAAATCCTGAATTCCAGGCGGTGATTTGCCCTGTGGGAAAAACATCCATTGCAGTAAACGGAGCATTACTTGGTGAAGCGCTCGGACAGTTGGATAAAGTTTATAAACGTTCGGCGAATAGCACCATTCTTTTCTCTGAAAATATTTCGTTTCCTGAAAAGATCCTTGATATTCTCTGGGGCGCTACAAGAAACGTTTCACTTGTGTGTGTAGCAGATCTGAAAAGCACCGGTCCTGGCAGATATGTTTATTCAACGGATGAATTTGCCATTGACTTTGGTTTGTTTTTCTTCGGAGGGGAAACTGTTTCGGGAAATAACGGAAAATATAAGCTTCTTATGGATGCTGCCCGTTTTGCAGATGAAAATGGTTTTTCCGCCGTGTGGACACCCGAAAGGCATTTTAATGAATTCGGTGGCCTGTTCCCAAACCCATCGGTTCTCAGCGCCTCTCTGGCAATGATCACAAAAAACGTACAGCTTCGCGCCGGAAGCATCGTATCGCCACTTCATAACGCCATCCGTATTGCCGAAGAATGGTCGCTTGTTGATAATTTGTCCAATGGCAGAGCCGGGCTTTCATTCGGATCGGGATGGCAATGCGATGATTTTGTACTGGCGCCGGATAATTATAAAGTCAGGCACGAATTAATGCTTGAGCAGATAAAAACCGTGAAGGACCTGTGGCAGGGAAAAAAAGTGGAACAGGTGAATGGCCTTGGTAAAACAGTGGATATTGCCATTTTTCCAAAGCCGGTCAATAAACAATTGCCGGTGTGGATAACCGTCTCCGGAAAAATGGAAACATTTATTGATGCAGGAAAACTGGGTGCAAATATTCTGACACATCTCTTATGGCAGGACCCTTCTGAACTCATAGGGAAAATTCAGGCCTACAGGGAGTCTCTGGCGGTTAATGGTTTTGATCCTGCAAGTGGCAAGGTTACCGTAATGGTACATACTTTCCTGGGCAATAACCTTGAAGAAGTAAAACAACTTGTAAAAGAACCATTGAAAAAATACATAAGGTCGTCGGCTTTCCTGATCGAGAGCATGACTAAAAGCAATGTGTCTGATCAGAACAGAAATGTAGGCGGCAGGTACGGCGCTGTTGATTCTACTATATCCGAACATCAGATGGAAGAGCTTCTTGAAATAGCTTTCGAACGTTTCTTCGCGTATTCGGCATTATTGGGAACACCCGATACAGCCAGGCGTCTTGTGAAAGAAATTAAATCTTATGGCGCCGATGAGATTGCATGCCTCATAGATTTCGGGGTTCCTGACGAAAAAATTATGGAAGGCCTGGATTGCCTGGCCAGCTTTAAAGAATCCTATAGTCAGAATTCAATAATGCGGTATAATGCAGGCTTTCTGCATTGCACGGCAGATGAGTTTGAAGCTCTTGAGAAAAACGCAGCTACAGGTAGTTATATGGATTCATTTACAGGAATTATTGTGGATACAACGCTGTTTCCCATTTCAGGAAAAATACCCGGGAACCTTTCTCAGTTAAAGTTTAATCACCTTAACAACAATAATAAATGGCTCGAATTACCGGAAAACAATATTAAGAATACAATTATGAATAAAGTAACTGGTACAATAAGTGAAGATTTTTAAACAGATTTAAGACATGAGAGCAAAAAAAATATCTATATTAGGCCTTAACCCCCCGGACAAAACAGTTGAAAAAATTAAACGAAAAGAAAAGCTGCAGCCAAAAGATCTCAAGCAGTTAGGATATGCTTTTGTTACAAAACTTCCGCTTAAAGAATTACAGGTTCTTGCGATGTATGTTAATAAAGGATACGTTGATATCGCACAGGCACAGGTTCTTTTCACGAATGTGGAATTATTCAGGGATACTATCAAAACCTTCAGGCAGAAATATAAAACAGCAGAAAGTTTATTTAACGCGCTGAAACAGAAAAAAGAAATTCCTGCTTTTACGAGGTTTGCTTTTGGAATTGTCAGCTCTTATCATGAAAAAACTGTGACGCTCGCTATGGCCTCTGAAAAATTCGATATGGCTGATGCCGTACACTGCTGTTTTGAAGCTGATGAAATGAACCGGCGGATGAAAGCGTTCTCAACACAATCCATACCAATTAAATTCTACAATAAGGAGGACGCTCTTGCTTTAAACGATGGTGGCACCGAAATTAATTTTACCACCGGGTTTACCATACCGGTAAAAAAGAAATCATTCAAAATGACAACAGCCAACGCCTATGATCTCTGGCAAAGCGTAAGAGACGGCGGAGTTGCTGAAAAAGATACCGTGAAGTGGCTCACCTCCACCTTCAATAAAAACTCGGTGTTATTCGACATAGGGGCCTGCACGGGTTTCTTTTCATTGTACGCTTCGTTTTTATCCGATACAGGGAGAGTGTGCGCCTTTGAACCTCACCCTTCCAACTTTGCGCAGTTAAATAAAAATATTATGATCAACAACAGGGCAAAAAGTATTAAAGCATATCCGCTGGCTTTATCAGATTATTGCGGGTTAAGTAATTTTTATTCGTCCTTTCTTGTTGCCGGAAAAGCCGAAAATATGCTCGATGCTGAGAATGAGAATGGAAGCGGGTTTCAGCATGTTTCGGGAATTGTGGCCTATACGGTTGACGAATTTGTTAAGAATGATCCCGGTAAAAATTTTCCAACTCATTTAAAAATCGATGTCGACGGAAATGAAATGGAAATATTAAAAGGAGCCGAAAAAACACTTGCATCACCGGAACTTAAACATATTCTGATAGAACTTCGCGACTCGCTTCTTCCGGATGTGAAAAAAATACTGGGAAGATTTGGTTTTATGTATTCCTCGGGAGCTGAAGAAAAAACAGGTAATGGAATAACAGTTGGGAATTATGTCTTCATAAAAAAATGATTTTTTTTTAAATAGAAATAGTTCTATAATTATAAATTAAAAAATAAAAACACATCAGAAAATACAGATATTATGAATGTAATTGGAATTTCGGCTTACTATCACGACTCGGCCTGTTGTATCATCAGGGACGGAGAACTCATTGCCGCCGCCCAGGAAGAAAGGTTTACCCGAATAAAGCACGATCCGGCGCTTCCGGTGAATGCGTTTAAGTTTTGTTTAAAGCAGGCAGATCTTTCTATTGATAAAATAGATGCAATCGCATATTACGAAGATCCTGTAAAAAAATTATCGAGACAGCTTTGGTGTGGCGCCGATTATTTCAATGAGGCTTTTACTCATAAAATGGACCCTTCAAAACCAGAGAGAGAGATCAGGGAAATACTTGGTTTCGGCGGAAAAATAGAATTTGTTGATCACCATCTTTCACATGCTGCCAGTTCATATTACTTCTCGGGGTTTAAATCTGCCGCCTTGCTTACCATGGATGGCGTAGGAGAATGGGCCACTACAACGTATGGGATTGCTAAGGATAGAAGTATTGACCTTTTTGAAGAAGTACATTTTCCTGATTCTGTCGGTTTATTGTACAGCACCATTACCAGTTATCTTGGTTTTGGCGTTAACAGCGGAGAGTATAAAGTGATGGGACTTGCTCCCTATGGCGAGCCATTGTATATCGACAAATTATATGAACTTATTCAGCTTAAGGAAAAAGGACAATATAAACTTAATCTCGAGTATTTTGATTTTATCCGTGGTAACACAATGTTCTCTGGAAAACTAGCTGAACTGATGGGACAACCGGTGAGGAAAAAAGAAAGTGAACTTTTAAAATTCCATCTGGATGTTGCCAAAAGCCTTCAGGTGGTGCTCGAACAGATTCTGTTGGAGAAAGCGAAATATCTGCATTCGGTTACAGGCGAAGACAACTTGTGCATGGCTGGTGGTGTTGCACTTAATTGTGTTGCCAATGGAAAATTGTTGAGGGAAGGTCCGTTTAAAAAAATGTTCGTTCAGCCGGCTTCAAATGACGCGGGAGGAGCCCTCGGCGCAGCTGCTCATGCATATGCTAAACACAGCGGAAATAATATTAAATCAGCGCCTTTAAGAAGCGTGTTCCTTGGTCCGGAATATACTAACGCTGATATCAGAAATTTACTGGATGCAACTTCATTAAACTCGGTTTCCTATGAAACTACCGAAGAAATGCAGAAAGCTACTGCGCAGCGCCTGGCAAAGGGTAAAGTTATAGGATGGTTTCAGGGAAGAATGGAATTTGGTCCAAGGGCGCTCGGCGGCAGGTCCATTCTCGCCGATCCACGTAATCCTGAAATGCGCGATCGTATAAATGCAATGGTCAAGAAAAGAGAAGCGTTCAGGCCTTTTGCTCCTGCAATACTCGAAGACAAAACAAAAAAATATTTTGACCTTTCGCATTCGTCCCCGTTCATGCTCGAAACTTGTCAGGTAGTTTCCGAAGAGTCTCTCCCTGCTATTACACACGTCGATAAATCTGCAAGAGTTCAAACGGTAAATGAAAAAGATAATCCGTGTTTCGCAGGCCTGCTTGCCGAATTTGAAAAATTAACAGGATGTCCTATTCTTTTAAACACATCGTTTAATGTGAGAGGCGAGCCTATTGTATGCACTCCTGCCGATGCTTTTCTGTGTTTTGTAAATACAGATATCGATTGCCTTGTTCTTGGTAATACAATCATTGATCGCGAAAATAATAATATGGAGGATTTGGTAAATATGGTGAAGAGTATTATCAAGCGTAAAAAAAGAACCTTGAACCACGACGTTTATACATTTATTTAATTATTAAAAACAGTATGTCTGATAATTTAAAGTTAGCTTCTTTAGAGCTAGCCGGATTAATATCCGGAAAAAGCAATAATCACAACAGGATCAATGAGCTTAAATCCATTCTCACATATCATCCCGGACAACCTTCAGGTAATGGTGTTAAGGATGACGTTGAAAGAATTGGTATTTACAAGGCAACAATGATCAACGGAGAAAAACATTTTGAACGAGATATTGAAGCCCAGCACTATTTCGGTATATGGCCAAAGGTGAATACAATACCTCCGAAAAAGAAAGGAAAGCACCGCATTGTTATGTTTGGGGAATCTGTTGCAAGAGGTCTTTTTTACGAACCATATTATGCACCTCCTGTCATCCTGGAAGAAATTCTAAAAAAATGTCATTCAGAAGATACAGAAGTTATAGATCTGGCGGTTTCATCAGTTGGTCCTGATCAGATTCTTGATCTTTGCAAAAGAGCATTCGGGCTGGAACCTGATACTTATGTGATTTTTGCAGGAAATAACTGGAAAGGGATTGGTGTAACGGAAGAAGATTTGGACGCAATAATGGCCAGCATTGGTTCCGGCAAGATCAATTATGAAAAAATAAAACAAATCCTTGGAAACGCAGTTCAGCATTTCGCAGATGAATTCTTCTCAAAATTAAGCGCTTTAACCAGCGGTAAAAAAATTGACCTGCTGTTTATTATTCCGGAATATAATCTAATGGATTATAAAACATCTGTGGTTCAGAAAGATGTTTCCTTTGTTGATGTTAACACGCATGAGTGGCTGGAGGTTAAAACAAAAACAGAGAAAGCTTTTGAAGAAGGAGACCTTGAGAAAGTAAAAATGCTGTCTGAAAAACTCTTATCTCTTAATCCGCTTCACTCATTGGCTTATGAGTGGCTTGCCTATTGCAGTTTAAAAGAAGGGAAAAACGACGAGGCCCGCGAGTTCCTCGAACAGGCAAGAAACAATACCATGTTTAGCCTTAAGCGCACAACTCCGGGTATAAATAATGTTACAAGAAAAGCTATTATAGCCTCAGCTGCAAAATACAATTTTCCAACCTTATGTTTAAAGGAAGTATTCAGCGAACATCTGAAAGGAAATCTTCCTGGGCGTGAACTTTTCCTGGATTATTGTCATTTAACAACCGAAGGAATAAAAATAAGCATGAGTAAAGCTGCAGATCGTTTGGTGCAGATCTGGACCGGAAAAAATATTTCTCCGGAAGCGTTACGCGATTATAAAATTTCGGCCGATCCCGCCATTCTCGCAGCAGCACATTTCTGCGCAGCCCTGCATAACGCGCATTGGGGCCAGGGGCATGAAATTATCAACCACCATTGCAGGCAGGCTTTGGATAGTCATGGCGAAACAATAAAAGCAATGACTTCCTACCTTGATATGATATCAAGAAAAGCCCCATGGCTTGTTAATAAAGAAACGCATTATCTTAAGAACAGTAATTTCGGAAAGCAGATCGCAGGCGGCATCAACATAGAAATGGAATCGTTTAAGTTTAACGATATTGTTTTCGTAGAGTCTATCCTGCAAGCAATGAAGGAAAAAGGAATTCATCTTTCGGAAAAAATTGAGGATCTAAGGCAGTCCGAATATGCTATTGGTACATCCAAAGTAGATTTGCTTCAGACATATTATCTTCCAAGTACATTTGACTCTCTTGTGAGTTTTAATTACAGGGAAACCAGTTTTTATGTGGAAAATGGTTCAAGGTCAAATTTTCATTTTGTTACTTCAGATAAATTACCAATAGAAATTGATCTTACCTATCGCACACCGAATCCTGCTAAAGCCGACGAAAAAATAGAAGTTTATGTCAATGATGATTTATTCACGGCTTTGCCCCAGGAAAAAAACTGGAAAAGTATTTCACTTAAAATTCCGCAGAAGTATTTCAAAAAAGGAATGAATAATCTGCGGATCCACTGGCCTGTTCCATTGACCAATGATGTGGTGCATACCGAAGATAAAATGAAAGACCTGATCCTTGCCCTGACGCCAAGCTGGGGTGAGATTCATACGTTTTACTGCAGACAACTTTTAAACTGATCGTATCCCGCACAATGTCAATAAAAGAAAAAATAACGGAAAATTTCTGGATTGGAAAGCTTGAAGGCTCCGAATACTATGTACTCGGTGCATCCGGTCATCCGCAGTCTTCTGAAGAGATGAATTCCCGCACACAATTTAATCTCAGTTTTCCGGCGGATATATTTAATCCCGTTTCAGGCGTAATTAAGGAAAAACCCATTAACGAATATAAATACTTTGCCGCGACGCTCTTTGTACTGGTTTATAAGTATACACTTTTAGAACAGGTTCTTATTAATACTCCTGTCTTTGATATGGAAGGGGTAGATAATACCAACCACGTGTTTCTTAAAATAAATGTAAATAAGCAGCTCACCATCCGTAATCTCATTAAGGAACTTCATAAAGAAATTAATGATGCGTATGTAAACCATCATTTTTTTCCGGAAGTCCTGCATGAAAAGTTAGCGCTCAGAACCAACGTTCATGCAAAAAATTATTATAGCGTGGGAATGTCCTATCAATCGTTTTCAAAAAAAAACGACCTGACAGCATTACACGGACTATATTTCGAAATTATAAAGAAGGACGATGAGTTCTTACTTACAATATTCTATCGCGAACAGGATTATTTACCGGAAAGTATCCGGCGTTTAGCCGGTCATTATTTTACCATTCTCAATGAAATAATAAAAGATCTGGATATGTGTGTTGGCGCCATTGAAATGATGAGCAAAGACGAAACACACGAACAGCTTTATAAATTTAATACTCCGCACGCGGTTAATGTTCCTGCAAAAACAGTTCCGGAACTATTCGAACAGCAGGTTTTAAAAACACCCGATGCAATTGCCCTTGTTACAGAAACAGCATCGTTCAATTACCGCACTTTAAATGAGAGAGCCAATCAGCTTGCAGCTTATCTTGTAGCCGAATATAAATTACGGCCCGACGACCTTGTCGGAATTGTTTCGGGAAGAAATGAATGGATGCTGATTATTGTTCTTGCAGTTTTAAAAACAGGCGCGGCCTATGTTCCTGTTGACCCCGATTATCCACAGAAGAGAATTGATTACATAAAGTCCGATAGCAATTGTAAAGTATGGATCGATGAAAAGGAACTTGAAAAATTTAAACAGGTAAGCGGCAACTATAGCACTGAAAATTTTCCGGGACATTTAACTCCTCAGAATATTGCTTATGTTATTTATACCTCGGGTTCCACAGGTGTTCCAAAAGGAGTTGTGGTGGAGCATCAGAGTCTTGTTTCACGTTTGGTTGCCGAATCTGAACTTCTTAATTGTAAGGAGCCTCTTAATTCGTGCTTAATAACCAATTACGTGTTTGATGTTTCCCTGCTCGAAATTTTCCTGCCATTGCTCAACGGCGGAAAAGTGACGTTACCGGATCACACGCTTCTTGCTTCACCCGACGAACTTCATAACTTCATTATTGCTAATAACGTGCAGGCGATACAGGGAACCCCAACATTTATAAAGCAGTTCGTTGGTGGAATTACCGGAATAAAAAACAAGAAAATTAACACCAGCATATTAACTATGTGCGTTGGCGGCGAATCCCTATCGGCATCTTTATTAAAGGAAATAAAAGATAAGTTTCCGGGTGTTATTGTCAATAATCATTATGGTCCTACCGAAACCACAATAGATGCCATAGTTTTTGAAAATGTTACCGCAATAAAAAAAGATATTATAGGAAAACCTCTTACCGGAGCAGAAGTATATATTCTTGATAAAGACAGACAGTTATTACCGGTTGGGGCCACAGGAGAAATATACATTGGAGGAATTGGTGTGGCCAGAGGTTATCTCAACAATGAAGAATTAACCGCAGGAGCCTTTGTTCCAAATCCGTTCATTAGCGAAAATCGTTTGTACAAAACAGGCGATATGGGTAAATGGTCGCCCGACGGTACCGTTGTTTTTGCAGGACGTAAAGACGAACAAATTAAAATACGCGGATACCGGGTGGAACTTGGAGATATTGAAAATGCTATCCGCAACTTTTATGGGATGGCCTCGGCCTCGGTTACCGTAAAACAAAATACTGGCTATGATAAAGTTCTTGTAGCTCATCTTCTCAGTCCTAAAAGAATTGATGTTACAGTCTTAAAGAAATATCTGAAAGAAACGCTTCCATTCTATATGATCCCTGAACATTTTGTACAGGTTGATTCTTTTCCTGTAACTGCAGGTGGAAAAACAGACAAGCAGGCGCTCATGATTTTGTTCGAAGAAAAAATGGCTACGCTTGCTAAAATAGTTCCTCCTTCAACAACCGAAGAAAAAGAGCTTCTCAAAATGTGGGCAAATGTATTGGGCGTTGAAGAAAATGCAATAGGTGTCAAACACAGTTTCTTTGAATTAGGCGGCCACAGTCTGAAAGCAACACGATTGCTAAACCAGATTCATAAAGCAAAGGGAGTGAGGCTTGAGCTTCAGGATTTGTTTATGAATACAACCATTGAATTGCAGGCTAAACTATTAAAGAAACCGGGAGAAGATGATTATGCGAAAATAGAACCTGTGGAAGTGCAGGATTTTTATGAGCTGTCATCGGCGCAATTAAGGATATGGATATTGAGCCAGTTTGAAGAAGTTAACGTAGCCTACAATATGCCCGGCGTTTATATTCTTAAAGGACCACTCGATTTCAGGGCCCTGGAGTCCGCCTTTGTGGACTTAATGCAACGGCATGAAGTGCTGCGTACAGTATTTAAAGAACACGATGGAGAAATAAAACAATTCATTTATCCATCCGGAGATTTGTCATTTCAGCTGGGTTATCTGGATCTGCGGGAGAAAGAAAATGAGCATACCGATGTTGGGGAGCTGATTGAAATGGAAATGTCAAAACCATTCAATCTTTCGCAGGGTCCTTTATTACGTGCCGGTATTATTCAAAAAACCAACGACGAGTTTGTTTTCTGTTTCGTAATGCATCATATTGCCGGAGATGCCTGGTCCATGGGAATTTTATTCAGGGAATTGCTGGTGCTTTATAATAGTATGCTTACAGGCGCCCTCCCTGGTTTAGCGCCTTTACAAATTCAATATAAAGATTATTCCACCTGGCAGAATAAAATATTCAGAAATGGAAATCTGAATAAAAGTAAAACATATTGGCTGAATCAGTTTTCCGGAGAGCTTACAGCTACTCAGATCAGGGGAGATTATTCCCGTCCGCCGGTTAAAACCTATAACGGACAAATATCGGGTAAACGCATTGATAAAAGCCTTGTAGATAAATTAAAATTCATTACCGAAAGAGAATCAGCATCCTTGTTCATGGGATTGTTATCAGTTGTAAAAGTTCTTTTATTCCGTTATTCAGATCAGCAGGATATCACCTTAGGCAGTCCTGTTGCAGGTCGTGATAATACCGAGCTGGAAGATCAGTTAGGAGTTTACATTAACATGCTTCCTCTTAGAACACACCTGGAAGAAAAAAATGATTATCTGGAGGTGTTAAGGAAGGTAAAACAGGTAACACTCGATGCGTACAAACATCAGATGTATCCTTTCAATAAGCTGGTAGAAGATCTTAACCTTAAACGCGATCCGGAAAGAAGTCCGCTTTTTGATATTGTTGTTGTTTTACAGAACGCCGATCATAACGATAAAGAAATTCATAAACAATGGGAAAATAATTTTGATATCAGCGTATACAATGAGGACGTTCTCAAGGTCAGTAAATTTGATCTTACTTTCGCGTTCGCTGAAATATCCGGTGAACTCGATCTAAGCATTGAGTTTAACACCGACATCTACAGGAAAGAAAGCATTGATCGCATGATTGATAATTTTGAGCAGTTGCTGCGCTCTGTTGTTGAATTTCCTGAGGAATCTATTGCTAAACTGGATATTATCTCGGGTGCGGAAAAGAAAAAGATATCGGCATTCAATGGAAAAAAAATAAATTATCCTTTGAACCGTACGTATGTAGATTTATTTGAAGAACACATTAACAGTTTTGCTCAGAATACAGTTATTTCTGCTAATGGAAATAACATTACCTATGCTGCACTGAATGAAAAAGCAAATAACCTCGCAAGCTATATTCGGAAAACCTGTTTTGTAAAACCAGACGATCTTATTGCTGTGAAATTACAAAAAGGAGAGTGGCTGCTGGTCAGCCTTCTTGCCGTTCTTAAAAGCGGGGCAGGTTTTGTGCCTATCGATCCTTCGCTTCCCGAAGAGCGTGTAAATTACATTCTCAGCGACGCAAAATGTAAATGTTGTATAAACGATAAGTGGCTTGAAAATTATAAAACAACTGCGAGTAATGATGAAGTTAAAAACCCGTTGTCGCAAAATAATTCCGGTCATCTTTCCTATGTCATTTATACATCCGGTTCAACCGGAGCGCCTAAAGGCGTCATGATTGAGAATCGTTCTCTTGTAAATCTTTGCTTCTGGCACAACGAATCCTTTCATGTTAAGTCAACAGACCGTGTGGCGGTATATGCATCAATAGGGTTTGACGCTTTTGTCTGGGAAGTTTTTCCTTATCTTCTGAACGGGGCATCACTGTTTTTTGTTCCGGAAGATGTGCGCCTCAATGTGGAACTGCTCGCGGAGTATTATACAAGAAATGAAATTACGGTGGCGTTTCTTCCAACGCAGATTGGAGAACTGTTTCTGGCAAATGATGTTCCAACACTCCGATTGCTTTTATTAGGCGGAGATAAATTAAATGAATTCAGACTGAAGGAATATGCTATTGTTAATAATTACGGTCCTACCGAAAACACCGTCGTTACAACGAGCTGTGAAATAAAACAAAAAGCAACAAATATTCCGATTGGCAACGCCATAAGCAATTCGTCTGTTTATATTCTTGATACGCAGCAAAACAAAGTGCCTGTTGGTGTTGTAGGTGAAATTTACATCAGCGGGGCAGGATTAGCGAGAGGATACCTGAATAATGAACCTTTAACGGCAGCCAGCTTTATCCAAAACCCTTTTGAAAAAGGTACCAAGCTTTATAAAACAGGTGATCTGGCCAGATGGAGATCAGATGGAAATATTGAATTTTTCGGAAGGAACGACAACCAGGTTAAGATCAGGGGGAACAGGATAGAACTTGGTGAAATTGAAAATGCATTAAGAACGATGTCGCATCTTAACCAGGTATTCGTTACAGCAAAAACAGGGGATACAGGAAATAAAAATCTTGTAGCTTATGTTATTTCCAATGATTCCATAAACGATTCGCAGATAAAAACGTATCTGGGGAAAAAACTTCCGGCATACATGATTCCGGCCTATATTGTGCAGGTGGATAATTTTCCGCTTTCTTCAAGTGGAAAAATAGATGCAAAAGCATTGCCGCATCCCGATCATTTGACCTTACAGGAAAGAGAATATGTTGAACCGGCAACTTTACTCGAAAAACAATGGACTGATTTATGGAAAGAAGTATTGGGAGAGCGGCAGATCAGTGTTACAGATAATTTTTTTGATATAGGAGGTAACTCCATACTCGTAATAAAATTATCGAGGCTTGCGTCAAAAGCTTTCGTTCATACTGTTCCTGTGTCGCTGTTCTTTCAGTATCCAAACATCAGGAGCATTTCTGAATTTATGCAGAAAAAAGAAAATGCAGAAAAAAATGAGTTTGACAGAGAAGGGTTGTTAGATGACCTGGAGAAATTTAATTTTTGATACAAATGTCTCAGCAAGGAAAATATAGTGGATTAGAGATTGCAATTATTGGTATGTCGGCGCAGTTTCCGGGATGTTCGGATTACCGAGAATTCTGGAAGAAGCTCCAGGAAGGTACCGAACTGATAAAGGAATTTTCAGATGAGGAACTAATAGCGTCGGGGGTCTCTCCTCATGAACTGACAAATGAGCAATTTGTAAAACGAGTGGGAGTACTTGAGAATAAACATTTTTTTGATCATAGTTTTTTTGGGTACACTCCCGAAGAAGCTTCTTTAATGGATCCTCAGGTTCGTCTTTTTCACGAACATTGTTGGAAAGCTCTCGAAGATTCGGGTTATTCGAATGCAACAGACAATAACAGGATAGGTTTATATGCAGGAGCATCCGAAAACGATAACTGGAGAATGTATGCTTATTCGCGTATGAATGGTTCATCAGTAGATCCTTTTATCGGATCACGCATATCCGATAAAAGCTTTATGAGCTCCCTTGTTTCATATAAACTGAATCTTAAAGGTCCGTCGCTGGTTGTTAACACGGGTTGTTCAACTTCGCTGGTTGCGGTTAACCTTGCGTGCAAAGCGCTTCTCACAAGGGAATGTACTATCGCTCTTGCAGGCGGAGTATGTTTAGGCAGCGGTGTAAAAAAAGGATACTACTATCAGGAAGGTGCCGTTTCATCACGCGATGGTCATTGCAGGGCTTTTGATTCTGAGGCCAGCGGTACTTCCATTGGCGAAGGAATAGGTGTTGTTGTTATGAAACGTTTGAGTGAAGCGATAAAAGACGGAGATCATATTTTTGCCGTGATTAAAGCTTCTTATGTAAATAACGATGGAACCGGCAAAGTTGGTTACGTTGCACCGGGCATAAATGGCCAGGCCGATTGTATCCGCACCGCAATCAGAATGGCCGGTGTGGATCCGAACAATATCTCCTATGTTGAAGCACACGGTACCGGAACACGGCTGGGCGATCCGATAGAAATTGAAGCGCTTAACCAGGCTTTTGCAACTGGAAACAAAAGTAAGTATTGTGCTGTAGGATCAGTTAAAACAAACATGGGTCATCTTGATGGCGCCGCCGGAATAGCAGGTCTTATAAAAACAGCCTTGTGTTTAAAGTATAAAAAAATAGTTCCGAGCCTTCATTTTAAAACTGCTAATCCTGAAATTAATTTTGAAGGCGGACCTTTTTATGTCAATACAGTTTTAAAGGAATGGGAAAAAAATAATTCTCATTCAAGGCTTGCAGGCGTTAGTTCGTTTGGCATAGGAGGAACGAATGCGCACGTTATTCTTGAGGAATCTCCGGATGAACCGGATCCCGTTGATGAAAGCCGGTATAAACTGTTTACACTTTCAGCTAAAACACCGGCTTCACTTGCAGGATACGCGAAGTCTTTCGGTGAATGGCTTGCCGCATCAAACAGTAACGGTCTCAGCGATATGTCCTACACGTTGCAGGCATGCAGAAAACATTTTAATTACAGAAAACATTTTGTTTACGGGAACAGGGAGGAATTGATAAATGCGTTGCTGCAGATGAACAACCCCACAAAAAGCCAGGAAAAAAATGGTTCGGTTGTTTTTATGTTTTCCGGAGCGGGCTCACAATACCGCAACATGGGTAAAGAGCTTTATGATTCAGTTCCTTTCTTCAGAGAAGAAATGGACAAGGGGTTTGAACTGCTGAAAAAAATAACAGGAGAAGATTATAAAAATATATTGTACTCACCTGTTAATTCCGATAACAGAGTTAATGAAATGCTGCATACTCAGCCTTTGATCTTCCTGTTCGGATATAGTCTTTCGCGGTTAATGATTTCACTGAATATTCAGCCAGCCTATCTTATTGGTCATAGTATCGGTGAATATGTGGCTGCCTGCATAGCAGGTGTTTTTAGTTTTGAAGATGCCTTAAAGTTAACCGTAAGAAGAGGACAGCTCATGAACACCATGCCCCAGGGAGTAATGTTAAGCCTGTACATGGGTGCGCAGGAAGCAGAGCGGTTCCTCAGTGAAAAAATATCGCTCGCTGCTGTAAATGGTTCCCAACAGGTTGTGTTATCAGGCGAAACCAACGCTATGGAAGAACTGATTCTTCAGCTTCAGAGCGAAGAAATATCGTTCATTAAATTATACGCGTCTCATGCAGGACATTCTCCAACTATAGACATGATTATGGAGGAGTTCAGAAAAGAACTGGAAACGGTATCAATTCATTCTCCCCGCATACCGGTTTTTACGAATCTTACTGGTCAGTCAACTACGCATACAGATATAACAAAAACCGATTACTGGGTAAATCAGATGCGCAACACGGTGCGCTTTTCGGAAGGAATTAAAAATATAAGCGCCATCGCCGGGAAAAAAATATGGATTGAAATCGGGGGCGGGCATTCGCTTGCAACCCTACTGAAACAATATCATCAGCATGAAGATGTATCAGTAGTAAATATGATACGGCATCCCAAAGAAGAAGTAAGTGATGTATTTCATTTTGCAGACAGAACCGGTTTGCTTTGGTCGTATGGATTAACTATAAACTGGACGGAATATTATAATGGCAGATTGCTCAAAAAAATTTCAATGCCTTCTTATCCGTTCGAGCAAATAAAATATCCGGCCGAGGTGGACCCGTTCAGGGATTCTTCTCTTTTTAGTGCGGGGTTTTTACCTGCAGCACACAATAACCATTCATTAAAAGACTGGGTTTATTTTCCATCCTGGAAAAAAGTACCCAATATCATAAATTGTAAAATTGAAACAGAACGTACCTTTCTGTTCTTTTCGCTGGAGAATGAAATATCTGAACATATTAAGTCCGGCTTATCATTAACAGCAAAAAAAATCATTGAAATAAAAACAGGCGACGTATACGAGCAGCAGGACAATTTGTTTGTTGTTGATTCGGGTAAAGTTGAACACATAGAACGTTTGATCAAAGATCTGCATGCAAAGCAAATCGCAATTACTGACGTAATATACTCATGGGCCATGGGAGTTAATGAATCCAGGATTGAGCTGAAGGAAAATAATCCTGCGCTAAACAGATCTTATTTTTGTTTTACAAAACTGGCTTCCGAACTTTTAAAGCGGGATGAACAGGGCCCGAAACGTTTTTATGTTCTTACCGATAGCTTATTTGAAATCACAGGAAAAGAAAACTGTACTGCCAGCCAGTCATTGCTTCTTGGTCCGGTAAATATTATTCCGCAGGAATCTTCTTCGGTAAGTATTCATTTGGATATCGATCTTAAAGAACGGCCGGAAGAGCTGGTGCAACAATTGCTGCAGGAATTTGGTCGCGCTGATAAAACAGAAAGGACAATTGGACTTCGTAATGGCTACAGATGGATAAGGCATTACGAAAGAAATACAGAAGATCTGGCTAAAAGCGGTATCATCCGTGAAAAAGGAACATATCTTATCACCGGGGGCCTGGGTAATGTTGGTTTCATTTTATCGAAACATCTTTTGGAAAACTACAACGCTAATGTTTTAATTATTGGCAGAACTATGCCCGGGAACGATTCTGAGTGTGCAACATTCAGAAAATTAAACGAATTAAAGAAGATCAGCGAAAACGTTAGCTATTACTGTGCCGATGTTTGCGACCATGATGATTTAAAAAACTGCATCAGTTCAATCGATGCTTCCGGAATGCACATAAACGGAGTAATTCATACGGCAGCAAATGTAGATCAGAATAATTTCGAAACACTTGAAGAAATAAGTTATGCCAGGTCAATTAATGTGTTTGCGCCAAAGGTAAACGGCTTAAAAAATATTTATTCCCTGTTCGGGCAACGTCAGCTGGATTTTGTATGGCTCACATCGAGCATAGCGTCTGTGCTGGGTGGGGTTGCTTATTGCGCTTATTCTTCTGCCAATGCATACATGGATTATTTTGTATCGTCTAAAGCCCGCGAATTGACTCACTGGAAAAGTGTCAACCTGGGAGAAATGCTTTTTACCCATGAACAGGCAAAAAGAGAAGATATGAACATGTCAAGATCTTCTTTAAAGCCATCCGAAATCTGTGAGTTATTTGAATGGAGTTTAGGAGCCGGAACAAATGTGGTTATTGAAACTGCCATCGATCTGCAGGAAAGAATTTATCAGACGTATGTATCGGATAAAAACACGATCATTTCCGGTGTTTTTGATCCGGAAAGTATTTCAGCAAGTGAGCGTCCCGGACTAAGTACCGAGTATCACGAGCCGGTAACCGAAACAGAAAAAAAACTTGTCATTCTCATCAGTAACTTTTTTGGAATAACAGGTATTGGTATTCACGATAATTTTTTTGAACTCGGAGGAGATTCACTCAAGGCAATGGTAGTTTCTAAAAGAATAAAAAAAGATTTTGGGGTAGGTATTACGATCAAGGAATTTTTCATGAACCCTACTGTGCATAAAATCTCAATTATCATAGATGAAACCTTATTCCTGGTGCAAAAGAAGGAAAGAGCATCAAAAACGATTATTTAGGGCTGTATCATGAGAGAACTATTAAGAAAGCTTAAACATAATAATATCGATATTTCCCTTCATGGAACGGACCTCGAAATCAGTTACGATGGCGAACTTCTGCCGGAGAATTTGTATAACGAGATTCGGGAAAATAAAACGGCTATTGTAGAATTTCTGAAAAACGTGAGCCATTCGGAGGCTACAAAAAATATCCCCAATATCAGGCAGTCAGAAAATTATGTATTGTCATCATCCCAGTACAGGTTATGGGTGTTAAGCCAGATGGAAGGTGGAAGCGTTGCCTACAATATTCCATGGACCTCTTTGCTTGAAGGCGATCTGAATGTTACCGCGCTCGGTGCGGCTTTTAAATCGCTGATAGAACGACATGAAATTTTACGTACTGTTTTCAGAATGGATGATCTTGGCGAAGTAAAGCAGCTGATCCTCCCGGCAGATAAATGCGGATTTAAAATTGAAATGCTGGATTTCCGGTCGCTTCCGGAACAGGAACTTAAGATCGGAAAAAAAATACAGGAAGAAAGTGAAAAAGTTTTTGACCTGGAGCAGGGTCCGCTGATAAGAGTTTGCATACTTCAAAAAACAGATCGCAGCTATGTGCTTAATAGTGTCTTTCATCATATTATCTGCGACGGATGGTCCATTTCCGTTCTCATAAAAGAACTTCTTGTGCTTTATAATTCGTTCGTGCAAAATCTTCCGGACCCTTTACAGCCTTTGAAGATTCAATACAAGGATTATGCCGCCTGGGAACAGGAACAGCTTCGAGACGATTCTTTAAATGTTCACAGGTTATACTGGCTCAGACAATTTGAGGGAGAAATACCAACGCTTGATCTTCCGGCCGATAATTTCCGTCCTTCAATAAAAACATACAATGGCGCATTGATAGAAGCGCACGTCAATGCCATCGATGCGCAGAAATTTAAAAAAATCACAAAAGACAAAGGTGCAACTCTCTTTATGGGATTAACGGCTGCATTAAATACGCTATTGTACCGTTATACAGGCCAGAACGATCTCATCATAGGAAGCCCTATTGCAGGCCGGGTGCATGAAGATCTTGAAGATCAGGTAGGTTTATATGTAAACACACTTGCTTTGAGAACAAAATTATCAGGAAGCGACACGTATTTTACATTGCTGGATCATACAAAAAAAATTACCCTGGAGGCGTATGAGCATCAGATCTATCCATTCGACAGGCTTGTGAACGAATTACAGGTAAACAGCGATCTCAGCCGCAACGCATTGTTTGATGTGATGCTTGTTCTTCAGAATGCCGGTCAGGAAACATCTGCAAAAGAGCAAAACTCGCTCACTGATATAAACGTAATCGATTATAAAGGAGCCCAGGGAGTAGTGAGTCTTTTCGATCTTCGTTTTGATTTTTCAGAATCAGATGAAGAGTTGTATTTCATTGTGGAATACAATACAGATATTTATGAAAAAGCAACAGTACAACGTTTGTGCACCCATCTGAAACACATAATCAGCGAACTTGCCGGCAATCCTGAACAGCCTATCAGTAAACTTGATTTTATCAGGCAGGACGAAAAAAATGATTTATTGAATGGACTTAATCCATTGCCCCACTTTACAAAAATCAATACCACTGTTGTGGATTTGTTTGAGCAGCAGGTGAAAACCAATGCAGAAAAAACAGCTCTTCTCTTTCGCGACAAATCTCTCACTTTTTCCGAACTTCATGAAAGGTCCAATCAGCTTGCCAATTTTCTTATTAATAAAATCAATCTGAAAAAAGAAAGCAGAGTTGGGATTATGTATAAACGCGGACCTGGAATGATTGTGTCGATCATGGCTGTTTTAAAGGCCGGTGGAGCTTATGTACCCATGGATCCCGGTTACCCGAATGAACGTTTGTCATACATCATTAATGATTCTGATGTAAGCACAGTGTTGTGCGAGTATAAAGTCCTGGATATACTAAATGGTATCCGTTCAAACAATGTTTCTTTTGAGAATGTTGTGTGTACTGATTCAGATAATTTTACGGATGACCCGAAAAAAAAATCTGTGACTTTTTATGGCGAAAGCGAAATAAAAAAAATGGCTTCGGTAAATCCTGATCATAAAACAAGCATTAGTGATTTAATGTATGTCATTTATACATCCGGCTCATCCGGAAAACCAAAAGGATGTATGCTGGAATACAAAGGTGTTGTTAACAGGTTACTATGGATGGCGGAATACTATCAGCTTCATCCCGATGTTGTTTTTCTTCAGAAAACATCATTTACGTTTGATGTTTCTGTTTGGGAAATATTCATGCCTCTTTGCTTTGGATGCCAACTGGTTATTTGCGATGAAGATGATATCGGCTCGCCGGAACGTATTGCGGGGCTTGTAAACAAACATAAGATTAACTGGATGCATTTTGTGCCCGGAATGCTTTCTGTTTTTATTTCAGAATTTCTCGATCAGTCAGATAGCAATGTATCACTTTTAAATTCGCTTGAAAAAGTTTTTACGAGCGGAGAAGCCTTACCGGTTAAAACCGTACAGAGGTGGTACGACAAAACTCCTGTTGAACTTCATAATTTGTACGGTCCTACAGAAGCTTCTATTGAAGTTACAAACTATAAAACCAGCAGAACCGATCATAAAATACCAATTGGCCGTCCTATCGCCAATACCAAAATATATATTCTCGACAGTAATGATCAGTTGTTGCCGCGCGGTTGCTGGGGCGAAATTGGTATAGCCGGAATAGGAGTGGCAAGAGGTTATCTGAATCAACCGCAACTTACCAGCGAAAAATTTATTGAAGACAGAATAGGAGGGATGGGAAAAATTTATAAAACCGGGGATATCGGCAGATGGCTGCCAGATGGTAATATTGAGTTCGCAGGAAGAAGAGATTCGCAGGTAAAAATAAGAGGGTTCAGAATTGAACTGGGAGAAATCGAATCTGCGTTGCTTATGTTTCCTTCTATTGAAAAGGCTATAGTTTCAAAGGTAAGTCACTTGGGCGACGATATTCTCGTGGCATATCTTCAGTGCAACAGGGATGTGCCAAAATCCGAATTGAATTCATTTCTCAGAGAAAAACTTCCGGAATACATGTTACCTGCCGAATATGTTTTTCTGAAGGCATTTCCGAAAACACAAAGTGGTAAAACCGATGTTCAAACTCTCATAAAATCAAACACGATTAATTTTAGCAGTCATAGATTGTTTGAAGCGCCTGCTAATCAAACAGAAAATGAGCTGGCAGAAATATGGAAGGAAATTCTTGGTCTGGATAAAATAAGCGCAACCGATAGTTTTTTTGAACTTGGAGGCCATAGTCTTAAAGCCACGCGACTGGCCAGCCTTATATACAAGCGCATGGAGGTTAAGCTTGAACTGAAAGATATCTTTCTGAACCGGACACTAAGGGAGCAGGCAAGCCTGATTCTGGTAACAAAAAAGATAGAATATTCTAAGATTCCTCCTGCGGTTAAACAAAATAGTTATCCTTTATCTTCATCCCAAAACCGATTGTGGGTTATTACACACATGGAAGGTACAGGAAGCGCCTACAACCTTCACGCTATGCATGAACTGGAAGGCGAAATAAATGAGAACGCCATTGCAGAAGCATTTAACAGCGTAATTGAGCGTCATGAGATCTTAAGAACTGTATTTAAAGAAAACGATGAAGGAGAAGTAAAGCAGTGGGTGTTGTCGTTAAAGGATCAGGGATTCAGTTTAATTGTCAATGATCTTACCGGCATTGATACAAGCGATGAAGCGGCAAACAAGCTAATTCATGAAGACGCTGATGCGCCCTTTAATTTAAGGGCCGGCCCACTGATCAGAGCAAGATTGATCAGGAAAAATAAAACCAAAAGTATTCTTAGTTATACCATGCATCATATTGTAAGCGATGGATGGTCCATGTCTAATTTATTCAAAGAGCTTAAAACACTTTATAATTGTTATAGCAATAATCTTCCCGATCCTTTCGCTCCTCTAACTATTCAGTATAAAGACTATGCCGTATGGCAGCAGCAAAAACTTCATGATCCTCAAATGGAAATTCACAGGAATTACTGGAAACAGCAATTTCCTATTAATAACACTCCTGTGCTTCAGCTTCCGGAAGATAAACCCCGTCCTCTGATAAAAACGTATAATGGCGAAGTGGTGGATCTTGTTATCGATCAACACAGAGTGAATTCATTAAGATCACTGGCCTCAAAAGAAAACAGCACTTTGTTTATGGTGCTGTTATCCTCAGTTGTTTCATTATTGAATTATTATTGTACCGGAGAAGAAGATATTGTCATTGGAACTCCTGTGGCCGGGCGTAAGCATGCCGACCTTGATGAACAGATTGGCTTTTACATCAATACCTTGCTGCTCAGAATAAAGGTTAACAGAGCAGAAGGTTTTTTAAATTTGTTACGCGAAACTAAAAAAACAACCTTAGATGCCTATACGCATCAGGACTTTCCTTTAGACAGGCTCCTCAGCGAACTCAACATTAACCGTGACCCCTCACGTAACCCGCTTTTTGATGTCATGATTACATTACATAATTATGATGACGCTGTTTCGCCTGGCAATTATTCCAATGAGAATGATATTGAGATCAAGGGGTACAACGCCAATGGAAAAGTAACAAGCAAATTCGATCTCAATTTTAATTTCTCCGAAAGCAATAATCTGATCCATCTCAGCCTTATTTATAATTGTGATATTTACGAAAGAGAAACTATTGAAAGGATGAGCACGTATTTTCTTAAGCTGATAGATGAGGTGACAACTGAACCGTTAACGCCATTGTTGGAAATAAATTACCTCGCTGAAGAAGAAAAACAAAAAATTGTCAGCGGTTTCAATCAGACCAAAAAAGTTTTTCCGGAAAATAAAACGCTTATCGATCTGTTTGAAGAACAGGTGAATCAAAATCCTTACAGGACCGCTCTTGTTTTTGAAAACAGGGAGTTTACCTATAGTCAGCTTAATACCATCGTAAACAGGTTTGCTGCGTTCATTAAAACAAATTACGGTATAAAGCCCGATGACAGGATTGGTATTAAATTAGAGGCTGGTGAATGGATGGTAATATCCGTTCTTGCTGTTTTAAAAAGCGGAGGAGCTTATGTACCGGTTGATACGGAGTATCCGGAAGAGCGGATAAATTTCATCATGTCAGATAGCCAATGCCGGCTAATTATTGATGACTCCCTGATAGATAAATTCAAAAGTAATTCATCCGCGTATCCTTCCGGAAATCCTGTCAAAGATTATAACTCGGGCAATCTCGCTTATGTGATTTACACTTCCGGAACAACAGGTAATCCCAAAGGAGTTATGATCGAACACAGGAACATTGTTAACTATACTTCCTGGTTTCTGAACAAATTCAGTATAAAACCCGATGACAGAACGCTATTGTTATCCAATATTGTATTCGACGGGGTTAAAACAAGTTTGTTTGGCGCATTGCTTGGCGGAGCAACTTTACATGTAATTGGTAAATCCATGCTTTACGACTCGCATTCATTTGCTTCATATATTGCGAAGAATAAAATAAGTTTTATCAAAATAACTCCACCTTTATTAAACCTTCTCATCTCGGAGGACACTGATTTTAATCTCGTAACCGGCTCAGGTTTTCTGAGGCTGCTCATAATAGGAGGAGAAAAAATCAATTATAAGGACATTTTAAGAATACATGAGCATAATAAAAAAATTAAGATCGTAAATCATTACGGACCAACCGAAACTACTGTTGGTGTTACCACACATGTGTTTGATATCATAGATAACGTTCCTATCGGAAAGCCAATTTCGAATACTCAGATCTTTATCCTTGGGCCCGAAGGAAGTGTTCTCCCTGTAGGTATTGCCGGTGAAATCTGTGTGAGCGGCGAAGGAATAGCAAGGGGGTATATAAACCGTCCGGAGCTCAGCGTTGAAAAATTTGTGCCGAATCCATACCTGCCCGGAAAGCTTATGTACAAAACAGGTGATATTGGGCGATGGAGATCTGACGGCAGTATTCTTCTTCATGGCAGAAAGGATGATCAGATAAAAATACGAGGCTACAGAATAGAACCTGGAGAAGTGGAGTGTGCTCTGATGCAATACCCGGGAATTAAAAAGACGGTTGTTTCAGATATTGCAGGTGATGATGGAGCAAAGCAACTCGCAGCTTACTTTGTTTCGGATGCTGATATTGCGGCCGATGACCTGTATCATTTTCTTAAAGGAAAAATTCCTGTGTATATGGTTCCTTCATATTACAACAGGTTGAATGAATTGCCTGTAACCATTAATGGAAAGTTGGACAAAAAGCGATTGCCGCGTCCTGTCATTAAAAGCAAAAACATGTTCGTTCCCCCGGCTTCAGAAATGGAAATGCTTGTTCTGAATGTCTGGAAGAAAGTCCTGCCGCTTGAATCGATAAGTACCGATGACGATTTTTTTGTGTCGGGAGGTAACAGTTTAATGGCTATGAAATTTATTACCTTGTTAAACCGTGAAGGTAAATTCAATATAGGTCTTAGGGAAATATTTAATTATCCCACCATTAAACAGCTCGCAAATTATATGTCTGTCAATCAACCCGGTAAAAATATTATTCAGCTTAATAAAAATAATCCACAGGCTCTGTCATTGTTTTTTATACCGCCCATTACAGGATCGTCAACAATTTATAAAAGCGTTGCAACCCATCTGGAACCTGTGATGAATTGTTATGGGTTACAATACCCCGGTTTTGATAATAATATTAATTTTAGCGCAAGTATTGAAGAAATGTCAGAACACATGCTCAGAGAAATTGTATCGGAAAGTAAACAAAACCGTGTTGTGTATCTCTTTGGATATTCAATGGGAGCAATGGTTGCTTTTGAAATTGCCCGGAAACTTGAAAAAGAAAATTATACCGTAAATTTAATACTGGCAGATAAGAGCCCTGCGGCTTCTATTGCTGATTTGTCGGCTGTAGACGAAGCAGTGCAGCACGAGCTTAAAGAATGGGGCGATATGCTCACACCCGAACGCAGAGAAAAGCTGAAATCTTTTTTAAAGAATAATATGACCATCCAGGCAAACTATAAATTGCAGGGCAGGATCAGATCAGATATATTAGCGTTAGAAGCAAAAGATAATAAGTTGAAGACAGACATGAGTAACTGGAAGAAATTTACTGATGGGAATTTCAGGCTGGAATTTCTTTCCGGTGGACATTACGACGTTTTACAAGACAGGAATTTAGCTGTGATTTCATCGCTTATAACTTCCGTAAATAAAAATAATTGAATGTATGTTAGAAATATTTAAAGTATTCAGAAAAAGATCAAAGTGGTTTTTTGTTTTATTAGCCTTCCTTGGATTAATTAACAGTGTATGGAATATGAACCTGTTGTTACTTATTAATGATTCCATATCCGGAAAACATGCGTTTGCGGATTATAGCGCTCTTCTTTTTATTTTACTTCTGGTTGCATCCGTAATTACAGCCAGGGTATTTAACGGATACATGGTAAAGCTTACCAAAAACATAATTTACGAACAGGGAATTTCTATTATCGATAAAGTGAGATTTGCAAGCTATGATAATTACCGTATTCTCGGAACTGAAAAAGTTTATACGGCCCGCATGGATATAGAAGCCATCAGCGGATTGCCTCAAACTCTTATTACATCCTTTAATTCAGCTGTTGTAGTATTATGTTGCCTGGGTTACCTGTTCTATTTATCAGGAACAGCTACTCTTATTCTGATCGGGTTCATGGGAGCTATAGCAGCTTTTTATTTATTTCAGAATGCTAAACTTGAAAAAAAACTGAATAAAGTAAGGGACCTTGAAAACAATTATTTTACATTTCTGAAAGATCTGCTATACGGATTTAAAGAAATTAAAATGAGTACCACAAGAAATGATAACCTGTTTTTTAAATTTCTTAAGGCCAACAGAAATGAGGAAAAGAAACTGGGCATTGAAGTGAGCATAGCTTATCTCAATAACAGTTTCGTTGGTATTTATGGCTGGTACGTTATCATTGGCATTATTATTTTCCTTATTCCAAAAATAGGAGCGTTTACAGATTCTATTGCAGCGGCATATACTGTGGCAATATTGTATCTCATGGGCCATGTTAATTCTCTTATGGAACTGATCCCTGTATTTACAAGGGTTAAAATAGCAATGGAACGCCTTTCTGATTTTGATAAGGAGCTTAACGCAATTTATACGTCGGAAATACAGCATGGAAAGTCAGGCGTATTCGGGGATGATTTTAAATCGCTTGAGTTTAAAAATATAACTTACACTTACTTCGATAAGAAAAGAAAATCTTCTTTTTCATTGGGACCGGTGGATCTGAGTATTAAAGCGGGAGAACTTATTTTTGTTACAGGAGGAAACGGAAGCGGTAAGAGCACATTTGCAGGAATATTAACCGGCCTTTCAAAACCTAATTCCGGAGAAATATATCTTAATGGTATTCCCGTAGAGGACATGACTTACCCTGAGTACAGGAATCAGATCTCTGCCGTGTTTACCAATAATTATATTTTTGCTAAAAACTACGAAAACTTTGATCTTACAGGAAGTGAAATGTTTGAGAAAAATATTAAAATGATGGGGCTCGATGCAATAATTCCTAAAGGCACTTATGATAATATTGTACCGGAAACTCTTTCGAAAGGACAACATAAGCGCCTTTCTGTGGTAAACGCAATTATGGAAGAGCGTAGAATTATGATGCTTGACGAATGCGCTGCTGAACTTGATCCGCATTTTAAACATTATTTTTACACCGAATTGCTCGATACTTTAAAAGGAATGGGAAAAACAGTGATCGTTATTACACATGATGATAAATATTTTGGAAAGGCCGACCGTTTTATAAAATTTGAAGATGGCAGGATTGTAATCGATAAAAAAGAAGAAGCGTATGCAAACTAATGTAATTTTTTTACCCTTCGCGGGAGGAAGCAAGCATGCTTACACAGGTTTTGTAAAAGCTGCTCCAAGAGGACTCAATATAATACCGGTGGAGTTACCCGGAAGAGGCATTCGTTATAAAGACGATCTGTTAGACGACGTTCACGCCTTAACCGAAGATGTATTCGCACAGGTAAAGGACTTGATTAAAGACGGTAATTACGCTGTCTTCGGCCACAGTATGGGCACGCTGATTGGTTTCCTGCTCACAAAAAAAATACTTGCAGCGCAAATGCCGCCTCCTATGCATTTATTTATGAGTGGCCGTGGCGGTCCCGCCGTAATTTATAACGATGGCCCGCCTGCTTATCTTTTATCAAAAGAAAAGTTCATTGATAAAATAAGAGAATTAGGCGGAAGTCCTGAAGAAATTCTCCAAGATGAAAATATGATGAATTTTTTTGAACCTATATTAAGGGCCGATTTTAAAGCCGTAGGAACATATAGCCATCAGCCATCGGATCCGTTTGATGTCCCGGTAACAGTTATGCTGGGGATTAACGATAAAACCACTATGGAACAAGCTATGTTATGGCAAAACGAGACCACAAAACCCCTGGTTGTGAAAAAATTCCCGGGAAAACATTTTTTCCTTTTTGGTTACGAAGAAAATATACTGCATATCATCAGCGATACAATTAACAAATTATACAATGAAAACAGAATCGTCATACCTTAAACCAAACGTTGTCATGGAACCACTGTTAGACCGGTGGTATGCCTGGCCTCATCTTATTTCACCGGCAACTTCTGCCATGAATGTAACCGGAAGACATGTAAAAATCATGAATTCTTATCTGCAATCGCCCCAGATTCATGCGGCGGCAGTTAAAAATCCTAAGATGAAAGGCGGTCCTTTTATGGATTATCCCGAACCACGCGTAGAGAGTATAAAAAAATTAAGGGATGATACGCTTGCAAGAAAACCAAAGATCATTGAGTTCGCATCAGCTGTTAAAGAGCTTGACCAGATGCTGAAAACGAATGCGAAAGGATTTTCAATGGAAACTCTTTACGAAAAAGTCCCTGAAATTCTTAAAGGCTATGTTGAACTGGTTTATGACCTTAATAATAATCCATCATTCAGGTTTTTTGAACCGCTTCTGTATGCGAGCGAATTTTATAATAAAGAATCGCAAAGCGTGGCGCTTTGGTTAACCAATAACGATGAAAGACCATTTTGTCTCAGTACGCCTAAACTCGACGAACCAGGAGTGCTTCATCTCAATCTCCCGTTCGATCATCCGGGCATTGATGCTTTAGGTAAAGCAAAGCGCGAACCTTGTTCGGTAGATGAGCTGGCACGTATATTAGGAGTGAGCGGAAACGAAAAAGATTTATTCAGCTCCTTTTTTACCAGCGAACCGCATCCTTCCTATGATAAATATACAGGTGACAAAGTAAGAATGCGCTACTTCGGGCACGCATGCATTCTCATAGAAACCAAAGATGTGAATATTCTGGTAGACCCTCTTATTAGTTACTATGGTTATCAGTCAAGTGTTGAGCATTTTTCAGATGCCGACCTTCCCGATGTAATTGATTATGTACTTATCACTCATAATCATCAGGATCATATTCTGTTGGAAACACTACTGCCACTCAGACACAAAATCAAAAATATCATCGTTCCAAGAACCAACAGCGGCGCTTTACAGGACCCTAATGTAAAATTAATGTTTAATGCTATAGGATTCCATAACGTAATTGAAATTGACGAAATGGAAAAAATAAAACTTGGTAACTGTAGTATTATGGGCTTGCCTTTTACCGGCGAACATAGCGATTTAAACATAAGATCAAAAGCCTGTTTTCATGTTGAGGTAGGAACTTTTAAATTTCTTTTCGTAGCCGATTCAAGAATTGTTGAACCTAAGCTGTATGAGCATGTATTTAAACTTACAGGGAAAGTAGATGTGCTGTTTTTAGGAATGGAATGTGATGGAGCGCCTCTTACCTGGTTATACGGCCCATTGTTAACTGAAGATTTAGCCAGAGACAAGGATCAGTCAAGACGACTCTCGGGCTGCGACTTTAAAAAAGGAATGGACCTTATTAATATTTTTAATCCTAAAGAAGTATACGTTTATGCTATGGGACAGGAGCCATGGCTCGAATTTATAAGCAGCATTAAATATACTTCCGAATCGCATCCTATAGTTCAGTCCAATCTTCTTGTCGAAGAATGCGTGAAAAAGAATATAGTTGCCGAACGTTTATTTGGTGAAAAAGAACTGCTTTACGAGTATATAAAAGAAATGGCCTGATTAAATGAAAAGCACTTACATCCTTCTGCCGGGGACAAAAGGCGATGTACTTATTTTTACAACCATCCTTAAATCCTTAAAGGAAAAATGTCTTCCTTCGAAGGTTATTTTGTTTTATCGTTACTCCTATCAGGCGCAGATTCTTAAGAATAATCCTGATGTTGGAAAGTTAATTAAACTCCCGTTTTCTTTTTTTTACTTTCTCTGGCTCATAAAACCCGACCGTTTCAAAAACGTGAGCTACATAATGCCTGGGTTATTTTATAAAAAGAGAATTCCGGATGTTCAGGCTGATAGGTTTGGTTTAAAGAGTGTGGAAAAACGCCCGGGAATTTATCTTTCAGTAAATGAGATGAAAGAAGCAGAGGCGTTAAAAAAAAGACTGGGAAAATATTTAGTTGTTCATCCGTACTCTTCTTCTGCTATTGCTAACTGGTCTTCTGATAATTGGGAAGAGATAATAAAAAGTTATCCGGGATATAATTTTGTGCAGATCGGCAGTAAGAAAGACAGGCTTCTGAACGGAGTAGTAGATATGCGGACCGGGAAAAATGTCAGACAATCGTTTCTTATTGTTAAAGGAGCCGAGGGTTTTGTCGGAGTGGATTCATTTCATGCTCACGTAGCTGCGGCTTTCAATGTGCCTTCAGTAGTTCTCTATGGCCCTTCGACTCCAGAAGTATTCGGCTATGATCAGAATCTGAACGTTTACGAAAAAACACACTGTTCGCCTTGTATGGATCTGGGGATGAAAAATTATTGTCCGTATAATACCGAATGCCTGTCTAAAATATCAGTTCAAACAGTTCGGACTGCAATCGGCAAACAAATAAAAATAAGTTAGTTTTATCCTGAAAGATTATGAAAGCTAAAGAATCAGTAGAACACAGGTATTTGGAGTTAAAAGAAAAACTGGAGCTTATTATTGCAGAAATGGATAAAGAAATGGACAAGGAGTATAAAAAACGCGATCTTAATCTTCTTAATTTTCTATATAAAGAAAAGCAGGTTTATTCTTTTGCAGTCAGAGAATTTAAAGATATTCTTGGATACGATGAAAAATAAAATCAGGATATTAACCTGGGGGGGAGTAGGTGATGTGATGTTATTGACGCCGGCATTAATGTCATTGAAGAAAAATTATCCTGGCATCAAAACTTATATTTATTGTATTTCTGAAACTCATTTTGATATTCTGAAGAATAATCCACATGTGGATGTGTTGAAGCGGGCAAAATTTTCTTCCGCACCTTTAACCGGAATTGCTTATTATCTTAAACTTATACGTTCTCACGAAGCCAATTATGGACAGCTGGGCCCAGATCGTTTCTATTCCAGGAAAGCCCAGGAAATAGTGGGCGAACTGTTGGAGGTAAATGTTGAGCCCGGAAATTATCCGCCGCTTTATTTTACAGAACCGGAAGAGCTTTGGGCCAAAAATTTTCTGAAACAATATAAAAATCCGATTATTCTCTCGGTTAATGGTAAATCCTGCGAACATAAAAACTGGTATAATGAACGCTGGACAGAAGTGGTAGAGTATTTTCAAAAAGAAAATACGTTTATTCAGATCGGACTGGCCAACGAAGTCAGTATAAAAGGGTCTGTGAATATGCTTGGAAAAACAACTATAAGAGAGGCCTGCGCCCTGATAAAGTTTTCTAAAGGCATGCTGGGGGTTGAATCTGCATTTGCTCACGCTGCAGGTATGTTTAAGGTTCCTGCTGTTATTTTATTTGGTCCTAATAATCCCAATGTGTTTGGCCACGATACCAGTAGCAACATCTATATGAATTTGCCATGTTCGCCCTGCATGTCGTTTCTTCAGGACTCTGCTTGTCCTTATAACCGAACGTGCATGAGATCAATCACCGTAGAAATGGTTAAAGCAGCAGTGACCGAAAAAATATTGAACTCAAATCCCATCAGCAATTACCTGGTATGATAAGAATATTATTCATTAAAAATGATTATGAGTTTTCGGGAGAGGTTGTTGAAAAACTCTGCGAAGGCTTGTTGCAAAAAGACCGGGATAAGGCTTTCAGGTTCAGGAGATGGCAGGATAAACAGGCCAGCCTGTTGGGAAAATACCTCCTGAAGTGTTATATAAATAATCAGAACCATGACCCGGCTCTCATAAAAGAAATTAATTATAACCCGAACGGAAAACCTTTTATAAATAATGTTCCTTTCAGTTTCAATATCAGTCATTCGGGGAAATATGTTGTTTGCGCCATTGATACGCTTGGCAACGATATCGGAATAGATATTGAAGAGATAAAAAAAATTGACATTAATGATTTTAAACTCGCTTTCAGCAACGACGAAATAAATAACATAAACTCTTCAGAAAATAGCGAGGCTGAGTTTTTCAGGAGGTGGACTATAAAAGAAACAGTTTTAAAAACCTCCGGCAAAGGCATCACCTCTATTTCAGATCTGAATTCAGACATCACCGAAAACTATATTTTACTTGACAGTGTAAAGTTTTACCTAAAAGAGATATCCATAGATGACTATTATAGTTGCCATTGTTCATCAGTATTCCCAATACAGGATATACAAGTGCAGGAATTGCTGGACACTTGTTTTAAAGCCTGCTAAATGATTTGAAAAACTTCCGTAAAAAGAAGCTGACAGGTGCGAGATAATTAGTGAATGATCATGGGCTTCACCATGTCGAATTCATCATTCTTTACAGAAACAAAATAATAACCGGCGCCAAACTGTGGTAATGTAAAATTATCATTTCCGTGAACTTTGCTGTTGTAAATGATTTTGCCGCTCACGTCTGTTACAATAATATCCACGTACCGGTCTTTAAGATCAGTAAAGATCAATTGCGCAGAAGAAAAGTTGTCCGATGGGTTTGGAATGATATTGAAACCAGGATTTAAATCACCTGAATATTCTATCGCGCGCATTTGCGAATAAGTGAAATTACCATCGTAATCGGTTTGCTTAAGCCTGTAATAACTTATTCCTTTCAAAGGATGAATGTCTTTGTAAGTATAATCATTCGCTTGTTGTGAAGTACCTGCACCTTTTATTATCCCAACAGTTTCAAAAACACTTCCGTCTTTTGTTTTTTCAATGGTAAAATAATCATTTTTATGTTCGCTGGCAGTGGACCAGTTTACAGAAACATAATTTGTGTTCTTTGTAAGTTCGAAACGGTACATTTCAATTGGTAACGGAATGGTATTTGTAGCACTCATGCTATAGGTACAATTGGCGCCGGCATTTCCATCAATTCCGATTAAAACAGTCTGATTCGGATTTAAGTTCGTAATGGTGGCGGTTACAGTTCCTCCGGTTCCACTCGTGCAACCAATATTGGTTAAAGAGCTGCATGCGCCGGTCCAGTAACCAATCTGAAAACCTGCGCCCCCGCCTGAACAGGTAATTCCTGCAATAGTTACAGTTACCGTACACGGAAAAGAACAATTGGATAAAGTAGTAACAGAATACCACGCGTTATTTTCTAATGATCCCGCGCAGAACTGAGCAGCTGTTGGTTCAACGTAACTACCATTGCTTCCCGCTGTCATACAAAAATTATTAAGAGCCTGGGAAACAGGACTGATCTGTGTTGGATTGCTGCAGTAGTCATTAGCGGGAGCCATTGCTTGTGCGCACAAAGAAAACCCTCCGGTGTTGCCTGTCCATATTCTGGCAATGTAACAACTGTTAGGCTGATAAGCATTATAAATCGGAGCAGCAGTATTGAAGGTTGCACCCGAACCGTTGTTTCCTAAACACTGGGCATCCATTAATGTGGTACAATTCGCACTGTAAACGGTTACAGCAAAATTTCCAAGAGAACCGCCGTTGGTCAGATTAAAATTAATACAGCTTACAGTGGCCCCGGTACAAAACCTTACATAAGTTACGCCACCACTTCCTCCATAACCAGAACCAGCACAGGGGGCCGATCCTGTTGTGCCATTGCTCGCAAAATTGACACAGGCATTTGAGCTGCCTATCGTACCTAAATTGTAAGGACTTGCACACGTTGCTTGTGAAAAAGAGAAATAGCTGATAACGCTAAAGAGTAAAATAAATATGTATTGTTTTAAACTCATTGAATGGGGGGAATGAATTGGTTAAATTTTAACGAGGTTGGTAATGAATGATCATACCATTACTTTCTTTGGTGTAAATTTCTTTTCCGTTAATTATAGATTTGGTAAAACCCTGCGACTCAGGGGTAGGAATGGTACCTTCAATAAAATCTGCCGATCTCTTATTGGATTTATTTACCGAGTCGGGTTTTAAACCAACAACTTGTGGTTGTAACTGCGTTTCATTTTCTTTTTTCTTGTCGGTTTGAGCACTAGCTGTTCCCAAAAACAAAAAGCTGATTAATATAAAAAGGTTTTTCATGGGGTGAAATCTATACTAAAGGTAGTGAATTTATATAGTATCGACGAGTAAGTTTCCAATTTTGTGAGATTTTCGGGAAAAATTAACTAAACCGCATTTAGATAGCTTTAGTTAGAGCTTTTTAGTATTTTAGTCTGAACAATACCATTTATTATGAATAAGTACTGGTTTTGTATTTTGGTTTTTATTGTCTCCTGTAAAAAGAAAGCCGATCCTCCTGTTGAGCAAGAGCCTGTTCAAACTACAGCAACATACACGGTATTTAATACCAGCAACACCGCTTTATCAAGTAACAAGATAAACGCTATAACCGCGGATAACTCGGGTTCATTATGGTTTGCAACAGCAAAAGGCCTTACAAAATATAACGGAACTTCATGGTTTACTTTTGATTCAGTTTCCAATTCTTTACCCAGCAGTATTTTTAATTGTGTTAAAGCAGATCATTCAGGTAATATCTGGGCCGGGACAAACAACGGACTGTTAAAATACAATAATGGTACCTGGCAGGTATTTAATACTTCTAACTCTGCAATACCAATCAATAAGATACGATCTCTTGCAATAGATACTTTTGACAATGTATGGGTTGGGACATATAGTGGTGGCGGACTTGCTAAATACAATGGATCAACATGGCTTGTTTATACGCCTTCTAACTCAGGTCTGCCAAACAATTCGGTTGGAGCTTTGGCATTCGATAAAAATAATTTGCTGTGGATTGGAACAGCATCAGGGTTATGTTCCTTCGACGGATCGGCGGCATGGAATTATTTTAACGTGTCCAATTCCGGATTACCTAATAACAGTGTTTACAGTATTTCTGTTGATAATGTCAACACAAAATGGATAGGAACCAACGGCGGTCTCAGCACATTTGGAACCTCGGGATGGCAAACATATAATTCTGCCAATTCGGGATTGCCAATTAATCTGGTTCGCCCGATAACTTTTTTTCAGGGCACAACAAAATGGATAGGAACAGAAGGCGGAGGAATTGTGAGTTTTGATAACAACAATTGGAATGTGATCAATTCAAATAACAGCAACCTGCCTGATAACTTTATTACTTCCATTATAGTTGACGCGCAAGGGAAAAAATGGGTAGGCACTAACAACGGACTTGTTGTTATTCCTTAATACTGTCCGTTATTTCCTTCCTTTCTTTATCCGGGTTCTTTTCTTTTTTAATTCATCATTCGCAATTCGCGTTCTTAATTCGTTTCAACTTCATGATTTAAAATTTCTTTGTAACCAAATCCTTTTCCCGGCTTATAAAACGTAAACACCAACGTAAATCATAAAAAGATGTAAAATGAATAATGTTTACATCTTCCTTCATCCATCTTCTATTTTCCATCGTAAGTAGGGTATTGCTCCCCGGCTACGTTTTATATACAAAGCACAAGATCATGAAAAAGGAATTCTTTAAAATAGTAAGTCGCATCTTCAGCAGTAAGGTAGAGTTACGTAGCAGCGAAAAAGATGAATCATTTCGTAACCTCGATACAATTCGTTTTAACAGTTTTATCAGCGCACCTTAAGCCCTCAACTCTCAACCTTCAACGCAAAAGTAGGGTAATTCCAAAATCACACGTTCTATAATTAAACCAGCAATCATGAAAACCAGCATATTAAAATTAGCAAATGCACTCTTCAGAAAAGATGTAAGATCTTTTGTTGAGCAGGAACATAAAGTAGAAGTAGTACGATTTACCACATTAATGACTGCCCCATAAGTCCACAATTATCCAGGAAAGAGGCTAACCTGCCCCATTCGTAGGCCAAACCCCATTTGTATAAAGGAATATTTTTCTATATTCACGGTTTAAATAACAAAACCTGCAATGGATTCAGTTTGCGACGAGGTAAATTATAAAGGTATCTTCAAGGAACATGGCAAGGCCCTCCGCAATTTTATTTATTATAAATGCGGCGATCTCGACCGGGCCAAAGATATCATGCAGGAGGCCCTTATTAAATTATGGGAAAACTGCGCTAAAGTGGAACTCGGTAAAGCCAAATCGTTCTTATACACGGTTGGCCAAAGAATACTGATAGACCAGGTGCGACACGATAAAGTTAAACTCGAATTCACTAAAAAAAGCGAAGTCAATACGGCTAACGATCCGGCTTTTGAACTCATTAAAAAAGAGTTTGAGCAAAAGCTCATGCAGGCCATTTCCGATATGCCCGAAACCCAGAGAGAAGCTTTTTTAATGAACCGTATGGATAATATGTCCTATAAAGACATTGCCGAAGCTCTTGATATTAGCGTGAAAGCTGTTGAAAAGCGTATCCATCTGGCCCTCTTGTATTTAAAGGATAAAGTAAAAGAATTAAAAACTCATAAAATATAGGTAGGGTTAATTCGGTCTGGCTCGTTTTAGTATCAAAACAACCCCCAAACCTGAAAAATGAACGAAGGAGAAGAAACATTATTAGCAAGATGGTTAAGCAACGAGCTTACCGCCGAAGAAAAACGTAAGCTCGAAGAAAGCGGAGAAGCCGAAACGCTCCGCCGCATTGTAGCCAGCATGGAAACATGGACCTTACCGGACCTTGCCGAAGAAACCTATTCTGATATTAAATCGAAACTGGATTCTGAAAGCGAGGCAAAAGTAATTCCGCTTTACCAGCGCCGTTCTTTCCTGGCTATTGCCGCAAGTCTTTTATTATTGGTTGGGTTATTCTTCCTTCTCCGCCCAATGATGACTTCGCAGGCTGCTATGACCGACTTTGCATGCAACGCGGGCGAAACAAAAGAGTTAAAACTTCCTGATAATACAAACATCATTCTTTACGGAAAAAGTAAGATCTCTTACGATAAAGAAAATTTCGCGAGCGACCGCAAATTAAAACTCGAAGGAGAGGCGTATTTTGAAGTAAATACCAAAGGCGCTTTTGAAGTTGATTTTGCCAATGGAAAAGTAAATGTTCTGGGAACAAAGTTCAATGTTCTTACTTCAAGCGAAGAAGCTTCGGTAAAATGTTTTGAAGGAAAAGTAAAAGTAGAAGTTGAAAATAATTCGGCTGTGCTTGTCCCTGGACAAGGGGCAAGAAAAACAAAAACAGGAAACTTTACCGAGTTTGAATTCAAAGCCAATATTCTTCCGGGCGCCGGAGCCTTCAGAAATATTGAAAATACGCCACTTGAAGAAGTCTGCAATACCTTGTCAGTATTTTACGATGTCAAAATTATTAATGAGAATGTGGATCTGAGCCGTAAATTCTCCGGACAAATGAATCAGCAAAACCTGGATACGGCTTTAACTATGATTTTTGTTCCGATGGACATTACGTTTGTTCGTAATCAGAGTACGATCACAATCAAAAACAAATAATACTTTTCACTTTAGAAAAGCCCCCAATGTTGCCAGCAAAAAAATATATAACGGCTATTGCCATGTTCATTTTTCCGTTCCTTGTTGTATCACAAAACGGAAAAACAAGCGATCTGTCTTCGGTAATTAGTTTCCTCAATGCAAAATACGGCGTTGTTTTGTCGTATGATGTAGAGCTTATCAAAGATGTTCCGGTAAATATTGATACAACACAATCTGATCTTAAAAATATTCTCCACGAATTAAATTCCGAAACTGCTTTTCATTTCGAATTACTAAACAGCAAAAACGTTCTTGTAAAACCTAAATCCAGCGGACAAAATTTTATTATTTCGGGAACTGTTTTCGATAAAAAAACACAGGAACTTCTGCTTGGAACTATAATTTATCAGTCGCGCGCCAAATACGGGGTGTATGCCAATGAAAGCGGAAATTTTCATAAAGCAATTAAATACAATGCCGATGATTCCATTGTTGTTTCAAGTATCGGATATGAAAAAGTAATTTATCCTTTAAGTTATTTTGCAGGAGGGCAAAAAAAGATAGCGCTTCAGAGTCAGAGAATTCAGATGAACGAAGTTTCGGTTACGGCTTATCTTACCACAGGAGTATCTTACGATGCCACCGATAACAGCATTAACATCCGCCCTAAAAATCTGAGTATTTTGCCGGGAAGCGTAAACGGAGATGTTCTTGGCGCGCTCGATGCAATGCCGGGAATAAGCTCCACCGATGGCAAAGCAGGCAGCCTTAACATACGGGGAAGTTCGCCCGATCAGACACAGATCAACGTAGATAATATTCCGGTTTATCTCAAAGGACATTTTTTTGGTTCAATAACTCCGGTAAATCCTAATGCGGTGGATCAGATCAAAGTGCAGAGAAGCACCATGAGCGTTGATAAAGGAGGAAGAGCAGGGGGACTCATCGATATTCATACTGCAAATAATGTAACCAATAAACTTCACGCTACAGTTTCTTCATCGGCAATGGATGGAAATGTTTACGTTCACACCCCGGTATTAAAAGATAAAATCAGTGTAGCAATTTCGGCCAGGCATTCATACCCTTTCAATAATGAAAACCCGGCGTTTACTTCTGTCTCCAATTATCTTTTTCAGAAATCAGAAATGCGCCCATTGTTTGACGGTACAAGTTCCGACAAACTTGAAAAATTCGGATTCGATTATTCAGACGCTAATGCAAAAATAAATTACAACATTTCCTCAAAACACAAAGGAAGTGTAAGCGCGCTCTTCATTCAGAATTACATGATGGTTGACAGAAACTCGGCAAAAAACAACACGCGTTATCTCGATGAAATAAGAATGCATAACTGGGGACTGAACACGTCGCTTCACTCATCGTGGACATCACGCTTCAATACTTTTTTATCGCTTACACACTCAATCTACAATCAGTCATTCGATGTTTTAAAACAAAATTATACAAGAGACTCGCTGATTTCAAAATCGCTTTATGAAAATGAGGCCGCGGATTCAAGAATATTATTTGAAACAGATTATAAAATCAATAACAATTTTGTTCTCAAAACCGGGTATGATGGAAGAATTCAGAATGTACATTATCTGAGAGCCAGTAACAATTACACAAACACCTCGTTCATGCAGAATTTTAAAAACGAAGGTATTGTAAATTCAATGTACACCACCTTGTCGGGAAACATCACTAAAAAATTCTTTATGAACGTAGGCTTAAGAGCTAATCACTATACTTTAACAGGCGAATATAGTTTTGAACCACGCGCGTTTCTGAATTACTCAGTGAATAATTTTTTCAGACTGAAAGCTTCCGGTGGATATCAGAAACAATTTGTGGTGCAACTCACCGGCGTTAACATTGAAAGCGTGGGAGGATTAGATAACCAGATATGGATGCTGGCCGATGATAGGTATATTCCAGCAGTAAACAGTTTCCAGGGAACTTTTGGAGGAATGTTTGAAAAGAATTCATGGTTAATTGATCTCGAAGGTTATTACAGGGATGTAATGAATGTTACATCGGTTAGTCTTACCACGCCCCTTCGCGAATTTCCATTTATCTATGGAGGAATAAAAACTGCCGGTGCCGATTTATTGGTGAGAAAACAATGGAAAAGCATTGACGCGTGGGTTAGTTATTCATACAGCGATTCACGTATGCAATTCGATAGCATTAATGGAGGAACGTCGTTTACCTCTATCTATGATCAAACACATATTCTCGATGTTGCCGGTTCATACAGAATTGGTCAGTTTAAATTTTCAATGGGTTGGAAATACCGTACCGGCCTTGCTGCATTGCCATCGATACGTACAAGAATGTTAAGTGGGGCTCCCACAACTGTAAAGCAACCGTCTCCGCCACCACCGCCAGGCACACCTGTTCAGCCAAAGTCTGCGCCTCCTGTTGGATATACCGGACGTTTTCCAGATTATCATCAACTGGATGTTTCGGTGTATTACAATTTTCCGAAAGAGGTAAAAGGATTCAAAGGCTCAGTTGGTATTTCAGTAATGAATTGTTACAATCAGGATAACATCATTGAGCAAAGTCCCGAAAGAAATACGGTGAGCAGTCGCCTCATGCCTCTGATGGCTCCTAACCTTTTTATCACGCTTTCTTTTTAAATATTAAAAGTTCTTTCTTTCAGGTAGGGTAATCATGAACAGGTCCGTTTTATTATTAAAGACCGAAATCATGAAAACAATTTTTAAATTTCTAACCAGCATTTCAAAGAGAAAAGCTGTTTCGTATGATTCAACCATTGACTTTAAGGTTGATTACGCCAGGTTCAATGGATTCATCAGCGCGCCTTGAGTGAATACTTAAACAAATAACTTCTAACGAATAATAAAAAAGGTAGGGTATTTTCCTTTTCAACCGTTTTGTAAAAAATAATCCAATCAATTATAAACTAAAACAAAGACAAACATGAGAAAAATCGTACTAATGCTATTGGCTATTGCACCTTTACTAGGCATTTCCCAGCCCGAGATTACCAGCTGGAAAATGAATACCAATGGCCAATTGGCCAGTTTCTGGTCGCCCAGCGGTAATCCCCCCACGGTTACTTACTCTTACATGCCTACAACCGATTCTGCCGACGTGCTTAAAGTATGTTATAGAACCGATTCGGTTTGGCTTTACTGTAAGGGTATGACCTTTAATATGGGGAAATACATGAACCCGGGAAATTGCAGCTCTAAAGTTTACATCTATCGTATTCCGCGTATTCCAACTGTTCCTTCAACAAAAACCATTTCATCAAAAATTGGTGCCATTGGTGTACTTGTTAATGGTATCCCAATGTATGGTTTAGGTGATTCTAAGTCATGGACGGGTTCCACTAACTCCAACATGGGTGGTTTAGGAATCTGGAACGTTGAGGTTTACAAAGGAGAAGGTGTTTCTCTCGATACAGCCCTCTCGGCTCACCCTCAGCAACAGGGAGCGTATCATAGTCATGCGAAACCTCGTCGTCTATACCAAAATACACCAACCTCGCAGCACTCTCCGATTGTGGGTTACGCATTTGATGGATACCCTGTGTATGGTCCTTACGGTTACAGCACCCCAACCAACTCTGCAAGCGCTGTTTCAAGAATGAAAAGTGGTTACAGTTTAAGAAGCATCACAACAAGAACGGTGTTGCCTTATGGTGTAGCTATTACAGCGGCTCAGTATGGCCCCCCGGTAAACACAACGTACCCTATCGGAACTTACTGCGAAGATTATGAGTGGTTAGCTGCAAATGGTGGCGACCTTGATAAATACAACGGAAGGTTTTGCGTAACGCCTGAGTATCCTTCAGGAACGTATGCTTACTTTACTGCAATTGATGCGGCATCAACACCACAATTTCCTTACTACATCGGTATCGAATATTATGGAAAACCTGATGCTTCCTGCGCAGGATCCGGAACAACAACCGGACTTAAATTCCCTGCAACAGGAATTACCTGTAACACTGCTACAAATCTCGATGAGATTAAAAAGGAATTTTCATTCAGGATTTACCCGAATCCATCTAACGGAAATTTCACAATTGGTTTAGAGGAAAATACAGATCTGTTCAAATCAGTTGAAGTGCTTAGTCTTATGGGACAAGTTGTTTATAATGCAGAGTTGAGCGGATCAAAAACAAACGTTGTTTTGCCTTCAGATCTGAGTAAGGGTATTTATTTTGTTCGGGTACTTGGTAAACAATCACAGGTTTACGCAACAGAAAAAATAACTATTGAGTAAACTAACAGGATTGGATTATTGAAAAGACTGCTCTCAGGGGCGGTCTTTTTTATTTATAATCACTTCGTAAAGGTGCCTTTGCGCTTAGTTTGTACTCGGCGAAGTTATCTGCTTTGGTAGGGTAAAAAGATATTCGAACGTTACTAATACAAATAAACATAAACCACTAAATTTGCGCAGCTTAAAAAACATAAATAAACTAAGTTCTTTTTCTATTTACTACAATCATAAACGATCATGAAAAAACAGTTTCTTTTTATGTTGTTTGTGTTGCCAATAGCCGCTAAAGTATCGTCGCAATGTCAATGCGGAGGTGCTTCCATGATGATGTTGGGCGAAAATACCAATGGCTCGGTTTCACTGAAAAGAAATTCATGGATGGTTGAAAGCGGAGGCGAATACCGATATTTTAATTCACCTGAGGTAGCAACACATACACATTCACATTCGGGCTCGGTCCCATCACATACACATACAGCGGAAGACACTGCTCAAACAAAATTAAATCATGCCTGGATGGGATCATTAAACATCCGATATGGTGTTACGGGAAGATTAACTCTTTCGGTACAACAACCTTATGTATGGTTAACGGCCACACCAAAGGATGCGGGTGGAAGAGGAGATTTACTTTTTTTTGCGACATATAAATTTCTGGACAGGAATGATTTTTCTGCAGCCATTCTTGGAGGAGTTAAACTTCCATTAGGAACACGCTCGGATTTGGGAAATGAAAGCCAGCTTATGATAGGAACCGGCTCCTACGATCCCGTAACGGGAATCAATCTGGCGCTGTCAAAACCAAAAATAATCCTGAGGGCCACCGCGTTTTATAAATATGCGGGAACGGGCTATAATGATACGAAATACGGTAATTTCTTTAACCATACGGTGTCGTTTACCTATAAAGTAAAAGATGGTTCGGCATGTACTTCTGATTCGGTAAGAAAAATACCAATGAGCTGCTCTGTATTTACCTCTTTAAGTGGAGAGTTATATGGGAGACAATCGACAAACGATGTTGTTTCGGCTGAAACAGGAGGATATCTTCTTCTCGCAGGGGCAGGTATCCAGTTCGGAAACAGGAAATGGAGTTTTCCATTGGGGGCATCATTTAATGTTTATCAACGTATGCATTCAGAAGAAAACAGCAATAAGCTAAGAGTGAGATTAGCAGTCATAAGGTCGTTTTGAAAGTAGAAACAGCAGGAAAAAGCACGTAGTTAACGAATGAGTTTATCAGTGAAAAACAATTAACAGACAATGTAAATCTGTTAATAAAAAAAATAAAATATTTGATTTTCCCCAAGCAAAAAGCCCCGAAAAATTACTTTTCGGGGCTTTTTAGTTTGAATAAGAGTGATTCTTATTTCAGGTGTTTTGAAAGGTATTTTGCCATTTCAAACATGGATACCTGACCTTTACCGTTGAAGATAGCTTTTAACTTTGCATCAGCGTTGATCATTCTCTTGTTTTTAGAGTCTTGTAATTTGTTTGCTTTGATGTAAACCCAAAGTTTTTTAACTACCTCGGTACGTGGAATCGCTTTGTTACCAACTACTGCAGCGAGTGCGGCACTTGGAGTAAGAGCTGCCATAAAGGCTGCGTTAGGCTTACGGTTTGATTTTTTCTTCGGCGCTTTTTTAGCCGCTTTTTTTGGTGCTTTTTTCGCTACTTTTTTCTTAGCAGCTGCTTTTTTAGCAGGTTTTTTTGCTGCTTTTTTTGCTGTTTTTTTTGCCATTTTGTTATAGTTTTTAGAGATGATTTAATTCTTCCTGCAAATCTTCGTCAATTTTTTTTGTCAATAGTAAACCCCGTTTTTTCATTGGAAAGCTCTTTTTGAATTTTAAAAAGTAACATCAGGAGATTTATACATTCAGCTTTGTAATCCCTATTTTATGAGGAACGGAAAATTAATTCCTCTTTATAAGTATACTTTTTTGATCCCGATGTTATAGATATTCGCTACTTGACGGTTATTATAATCTGAGAGAATGTTTACTGAAAATTCAATGTTTATCCTGTGGAGTTTCCAAACCGTTTTAGCAAAAACTATTCCCGAGGCGAACCTTCTACATTGAGTCAAAGTTATATTCGGTTGAGTAAATGTTCATTCATAGTTATCTAAGCTGTTGCTTTTCAGGTTTTATAAGGTTAAGTTTGATATAACCCATTAATTTTCTGAGCCCATGAGAAAGAACCTTTATTTTTCCCTCATTGTATTATTATCGCTGCTCAGCACTAAAATTTTCTCGCAGACAATAGCATGTCCAAGTCCGTATGTTTACGAAGACGGAGGTGCATTCATACAGTATTATAATCCGGCATTGCCATTCTCAGCATCCAATCCTGCCAATACAAATATTCCCGTGTTTGGTAGCGGATTAACGCTGATGCCTAATATCAATGGAGGAAGTCCTTCTCCAACGTTTTATACAACAAGCGGCGGTAACTACTATTACTGGAACGGATCCTCCTGGGTAAATACAGGACATTCAACAGGAAACGGATCAGCAGTGAACCTCGGTGGTTGCGGTGGAAAGATCTATAATCTCGTTGGCTCAACAGGTCAGATCTATGTATACAGTGGTACAGGCCCTGGAACATTACTAACCACTATTCCTACTTTCAATGGCGGCGGACCTTATGATATCGTTACGGATTGTAACTGTAATTTCTATCTCCTTAACGGTACCTCTCCCAATCAAAGTCTTACAATGTATAGCCCAACAGGCGCTCAAATTTGCTCTTACAGTCTTGTAAACTATCCCAACACATCTGCTGGTGGCGGTTTCGCTATCATCGGAAATACAATTTATGTGCAGAATAATCTTGCAAGCGGGTTTTATATAGGAACACTCAACGGACCAAGTGTAACGTTTACTAACGTTCCGGGAAGCACCGGCGCCGGCGACTTTGCTTCATGCCCTACCTGTGCCAATCTTCCGGCTACAGCTTCAGCTTCAGGAACGCTCGGATGTAATACTACAACTGCAAGTGTTGTTGCAACAACTACAATGGCTCCCCCTGTGAGTTACACCTGGAGCGGACCGGGAATTGTTTCTGGTATAAACTCCGCAACAGCAATCGTGAATCAGCCCGGGGTTTACACTGCTACGCTTTCAAAAGGGGGTTGTCCTCCAACGCAAACCATCGTAACCACAACAATTACAAGCACGCCTACAATGGCTGTGTCAATGGCTATGTCCAACTCTTTATCGTGTACGCAGACGTCAGCAACCCTTACCGCTTCCCCTGGCCCACCTAATATCACTTATACTTGGACGGGCCCTGGTATTACCAGCGGTGTTAATGGTCAGGCCGTTTCTGCCAACGTGGGTGGAGTTTATACTGCAACCATTCAGAATAATCTTACAGGTTGCAAAACTGTTACAACCATTACGCTTCCCTCAGGCGGCACAGCTCCTGCATTAACGGTTACTCCGAACAATGGAGGCATGTGTATTGGAAATACAATGAATCTTAGCGCTGCGGGCGCGTCAAGTTACACATGGTCGCCCGCAACAGCGCTTAATACAACCAGTGGAGCGAATGTTGTTTCCAGTACAAGCACAACTATCACCTATACTGTTGTTGGTACTGTCGGCGGCTGTACAGCACAGGCCACAGCTGTTGTTAATATTAATCCGTCTCCGAGCCTTGCCGTTATTCCTACCAATGCTTCGTGTGGACAGAATACAGGTTCCATTGTAATTAACAATACAAGTGGGGCAGGGCAGACCGTTGTTAGTTTCTCCCTGAATAATGGCTCAATACCATCGCAAACTGTTACCGGTCTTGGAGCAGGTACTTATACAGTGGGACTAACAAATAATTTCGGATGTAAAACTACCACAGTTGTTACCATCGGTAACACTCCAGGGGTAACGGCTTTGGGGACGACGAGTATCAATCCCACGTGCGGTAACGCTAATGGGTCGATAGGATTGGGAGTTGTAACG
>JAJONO010000037.1 GCA_021323535.1 Bacteroidota bacterium
TCTGTTGCAGCGAAAGGATACTTGGAATTCAGTTTAGCTGTTAAGGTTGCTACTTTGATTTCTTTCAGATCAACATCGTAGGTTTGTCCTTCGGCCAAAGGAATTTCATTGTAATATACTTTATCGCCTTTGTATCCTACCGTAATAATTGAATTTTTGAACGTCATATTTATTTTTTCTTTAAAAGAATTTGTTCCGTCAAATTTCATGAGTTGAAAGGAAGAAAGTTTATCTGGCAGCAAATAACATAAAAGTCTATCGTACGATTTTCTGTCTTTCACCATTACACCAGCTTCCTTATATTCAATTAATACCTGTTGTTTTGTACCCACAGTTGTTGCGCTGATAGTTGCGCGGGCCATCGTTCCTTCTGTCACAACATCTAATGGGACAGGCAGATCACAATTTTTCCAGCCCGGCGTTATCATTTCTGCGGTAATGTATGTTCCGACAGGCTTTCCTGGAGGACGAGACCTTCCAAGCTGACGATAGGTCTCATCAATATTTTTTTCAATTTCTTCTTCGAGTAAGCCTGATTGCTTTCTTTCAAATTCATTATAGTAGGCCGACTTTTTATCCATGGCTTCTACCTGTTTTTTAAATTCGTCCGTATACATTTTTTCACGGGCTTCTTTCTCCGCTTTGTCGTACACTTCTTTTTTTGCTTTAAAATAATTCTGAAGTTGAAGTTCGCGTTCGTCCGAAATATTTACGCCCCCGTCCATTCTCCGGGAAAAATCAAGAAACACAGACGATAAAGGATTTGATCCTATCATTGCTGCAGCGCTATCAATCGCGAATAATTCTTTATCCAGGTTTTTAATATACAAATCAAGAATAGAAGGATTGCAAGTCTGGAAAATAACTTTTAATCTTTCTTCGAAAGCTTTAGTTGCAAGAATTGTATTATTGAATTTTCCATCCCAAATGGCACGAATCCGTGAAGGGTTTATTTCGGCGATACAACCTGACGAAGAATCAGATGGTATCGTTACTGCTGTTGAAGGTTTCTGTGACAGGTAAGCAATGATCTCATCGACATCTCTTTCTGTAAGTTGACCTTCAAATACACTCATGGTTGCTTTGCCATTTTCATTAAAGATTTTGTTAGCGTATGCGTCTCCTGATTTGATTACTTTTTCATTGTTGAGGATCCATTTTTTCATCCAATCTCCTTTTGGAACACGATTCATCACTCCCTTTAAACCAGGACCGGTTAACTTCTTATCTGTGTTTGCAGAATGACAGGTAGAACAGTTCATTCGGAAGAGTGTTTCGCCATTCAAAATAGGCCTGTTATTTGTCGCTGAATTCGCCAGAATTACGTTACTGGATGTAATCACAGTATTTCCATCGATGCTCCATTGATTAATTACACTTACCGCTGTAGGTGTCTCTGCAGATTTTGCCGAATCTCCACTTACAAATTCATCGTTGCCTTCAAAATCACAAGTAGAATAATTCGAAAAAGAATAATACACACTGTCGGTTCTCTTTTTGTTTTTAATATTAAAACCCATAGACTTCAAAGAATCAAGAAATCCTCCAGGATAAAAGTTCAAACTCAGAATATCTACTGTCGGAATTATTTTTTTCATTCTCTTAGGATTGATCCAATTGATGGTTCCATCTTTTTTGCGTTCGCCGTCGTAAAGACTCATGTGTTTTTTTCCTCCATAAGGAACAGCTGTCTTTATTGGCTTACCCTGATCCATTGTTAAAACTTCCTTACCGGTACGGGCATTAAAATAGAACATTCCGCCGGTTTCCAGGAGTTCGTCATCGCTCTTTGTAAAAAGTCCTGCTTTGATAATATCGTAAGCCGTCATAGCTTCCTTTACTTCAAAGTCAATTGGATTTTCGGGCACTTCGCCAAGCTTATCGAGAAATGTTCCGGCTTTGACTTGAAATACAATTCCGTTCTTAGTTTCGATGATTGTATCCTTCCTGGCATTGATCTTAAAGATCTGTGATTCCAGATGTTTATCCGCATCGCTCCAATTATTTTCACCAAGTTCATTGAGTTCATAAAGCACTTTGTTTTCAGTCGCGGTTCCTTCAGTTGGCATTAACTTAGTTTTCACATAATAGGCTCCAACTGCGACAAGTGTCGCTACTGCCGTACCAATGATCAGGTTCTTAATCAATTTCCCAGTCTTCGCTTTTTTGAAACCGTCTTTAATTTCAGATTTCAATCCTGATGTCTTAATTCCTTCGATGATCTCTTTGTGAAGTTCAACTTGCTTTTGTAGTTCAGGATTTTTGGAGAGTTCTTCTTCGAAGGTCTTCCGCTCTGTTTCTGTCAACTCATTATTAAGATATTTATCAATTATTTCGGTAAATGATTTCATGGAATGTTTTTAATTAAGTGATGAATAAATTTCTTTCGCTTTTTCAAGGCACCTGTACTTTTGGTTCTTGGCGCCTTTTTCGCCGGCGAATCCCAGTTTAGATGCGATCTCGGCCATGCTCAGTTTTTTGTAATAGAACAAATGCAATAACTGTTTACATTTTTCACCGAGCTGTGAAAGTGCCTCCACTGCTTTTTTACTTTTCTGGTATTCTTCAGTAGCAGAAGAAAAATCTTCGGTGACATCGGCCTGATTTTCAACTGTTGAATAAACTTCTTTTTTGTTTTTCCTGAGTTGTTCCTTCCAGAGGTTTCTGCTGATCCCGAAAAGAAAAGTATTGAGTGAAGACGTGAGTTCGAAATTTCCTTTTTCTGTTTTTTTAAAAAGCACCAATAATGCATCCTGAAAAATATCTTCAGCATCTGATTTTGTTCCGGAATTTTTGATGATATACTTCTTGATCACAGGAAAATATCCATACAGATTTTTTACAACCTTGTTGTACGATTTTTCCGAGATCAATTTTATTATTTCCTTGTCGTTCATAGAGCTGTTTTACTGTGGATGCATTAAAGTGAAAAAGGTCATCACTTAATTTTTTGAAATTTACGTATAAAACTGATTGTCAGTATATTAAACTTCGTTTTCTTTTTTTACGTTCCCTGGTTTAAAAACTGCTTGTATTCTATTGCTTGTAATTGTTTATTGCGGAAAAAGACATTCTTGAGACTACAATAGCGGCGAATCATAATTGTATTTCTATTGTAAAATATTACCAAAAAGAAGGTAGAACTTATTTCTGCCTGAGTAAATTAGCACAGGGCCTGAGTAGAGCTTAATGTGAAAAGCAGTAAAAAAGAATGTCAAAAGCGTTTGAAATTTCATCGAATAAAACTAATCTTAATCTAATTAAAAATTGCTAATTAAAAATAAAGTACTACTTTGCCGACCATGTTTTCTAAGGTACTTAACATTGGGATAACCGACAGGCTTGAGTTTTACCAGAAAAGAGAAACAAAAATTTTAAACCTGTTTTCTCTCATTACTCTTACCGGTTTACTGATTGGCACCACAAACATCTTTTTCCTTAAGGACCATTATCCTGTTTTTATGGTGAGCTTTGAAGCGCTTGCCAGTTTTGCCGTACTCATACTTAATCATAAACAGATCTACCAGGCCTCTGCTTATGTTTTCGTTATCTCTATTAATTTTACTCTCCTTTATATGAACCTGTATTATCATAACGATACAGGCAGTTATCTCTATTATTTTCCACTTATTTTTTGTATAGCACTTCTCCATAATCCCAACAAATCAAAAGCGCGGGCCATTGCCTTTTTCTGCATTATTCTTGTGAGTTTTTTTGGCGCAAGATTCCTGGATTCATCCCTCATTCAAGCCGCGAAACTCAACGATGAGCAAAATAAAATAATTTTTAACTATAACGTAAACCTGGTTGCAGTGCTCACCGTTATTCTCGTTTATCTTGTCATCACATTCATCAATAAACAATATAAAGAGTTGTCTGACCTTCTCGTAACCTCGAAAGACGATCAGATTACCATTGAAAATTCCCTGAAAGAAAAAGAAGTTCTTCTCGCGGAAATACAACATCGTGTAAAAAATAATCTGTCAGTTATTATAGGATTGTTTAACCTTCAAAAAGATAGTGCTACCAATGAAGAAACAAAACAATCCATCACCGAAGCAAAGAACCGTGTATTGAGTATAGCCATGGTTCATGAGCGTTTATACCGTAAGGATGATCTTTCAAAAATTAATCTTAAGTATTATATCTCTGAACTCACGAAAGAAATTGTGAGAGGACATCATCTCTACAAAACCGTTACCATTGAAGAAAGTCTTGAAGACATTAATGCTGATATTACAAAAGCTGTTCCGATTGGGCTCATCGTCAACGAGGTGGTTACCAATTCACTGAAACATGCATTTAAAGATACCGACACAAAACCTGTTTTGAAATTAAGTCTCAGCCGGAACTTTGACCAGATCTGTATCAAGGTGGAAGATAATGGAAAAGGTTTTCCTGAAAATAAAGTGAGAAGCGACCGTTCTCTTGGCCTTACTCTCATTGAATCGCTGGCGAACCAGATTGACGGAAATATTTATTATCTGAACAATAACGGCGCCGGAGTAAAATTATCTTTTCAGTTCTGACGCGTTCCTGTATTTTTCAAAATCGCAACTCTTCCAATCTTTTGTTTATCTCTACCTCTCTGTTTGTACTTCACCTTACAGGTGTAAACACCGTCCTGGCAAATCTGTCCTTTATATTTTCCATCCCAGGCAACGTTGGTTCCCGATCCTTCAAAGATTTGTTCGCCCCACCTGTCGAATACTGTTAATGTAACCTGCGAAATATTGTAGCACACCGGATAAAAAATATCGTTGAGGCCATCTTCGTCTGGCGTGAATGTATTCGGCAACCAGATCTCAGACTCACAATCATCTACTTTAATTTCATCACTAACCTTGCAACCAGTAACTGTTGCCGTAACATAATACATTCCCGGAACATTAACTTCTATTGACGGTTCTGTGCTTCCCGTGGACCAGATATAATTACTCGCATTATAAAGATGAGCGGATAGTATCAGCTTTTCTCCAATGCAAATCACCGTATCTTTTGAAACATTAAACACAGGAACATCATGAATTAAAACGTAAACACTATCTGTTGCAAAACAATGTCCCTGACTAACCTTTACCCAATAATAACCTGGAGAAGTTACACTGATGGCCTGAGTGGCGTTACCCGTGCTCCACTGATAATTACTTCCAGGATTGCCTGCATTCAGAATAAAAGCGGCGCCTGAACAGAAAGATGTGTCTTTACCAATGTTCACATTCAAATCTGATCTTACGATATTGATAACGTCAGCCGAAGAACATCCATTGGCTAATGTAACCATCACAGAATAGGTTCCTACATTAGAAACATGAATGGTTTGAGCAGATTGAGAATTGCTCCAGTTATATGTGGCACCCGGATTACCAGCATCAAGATTTACAGAAATAATTTCGTCCTTGCAAAACAACTTATCGGCTCCAAGATTGACAAGAGGCGTATTTTTTATCAGCACACCCACTGTATCATAAATACTGCAATTTCCTATGTTAACCTGAACCCAGTAATTACCAGAAGAAGAAGCATTGATTGTTTGAGTTGTGAGACCATTGCTCCATTGATACGAGTTACCCACACCCGCATTCAGAATAACCGGTATTCCCTGGCAAACTTCGATATCGGCCCCAAGATTTAATGTAGCGTTCGTAATAGTAATTTCATCTGTTCCAAAACATCCGTTACTGTTTACCAATACCGAATATGTTCCGGGCGCATTCACAGAAATTGTTTGTGCATTCTGCGCGTTGCTCCATGTATAAGTTGCTCCCGACACTCCTGCGTTGATACTAAATGAAGTACCTGGACACATAATTGTGTCATTTCCTAAATTTACACTTAAGCTCCCTGTAGATATATTAATTATATCGGAGGAGCTACATCCTGCCGCGTTTGTTACTACAACAGAATATCCTCCCACCGCAGTCGCCTGAATTGTTTGCGTGGTTTGCCCGGTATTCCACAAATATGAAAGTCCCGGATTCTGTGCGTTGAGTGTAAAAGAAAATGATGAATTACAGGTGTTCAGATCGGGGCCAAGATTTACAGTTGGACCTGAGGCAACACTCACCGTTTTTACCGCCATTGTACTTGAACAGGCGCCTTTAGAAACAACCAGGGAATATGTTCCTGATTGATTTAAACCTGCGTTCCCTATTAAAATATTCTGCGTTGAAGAAGTAAAACTGTTTGGACCTGACCACAGAAAACTGCTACCCGGTGGCGCATTACCATATAACTTAATGCTATCCCCAACACACAATAAGGTATTGCCTGTAACTGCAACGGTTGGAGGCGCCACAACAATTATTTTTTTACAATAATCGGATTTATTGATCTGTGTTTCATTAACGGTAAGATTAATGTAAAACGTTCCTGTGCTCACGTAAGAAATCGGAGGAGGTGTTTGAAACACCGAAGAAGGAATTGATGCGTTTGTGCAAGGAGGATAGTAGATCCTTGATAACGTGTTGTTGGATACATTTGGTATCATCGCAAACAAAGTGTCTCCACTTCTGTATCGCTCAATTGAATGTGGAAAAGAAAAACCTGCAATATTTCCGAATGAAGTTGTGATAATAGGACCTGTTGGTCCATTCGTAAAATTCATATTCAGCAGATCGTTACCATACCTGTTGGTAATAAGTCCCCTTATCTGACCACATTCCACCCACACGTCTATTCCTCTTGGCCCATTGAGAGCGCCCGTGTTTCCAAGATTTACGCCGGTTGGCGTATTCAGAAGACTAGTACCAAAATCCAAACGACTGAGTGTATTATTGGTTTCATTTACAATATAACCATACCAGTTTCCACCGTAGTTAATAATTGCAAGATCGTCGGGCTGACTCAAACCGCCAATGTTACCAAGGTTCACTCCTGTTGGTGTGTTATTGATACCGGAACCAAAATTGAGCCGTGTAATAGAATTTCCGAAAGCATTAGGCGTGAAAGCATAAGTGGTTCCGCCCGATGAAAACACCTGAAGACGCTGTGGATAAACCATTCCACCAATATTTCCAAGGTTTACCGCAGTAGGCATGTTAGCTAAACTGTTCCCAAAATTAAAACGTACGAGCCGGTCATTGGCGCCGCCGCCGCCGCCTACCATAATACCATACCAGGTTCCGCCAACATTTTCGAGATACATGTCTTCCATGCTGATTGGAATCATCCCACCGAAATTCCCGAGATTAGTAGCTACCGGCATATTAGCGAGGCTGCTCCCATAAGATAAACGCGATAAATTTGCACCCCAGTTGTTGGTGACAAAAGCATAATAATTGCTCCCATCTTTACCTATCGAATAATACACCGGGCCGCCAAAAAAACCAATGTTCCCAAGATTTGTGGCAACAGGGGTAACATTTGTGTTGCCCATACAGAAATTCCAGTACCATGTCGTAGCAGGGCCTGTAGTTGTATTCTGAATAGTGAACGTTTGATTTACGCAAACCGTATCAGGCGCCGTAAAACCGGCAACTATCTGCTGAGACTTTAAGCTAATAGTAAGTAGTAAAGGGAAAAATATTGTGTAAAAAAGTTTCATAGAAAACCAATTCTAAAATACAAAAATTATGCCCTTGTTAAGTGTAAACTTTATTTCTGGTCAGATTTCCCTGGCAGAAACTCAACTTCATTCTATAAGTGGTCAGAAAGAACTTGTCTAAATTATTTAGGTGCTTTCATTCCTTTTTTCCTTTGAGCCTTTCTTCTATCGGTCTTCAGTTGTTTATTCAACACTTTTAGTTTTGTACGGATATATTTTGAATCGATCTTTAGCTGAACTTTTCTAACGTTTCGTGACGCGCGGACCTCGTGTTTTTCGAGAAGTGATTTACAGAAACTGAAATAATCTTCTTCGTAAACCAGTTTCTTACAATCATTCTTATAATGCTTCAAAATAGAATTGCTATCCAGGCTGTTCCTAATAAAACCTCTTCGTTCAGAAGCTTCCTTTGCAAGTGAACTATAAGTATTATTAATAATGGAATCGGCTGCATGCAGCTCGATATGATAGGGCTGAAGTGTTACATCATAATTGGTGCATTTAATTATATTGACCCTATACTTCTTCATGTTATTCACAAATTCCTTGTGGCACTTTATGTATCTTTTATACTGACCGTAAGCGCCCTTAATTTCCGGTTCATTAAGATTAAGGTAAGACGTTACAAGCTTCGCTGTACTGATAATGCTGTCCTGCATTGGAATAACACCAATATCATAACAGTCCATGAAACCTTTCCTCCAACTATTAATCGTTTTAAATTTTTCGTAATTGACAATGTAATTATCAATGGCTCTCTTAAAAAGATCGCGGGAAATACTGTCGCGCTGATCGATCCCTTTCAGAATTGCGATCATATCATTGCGTTTATTGATCGCGTTTCTTTTTGCAGCTTCTTTCCTCTCTTTGAACCTTGCCAGTTTTTTTCTTTCTCTTTTTGTCTGGTGAAGATTTGCTACCGGACGTACAATGCGAAGAAGCAATAAAGACTTATACCGGAAGAAATATTTGAACTGGTTAACATTCAGAAAATAATTCGACTTCTTTAAATAGTAACGGTTGGTGCGGATTGACTTTTGGTTTTGTCTGAGCGCAGATTTAACAGGACTAAAATATCCGGCTTTAAACAAAGTTTTTTTATGATTTACCTGTTTAAAGTTGATGTTATAATCAAGTATTATGTTTTCTCTCGTGCAATTTACGAATGGTTGAATATCGCTGTAACGCTGAATTTCTTCCTTGATGAAAATAGTATCCGACGCATCTTCTTTTGCATTTACGTTGTCGTACTCCACAAAATATTTAAGAAATGAAAATGTATTTCTCGGGTTTTCTCCGAGATGATCCTTGCTTTCAGAATAATTTCTTGTCAACTCATTCTCTTGTGTAATGATTTCAAGGTAATCATCGTTCTGTGTCCCGTTGGTTTTATTTCGTTCCAGATAATTCCGTATCGTATCTTTATAAAAAGTGAGATTTTCGAAATCTTCAATCTCCATTTTCTCTTTCAGGAGCTGGTAGTTTTTCTTTACAGGAAAGTGATCAAGAGCAAAGTTTGGTCCATCGCTGAAAAGATAAATCGGATTATAATCTCTGAAGAATTTTATCTTGTAAGGGAATCTTCTGAGCTTTAAACGGTATTGGTAATAATAAAATGGAGAATATTTTATGACCAGTCCGCCAGAGGCCCAGGTGGCATCATTCAGGTACCATTTTCCATCCGCTTTAAAAGTGTTCCAGCAATGATCGTCGGTAAAAAAAATGTCCGCCTCATCTACAAAAAACGATTTGGCATATCCTCTTATCGTTAAGGACGGGATATTATTCTGTTTACACAAAGCATCAAATAAAGCTGAATATTCCCTGCAAAGTCCTTTCCTTTTACGAAGTGTTTTCTTAAGGCTCCACATAGTTGTACGGTGAGAGATAAAACCTTTTACATCGTATTTAATGCGGCGGGTTATCCAGTTATTGATTTTATGTACTTTCTCAGAATCCGATCTGCACCCAATAGATAAACGTGCAGCCAGCAATTTCACTCTCATAGGAGTGCTTTTTTGGGCATTGAAAACCAGGGAAAGACTTAGAAAAAAGAATATGTAAACAACGCTGTGAATGAGGTGAGGGGTGAACTATAAAACGTTTAAATATAGAAAATATTATAAAAAAGAAAATGCGGCCTCACAAGACCGCATTTCGCTTTGTAATAAACTATTTCAACCGCTTAATCAACATTATCGTGCAGGAACGAATTGTTCGGGCGGATCTCAATTTTTTTATCGTCGCCCTCGCTTAATGTATAACGCGATACATTGGATTCGGTACTTGGAGTTTTATTTTCTAATGAAATATTTTTACGTTCAAAGGCTGTTTGCTTTTCAAGTGCAGCGAGGCCCTCAGGGCTTTTCATTTTCAAAGTAATTTCTTTCAGTTTACGAATGCGCTCCTGTGCCAGTTTGATCTGCTCTTCGCGGCTGATAGCATCTTTTTCTTCCTGGTTCACTTCCGTTACTTTATTAGAGGTTTCGTCTTTCATTTCGTTGAAAGTAAACTCAGTGATAGGAGTTACATTTTCGCTGACAGGAGTCACCTCTTCGTTTAAAGAAGTCATTGTGAACTCATTCGTATCTTTATTTTCAATGCTGTCAATTGTACTGATTGTAAAGTCCGCTTTAGGTTCTTCTTTCTTTTCTTCCTTGATGTAAACAAAAGGTTCTGATTTCTGAATTTCGTCGATAATGTTGGTTTGTTTTATTTCATCCACCGGTTTTACTTCAGTTTTTTCTTCAAGATTTACTATTTTACGTTCTTTGAACACAGGAGCCTCAAAACCTGTACTTTGTTTTGATTTAAATCCGGTAGCGATAATGGTCACACTTACATTATCTCCTAATGAAGGATCTGTTCCGTAGCCTGTGATCAACTCAGCTGTTCCACCTGCAGCTTCCTGGATATAATCAGTGATCTCACCAAATTCATCCATATCAATATCGTCGCTTCCGCTCATGATGTTTAATAACACATGGCGTGCGCCGCTGATATCGTTATCATTTAATAAAGGAGAGTTCAATGCCTGTTCAACCGCTTTGATAGCGCGTTTCTCGCCGCTTGCAACAGCAGATCCCATAATGGCTACGCCGCTGTCCTGCATAACTGTTTTAACGTCGTTAAAGTCAACGTTAATGTGCATGTGTAAGCTGATGATCTCAGCAATACTTTTTGCAGCGCCTGTTAATACATCATCGGCATGTTCGAAAGCTTCGCTCATTTTTAAGTTACCATAAATTTCACGAAGTTTATCGTTACCGATCACTAATAACGTATCAACATACTTTTTCATTTCTTCGAGGCCCGCTTCAGCTTGCTGACGGCGTTTTTTTCCTTCGAAGGTGAAAGGAATGGTTACGATACCAACTGTAAGGATCCCTAATTCTTTTGCGATGCTTGCAATTACCGGAGCAGCGCCAGTTCCTGTTCCGCCACCAAGGCCAGCGGTGATGAATACCATCTGCGTGCTATCGTTCAGGTATGCTTTAATATCATCGATCGATTCCAATGCGGCATGACGACCAACATCAGGAATTGATCCGGCGCCAAGTCCTTTTGTAAGACGATCGCCCAACTGGATTTTATTTGGAACAGGACTTTTATCAAGCGCCTGTTTATCTGTATTGCAGATGATGAAATCTACCCCTTTGATTCCTAAGCGGTACATATGGTTTACGGCATTACTTCCGCCGCCGCCAACACCGATCACTTTAATGATCGAGTTTTCTTCCTGTGGTAATTCAAATTGCATCATGGTTTATTGTATTAAGGGTTATTTTATTTGCTTGGTTTTTGTGGACAATATTCCTGCGCTTCGACTCCGCTCAGCGTGACGGAACATTTGTCATTTAAAATTTATAATTCAACATTTCTAATTATTCAATGTCGTCGCTGATCCAGTCCTGCGCGCTCTTGAAAATATTTTCGAAAAAACTTCCGATTTTTTTCTTCGAGTGTCCAACAACCTTCTTTTTATCTTTTATCACTTCAACTTCTTCCTTCTCTTCAACAGCAACTTCTACTTTTGTAGTATTGGTATTGATGCCACGTTTTGCATCGCGTTCGTATTTTTCGATCCCTTTCATTACGAGACCAACACCTGTTGCGTATAAAGGATTTTTTAATTCATCGTCGTTTCCTGCAAGATGCTCGTTCGGTGTACCAATTCGGCAATCCATTCCTGTAGTTAGCATTACCAATTGCGGTAAATGTTTCAGTAAAGAACCTCCACCGGTTACAACGATCCCCGCAGATAATTTTCTTTCGTATCCGCTGCTTTTGATTTCGAACAGAACGAACTCTAAAATTTCTTCCATGCGAGCCTGGATGATCTGAGCAAGGAACTTAATAGAAATTTCTTTATGCGGACGGCCACGAAGGCCAGGAATTGAGATGATCTCGTTCTCCTGATTTTCCTGGGCAAGTGCAGAACCAAAACGAACTTTTAACTGTTCGGCCTGTGTTTTAATAATTCCGCATCCTTCTTTTATATCGTCGGTAATAATATTTCCGCCAAAAGGAATAACAGCAGTATGACGGATAATTCCATCATAAAAAATAGCAACATCGGTTGTTCCACCACCAATATCAACAAGAACCACACCTGCTTCTTTTTCTTCGTCACTTAAAACGGCGTCAGCGCTCGCTAAAGGTTCGAGGTGAAGATCCACAGTTTCTAATCCCGCGCGGTTCACACATTTAAAAATATTTTTCACAGCGCTTACCTGTCCTGTGATAATGTGAAAATTACCTTCAAGACGAATGCCTGCGTGACCGATCGGATTTTTAATCCCTGATTCGCTGTCAATGATATATTCCTGTGGGATCACATGAATGATCTCTTCGCCAGGACTCATCACCAAACGGTGCATGTTATCGATCAGGTGATCCACATCTTTCTGTGAAACTTCGTCTTCTAAACTCTGGCGCGTGATCATGCCACGGTGCTGCATACTTTTAATATGCTGACCCGCGATACCAACGATCACTTCACCGATATCCACATTAGCCTTATCAGCTGCTATAGCAACGGCAGTTCTGATAGAAGCAACGGTTTGTTCAATATTTACAACTACACCACGACTTACACCTAAAGATTCGGATTTTCCAATTCCAAGAATTTCAACTTTACCGAATTCGTTTTTACGACCAACGATTGCGGCAATTTTTGTTGTACCAATATCTAAACCAACCACCAGTTCAGATGCTAAATTTTGGTTGTTTTGATTAAATTGTTTTTCCATAATCTATTTTTTGGTGCAAACCACCAGGTTTTTATATTTTAAATTAATAGTTGAATATTTTGTCCAGCTATCTGATTTATTCAGTCCCTCAGTATAAAATAATTTCAGTTTGTTGAATTTCTCCGTGATAAATTCCGCTTTTCCGAAAACTATTTTATGGTCGCCAATTGCCGGGAAAAGTTCCAGTTCTTTTTCTTCATTCACATAAACCTGGTGGATCAAAGCACTTAATGTTGAATCCGCGTTAATCTGTTTCACCACATCCAGTACATCATCCAAAATACTCACTTCACTGAAAATTTTATTCGCTTTGATCTCATCCACACTGAACTGGTAACGACGCGCATAAGGTTCGGTGATATTTCCACTCGCCACAACCACACGGGCCGAATAGTTTTCGTTCAGCGGCATCAGTTTACTTTGCGAATCAATATAATAACTCTCTCCATCCACATTAATAACCCTGCAAACAGGGGTGCGTTGAAGAATATTAATTCTGATCTCGCCATTCATGTCACCCGAAACTTCAGCGTTTTCGATAGCGGGATGAGCATTGAGAACTTTTTCCAGCTGCGGGATGTTGATGTTCCTGTATGTGTTCGAAACAAGATGTTCATTCCTTGAAGCCAGAAAATCTTTCACATCGTTTTCTGTTAAGAATAAATTCTCATCGTTGTTGTGAATGGTAATATTAAGATCTTTTACCACCACCTCTTTTTCGCTCTTAGAAACGAAAGCCAATGAGCTGGTGAGACCGGCAATTGCAATAACCCAAAGAACGGTAACGAGTAACTTTTTATAATTTATTTTTTTCAATTCCTGATTCTATTTAAACCGCAGATTTCACAGATTTCCGCAGATCAATATCTATAACTTTAACCTTGTAACTTTAACTCTTAAGTATTTTCTCAATGGGTTCTATCAGTCCGTCAATATCTCCCGCGCCCATTGTTAAAACAACTTCTGGTGTTTTTGATTCGATGTACTTCAGTACTTCGGGTTTGCTCATCACTTTCTTGTCTTTCGATTTCATCTTCCCGATCAGCATCTGCGATGTTATCCCTTCTATTGGTTTTTCCCTTGCAGGATAAATATCGAGGAGGATACATTCGTCGAGCATATCAAGACTTTCCGCAAAACCATCGGCAAAATCCCTAGTCCTTGAAAACAAGTGCGGCTGAAAAATACCTGTCACTTTTTTTCCCGGATACAGTTTTTTAACTGAGCCTATAGTCGCTTTGAGCTCTTCCGGATGATGAGCATAGTCGTCGATATAGACCACCTTCTCAGTTTTGACCCGGTAATCGAACCTGCGTTTCACACCATTGAAAGAACGTAAAGCTTCTTTTATGATATCAGCTTTGATGCCTAACTGTTGGGCGATGGCCACCGCGGCAATCGAGTTCTCAACATTGTGCATCCCGGGCAAGCCAAGAGTGACGTGGATTACAGGCTCAACAGGACTTTTTATATCATACAAAAATTGCGCGTTCTCGATACGTATCGATTGCGCACAATATTCTGTATCTAAATTTAGCGAGTAGATAAGGCGTTTATTGGTGAGCTTCAAATCGTTATCAACAGATTTCTTAACAATCAAAACTCCATCTTTTTTCACTTTACCGGCAAACAAAGCATAGCCTTCGCGAACGTGTTCGGCGCTTCCGTAAATATCAAGGTGATCGGCATCTGCACTTGTTATTACAGCAATCTGAGGCTCTAACGTTAGGAAAGATCGGTCGTATTCATCGGCCTCTACCACAACATATGTTTCAGTTGCTGTATCGCCTAATAAAAGGTTAGTATTGTAATTTTTGGAGATGCCGCCCATGAATGAAAAACAATTAATGCCAGCACTTTTGAGAAGATGCGTGACTAAAGTTGTAGTAGTTGTTTTTCCATGAGTTCCCGCGATGGCGATGGTTTTGAATTGTTTTGTGATTTCCCCTAAGACCTGCGAGCGCTTTAAGATCGTATAATCATTTTCTTCCAGGAATTTATATTCTGAATGGTCCTTTGGCACCGCTGGTGTGTAAACAATAAGGATCTCCTCTTTTTTAAAATCAGAAAATAATTTTTTTAGCGTGTTTACTTCTTCTGAAAAATGACAGACAATTCCTTCTTTTTCTAATTGTGAAGTGAGGTGGGTTGATGTTTTATCGTAACCGTGAACAGTTTTTCCGTAATGTTTGAAATACCTTGCCAGTGCACTCATTCCAATGCCTCCGACTCCGAGGAAGTAATACAATTTATAGTCGAGGATCTTCATAGTTTATAATTAGCCAGTTTCAGAACTTCGAGCGCAATAACATTCGCCGAATTGTGAAAGGCCATTTTACTGATATTATTTTTTAAGTTGACCTGCTTCGAAATATCATTGACGAGTTCTACAACACTCTTAATTAATTTTTCGTTGGCTTCAGGATCTCGCACCAGAATAGCGGCATCTTTATTTACTAACGCCATTGCATTTTTTGTTTGATGATCTTCAGCTACATTGGGCGAAGGGACAAGAATACACGGCATACCTATATTACATAACTCAGAAATAGAACTTGCACCCGCTCTTGAGATAACAACATCCGCCACGGCATAAGCCAGATCCATTCTTGAAATAAAGTCTAAAGCGTAAATTCCCTGCGCAGCAAAACCCTTCGCCTGTTCCAGCGCCGTCGTATGGTATCCTTTACCTGTTTGCCAGATAAGCTGAATATTATTTTTTGCCAGTTCTGAAAGCCCCGCTCCCAGAGCTTCATTAATGGTTCTTGCACCAAGACTTCCACCAATAACAAGAACAGTTTTTTTAGTGTGATCCAGCTTAAAGAACGAAATCCCTTCATTTCTTTTTTCAGAAACATTCGAAATATCCTGTCGGACAGGATTGCCAGTAACAAGTATTTTTTCTTTCGGAAAGAATTTTTCCATTCCTTCATAGGCCACACAAATCCTGCCGGCTTTTTTTGAAAGTAGTTTATTTGTAATGCCGGCGTATGAATTCTGTTCCTGTATCAAGGCAGGAATTCCTTTGTTTGTGGCTGCTTTCAATAAAGGACCACTTGCGTATCCGCCGGTTCCAACAACAACATCGGGATTAAATTCGCTGATGATCTTTTTTGTTTTCATCATACTCTTGATAATCAAAAAAGGAAGTTTAAGATTAGCGAGTGTGAATTTTCTCTGAAGTCCTGCAATTGGAACACCGATAATTTTGTATCCGGCAGCGGGAACTTTTTCCATTTCCATTTTTCCGAGGGCTCCAACAAAAAGAATCTCAACGGAAGGAACAAGTTTTTTTATTTCGTTGGCGATTGCAACAGCAGGGAAGATATGGCCACCGGTGCCACCACCGCTCAGTATGACTTTAAGCTGTTTCAAGTTTCTCTTCAGTTTTGTCTTCTATACTTTTACTTACACTTAAAATAATTCCCATGGCTATCATCGTAAACCAAATAGATGTTCCTCCCATACTAACGAGAGGCAATGGTTGTCCGGTTACAGGAAATAAATTTACAGCTACAGCCATATTCACCAGCGCCTGGAACACCAGACTGAATGTTAAACCTATGGCAACAAAACTTCCAAAGGGTTTCTCGTTATCCCTTAATATTTTCACACCGCGGTATAAAAGGATCATGTAAAGGAACAACATGGCGAAACCAATGAACAAACCATACTCTTCAATAATGATGGCATAAATAAAATCGGACGATGCCTGGGGCAAGAATGCACGTTGCGTGCTGTTACCCGGACCTTTTCCTATAACCCCACCTGTTGCGATCGCGATCTTTGCCTGGTCGCTCTGGTAGTTACTTGTTGGATCGCCATTGATAAAACTTTCGATACGTTTTTTCCATGTAGGACCACGACCACCCGGGATACTTTCAGGAGCAAACCATATCCATGAAAGAAACAGCGACGCTGTTACAATACATATCGCGAAAATTTTAAGAATGATCTTAATATGAATTCCTCCAAGGAACATTAATAACAAACAATTCAGAAACAACAGCGCAGCGGTAGAAAAATTTGCCGGAAGAATCAACACACAAATAATTCCAATAGGGATCATAAGGTGCTTTATCACGGATTTAAAATCTACAAGTTCTTTTGCTTTCACAGTAAGAACCCTGGCAACATAAATCAACAACATGATCTTGGCGATATCGGAAGACTGGAAAGTTAGGCCAAGTCCGGGAATTTCGATCCAGCGCGACGCACCTCCCGCGCTCTCACCTTTCATGAGTGTATATACTAATAAAGGAATAGAAAGAATAAAACCAATCTGCGCCACTTTACTGAACACCGTGTATCGTATTTTGTGAAACACATATGCGAGACCAAACCCTAGTGCAATTATGACAAAGTGTTTGACTAAATAATACTCGGAGTTCCCTTGCTTGAATTTATGGGCCAACGTAACCACGGCGCTATACACTACCAGGATGGAGAGCAGCGACAACAAGAACATAATCGCCCATATGACCTTATCGCCTTTTAAATAGCTGAATAGTTTCATGGTTAATGAATGGTTTTATTCTGAATTTATTATCGATTAAAGTGAGCGAACAGCAGCTTTGAACTGCATGCCACGATCTTCGTAATTCTGAAACAGGTCGAAGCTCGCGCAAGCCGGCGACAGAAGAACTACATCTCCTTTTTTACCGATCTTGTAAGAAGCAGCCACTGCGTCGGCAGCGTTATCTGTTTCAACAATAACCTCCACCACATCTTTAAATGCAGCTACAATCTTTTTATTGTCTTTACCAAGACAAATGATCGCTTTTACTTTTGCTTTTACAAGATCAATCAGTTCATTATAATCGTTTCCTTTATCTTGTCCGCCGCAAACCCATACTACAGGTTTTTGCATGCTTTCGAGAGCATACCACGTTGAGTTAACGTTAGTAGCTTTTGAATCGTTAATAAATTCGATTCCATTGATAGAAGCTACGAATTCCAAGCGGTGTTCGATGTTTTGAAAATCCTGGAGACTTTCGCGGATAATTTCTTTACGTACGTCTACGATACGCGCAGCCAGTGAAGCTGCCATGCTGTTGTAAACATTATGTTTACCTTGAAGCGCTAGTTGTTCAATTGTCATAATTAAGGGTTGGTTGGTTTGGTTTGGTTTATAATTAAGGGTTATCTGGTTCTCGGTTAAATATGCTCCGTCACCATCAATCGGTTTTTTGATGCTGAAAGGAACAAGGGTGGAATCTATTTTGTGTTGTTGCATGAAGGTGGTTATGACTTCATCGTCGGCGCAATACACAAAATAGTTCCTGTTGCTTTGGTTATTGGTTATTCTGAATTTTGATGCTACATAATTTTCAAATTTATAGTCGTATCTGTCGAGGTGATCAGGTGTAATGTTTAACAACACAGCTACATCGGCAGTGAAATTGTACATGCCATCGAGCTGAAAGCTGCTGAGTTCGAGAACATAGTAATCGAAGTTTTCTCTTGCTACCTGCATTGCGAAACTTTTTCCAACATTTCCACCAAGACCAACATTATATCCCGCTTTTTTCAGGATGTGATAAGTAAGAAGGGTTGTTGTAGTTTTTCCGTTGGAACCTGTAATGCAGATTGTTTTGGCAGAAGTATACCGGCCCGCGAATTCTATTTCAGAGATCACAGGAATATTTTTCGCTTTGAGTTTTTGTACGAGCTCCACTTTATCAGGAATACCCGGACTTTTGATTACTTCATAAGCGTTCAATATTTTTTCCTCGGTATGTGTTCCTTCTTCGAACAAAATGTTTTCTTCTATTAATTGTTTTTTATACTTTTCTTTTATCAGGCTCTTGTCGCTCACAAAAACGTCGAAACCTTTTTGTTTTGCGAGCACCGCGCTTCCAACTCCACTCTCTCCACTTCCAAGTATCACAATGCGTTTGCTCATTAACGTAATTTCAAAGTCACAAATGTTAGTACTGCCAATGCAATTCCAATAATGAAGAAGCGCATCACGATTTTCGATTCATGGAATCCCACTTTCTGGTAATGATGATGCAACGGCGCCATCTTAAATAAACGGTGTGTTTGAGCATATTCCAGTCCGCGTTTTTTCTTCTGGTATTTGAAATACACCACTTGTAAAATCACAGAAACATTTTCTACTAAGAACACACCGCATAGGATCGGAATCAATAACTCTTTACGAATAGCTATCGCGAACACTGCAATGATTCCACCAATGGCGAGGCTTCCTGTATCGCCCATAAATACCTGTGCCGGAAAAGTGTTGTACCAGAGAAAGCCAATGCATGCGCCAATAAAAGCCGCCATGAATACCACCAGTTCACCGGAGTGAGGAATATACATGATGTTGAGATAATCCGCGAAAATATAGTTACCTGAAACGTAAGCAAGAATTCCTAACACCACTCCTATGATCGCGCTTGATCCGGCGGCCAATCCATCAATTCCATCCGTAATATTGGCGCCATTTGAAACAGCGGTTACGACAAGTATTACAAGTGGAACAAAAATTATCCAGCCCCACTTCAGACAATCATCACATATCCATGAAACAAAACTTCCATAATCCAGTTCATTGTTTTTCATGAAAGGAATTGTTGTCTTCAGATTTTTGACAGGAGTTGTCGCGTATTTTGGAATGGTAAGGTCTTTTGTGCCATTCTGATTTTCATTCCTCCAGGCAATTTTTTCATTGTGAGTTAAACGTTCTTTTATAACAACATCGGGATGATAATATAAAGTAAAACCAACGATCAAACCAATACCGATCTGCCCTATAATTTTAAATTTTCCCTGTAAACCTTCTTTGTTCTTTTTGAATACTTTAATATAATCATCCAGAAAGCCGATTCCTCCAAGCCATACCGTTGAGATCAGCATAAGAAGAATATAAATGTTCAGAACTTTAGCAAACAACAGAGTTGGAATTATTATCGCCGCAATGATGATGATACCACCCATCGTTGGAGTGCCACCCTTTTGTTTTTGTCCTTCCAGTCCCAATTCACGAATGGTTTCCCCGATTTGTTTTTTACGGATAAATTCAATGATACGTTTTCCAAATACCGCTGAGATAAACAAAGAGAAAATCAAAGCCATTGCAGAACGGAAAGAAATGTATTGAAACACTCCGGCTCCCGGAAAGTTTAACTTATCTAAATATTGAAATAAATAGTATAACATTAAATGCCTAGTGTTTTTATAGTTTCTTTTAAAATTTCAAAATCATCAAAAGGATGTTTCACTCCTTTTATTTCCTGGTATTTCTCATGACCTTTTCCTGCAACGAGAATAATGTCTCCCGCATTACTCAGACTCAACGCTGTTTTAATAGCTTCTTTCCTGTCGGTGATACGAAGTGTTTTTTTCGCGTCAACAGGATTAATTCCTTTTTGCATCTGGTTCAGAATTTCTTCCGGATCCTCGCTTCTCGGATTATCAGAAGTAAGAATAACTTTTGTGCTATACTCGCAAGCAATGGCTGCCATCACAGGACGTTTGGTCGCATCCCTGTCTCCTCCGCAACCAACAAGAGTAATTACCTGTTCATTTCCTGTACGAATATCTTTTATAGTTTCCAGTACATTTTTCAAAGCATCCGGAGTATGAGCATAATCTACAATTCCAATAACGCCATTCGGAGATTTTACATACTGAAACCGTCCTTCAACCGAATTGAGATTACTTAATGCGGTGAGAATATTTACTTTATCCTGCTTCAGTAAAGTTGCAGCGGCATACACAGCAAGGACATTATAAGCATTAAATGTTCCAATCAGTTTCACCCATACTTCCTGGTTATCGATACTGAGTAATAAACCATTGAGGTGATTTTCGATGATCTTGCATTTGAAGTCAGCAACTGTTTTTAACCCATACGTATATTTCGATGCTTTTGTATTCTGCATCATTATCATTCCGTTCTTATCATCACGGTTCACTAAAGCAAAAGCTGTATTGGGAAGCTGATCAAAGAATTTCTTTTTTGCTTTTATATATTCATCAAATGTTTTATGATAATCCAGATGATCGTGAGTGATGTTACTGAATAATGCTCCTGTAAAATTCAGTCCAGCGATCCTGTTTTGTACTACAGCATGTGAACTTACTTCCATGAACGCGTATTCACAACCCTGTTCCACCATAGCATTTAGTAGTTCATTAAGCGATAAAGGATCGGGTGTTGTATGAGTTGCAGGGATTACTGTGTTATTTATTTTATTCTGAACAGTAGAAAGTAAACCAACAGAATATCCTAACGACTTAAACAGGTTAAATAAAAGTGTAACCGTTGTTGTCTTACCATTTGTGCCGGTTATACCAACAAGTTTCAGTTTCTCAGACGGATTATCATAGTAATTACAAGCTACTATTCCGAGTGCGTTGGAAGAGTCGGCAACTTTTACATAGGTTACTGCTTCATTCTTTTTTTCCGGCATAATTTCACATACAATGGCAATGGCCCCGCCTTCAATGGCTTTGTCAATGAAAGAATGTCCGTCAACGCTTGTGCCGCTTGTTGCTACAAACAAAGAATCTTTTCTCACTTTACGCGAATCAAATGTCACCGAAGAAATAGCCATGTGCGTTGAGCCCAGGATCTCTTCCAGTTTCACTTTATATAATATGTCGCTTAGTAATTTCATTTACTTAATCAGCTTAGGATAAGAATGACCTTATTTCCTTTTCCTATTTTTTGTCCTGCTTCAATACTTTGTTTTTTCACGCTACCGAATCCCTGTAGTTTAACATATAATCCATGGTTTTCCAGTAAGAACAAAGCGTCTTTAGCTGACAAGCCCATTAAGTTTGGCATGATGCCTTTCTTTAATTGTGTTTCAATTGAATTTTCTGATAATGCTATTTTTGTTGTGTCTCTCTGATTTTGTGAAACATATTTTTCTGATTCAACCTTTGTTGAAGGCAACGAGAATGCTTTTGCAATTCCATTTAGTTCGTTTGATTTGGTGGTGATCACCCTTGGCGCTTTCGTTAACAGATCTTTTCCCGAATTAATCGGTTTAAGAAAATCAACACTTCCTGAATACACCTTCTCAGCAATTTCTTTAAATACGGGACCAGCAACTAAACCTCCGTAATAAATACCATTACTTGGTGAATTGATAATAACGATGCAGGTGTAAAGAGGTTTGTCGGCAGGAAAATACCCAACGAAAGAAGCCATGTAATTACGTTGACCTATGTCGCCGTACACAGTTTTTCCGTGTTCTTTTTTCAGACCTATTTTAGCAATTTGAGCCGTACCTGTTTTTCCACCGACTTTAAATGCTGTAATATTTAAACCTTTCCCACTGCCATTTTCAACAACACCTTCCATCAGTTTTTTTGCCTTTGCTATTGTTTCTTTTTTAACGATTTGATCAATCAGTACTTCTGTTTCGAATTTCTTTGTGGCAATGCCGTTGCGCTTTATCTCATTAACAAAATAAGGCTTCACCATTTTTCCATCATTGGCGATAGCATTATATAACGATAAAGTCTGAAGAGGCGTGATCATAGTTTCGTAACCATAACTCATTTGTGGTAAAGTAACACCTGACCATTGCTTGTGACTTACATCTTTTACAAATGGCGCCCCCTCTCCGGGAATAGAAATTCCTAGTTGTTTATTCAAATGCAGAGACTTTATTTTGTTTACATATTTTTGAGGGTCCCTTGAATAATATTTCATGATCAGTTTCGCAGTTGCAGCATTAGAAGATGTTTCAAATGCTTCCTGAACCGTAATCACAGGTTTCTTTGGCGGATGCGCATCCTTAATTGTTTTGTTGTAGTAGGTAACCTCGCCGTTGCCAACCTCGATTTTTTCATCCAGACTAACGTTATAATCATCAATTACAGATAAGAATGACGCCAGTTTGAAAGTTGATCCTGGTTCTGCCGCATAACCGATCGCATAATTCAAATCTTCGGAATACACCATTGAATCTTTTTTATTTCTTGTAAGATTGGCAATTGCTTTAATCGCTCCGGTTTTCACTTCCATCAATACAGCGCATCCGTGCGAAGCATTGTTCTTGATCAGTGTTTTCATTAAAGCGTTTTCTGCAACGTCCTGGATGTTGATGTCAATCGTTGTATAAAGGTCACTTCCGTCTTTTGGCTCCACTTCGTTCTCATCATTAATAGGTCGCCAAACATCGCCCGCAATTTTCTGCATGAGACGTTGCCCGCCCACACCCACTAAAACAGAATCAAATGCTCCTTCTAATCCTACAGGCTTAATTCCTTTACGCGACATTCCAATAGTACGGGCCGCTAACCACTGGAACGGACGTTCACGTTTATTGGTTTGAAGAGTTACTAATCCACCACGTTTTCCTTTTCTGAAAATGGGAAAGGTTTTTAGTTTCTGAAGGTTTTTATGCGATACATTCTTCTGAATCACCACATAACGGTCCTTATCATTACGGGCCCTATTAAGAATTTTTAAATATTCGTTTTTTGTTTTATCGCCAAACAATGCACTAAGACATAAAGCAAGAGAATCTTTTTTATCCTTAAATAATTTATCTTCTATACTCGGCGCGCAAATGTCAACCGCTACTTCGTAATAAGGAAGACTGGTTGCCAGCAAAGCTCCATTCGCGTCGAAAATATTTCCACGAACTGCCTCAATCGTATGTAACTGCGTTGTATAGGACTCCGCTTTTGCCTTCCATTCTTCACCTTGCGAAAACTGGATAACACAAATACGCGCAATGATTCCAAATGCAAACAGGCACATGAAGACATACAGAATGTAAGTACGGGTTAATATTTGTTTTTTGTTTTCCAATTCTTATTTATTGTTTTTGTACAGCTGTACGCTGTCAACTTTTATTTTTGTTGGTGGAACAATTGGTTCTTTTAATCCTAATTGTTCAGCCGATTTTGCTACCTGGCTCTGTTTACTCTCAAACATTAAATCACTTTTTGTAGAGATATATTCAGAGCGTAATTCTTTTAATTGATTTGTAATCTTATTCACTTCGCGTATCTTATCATCGGCATAATAACCATTAGCTATGTATCCGATAGCTATGAGTGCCAGAAATAAAATGAACGGTAAATGCTTCAGTGTTTTGTCGCTCGATAAAAAAGTTCCGCTGAAAATGGAAGACAAGCCTTTTGCCAGCACGCCTTTCTTTCTTGGACGCGAAGGTTTCGAAGGTTCTTCGTTTACGGTTTCTTCCACCTCAACGATCTCTTCTTCGATTTCTTCTTGTTTTTTATCTCTGTACTTGTTTGCCACTGCGTGGAATTTTTAGTTTTTAATTATTAGTTCTTAGTATTTGTGATTTCCAGGTTTATTAAAAACTAAACACTAAAAACTCACAACTATTAAAGCTTTTCCGCTACTCTTAGTTTAGCGCTTCTTGCTCTTGTATTACTTTTAATTTCTTCTTCCGTGGGGAGGATCGGTTTTGATGTTAAGTTTTTAAACACTTTTTTAGTTGACCCAAATATGATATCCCTCTCTTCCACACCTTCTACATTTCCTGCCCTGATCACATTCTTTACTAATCTGTCCTCGAGACTGTGATAAGAGATGACCACCAATCGTCCGCCTTTATCTAAAAGCTCAACACATTGTGTGAGGCATTCTTTCAGGACTTCCATTTCCTGGTTTGCTTCGATCCGCAACGCTTGAAAAACCTTTGCGAGGTATTTGTGCGCTTCGAACTTTGGCGTTCCGGGTTTGATCACTTCTTTTAACTCTTCTGTGGTGTTTATTTTATTTTCTGCTCTCGCTGTAACAATCAGTTTCGCGATTTTTGCAGCGTTTAAAACTTCCCCGTATTCTTTGAAAATTCCGATGAGTTGTTTTTCAGAATATTCATTGATGATCTTTTTCGCCGAGAGTTCACTCTTCTGGTTCATTCTCATATCGAGCTCCGATTCAAAGCGAATGGAAAAACCTCGTGACGCTTCATCGAACTGATGAGAAGAAACCCCGAGATCTCCAAGGATACCATTCACTTTTGTTACTCCGTACAAACGAAGATAATTTTTAATGAACCTGAAGTTTTGCGGAATCAATGTGAAGCGTTTATCCTTCAATGCATTTTTCTGCGCATCTTCATCCTGGTCGAAAGCGAAGAGTTTTCCTTTTTCGTTGAGCTGTTTCAGAATGTGAGCCGAATGTCCGCCACCGCCAAAGGTGAGGTCAACATACACACCGGAAGGGTCAATGTTAAGGTTATCAATACAAGCTTGTAAAAGAACGGAAGTGTGATAAGCGTTACTCATCTTCACCGTCATTAAAGTTCAATCCCCCTAACACATCCTCTGCTAGTTTCTCAATGTTAATATCCTGGTTCAGGAAGTCTTCATACATTTTTTTATCCCACAATTCAATCACATTATTACTTCCCAGTACTTTCAGATCACTTTTAATTTCAGCGTAATCAGTCAGCGACTTTGGCAACAATAATCGCCCTGTGGTATCGGCAAGAACATTGGTTGCTCCGCCTGTAAATTTTCTCACGAACACATCGTTCGCTTTGATAAGACGATTGAGCTTGCCCAGTTTTTTATTCAGTTTTTCCCATTCCTGCAGCGGATACAACACGAGACATTTCTGATGCAGGTTCCGGTTAATGACAAAGCCGTGATCAAAAAGAGTTTCGAGTTGCTTCCTGAGATCAACAGGAAACATGAAACGTCCTTTCGCATCTACTTTACAATCGTATTCTCCTATAAGGCTTGTCATTACTGGGTTTTGGCCGATTAGAGGCAAAAATACGCATAATTTTACCACTTTCTACCACTGAATGACACTTTTTACCACTTTTGTTGAAAAATCAAAATTGTTAACATCCTCAAAATGAGGGGTTTTTGAAACCGATTTTGGAAGATAAAAACGCTGAGGCAATGACTTGGCAAGGATTCTGAAAGGATCTGATAGTGAAAAAAAGCAATGCGTTTTAGGAAAAATCCGTATAGGATATTAACAATTAGTGATTAATTTTGCCCCACCCCGAATGGAAGCCAAAAAATACATAGATGTGGACAAGGTTTTGAGAACCAAGGCCAAAACTTTGTATAAGATCCTGCCCCGTTTTGCTATCAACTGGCTCAAACGAAAGCTTCACGAAGACGAAATCAACGAAGGAATGGTTTACCTGGATAAGTTCCAGGAATTGGAATTTAATGAGGAAGTTTTAAAATTCCTGAAGGTTAAAGTGGAAGTTCATGGAGTTGAAAATTTACCAGTGACCGGAGGTGTGATCGTGGCCGCTAATCACCCCCTTGGCGGAATGGATGGAATGGCGCTGATCAAAGCCATGGGCGATATCCGACCTGATGTTCGTTTTATTGTGAATGACATTCTGAAAAACATAAAAAATTATGGTGATGTTTTTGTTGGAGTGAATAAGGTAGGCGGACAAAGCCGTAACAGCCTGCAATTTGTGGAACAAATCTACGGTCAGGAAGTAGCTGTTCTTGTTTTCCCTGCCGGCCTAGTAAGCAGAAAGTTTCCGGAAGGGATTCGTGATCTGGCCTGGAACAAAAGCTTCATCAATAAATCGATCAAATACAACAAACCTATTGTTCCTGTTTTTATTGAGGGACATAATTCCAAATTCTTTTACAATTTCGCGAAGTGGAGAAAACGTCTGGGCATAAAAGCAAATATTGAAATGCTTTTTCTCCCTGATGAAATGTTCCGACAAAAAGGAAACACTATCAAAATTCATTTCGGAAAAATCATTGAACCTTCCCTCTTCTACACGGTTTACACACCTCAGCAGTGGACCGATATTATGCACGATTACATTTACACGGATGCCATTCAGAAAGGTGTTGCGTTTAAGGATTACGTGAAGAAGAAATAAACTCTTAATTTAACCACAAGGAACGCAAAGGAAATCACTAAGGTTCACAAAGACTTTGTGAACCTTTGAAAACATTGTGTCGCTTTGTGGTTAAAAATTCCAGGAATTACTTCACAAATTTTTTAATCAGAAAATCTACACTGATTCTTCCAGCGCCGAAAGTCATCAACACCAACAGCATGAGAATATAATAAAGAGGAATTTCATAACCGTTATCTGAAGAAGGAAAACCATTTTCCCAATGAACAGTTTTAATGGCAACTATCATTGTGATAATTAACGGAAGAGAAATGATTCGCGTTGCTAAACCAAGAGTCAACAAAAATACACCAGCCATTTCTGTTGTTGCGGCAAGATACGCGTTCAGCTTCGGCAGCGGCATTCCCATTCCAGCAAACCATTCGGCAATGGCGTTAATGTCGGCCCACTTATTTTTTGCAGGTTCCCAGAATCCGTAAGCAAGGATCAAACGTAAAAGAAGCAGAATAACATCTTGTCCTTTGTTGGTGATGTCTTCATACTTTGATAAAATTTTCCTCATAAAATCTTAAGCTAAAAACCCAATAATGAAGTTGCGTTGCTTTAGATCGTTTATAAATTCGAGAGAACGATCCTTCAATAATTTAATATCGTTGATCTGGAACAATGAATTGGCTTCAACAAGAATGTCTTTAAGTATTGCTCCGTTTTTTAAATTTTCGAGAATGTAGGTATAGAACATGGAAAGATCGACAAACTGAACGTTGCCGCTTTCCTTCTCACGATAAATGAGTAAAAAATAATCTCCTTTTTTTTCTGCGAGTCCATCTGTTGGCGCAGTAGTGTGCACAGGATATTCGAGCTTCACTAAAATATTTTCAGGATTTATTGCAATAGGATCGCTCACCCAATCCCCTTCTTGTTTTACCTTTGGATACTCAATATCTTCCATAGTATGAACTTCGAGTTCGAGCCATTCGAAATATAAAAGATCGTTTAAGAAAGGAATATTTAATTTTTCCTGTATGTTTTTTTCTTTGCAATAGCCATAAAACTCCAGTGGCATTTTCCACACCTGGGGCGTTTGACATTTATGCTCCGAATAAAACGTCTGCACAAGATCTTTCCAGATCTCATTGTCTAAAAAACTATAAGTAATAGGATATGCCGTTTCGATAATATCTTCGGCAATGTTGTAACACAGGCGACGATACTGATACAGATTATCTTTATTGATATCGATCAGGTTATCGGGTGTAATACCTGTTCTGCAATAATCTGCAAGAATAGATTGTTGTGAATATGTTTCTTTTTTAAGCAGCGACATGTTTGTTCTGCCATTTTTTTGAAATAATGTTATCCATGCGGGTGAGTTCGCCCTGCAGTTCTGATAGTTCGGGAATATTAAAATCTCTCTCCAATAAAACAGGCACCGGTTTTACCAGATCAATGGCGTATTCAAATAATTCAAACACAGGGTCGATCACTGCCTGGCCGTGTGTGTCAATTATCAGAGTATCCGAAACCTGTTCATGGCCCGCCATGTGAATGTAGGCCACTTTATCGAGAGGAAGTTTGTGCAGGAACTCTTTCGTATCGTATTTATGATTGAAAGAATTTACGTACACATTGTTGATGTCGAGCAGCATGTTGCAACCCGATTCGTTAACGATTGCTGAAATAAATTCATGTTCTTTCATTTCAGCGGCAACGGGTGTATAGTAGGAAACATTTTCCAATACCAGTGGCTGCTCTAAAATATCCTGCACCGTTTTGATGCGCTCCACAATGTGTTTTACGGCATCTTTGCGAAAAGGGATCGGAAGCAAGTCATACAAATGCGCGTTATCACATTTTGAATAACTCAGATGTTCCGAATAAATTTTTACGTTGTATTGCTTCAGAAATTTTTTAACCTGCTTAACAAACTCAACATCTAGCTCATCAGGACTACCAATAGAAAGTGAAAGTCCGTGACAGGTGATGGGAAATTTTTCGGCTGCTTTATCGAGTTGTTTTTTCCAGTAGCCGCCCATGCCTATCCAGTTTTCAGGTGCCATCTCTATAAAAGATGGTTTCAGAACTTCGCTGGTGATAAGATCCTCAGCAAAATCCTTACGGAAACCTAAACCTGTATATTGATTGTTGTTCATGGGCTAAAAAGAAAAACCCTCCCGCTGTTAGCGGAAGGGCATTCATTATTTTTTGATTAGTGAGGTTTTTTTTCGTCTTTGTGCTCACCTTTTTTCTCTCCGCATTTTCCTTCTCCGCATTTTCCGTCTTTAGCTTTTTTCTCGCCACATTTTGCGTCTTTAGCTTTTTTCTCTCCGCATTTTGCGTCTTTAGCTTTAGTAGCGTCTTTAGTTTCCGCTTTCTTCTCTCCGCAAGTAGCTTCGATAGATTTAACTAATGAAGTACGAACTTCACCAGCAGTTCCAAGAGCGTTATACTCTAATAAACTTGTAGCTTTAACAGCTGAAACACTTAATAAAGCACCAGCGATCATTGACGCGGTAACTAATGTTGATTTTTTTTCCATTTTGTATTTTGTTTTTAAGTTATAGTCTAATATACGACAAGGGGGAACCTTTCCTTACAGCGATAAATTACTTTTTAGTTAAATTCTCTGTAATTAATTGATTTATAGCAAGTTTCTTTTTGGGAGAAATTGTAAGCTTATTAGGTTCCGCAACTGCCCTTAAAAGCGAGTCAATTTTATTGACCTGTTTAACGAAACGGCGGCAGTATTTACAGGTGGCCAGGTGGAACTTAAGAAGGAATTTTTCGGAAAAGCTCAGGTTCGCATAATCCTCTTTTGTTTTGAGGTATGACGCGTCCTTACAACCGAACTCGTACCATTTATACGTATGTGCTTTTAGTTCTTCCATTATAATTTTACCCAGTTCTTTTCAAGGCATTCACGGATCTGTAGTTTGGCCCTGTGCATGATCACCCAAAAGTTAGACGAGGTTAAATTGAATTCCTTACAAACTACCGGAGAATCGTTATCATCGAGCAAACTCATGGTGAAAACCCCTCGCCACTTGGCTGGCAGGCTATCGAGGCATTTTTCCAATATGTTAAAAAACTCTTTTGTTTCGGGTTGATGCTGCGCTTCATCCCAGTCCTTAGGTTTGGAATCGGGTTGCCAATGGCCCTTTTTCTGCTTGTTAAAATAATAATCGTAAGAAGGCGCCTCAACGCTGCTTAATTGCAGTGGCGATTCATTCCGTGTAGAGGCTTTTTTATAATGATCGATGATCTTATTTTTAAGAATACTTACCAGCCATGTCTTTTCGGAGGCCTGCCCCTTATAAGTATCACGGGCATTGAGCGCCGAAAGAAATGCATCCTGCACAAGATCTTCGGCCAGTTCCTGATTATTAACGCGGTAATACGCGAAGCTGTAGAGGTAATCGGAATACCGTTCTACCCAATATTGCGGTTCGAGTTTGTTTGTATTTTCAGGAGTATCCACTATTTCAAAAGTACTATTTCTCAGGATTTAAAACAAAGCGCTTGAATTCCTTATCATTAAAATAAAGATTGGCAAGGCGTTTGAAGTCCTCACTTTTCAAAGCATTCACCCAGGAATTGTACACGTTAATATCGTCGAGCGGTTCGTTGTAAATATCGGAGTTAAGTATATAGCTGCTCCAGAAATTATTTTCTTTCAATTGGGTTTCACGTTCTTTTAATAGTGTTTCCTTTATTTTACCAAGATTAATTTCGTTGCAACCGTTCTTTTTCACATCGTTTATTTCGTCGATAGAAGCGGCTATCAATTTCTCTACATTTTCAGGCGCGCAGGAAAAAGCTTCGATATAAGCGTACATTGGCTTCGGATAATTATTTACCGATGGGTATAATCCCACCCCATAAACGCCGCCTTTATCTTCACGCAGATTTTCGCGTAGTTTAATGTTCATCAGTTTGGCAAGCGCGGTTAACTCAAAACGGTTCTTACGGTTATAAACAAAAGGGCCATCCCAGAATAACTGAACGCTGCTACGGGGATTGTTTCCTTTCTTAAGTTCTTTTTTAAGGTTTCCTTTTGCTTTTTTTACATTAAGATCTTTTACAGTTTCTTTCCTGGTTGAAGCTGAAATCCCTCCAATGTAACTTTCGAGTAAAGGTTTAATTGAATCTGTTTTAAAACTTCCTGTAAATACAAATACAAAATCGGAAGGATCTGAGAAACGCTCCCTGAAAATATCGTGGGCGCGATGGATGTTTATTTGTTTTAAAGTTTTTTCGGTGAGTGGCATTGAGCGGAAATGATTATTGGTTAAAGCGGCCGAAATAAAATCCTGAAACGCGCTTCCGGGATCGGCCAGCCTGTTTTGAATAAATCCTTTCTGTAATTGCAGGTAAGCTGCAAATGCCGAACTGTCTTTTCTCGGAGCAGTAAAGGCTGAGTAAATCAACTGCAGCATGATCTCAAAATCTTTTTTCGAACTCGATCCGTTCATGGTTTCATTGATGGAACCTACTCCAAGATTCACTCCTGCTGTTTTATCCTGCAGGTATTTATCCATAGCAATCTTGTCAAATTTACCATAACCCATTTCGTCCTGCACTGCATTGCTCGCATTAGCAGAATGAAAATCTTTATCTTCATACAGGTTTGTTCCACCCCAGCTATGCGCCGCGAAAAGAATTTCATCTTCTTTAAAATCGGTTGGTTTCAGTAAAATTCTCACACCATTCCCAAGCGTAAGTTCCGTAACACCTTGTCCTTTATCTGTAGTTTTTATTGCTTTTTGTCCACGCGGACGTTTAGCTACCAGTGGTTCATTAATGACTTTGTCTTCATACGCTTTAATTTCTTTATTAGCTTCCGCTTTTGCGAAAACGGTTCTCAGGTCCTCCTCAGTTGGAAGTTTAGCTCCCTCCTTTTCTGCCATCATCATAACCAGCATGGCATTGTCGCCATTAGGACGAATACATTGCTCGGCCATATCGTTTATTTCTTCCAGTTTAATTCCAGGAAGAAGATCTTTCATGAACTTAAATTCATTTTCAATTCCCGGAACAGCAGTGCCCACTAAAAAATTTTGTACAATTTCGTTGATGATACTTTTCGATTCTGTTTTTTCCCTTTCATTAAAATGGTTCTCAATTTCTGTGAGCATCTGTTTTTTCATTCGCTCAAATTCAGTTGGTGTAAATCCAAAACGTTTCACACGTTCATTTTCCGTAACAACTGCTTCAAAAGCTTTTTCCGCTTTTCCATTCGGAAACAAAGCAAAACATCCATAAGAAGTTTTGTTTCTTACAAATCCCTGGAAGCCCGCTCCTGAATACATAAAGGGAGCGTCGGCTTTTTTTGTTAATTCAGTCAAACGGGCAGTGATCATTCCGTTGAACAGTTGTTGTTTTATTTGTTCGCGGTAATGATTCATTGTTTTTAAAGTATCCGGCGGAAGCATATACATGAACTGCATCACATTATAAGGCGATTCTTTGTCGCTCACAATGCTCATGCGCAATCCTTTCTGGTCAGGAATCTCCCAGGCTAAAAGCGGACGAGCGTTTTTATTAGCAGGAATTTTAGAGAATTGTTCCTTGATCAGTTTCTCCGTTGCTTCCACATCAATATCACCTACAACGATGATCGCTTGCAGATCGGGGCGGTACCAATCGTAATAAAACTGTTTGAGAGTGCTTTGTTTGCAGCCTTTTAAAATCTCGGGTTTACCAATAGGGATGCGATCGGCGTATTTAGAATCTTTAAACAGCATCGGCCAGAATTTACGACTCATGCGTTCAAAAGCGCCTTGTCCGAGCCGCCATTCTTCCATCACCACACCACGTTCTTTTTCAATCTCTGTACTGTCAAAACTTAATCCATGCGCCCAGTCATCCAGAATAAGAAATCCTTTTTTATATTTTTCGGGATCATCGGTTGGAATCTGAAGCATATAAACTGTTTCATCAAAACTCGTGTAGGCGTTCAGGTCGGGACCAAATTTTGTTCCTATTCCTTCGAGGTAATTTACAAGTTCGTTCTTTTTAAAATTCTGAGAACCGTTAAAGGCCATGTGCTCCACGAAGTGAGCGAGACCCTGCTGATCGTCGTTCTCCATGGTACTTCCGGCGTTTACTGCCAGGCGAAGTTCAGCGCGTTTTTCAGGCTTACTGTTTTTCTGAATATAATACTTCATTCCATTAGGGAGTGTTCCGGTTTTTATTTTTGGATCCATTGGAAGAAGAGCATTCGATTGCGAATAAAGATTCACAGCAACGATGGCAAACGCGGCAACGAGTATTTTTTTCATAAGAATGTTTTTTGGGGTAATGAAGCGGGTCATAATAAAACAAAATATAGTTGGTTTATTATACGAGTCACTTCAGTGTCCCTAAATTAAAGAAAGATTTTTATTTAAGGATACGGATGTGATGAACGGTCAATAAAAAACCCCGTAGTAACTGTGTACTACGGGGTCAATTTATTTCTTAAATAAGAAAATTAGTTAGGAGTAAATCCTGAGTAGCTGAAATGTGTAGCGTTTCTGATTTCGCCGTTGAATACACCATTCTGGTTAGTGTTTCCACCGTTAAATACACCCTGAACACCTGTTACGGTACCAGTGATAGTAGTGTTAACAATTTTAAGTGTGTCGCGAGTAGCAGCACGGTCGTTGATCCAGATTGTAGCATTTTGCGGGAAACCGGTTGTACCAGGAGCAACTGTAGCAAGGTTGAATGTGTAATAACCCTGAGCATCAGTTGTAGTGGTATACTGTTTTGCAGTTAATAAAGTAGGGTCGTTAGCAAAGCTCATATAAACCACAACACCTGCAGGAACAGCGATGTTAGTTGTAGAGAAAGCAACATTTGTTCCTGTAGTTACTGATCTGTTGATGTTCTGGCTGATAGAACCGGTAATGATCGCGCTTCCAACAGTGATGTTATTAGGGTTAGTTGAAAGGTTAGTAGCGTTGAACTGGTGGTTCATAACGTAGTTAGATCCCATGAATAAAGTTACGTTTTGGCTTGTACCAGCATAAGTTGCATAATAACCGGCTTTAGTTACACCGTTGATAAGTGTATCCTGTGTACCTGAGAAACCATCGATCGTGATAAGCGCTGCAGCTCCTGTAGCGTTTGTTTTAACACTGATTGCGTAGTTACCTTGCGCATCTGTAGTTCCTGAATAAATATCAGCTCCTACGGCTTGTGAACCAGGATAAAGAGCGCTTTTGTTGATTTTAACAGTTACGTTAACTCCTGAAACAGGAACGCGTGTAGTGTTCACCCATCCACCTGCTCCGTTAGGAGTGATAACGTTTTTGCTAACCGAACCTTTTACAACTGTAGTTCCTGTAACATCGGTTTGGCTAAACTCTTCAGTAGTTGTTTCTTTTTTACAAGAAGAGAAGAACAAAGCTGTTGCTGCTAATATTAATAATGATTTTTTCATGACTTATATATATTTTATTGTTTTTTACTTAATTGATTAATTTGATTTATTAGAAATGGAAAATGATTGAAATAGCTCCGGCGCCACCGTTTAATGCAGTGTTACCACCTAAAGTATTGTTCATTGAGAAAATTGTACCGCTGTTGTTATCTACAGAGAAACCTTTTAAATTTTCCTGTGTATCGGTATCAACTTCTTCAGTGAATGTAGTAGGACCGCTTTGACCAATCTGGTAAACTTCCTGTGTTGAAGTTTGTCCGCGACGGGTAGTGATCGAGTAACCCCATCCGTATTCAGCGCTAACTGAAATTTTCGCAAAAACAAAGTACTCAACTCCGATAAATCCTCTTAAACCAAAACGAAGACCACCACGGTTACGAGCATCAAGGTTTCTTGTGATCCTTGTGGTACCAGGGTTTTGTGTCGCTGTTGTGAAGGCGTTAAAGTTGTTTGTAAAAGTTACAGGATACTCATCAGAGAATGCGTTACCGTAAGTTACGGACTGTCTTGCAGATGTTCCACCGATTCCTAACTCAGCTCCGTAGAAGCCTTGTAAACGACGGTAACCTCTTCTGAATTCGAGACCGCCTGTGAAAAGGATATTACTTTTTGAGAATTTCAATTTATCTTCTACTCTTAATAACTGAGCAGCCTGAACGTCGTCAGCTGTACCAAGACTCGCATGATAAAGCGCGTGAGCGTCCTGAACCTGGTTAACAAATGTACCAGAAAGCGTGTTCATTCCGATTCTGGCGCGAATAGCCATTTTTGGGGATAAAAAGTATTTTCCTACAATCTGATTGTTTGCACCCTGAACGAACTGATTCGCGTTCGTATTTGATGCACCTACCGGCTGGTTCCAACGGATAATGTTGATTGCCGCGTCCATTAAAGGAATGGCATTAAAACCAAGCCCGATATCACCTGCTTTTGGCAGGATCTCATTCCCCTTTTTGTTTTTGACAACTTCATCTCCTCCCGCTTCCTGGGAGTAAGTTAGCATTGTGGAGCACAATGCCGCAAAAATGATTACATTTCTTTTCATACTGGTTTTTTCTTCTTTTTAGTTAAAACTGACGTAAAGGTAAAAAAATAATCTATACGGCAAAGCGCATTTTAATAACTGTTTTACGCATTAAATAACTTAAATTCAACAATTTAAACTATTTCTTAGTTTAAAAACGGTTTAAATTACAATTTGGTTTTATCGAAAAACAATTCGGTTGGAGTACAATAGTCCTTTCATATTGGTCTGATTTTATAAAAGTTTCATCGAAACCCTCCGTAGATTTCTTAGCGAATTTTAACCCGGTTCTTTCATTAAAATATGCACTTTTAAGGGGTGAAGAATTACCTCCTCAAAAAAACTATCAGCATTGCTTTTTACCCCTTTCTATTTGTAAGCATATTGTGGGTCGTTTTCTTTATCGAACAAGCTACCACATCGGGTTTTACAAAGTACGGAGTCCTTCCAAGGGATGCCTACGGACTTAAAGGGATCATCACTTCAGTTTTTGTTCACGGCGACCTCGATCACATCGCTTCCAACTCATGGCCGCTCATGGTTCTTGGTATGCTGCTGTTCTTTTTTTATAAACGCATTGCTAAGCCGGTATTTATATGGATATGGCTTATTAGTGGATTATGGCTCTGGATTGGCGGACGAAACAATGAATATGTTCCGGTTTATCACATTGGCGCAAGTACTCTCATTTATGGTCTTGCTACTTTTCTTTTCTTCAGTGGTATTTTCAGAAAACATCTTAACCTCATGGTAGTTTCGGCCCTTGTGGTTTTTCTCTATGGCAGTATCATGTGGGGAATTTTTCCTCTCAAAAAAGAGATCAGTTGGGAAGGGCATTTATTTGGCGCTATTGCGGGATTACTGGTTGCATTCAATTATCGTAAAGAGGGTCCCCAACGTAAAGTTTATGATTGGGAAAATGATAATGACGATGATGATGTTTTACCACCTGACCAGGAACCTGAATCAGAGGATCCGGGGAATAACGGCCCCGGGAAGGATATAAAGATCAATTATATCTACAAGGATAACCCCTTTGGAGGGAAGCAATAACTTCCCGATTTCGTTTTAAATTGTATTTTTGCTCTCTAATCTTAAATTTAATAAAACATGAAAAAACTACTTTACGTAATTTTAGGTTTAATCGGTATCTACCTCATCCTGGCTTTGGTAGGAAAGTCACGCTGTGTGGTGGAACGCTCGGTGGTTGTTAACCAACCGGTTGATGTTGTTAAAAAAGCACTTACAGATCACAAATTTTTTCACGACAAATGGAGCCCATGGACAGAAAAAGATCCAGCAGCTGTAACAAATTATATTGGAAATCCCGGTGAAATTGGCCACGCTATGACCTGGTCATCTAAAGTTGAGGAAGTTGGACAAGGTACACTTGCCATTGTTGCCATGAATGGCGACAGTATCATCGAAGATCTTTCTTTCGAAGGTATGGGTACTTCTAAGGCTTATTATATTGTGACTGCAAAAGACGGAGGCTCAAACGTTACCTGGGGAATGGATATGAAAATCGGTTTCTTCTTTCGCCCGATAATGATGTTCATGAACATGGACAAAATGATTGGTCCGGATTATGAAAAAGGTCTTGCTAATCTTAAAAAAGCAATGGAATCAATGCCTGCCGAAAACACTGCAAGTACAACTTATGAAGTAAAAGAAATGGAATGGCCAGAGTCGCATTACGTAGCAGCCAAAAGACAAATTCTTACTCTTGCTGAAATGGCGCCTTTCTTCGCGAAGAATTTCCCTGCAATAGCTGAAGCTTTAGGAAAAGAAAAAATTCAGCCAATTGCCCCACCTACTTCTATTTACTGGTCGTTTGACGAAAAAGAAATGAAAGGCGACCTTACAGCTGCTTTCAAAGTAGGCTCTGCTACTAAACTAAAAGGCTGGGAAAGTTATAGCTTCCCTGCAGGAAAAGTATTAATGGTAGATTATTATGGGGCTTACGAAAAAATTGGTGATGCTCACATGGCAATCGGAACTCACATGAAAGAAAAAGGAATTAAGGATCAAACCGCCGTTTTCGAAGAGTACGTAACGGATCCAATGAGCGAAAAAGATACTGCTAAATGGCTGACGAAAGTTTACTACTTGCTGAAGTAATAATCTAATTGACGTATAAAACACATTAAACTAATTGTGTGGTTTTTTAAAAGGCGGGGATGCAATTGCATCCCCGCCTTTTTTAATTATTTGAAAGCACATTAAGTTTGTTTAAGACAATTGAAAACGAGTCTACCCACTCCGAATCGGTATTTTTGTTTTTCAATTTTTCAAAAGTGCATGAAACATGAACAGTATATCACTATAGCTTCTTCATGTATGATGGAGTATTCTTTTACAAGCACTGGTCCTAATGGTGATAAAGCAAAGCTTATACAATACACATACCTGGAACATGAAAATGTCTGTAATCTTGGATTTGGCGTCATTTTACCTGATGGTACAATTGATGATCTTATCATAACAAATAATGGAGACATGGAAAAAGTGTTGGCTACAGTGGCTCATACCGTTTATAGTTTTACAGATAGCTATCCTGACATTCCTATTGCAGCTAAAGGTAGTACTCCCTCAAGAACACGTTTATACAGAAAATTGATTACTCTTAATTATTTAGAAATTGAGCAGGACTTCAGTATTTATGGTAAGAAAAATAATTCGTGGGAATTATTTGTTAAAGGCGAAGACTACGAGGCCTTCTTGGTTAAAAGAAAAAAAGATGGTAACTTTGTTACAGAGCTTGAGACCGATAAACATGAAGAATAAACTGAAGCACACTAACAAAATTCGCAAGAATATTACGGTAGATACCAGCTTGGATAAATACAGTGGTAAAATTCTTTTTGAGGGTAAAGTTAATGCCATGAAAGAATTACTGTCTTCTTGTCCTATTCCAACTGAGCTTAAATCATAGCAGACAATAAAATTGTCCTTACTTTGGGATGCTCTTACTTCATCTCTTCCAGTTTCCTGAAGGCCTTCGGAAGTTGGTTAATCACATCACTGATCAAAACACTTTCCATGCTCATTTTTTTCAGGCAAAGATCGGCTGCGTAGCCGTGAATGTAAGTACCAATAATTGCAGCTTGCGGCGCATTGTAACCCCGAGATAATAATCCCAGAATAATTCCTGTTAAACCATCACCGCTTCCTGCCTTTGCAAGAGATGGATTTCCGCTTGAGTTAAAGAAAACATTTCCATCGGGCATGGCAACAGCGCTGTGCGCCCCTTTAAGAACCACAATGCAATTGTATTTAAGCGAGAATTGTTTTAAAATTTTAAGCCGCTCAAATTCGTTTTCGCTTTCACCAACTAATCGTTCAAATTCTTTGGGATGAGGTGTGAGAATTGTTCCCGGAGGTAAAAAGTTGAGCCAGGTTTTATTTTCAGAAAGAATATTTAAACCATCGGCATCAATCACCAGCTTTCCTTTATAATAGTTGAGTAATTTTTTAAGAACAGTTTGCGTGTCTTCGTGCGTTCCTATACCCGGACCAAATGCTATTGCTGTGTATCTTTCAGGATCAATTTCCGTTATTTTTTCAGCGTCCCTGTCTTCGCTTCCCATCGCTTCGGGTAAATGATTCAATAAGGCATTTAATGTTTCTTTGTTGGAATGAACCGTGAGAAGTCCTGCCCCGCTTCGCATACAAGCTTTCGCGCTGATGATAGCCGCGCCTGATTTTCCCTGGCTTCCTGCCACCAGTAATGAATGACCGTAAGTTCCCTTATGATCAAATTTCATTCGTTTTCTCAGAAGAGGAAGCAAATCTTCTTTGGTTAAATAGTAATAATTGGTTGGCTGCAAAGAAATCCCTCCCTGATGCAAACCAATATCCACGATCTCAAATTCGGGAACATAATGTTTATTTTCAGGAAAAAGAAACGCGAGTTTTGGGAACTGAAATGTAAATGTTACCAATGAACGAATTACGGCTTCATTTTCGATGGAAGAATTATCGATAAACAAACCGCTCGGCACATCTACGCTGATGATCTTCCTGAAGCTTTCATTCATGCTTTGGATCACTTCCGCCGCTATTCCGCTTACAGGCTTGTTTAAGCCGTTTCCAAAAATAGCATCAATTACTATGGCGTCATCGCCTTTAAAATGAACTTTGAATTCATCAATAGTACTGATGTGAAAAATCTTTTCCGGAGATTTTGATTTAAAACTATCGTAATTGATCTGCGCATCGGCGCTGAAATCATTGCGGTGCTCGATAATAAAAACAGTGGTGTCAAATCCCCTGTCCATTAACAGGCGGGCAATTACTAATCCGTCTCCTCCGTTATTTCCTTTTCCGCAAACCACAATCACGCGGCTTTCATCGGTGATCAATCGCATGAGGCGACGTGTGCAAAACATAGCCGCGCGTTCCATTAATTCGGCCGAAGAAACAGGTTCATTGGCAATGGTGTATTCATCCACTGCCTTTATTTGTTCTGCCGATAAAATCTTCATGATTAGTTACAATTACAGTTCTTGTCGCATTGTTCCTTCTTAGGCTTAAAAAATTTAAACGCTAAAAAAACAATCGAAGCCGCAACTAAAGTATATATAATGATCTGTTGAATCATGGTACAAATTTACTGATTTTTAAGCACAGGTAAAAGTACCGATGACGAAGCGTCGGCCTGATGAAACACTTTAATTTCACACGGAATAAAATCATTGTCCTCGCATTTATAAATGTCCACAAATTTCTGAGGGTTACGGTCAAACACCGGGAACCATGAGCTCTGAACCTGGATCATGAGTTTATGTCCTTTTTTGAAGGTATGCGCCACATCGGGTAATTCAAACTTCACAGTTTCTACTTTTCCCGGAGTGAAAGGTTCAGGTGTTTCGAAACTGTTCCTGAATTTTCCGCGCATAATTTCGCCACGAACCAGCATCTGGTAGCCGGCCATTTCTACTTTTGAATCATAACCATCGCAGCAGTATAACGAATCGTATTTAAAATTATCGGGAAAAACATCTATTACTTTTACAACAAAATCAGCATCTGTGGAAGATAAACTCACTTTCAGATCGGCGATCACCGGCCCTGCTAAAGTCATATCCGCGTTTAAAGCACTGGTTTCAAAAACAAGAACATCTGTTCTTCTGGCAGCAAAGCGCTGGTCGTCGGTCATGTATTCGCGGGTACGGCTCAAATGAACATCTTCGGTATAAGGTACCGGCTTTTTAGGATCGCTGATGTATTTCGTTGAAGATTCACCAAGACGCGGTTTTTTGATGGATAACTGCTGATCGGCCTGCAGGTACATGGTTGTCATTTCGATATTAGCGGGTGGCCATGACGGAAACTGTTTCCATGTATTTTCTCCCGTAAAAAAAATAGTTGCCTCCGCTAAAGCCGGATCTTTTTTTCCTTTGAGGTAATGATTAAAGAAAGGAACCTCAATATTTTTCTGATAATACTCTGAAGTTTTAGAACCAAATTTAACATTACCTAAATATCCTCCTGTTCCCCTGCTCCATCCTCCATGAAACCACGGGCCCATCACTAATTTATTATTGGTTGCGGGACATTGTTTCTCAATAGCCTTATACAAATTCCAGGCACCGTAACAGTCTTCAGCATCAAACAATCCTCCAACAACCATCATGGCAGGTTTAATATTTTTGCAGGCACGGCGGGCGTCGCGGGCCTTCCACCAATTGTCGTAAGTTGGGTGGTTCATCATGTCGTTCCAGAATTTAATAGAGTCGCCCATGATCTTTGTAAAATTCCTCAGCGCACCGGTCTTCAGATAAAAACTGTAATTATCTTTTGTCTGAAAATCATACTCTCTCCAGTAATCTTTTGTTGGCTTAGGACGTGGAACACCAAACCCGTAATAAAACGAAAACCCATCCATTAAGGCAAAAGCTCCGTTATGATGAAAATCGTCACCCAGGAACCACTCTGTTACCGGGGCCTGTGGCGAAACTGCTTTCACAGCCGGATGTTCGCTCAATGCAGCCATGGTGCTATAAAAACCAGGGTAAGAAATTCCGAAAAAACCAACGTTGCCATTATTCGCCGGAACATTTTTTATGAGCCATTCTACCGCGTCATAAGTATCGCTGGCTTCATCAATTTCGGTCTGTGATTTTTTATTGGCGTTGAAAGGTCTTACGTCCATAAATTCTCCTTCGCTCATGTGGCGACCACGAACATCCTGCATTACGATAATGTAATTCTCCTTAAGGTAATTGATCCAATACGTTCCGTAAACACGGCTGCTGAATTCCTTTCCGTATGGCGCACAGGAATAAGGTGTTCTTATAACAAGGATAGGATGTTTTTCTGAATTATTTTTTGGCGAGTAAATGGCAGTGAAGAGCTTTACGCCATCACGCATTGGAATCATTTTTTCTTCTTTGGTATAATTGTTATGCGCCCATACGCTGTCGGCATTCTGGGAAAATGATGCAGAGGATATACAAGAAACTGCAAGTACCAAAAAGGCTTTTGTTATAGATTTCATAGGGGCAATATTACGACTTCTTTTATGATAAATAAATTGCTTACACCAGGTTATTTTCCCTTCACATTCACAAAATCACCCTTGGCTATCCATTCGCCGTATTGCTCCAGATCGGTTTCGTAAATCATTGAGGCGAGCTCTTTTTCTATCAGCTCTGATTTTTCGGGATGAATAACGAGATTCTCGTCGGCTTTCTCAAAATAGGTTCCGAATTTTCTGATAATGGTTTCGTAACGAACAAGTCCTTGCTCCTCATTTTCACTTACGAAACGTTTCATGAAAATAAAATCCACTTTGGGTAAAATGTAAGGACAACCTTCGGGCCAGATCGAAAATGTTTCTATTGTATCCGAGCCGTGTTTTTTCAGATAGAAAATTCCGGGAACGAAATAATTATCGCCCAGCGAATCCTGTAGCTGATTTCTTTTTAAACTGTAACGGAACGCATAATCTGACTTTGAATGTTCAAGATATTTCAATCCCATTCGGCTGAATTGCATTTCGGCAAAACGTGAATTGGCATCGTTCCAGTTCTTAAACATGGCGCCATTTTCAGGTTTTGAGGGCACACCATCCATTTGCGGATTTAAAATATAAAGATCAAGATCCAGGGCGAGTTTTTCTACCAATGGAAAGCACTCTTCGCCGAAAAACTGTGGGCGCACAAAGTTGATATTGAAACTGAAATTTGTAGATTCGAAACCATCGAAGTCTTCTGTTTCATATTCTACATTGGGATCTGGTTCATAATAACTAAATGAACAATAAGAACCTGTTTCCTTGTTCTCATAAAACCATTCATTTTCGTTAGGCTCTTCAGAATTGACCAGCTTTGTGAGGTAATCTGAAATCTCATGTTTGGTTATTGAACTTGTTTTCTTTTTGTAAAACGATAAATCGTAGCTCATATTTTCTGTTTAAAGTATTAAAAATACAAAGGTTTTTCAGAATGAGCCTAAAACTTTATATTTTTATAAAAGTGAAAATCAGGTTACAGCATTTCGAAGGCCTTAGAGGTATTCTTGCAATTATAGTCGTTATACATCATTTCATTCTTTTGTTCTGCCCAAAGTTTTTGTTAGGCTCTTACGACATTATCGATTTTCAAACCAACGCAACATCTTTCCCGATTCTTTTAGCAAACACGCCTCTTAATATTTTTATGAGCGGGCATTTTGCCGTTTGCGCCTTCTTTGTTATCAGTGGTTATGTATTAACCTACTCTTATAACAAGACCAATGATCTTAAACTATTGCAGCTCGCTTCAGTAAAAAGATACATCCGACTTATTATTCCTGTTGTTGTAACCTGTCTCATCGTTTTTATACTGTTCCGGCTCCAGGCGTTTCAAAAAACAGACCTCCATTCTTCCAATGAAAATCTCTGGTTCGAACGTGCTTTATTTAAAAACGATCTTTCTTTTTTTCAAACTCTAAAGATGGCTTTTTTTAATGTTCCATTTAGCGCGGACAATACATATTTACCTATACTCTGGACCATGCAGGTAGAATTCTTAGGGGTTCTGTTGTTGTTCGCTTTTTTAATGCTTACTCACAAATTTCAAAATAAATGGGTCTTTGGCCTTATTATTTTCATTTTCTGTTTCAAAAATCATTATGCAGCATTGCTTTTTGCAGGAAGTCTCATTTGCATTTACGAAGAAAAAATTAAGATCGTTTTTAGAACACGTTTTTCAAAACTCATCCTTCTACTGGCGTTTCTTTTCTTTTCGGGCTTATCAAACGTTCCAAACGAAGCCAGAAAGTATACAATGTATGGGATCCTGAATAATTTTAATGTGAATTTCCATGATCTATTTCATAAAACAGGAGTAATTTTTTTGTTGTTACTATTAGTTACATCACATCCTGCAAAGAAGTTATTATCGTTAAAGCCTCTGGTTCAATTAGGAAAATTATCGTTTTCTATATATCTCATTCATTTACCAATTCTGTATCTCGTCGGAAACTACATCATTAAAGCAAATGAAGGCCATATTGCGGTTTTCGTCATCTTCATCAGTTGTTTTGTTCCGGCAATTCTCCTCTCTATTCCTTTTTACCTTTACATCGATAAATTTTCAGTCACTATTTCAAACAAATTCTCAAAAAGAATAAAGACTTCTGAAGAAAACTAAGCGCTGTTTTTTTTCCGTACTAACGTTAAACTTAAGTAAGACCGGATGTTTTCTGCTTTTCCGCCTTAACTTTGCTCAATACTATTTCAATGAATTCACAAAAATTAAAAGTCGAGATCTGGTCCGATATCATGTGTCCGTTCTGTTATATTGGCAAACGCCATTACGAAGCCGCGCTGGAGCAATTTACGCACGCTAACAAAATAGAAACAGAATGGAAAAGTTATCAGCTCGATCCTGATATTCCAAGAGAATTCAGCCAGCAAACCAATGTGTACGATTATCTTGCCAAACGCAAAGGAATTTCGAGACAACAATCGGAGGACATGCATAAAAATGTAACTCAAATGGCGAAGGATGCAGGACTCGATTATCATTTCGATAAAGCTATTGTAGCCAATTCTTTCAGGGCTCATAGAATTATTCAACTAGCGAAAACAAAAGGGCTGGGCGATAAAATGGAGGAACTTTTTTTTCGCTCATATTTCACCGAGGGAAAAGATCTTGGAAGCGATGAAACACTTGTTGAGATTGGAAAAGCAGCGGGATTAAGTGAAACCGAGATCAGGAACGAACTCGAGAATAATAATTTTTCTGAAGCGGCTGACGCCGATATCGAGGAAGCTTATAAAATTGGTGTGCGTGGCGTTCCGTTTTTCGTGTTTAACCGCAAATATGCTATTTCAGGCGCTCAGCCTGTTGAAGTTTTCGTAGACACTCTTGAAAAAGCCTATGAAGAGTGGTTGAAAGACCAGAATTAGTTTCCTCGCAGATCCCACAAATAGTGCAGAATTTACTTCCTGGACAGTTTTCCCTGAATATTTTATCTGCGCAATCCGCGAAATCTGCGTGAAATTTTATCGTTTTCCATAAAACCCATACCGGGCAAGGCCTCCAGCCCGTCACTTTCCTCCAAAACCCTCTTTATACCATTAACATTGCATGGTTAAAAACATTGCTCTTCTTCTCCCGGAAGCAAGCCATGAAGCGGTTAATTTTAAAGGATAATGAGCACAGAAAAAAAGAACAAATACAGGAACAAACCTGTAGACGAATTACTGGATGATGACAAGGTAAGTCCTTACGAAAAAGTTGTTCGCCCAACCGAGGAAAAAAAACGCCCGCGTAAAGTTGAGATCGTAGAAGATTCTGAGGAAGAGATTGAAGAGCCTGTTGAAAAGGTTGCCGAGAAAAAGAACAAACTTAAGAATTCTCCAAAAGAAAAAGAGAAACAGAAAGAGAGCGAAGTTGAGACCGAGAGCATGAAGAAAAAAGTTTCCCCTAAAGCAAAGAAGGAGAAAGTTACTCTCATGCAACGTTGGGAACAACTGGTAACGTTTTACAATAACGAGCGTACTCAGAAAATCTTCGGATTATCGCTCATCCTGTTTTCCTGTTATTTAGCAATAGCATTCACGTCGTATTTTCTTACCTGGGATGTTGACCAGGACAAAGTCCTTGATTCGGCTTCAACACTTTTTAATCCGGAAATCAAAGTAAAAAACTGGCTGGGCAAAGCGGGAGCGCTCATCTCTCATTTGTTCATGTATAAAGGATTTGGCGCAGCTTCATTTGTGTTGGTACCCGTGCTGTTCATGTATGGATTACAGAAAACCGTTCAGAAAAAATTCATCAACGTGTCTTCATTCAACGCAAAGTGGTTGTTTATCATGACCTGGGGTTCGCTGGTATTATCCATGATTTTTTCGGACCGTTTATTTTTCATTGGTGGAGGCTTTGGTTATTTTATCAATTCACAGATCGAAAACATTGTCGGAAAACATTGTCGGTAACATTGGGCTGCTTGCTTTGCTGGCATTTTCTATGCTGACGTTCCTCGTGCTTGTGATCAATCTATCCTTCCGTCTCCCGCAGAAAGTAGCCATTGAAAATGATGAAATCATTGAAGAAGAATTAAACACGCCTGAGCCTGTTAATGTAAAAGAAAATAATACTTCTTTCAACGAGACAAAAGAGCTGAAACTAACTCCGGAAGAAGAAGCCGAACTTCTCAACTTTGAGATCAAACAAAAAGGTGATGACCTGGTAATTGTGCCTGTGAACAAGGAAGAAGAAAAAACAGCCAGCTTTGAAGTTATTGCTCCCGTAGAAGAAACATTGAGTGAGAAAAAAGAAGAAGAAATTAAACCCATTGAGGAAATAAAAGCCGAAGACGGAAAAATTGAACTGGAA
>JAJONO010000137.1 GCA_021323535.1 Bacteroidota bacterium
GCATTACGCCAGGTGTTCGTTTTGAGAACATCACAACAAGCTCCGAAGGTTATTACCGTTTGGTGAACCGCGATCTTGCAGGAAATGTTCTGTTGGATATGAGAATGCCCGATAACCGTTCTAATTCGAGAAGCTTTGTGCTTGCTGGAATAGGCACTCAATACAAAATAAAAACAAACTACGAGTTCTATGCTAACTTCAGTCAGAATTACCGTTCCATTAATTTCAACGACATGCGGGTAAACAATCCGAATTACCAGGTGGATCCTAATCTGAAAGATGAAACAGGATTTACAGCAGATGGAGGGTTCAGAGGTGTTGTAAAAGATCTTTTGTATTTTGACGTGAGCGCATTTTTATTGCAATACAACAACCGTATAGGCACCATTCTTACCACCGATACTTTAACTTATAACGTGATACGTTACAGAACCAATGTCAGCAATAGCCGTAATCTTGGTGTTGAAGCATTTACAGAGATCGATTGGATAAAATTGTTCAGCAAAGAATCGAAACATAAATTCTCTACATTCGTTAACTTTTCTTTCATAAATGCTATTTATACCGGGGGACAACAACCTGCTTTTGAAAATAAAAAAGTAGAATACGTACCGGACATGATCGTAAGAACCGGAATTACTTATGCCTATAAAAAATTCAGCGTTACCGGTCAGTACGCTTATACGAGTGAACAATTCTCTGACGCTACGAACGCTGTAAGTTCAAGTTCGGCAATTTATGGAATCATTCCCGCTTACAGTGTTATTGATGTTTCGGCAGGTTACAGCTGGAAATACTTTGGTGTGTTTGCAGGTGTAAACAACGTTACCAATTCACTGTATTTTACAAGAAGAACCGAGGGCTATCCTGGTCCGGGTATATTACCAGCCGATCCAATGAACGGATACGTGACTTTACAATTTAAATTCTAAGCTTATTATCTTTTCGCTATTTTTATCTTAGTGAACCCTGAGATAAATATTGAGCCTACACAGGATGAATTATGGCGCTATCTTGAAAAAGATATAAAAAATTGCTGGCCCGTGTGATTTTACATCGTTAAAAAGTAAGGTTGATTTTAACCTTTTTCGTATAAAAAATTCTACAATTCCACACTTTTACAAGAACTAAATAACTGATTATCAGATATCACACTTTTCGTTTAAAGCCTTGGCCCATTTTTAAGACTCGTGAAAAGTAGAAAAGTATTGATATGAAAATTTACATCAGGAATATGGCTTGCGAAAGTTGTAAGGATTATGTGACTAGATCGGTAAAAAAACTTCGTTTAAGTCCGCTTAGTGTTGAGCTCGGCGAAGTCATCATTAAAGAAAAAATAACTGCTGTACAAAAAGAAAAACTGAATAATCTTCTACGGGAAGTAGGGTTAGAAATTGTTGAGAACAAAGGAGGTATTTTAATTCAGCGTATTAAAAGCATGGTGCATCAGTATCTTAATTCTTCCGGCAGAGTTAAAGTCAACTTTTCAAATTACCTCAGCAGGCAACTTGACCTGGATTACAATTACCTGTCCAACGCCTTTTCAGAACTGGAGGCAAATACTATCACAAATTATATGAATCAGGTAAAAATGGAAAAGGCAAAGGAAATGATTCTTCTGGACGACCTTACCATGAGCGAGATTGCCGAAAAATTATACTATTCCAACTCTTCACATTTCTCCACGCAATTCAAAAAAACAACCGGCCATACTCCAACTTATTTCAAAAACCTGAAAGAAAAACGCCGGTATACAATCCAGCAATTCAGCAATGAAAGGGTGGGTACGTAAAATCCGTAAAATTCAGAAAAAAAACCGTAAGACGTTTTCAAAAACGACTGCTTAACTTTGATTAAAGCTTTACGAAGAAGTTGTATTGAATAAAGTATGATCCTCTTTAAATTAATTTATGTAGACGATGATCTGGAAGATCTCGATTTTTTTGCGGAAGCATTAAACAGCATCCCGGAGAACAGCATTAAAAAAACAGAGTTAACGGTTTTTAATTCAGGTAAACAGGCGCTTCCTGCAATTCTCAATTCTGATGCCGGAAACAGCCTGATTGTGCTCGACATTAATATGCCCGGCAAAAGTGGCTTTGAAATACTTAAAGAAATCAGGACACACAGATCGCCGGAGGAACTTCCTGTAATGATGTTTTCAACAAGTGACGATAATACATCAATAGATCTCAGCTTCGAGCTTGGAGCTAATTTGTATGCTATTAAACCGGATAACATTAAGCAAATGATGAACTTCATACAAAATGCCATTGATCTTGACTGGGAAAAGTTCAGGGCCCAGCGTAACAACTTTATTTTTAATCCCGCTAAAGTTTAAACCGTAATAAGAAAAGGTTTGTAACTTTGTTACATGCCGTCTTTTATGAATAATTCCTTTACCCGCTTTTTCTTCTATGGGAATTATTTTTATGGCATCTGCGCCATCGCCTTAAGTATTGAAGCGAGTCTTCAGCAACAGTTTCGCCTCAACAATCTCTATTACTTCCTTGCCATTTTTTGCATCACCGTGGTGTATTATTGCCGCGCCTACATTACCGAAATAAACATAAACACAACTAATGAACGTAGCCTATGGTACGAAAGAAATAAACGGTTTGTTTTCTGGAGCCAGGCATCGCTTACTTTAACTGTATTAGTTCTTTTGTTCATATGGTTGCAGGAAGACTGGCGACACATAAAAAATGTTTCATTTGCTGAAGTGTTCCTTGTTGTTATATTTCCCTTGGTAGGATTACTTTATTACGGTGTGAGCGGAACCAGGTACAGTCTTCGGAATATCGGCTGGCTCAAGCCTTTTGTGATAGGTTTTGCCTGGGCAGGATTGGTTACATTTTACCCGGTTATTTTTTACAACGTTCATAATAATATTCCTTATGAAATAACTGTCATCGGAAACTTGTTGTTCCTTAAGAACTTTATGTTTGTTTCCGTTTTATGTATCATGTTCGACATTAAAGATTACGCCTCAGATTCAGAATTTAAGCTCAATACTTTTGTAGTGAAATTCGGATTACGAAAAACTATTTTCTTTATCATTCTCCCACTTTGCGTAATTGGCCTCGGAACCTTTGTGTTTTACGGGATCATCCAGCATTTTCATCCCATGAGAATTACCCTGAACGTGCTCCCGTTTCTTTTACTGATCCTTACAACCTATACACTTTCGGTGAGAAGATCGCTGTTATATTATTTGATTGTGGTAGACGGATTGATGCTTGTGAAGGGAATTTGCGGGACGTAGACGGATTGATGCTTGTGAAGGGAATTTGCGGGACGTTGGCGATTGTGTACTTCTGAGGCGCTCTACTTTTTTAGCCACAGATTTCACGGATTAACACAGAACATCATTGTAAAATTTTGATTCAAAATCTATTAGGAATTTATCAGTGAAATTTGTGTAATCCGCGGCTCACTTTACCTTAAGGATTTCCTGAAATTCCTTTAAATCCGGCTCAAATTCTTTCTTCCTCTTCCTCTCAAAATTATAAAGACACCAGCTCAGATCTTTCAGAAAAGGTAATCCAATCTGGTCGTATTCATATTTTCCTGTACCAATGATATTTCTTTCATTCACATAAATTCCGGCAGTGACAAGATATTCCACATTGTTTTTAAAATCTACAATGTAAGCGCAGTCAATTAAGAAACCA
>JAJONO010000106.1 GCA_021323535.1 Bacteroidota bacterium
TGCAAGCTGACTCGAATCCATGCCTGAATACTTTTTCTTCCAGTTGTAGAATGTTTGTTTGTTTACCCCGAGTTCACGGCAAATGTCAGGAACTGATTTCCCGGCTTCGTACTCCTTTAACGCATGCACGATCTGCGCTTCTGTGAATTTTGATTTTTTCATTTGACAGTTTAAAGTTAGAATTTTCTACTTTTATACTGTCCTATTTTTAGGGAGGGTTACACCCTGAATATTATATTATTGGATGGCTTGTTTTGATTTGATTGGGCATTGGTTACTAAAACTGAAATTCCGGTGTAGATTAATAGCAGGAGAAGTTTTTTCATTGGAACAATTTTATTCTCAAATATAATGAGATTGAATAGGATTTTTTAATATTTCGTTAATTCACTCACAAAAATCTCTACCTTAAATAAAAGTACCAACTAATTGTACTATTCAAAGAAATTTTTTATAATTTACATTTCAGGGCTTAAAACCAAAGACAAAGAAATAAGAAGAAAGTTTATTGTGTTGAAGTAATTCTTATCTGCCTCCTTAGGTTATAAAACCTCACTCTTTTATCACCTTCGAGGTTTTAATAAATCCATCCGATTTAACAGTAACGAAATACAAGCCGCTCTGATAATCTTTCAGATCAATTTCAATTAGTTTTTCTTTTGCCTCCTTCGCAAATATAAGATGACCTAACGCATTGCGGATTTCATAAGAAACTGGGGCCTCCTTTTTAAATTGGAGATGAATTGTTGAAGAAGTCGGATTGGGATAAATCGATACGCCATTTACAAGTTCATACTCCTTCATTCCAACACTTGGCTGACTCATTTTGTGAATGAAAACATCATTGTTATTAATGGATGTTGTAGATAAAGTATAAACTCCGACTCCATGGTCAAAATCTACCGTTTCTTTATAGACCCCTGTCGTATAAACATTTCCCAAAGCATCTATATTAATATTATATCCCTCATCTATGGAAACCCCACCAAAACTTTCTGCCCATACGAAATTACCAGCGGTATCCATTTTGCTAATAAAAATATCTTCATTACCCTGTGTAGCCACAGTAAATGTTAGAGGACCTGGATCAAAATCCGTTATCTCCATGAACGATCCCGTTGCATATAAAAAACCGTATCCGTCTAATTTAAGAGAGTAACATTTGTCAGTATAAATACCTCCTACTTTCTTTGCCCATCCAAAATTGCCATTAGGATCGAGCTTAGTGATAAACATATCATAATATGAAGCTGTTAATGTGTGTGTTCCTGGACCAGGATCAAAATCAACTGTTGTACCAAAAGACCCGCCTATATAAATATTCCCAACTTCGTCGGACGTTACTGAGTAAACATCGTCGTCTGAAACACCTCCAATGCCTGTGGTCCACAAAAAATTTCCATTAGGATCTAACTTAGTTGTAAATATATCCTTTCCACCGTTTGAAGAAAAACTATATGCTGTGGAGCCCGAACCAAAATAAGCCGGGATGCTATTTGTAGTTCCAGTGCAACAAACATTGCCCATACCGTCTACTGTCAAGCTGAGCCCGGCCTCATAACCGCTTCCACCTGCCTGTTGCGCCCATATTAAATTTCCATTTGGATCTGATTTGGTAATAAAAATATCATAAAGCGATGCGCTCAGCGTTGATGTATTAGGTCCTGGATCGAAATCTACCGTACCGAAAAACCGACCTGTTGTAAATATATTTCCAGAAGCATCTAACTCTATAGCATAAGGATGGTCGTGGCCGGTTCCGTTTGTCCTTTGCGCCCATACAAAATTACCTGCAGAGTTTAGCTTTAAAAGGAAGCCATCCCAGCCTCCGCCACTTGAAAGATTGTAAGTGCCTGAACCGGGATTAAAATCAGCAGTCCCAGCAAACTGTCCAGTAACGTAAACGTTGCCAAAAGCATCCAACTTGATCGCATGACCACTATCGGCTCCGGTTCCTCCAATACATTTTGCCCATATAAGATTTCCGGAGGCATCAAGTTTAACCACATACACATCGCTGGTAGTTGCATTGGAAATCAAAGTGTAAACAGTAGATGACGGATCAAAATCACATGATCCAGCAAAACTACCAGTCAGATAAATATTGCCGGAGGCATCCAATTCCATTGAATGAACAAAATCCATATAACTGCTGCCAAATTTCTTTGCCCAGTCAAAGGTGGTATTTTGGGAAAACAACTTATTACTAAAAAATAAAAGACTAAAAGCCACCAGGGACAGAAAATAATAAAATCTAGCTTGGTAACGGTTTACATTTTTTAAAGTAAAGGAGATTTTTTTCATTGGAACGGTTCGTTTTCCAAATATAGTGATAAAGATTAAGGTTTTCAATGTGCATTACCTTACAGTAACTCAAAAAGAATTTGATATACAACATGTTTCCTAATCCATTTCCCCCTTTTCTTTTAACGGAGAAATGAGAAATTTCTGTAAGCTTACATTTTCTATCTTCCATTATCAGCATCTAATCCAAATCTTTTTGCTTGAAGATAAAAGAAATTTATGGAAAAAGCGACCGAGTGATCTCTCATATATTTCAAATGGCTACCAAGTGATTCCCCAATAGATTATCGCTTTTTCTTTTTCACTGTATGCAATTCCTACCGAATACCCATTTTTCCAATTCTCCGGCATTTCGCTAAAAGGGGAGGTTTTAAATTCTTTAAAAATTTTTTCCTTATTGGCACTCAATACGAATATTTGAAAATCTGGTTTTAATTTTAATATACCTAAAGGAACTTCATCAGTTCTATAATCTATGAAATTTGGTATTGGATATTTATTTTCTAAGCATTTTTCATCAAAATATCTATTTGTTGATATTGTCGCATTTGGCGCTGAGATAGTTGGATCAACTTCGTATCGATTGACCACTAACAAACAAGAATCTTTCCCAGTGTAAATCGCAATTGGCTTTAGACTTTCTAATTGCTTCTTTAGATTATTTATTTCTTTGATGTCTGTATCGTACTCGTACAGTACTAAGCCGATGTTGTGACTGCTTGTATCAGTTGAACAACTTATATGATAGTTTTCAGAAGACACATCGGACGGAAAGTATTTAATTAGTTCTTTGGGAAATTTTTTTTTAAATTTTTTATAATCTCCTTCATTAAATGAATTATCAGAAACTCCCTGGCAAGAACTAAAACCGATAGAGATTAAAAATATGATTAAGATATTTATTTTCATTATTTTTTTCCTTTTATGATATTTTTAATTAACTTGTATAAATTACTTATAAATGATGCATCCTTTCCAGTATCTGTAGCCTGTCTATTGCCATAATACTCTGCAGTAACTTTGTTGTCCTGGCCATAGGGTTTAGTTAAATTATATAAGATCTGTCTGTACGAGCTGTACCTGAAATTACCCGCTTCTTCTTTTAGAATCTCTTTTGTGTTTAGTTTATTGGATTTAACATATGTAGCTCTTGAATTTCCAATCTGACGCAATTCGTAATCTTTATGGGTGACATTTTCTTCGCCCATTCTTCCGCCACTAATTTGTTCCGACTCGAATACTCTGACGAATTCAGCCTTCTTAAATCCTTGTTTTTCAGCAAAAGCTTCCGAATTTTCAACGAACATTATTTTATTGTTGAGCATATTATTCCCATAAGCATCTAAAATTTTCTTCCCGAAATAATCATCTGCTCCAAGTCTATCATAGTCAGTGGCCCTTCCGACAGTTTTTGCTTTATCAAATACATCTTGCGTTAGCTCTTGGGCATCTTTTACATAAATTAGACGACCCGTTTTAGAATTTACAAACCAATCATTACCAAGAATATCGTTATTTTTTATCGGGTTCCCTCCCATACTTAAATAAGAGTTTTCATTATCATGAAACACAGGATCCACCTGCTTCCACCTTCCAATATCCCCATCTAATCCTCTAAAGTGCGTATAATATTTATTTAATCCAAGCACGTCATCTTTCTCACTGCCCTGGTAACCATATTTGTATCCGGAGCCGGACTGGTATTGCCTTAGCACTTTGCCGTAAGGCGAATAATCAGTAGCTTCTACAATGTTAATGTTAGAGCCACAACTGCCCGGAGTAAAGGTACTTTGATATTTTACGCGTACACTTCCTAAATGATCGGTTAAATAAAAATGATTATTTAAACTGTCTTGAGTTGTTATCATCTCGCGGCCATAAATATTGTGTATCCAGCGATTCGGCAGGTTAGAGTTGGCAAATGACGTTGAAATACCTGATACGCTTGCAAGTTCTTTACCTCCTATGTCTCTCAGATAATAAGTTTTAGTACCAACAGTAAATCCACCGCCTTGCTGAATCTGTTTGTTCACAAGAATCCTTTCGTTTCTTGCATTGTAATAATAAGTTAAATGCTCTGTAACTGTGTCTCCACCACTAATCGTACCGGTTGGAACAAAATCTTTTGATGCAAGCTGATAGGTGGTTGGGATATACGACGTTCTTTTGTAAAATCCGGATACCTTATCACTACGCTGACTACCGCTGGTGTTGTATAAGTAATCGTTTTTGTGAACGCCGGCGCTGTCAATAAACTGCAACTGATTCTTATTGCTGTAATAATTGTAATTAAACTGTGTGGTGTAATTACTGAGCGAACTTGTTGTAAAACGCCCTACGCTAGTAGTTAAAAAATTACCAATATTATCCATGGCGTAAGCTTCATCGCCGCATTGTCTTTTTGCGGAATATGTTCCAGGGTTAGACAATACTTTTTTAATGCTGGCATCTGCTTTTGTTAAGCGGTTAATACCATCGTAACTGTATCCGTAAATGGTACTACTATCCATAATGGCAAAGCCCGTTCCCAAACAAGGATCATAATAGTTATGCTTAATGGCATTGATGTTGCCATTGAAATTATTGCTGGCGCTGACTAAGAACGCTGTATCGGCAACTGTTCCTGTTATCTGTGGGTGGTTGTTATCATAGTATAATTTTTCATCGTATAAACTGCTATTTATTCTTGTGAGACGGTTTCTTGTATCATAGTAATAAGTTACGTCATTAATAGCGGCAACAGTTGTGCTTGTATGTGGAGCGGTACCGGTTTGTACAACTCCATAATGTTTTATTTTTTTGATAAGTCCCAGTTCATCATAATATTCGTAGCTAACGGTTAGGGTATTATTAACAGCAACGTTTATTAGCCTGTTGTAAGTATCATATGAGTAGTTAATCGTTTTATCAATAATACTATCACCATTCACGTCAATCTGCTGCTCAAGTAAACTGTTCCGTAAATTATATTTTGTATAATGAATAACACTAAAGTCGTCATTTAAAGCAGTGACGGCAACAATCTCTCTTTCAATTTGTCCTTTATTGTTATATGAATAAAAATTGGCACTATATGGCGCATTGTAAGTAACTGGTGTGGTATTATTTTCTAATCCATTAGTATTCCTCAAACTCATACTTACTCTTCCTATTATATTGTTTAAAGCGTTCCATGGTTTGGTAAAATAAGTTTGCGCCTTGGCTCCAAAACCGCGTACCGTAGTTGGGGAGCTGGTGCCTATCCAGTGTTCAATCACATCAAATTCGGTATAACCCGTGTTTAAGGTCAATTCTTTTCTCACTTTTCCAAAGGCATCTAAAGTATATTCAGTACGCATTGGCCCATTGGCATGATGTCTTTGCGAGGCGCTTTGCGATTGTAGAACATCACCCCATGCTTCGGTTACATATTTCACAGTGTCAGCATCCACACTCACCGAATGAATGACATTGCCGTTATAATCATATTTATAATACGTCTTTTGGTTTTTAGGATTCCAGATCTCTATAGGCTTGAACAGGGCGCCATAAATGTAACCAGTAAGCTGTGAGCTAAACGGATCGGCATAGGTTTTTACGGCCACCTTTTTGCCGAGAGCATCAGTATATGTTACAGTTTTTTTACCGTCCTCATCCATCACCGCAGTTTTCAAAAATTTGTAATAGGTCCAGTCGGTTTGGTTAGGCGTTTGTGTTACTTCCTGCAATAAAGTATTGCTGGTTTCAAGGGCCATGCTTTTTCCGTCAATAATGTTGTAGTTACTCAGTACGCGTTTACCAGTAGTAATGTTTTCACCAAATTTGCTGGCTGCTAACACATTTCCCCGCTGGCTAGGTTCGTAGTGTTGTTCGCTGTAAGGCCCACTGGTGTTACTGAAGCGTGGGACAAAACTTACATAGGTATTTGGTGTAGAATTTCGGTAAATAAAAGGTTTGTATTGTTTCAAGGCGCGATCCCAGTTATCGTAGGTGGTGGTGCCACTGTGAATCATTGTTGTATCATCTATTACAGTGTCATAAAAATCAGGATCTGCATATACAGCGACATCAAATTTTCTGCCCAACGGATCCACATAAGCACGGCTTGTTTCGACGTTACCCTTTGACTTATCATTGAAGACAGAAGTCTCCACGTAATTTTGTCCCGCCTTTGTTTCAAAGCTGGCTGTGCTTCCATTCCAATAACTGTATTTGGAAATACTGATGGTGTCGTTATTAACAAGCGTAGTAGTCAAGCGTCCGAAAGGATCATAATTGTATTTTATGATTTTGTTATTATTGTCTTTGAGTGAATCAATACTTAAGTCAGCATTGTATTTATACGTATAGGCAATTTCATTGGTGTATTCTTCATTCGGGTCATAAATGCGAACCTTGCTTGGTTGCCCGTAACGGTGAGCAAAATAGCTGCCGGTTTTCCAGGTCCACGTGGAGCAGGCTGTGTTTTTTACAAGGAAGTTATGAGGAGTATCGTAGGTCATCTCTTTAATTAAACCACGCTGATCCCTGGTTTTTGTAAGTAGTCCCAATACATTAAAGTTCAGGTTGGTTACCGGTGTATATGTTTTGTAAGGTAGTGCAAACAGGTAAGTATTCTGGGTTTGCTGGAACACAGGCATAGTAGGAATGTTTATAAACGTAGTATACGTAAACCTTGCTATATTCCCACCAAACGGTTGCGTATAATTATTAGTGTAATTCAATTCAATAATTGTATCTCCTGTAAAACGATATGTGTAGATATCTGTGTTTGTGCTTATGGAATCTTTCTGGTGGTACACATTTTTAAGCTTGAGAAGATTTTTCTCGCCGCACATGAGTATGTATTTTCCTGTTGAATTGGAACCTGTACCCGTAGGCGGACAGCGCCAATGCACTACATAGCCATCGCATTCGGTTGTACATTGAAACCAGCCTGCATAAGGATCGGGATTGCCAGTTCCACCATCATCGTCATCCCCTGGTACTTCAGGTACAAATAATTTATAGCCTCCTATAGGTGAAAAACCGATTCGTTCACATCTTATACTTGGGCCATAGCAGCCGTCGACCCAATTAGTAGTTGCTGAGGTATCCGGCATGCTGGCATCAGCGGAATCCAATCCGTTTCCATAATACTCGCAGGGTTGCTTATTAATAGTAATAGTTTTTGTTGAGAGATCGCATTGCCATCTTTTACTTGCAGCATCGTACCAGTAATAATCGGAATTTACATACAGAGGTTTGTTTACATTTTTAAGTGATGTTCTTTTTTGATAAGGAATGTTACGGATCCTGTAAAGTTGTGACAAATAAAGTGCCTGGAAAGAATCTGGCGCGGCCATATAATAACCACCATTTGCCTTATAATTTTGTATCACATCATAATAATAAAAATATTCTTCAGTGGTATATGCAAGTGGATGAGCCACTGAATAGGATTTCTTTTTATAGAGTTGCCATGATGGTTCATATTTGATTTTGTTGGCAAAAGCATTCGCCGGATGATCCATTAGTATTTTAAAACCCTGTACTGTTGTTTTACCTAAATGATCAGCTTCCCAATAGCTATACTCCGAAACATTTTCAATACTGTCTTTCGCTGTATAGGTAGAGCTTATAACGGTAAAAGGGCTCTCGGGTGTTCCATAATTACCTTTTGTGGATCCATAACCTGAAGTAATAACCGGGGTCATATTGGCGTTGGATGCAATAGTTCTTTCATTAGAGGACGGTGGCATTGGCAGTACTCCTTTTTTTGGTCCTGGTAAAGGATTACTCTTTTTCGGTTTTACCACATAATCGTAATCGGTGTTGGTTTCTTTGGTAAGTTTTATAAAATAAGAATGATTGTAATGTTTGATCTGGCATGAATCGTCCTTAAAAAGATTTGGTTTAAAATTTTCAAGGAAACGCATTTTCATTCCTGAAAAAGAAATAAGAGGAACATCCGGATAAGTATTTTGTGAAGGAATTGAACTCAGGTAATCAGTCAGAAAGGCACTTTGATCCGGAGGTAAGTCATACACATAGGTAAATTCTTTACGCGTATAAAACCAGTTAATGTACGCTGTGTCGGCTTCATAAGTGTAAGCCTTCTTTTTAAGAATAACGCCATTGGCATCGAAACTTTCTACCTTGTTAAGTTTCCCTATAAGCAAATCGCCACTTTCGGAAGTATAATGAGTATAAACATCATAAGGTACTTTGGTATCGTTATACCTCAGTTTCGGATATCTTACGGTCGTTCTCTTAAACCCATATTCGCTTTCCGATTTTTCCTTTATGTATTGATCAGGGAGCGTTGGTGTTTTCTTAACAATGTATTTGCAGGTATCGTAAATGTACTGCCACACTTTTGTGGTGAGGGAATCACTCGCCGAGTTATAAAGTATTTTCTCTTTCACCATTGGAGTAGCATTGTAAGCAACCGGCCTTCCGATATTATAATAATCGTAATTGGTATATGCCTTATAATGGTCGAATGCGTATAAGTTATCCCATGAAGAGTTAAGTGAATTGATTGGATAATAATTGTATTCAGTAATTCCACCCAGATGATCCGTGATTTTATTCAGAAGATGAAAATGCCCACTGAATTGCCCTTGCATCACGCCATAAGGGTCGTTAAAAAACAAACTGTCTGTTTTTACAGTCTTATAATCAAAATAAGTGGTTAAAGCAGCGGGACCGGAACTAAAAGTAGCGTTTCTTGCTACCGCATTGGTAGGATGTGAAGTAATGCTTTTTAATATGATCACGTTCTGGTAGCCATTCTTGATGAATTTTTTTGTTCCAATTTTGGTGAAACTCGATCCGCCTGTGTAAGGTGTACAATTGAGAGTTGTATCATTTGGAACATTTACTGTTGCGGTAAAGGATTCAAATTTGGTAACGTCGTACACGGTATCAATAATATTCTGATAAGATAGAGTAATGCTGTCCAATAAAACATAACCATTATTTTTATCGTAAACCGGGTAACCGTTAGTTACATATTTCTTAACATTAGTAAGCATGTATGTGTTTTTGCTGTAACGGATTAACTCAAGCGCGGTCAGCTTTACGTTATTATTAGCTGCGGTAGGAACATTCGACCAGGATGCGCTTAGCCCGTCTGTTTTGAACCAGATTCTGTTTAACGGACTCCCGTAAGCAGTGTGGTTTGTGTCTGGATTTAAACCGAAGCGACGACTGAAGACACTGCTCATCATATACCATGGCAAACCCAAACCAAAATTATTTCCTGGTTTATAATACGGATTTGTGCTTTTGTATTTTTCAACAGTATTTGCACCTCCTTTGTAAAACCAATAAGAATAAGCTCTATAGCTGTTATTTGCAAAAACGCCTGTTAAATAGGGATTGTTAGTTCCCATATCCTCCATCTGAATGTTTACTTCATGATCAGAATTTGCGGGACCAACCTGGAAATAAACGCCATTGTTATTGGTTGGGAGTTTAGGCATTACAAATAAATTGGAAGTCGTGATATAGGCCGGATCAGGTGTTGTGAATCCCGGACTTCCATCGTTATTTTTCCCCATGGAGGTCCACTTGACCGGGTTCTGGAACGTATTAAAAATGGAAAATCCGCGTGCGCCATTCACATAATCGTTTTCTCCTAATTTATTATTTGGTACACTTTCTGTACCAGATCCTGAAACAATACTTATGTCGTAATTACAAGCCAGATGGGCAGCCTCCGCCGTATCGGTATTTGTATTATGAATGAGTGTTTTTATTTCATAAAGTTCACCTGGAACATAATTAATATTGTAAAGACTTATCTGAGGTGATTCTAAAAAGCAATGGTCAAACGCTGCATTTGTACTTGTAGAAACTCCCGCAAAATTGTAGTAGTTAGTATTGCTTGAATTATTCACAAGATATGGATTCATGGAGTTAGCAAAGTTCTGATCACGTCCCCCAGAACCGGCACCGCTCCATACTCTTGAAATGTTATTGTGATAAACATGGTAATATCTTCTCCAACTACTGAAATAGTTACTACTTGGGTTATAGGTTAACGGAACGGTACCATCGCCAACCGTATTTAAAAGTTTCTGCTTAGTAGTGTCCCAAGCAGTCGTATAAGCCACCTTGTAGTTGTACATACTATCTTTTCTGTAAACATCGGCATCTCCCGGAAGCAGAAGGTCTTTATGTGAAGATGGCTTAAATGTTTTGTAGTTTAATTCCAGCTTCTCTATATCGCCAAAATCTGAAGATGAGGAAACAGATTTTAACAGGATGTCTTTCATTACATAAAATGGAGGAAAACTTAAAAGACCGAAGCTGGTAGCTTCGGAATAATAAGGATTCATTTTTTTCTGGTTCAGCTCTTTGAAAAAATCAAATATACCATATCCTTCATAGGAGAACATAATCTGTTGGTGTTGTGCGTGGTTTTTATTGTAGATGTAATTACAATGCCATGTAAGAACTTCTTCTTTTGGAAGAATTGAAGATCTGAAAGCAATACTATCTTTCCTTAGCGAGTCTGTGTTAATTTTGAAACCTGAAGGATTTCTGTAACTGGTTGTTACTACCTGGAATTTATACGTGTCGCCGTTTTCAAGTGTCACATACCATGTGCTTCCTTTCAATCTTGCTTCTACTAATTTTTCAAATTTATTAGGAACAAAAATCGCCTCATCTTTTTCCACATCATAGTTTTTAAGAATAAAACGCTCAGATACAACTCCGGGAATAGAAATGTATGGTGCCATGTAATAAAGTTCACCTTCTACTTTCGCCTGTTTTTTGTTGTAGGCAATATTACTTGGACTTAACGTGGTATAGGAATTAAATACACTTTCAACCTGTGCCTGGGTGTAATTGCGGTAAGCTCTTGTCGAAACTGAAATGGACGGAAGATTAAGACTCCATCCTTCACCGTAAGGAATTCCACTAGATAGAGATACGTTGTTGCCAACTACCTTAGTTCCATTGTAATTTAATCTTAAATTAAATGATAACCCGCTTAGAGTTTTTACAGAGCCCAAATCGTATCCGCTTGAAAGCGCCCCTGTAAATAAACTCACATCACTACTAAAGCCTCCTTTACTTATTTCAGAAGGTTTTGCCTCTGAAGGTAGACTTTGATTCGGATGTCCACCACCTGTGATTTGAGAAAAAATCAAGTTTGAACCTAAACTTAAAATTAAAAAAAATAATATGTTTTTTATTTTCATAGTTCTGAAAATTAATTATGTGAAACGCGAATGTTTTTAATTGTAGTACCTGAAGAATAGATATGTGCCTCCGTTTTTAATACTGCGTCGGAGAAGAGCTTACTTGTATAAATACTCACGTCGTTTACAAAGTATTCAATTCCCTTTTTTGTTATTGCAATTTTAATTTTATCGTTAGTTGCAACAGTTCCAATGGATATTCGGTTGTAAAACCCGTCATTGTCCGATTCTGTAACAATAAGCTCTCGGTTTAAGACCTGAACTTTGTACGTGGTTGGATTAACAATATCCATCGTATCATTCAGCGAATTCCCAAAGCCAAATAGAAAGTTACTGGTGGTGTCATTTACTGTAAAAGAAACCCACTTCGACGTGTCGGAGAAATTAAATTGTTTCACCCCTTCCAGGTAACTGTCCTCCCATGT
>JAJONO010000038.1 GCA_021323535.1 Bacteroidota bacterium
CAGCGGGGTCGGACATGTATCAATAACATAAAATGCTTAAATTCGTGATATCATGGCGTTTAAGATTTACACAAAAACAGGCGATAAAGGGTTGACTTCACTCATAGGCGGAACAAGACTTCCAAAACATCATATACGTATTGAAGCTTACGGAACAGTGGATGAACTTAATTCGCACATTGGTTTACTCCGTGATGTGATCACCGACGATTCAACAACAGAACTTCTTGTTTCTATCCAGGATCGTTTATTCACCATGGGCTCGCATCTTGCTGCCGACCCTGAAAAAAATAAAATGGAGCTTCCCGATCTTCATGAAGAAGATATTACCATGCTTGAAAAAGCAATTGACCACATGGATGGACTTGTTCCTGAAATGAAATCGTTTGTATTACCAGGAGGCCACGTAAATGTGTCCTATTGCCACATTGCGCGCTGTGTTTGCCGCAGGGCTGAACGCGCCGTTCTTCGCCTGGCTGAAAACGAAAAAGTAGAAGACATCCATTTCAAATATCTTAACCGTCTCTCGGATTACCTGTTCATGTTGTCGCGTTGGCTTACCGCTCATTACAAAGCGGAAGAAATTCCCTGGAAACCGAAAAAACAAAAATGAAAGCTACTGACATTGTAGATAAAATGATGGACAAAGACTATTTCAGTCAGTGGCTCGGCATTCAGTTAATTGATGTTAAGGAAGGATATTGCAAATTAAAAGCTACGGTCAGGAAAGAAATGCTGAACGGATTCGGAATAGCGCACGGAGGAATTACTTATTCGGTGGCCGACAGTGCATTGGCATTTTCTTCCAATTCAAAGGGCAGAAAAAGCGTAAGCATTGAAACTTCCATTTCACATATTGTAAGTCTTACGGAAAATGATGTGATTACCGCGGAAGCAATCTGCGAAACAGAAACAGAAAAACTCGGACATTATAAAATCTCTGTTTACGTGAATAATGATCCGCAGAAAATTGTGGCCCTTTTTAAAGGAATCGTTTATAAAACTTCAAAAAACTGGGATTAAACCTTTAGCTTTTCCCGGCGTCAAAACAATAAATTACCATTATGAAAACTATAAGATTATTATTACTTGTTACTTTTCTGTTCAGCCTAAAAGGTTTTTCACAGAGAGGCCACGGGCATGGGCACGGCCATAACCACGGGCACCGTCACGGTAAAAAAGTGGTGGTTGTGAAACGTAGTCCTTACCGTCCAAGAAAAGTAGTTGTTTATCATCCTGTATGGCATCCAAAATATGCCTGTAATCGCCGCTGGGTATTTTTTCCGAAATACAATTTATATTGGGACAACTGGAGAAACCATTACATGTTCTGGAACGGAACCATCTGGATATCTCAGCCAACTCCTCCGCCGGTTATCGTGAACGTAAATCTTGAAAGCGAAAAACACTACGAGCTCAAGGAAAAAGAAGATGACGAAGACGACGTTTATAAAGGGAACGATTCCCATAAAACAGAATACAAAACAGAATAATTCTAAATTTGTTTCATTACTAAATTAAACCCTGTATTTTTACCGCGAAATACAGGGTTAATTTTTTATTATGAAACAAGCATATATTGTTAATGGCGTAAGAACCGCTATCGGAAATTTCGGAGGAACTCTATCCGCTGTGAGGACAGACGATCTCGCAGCATTTGTACTTAAAGAACTGGTAAAGAAAAATCCGGGAGTTGATTTCTCGCAGGTAGGCGATCTTATTATGGGCTGTGCTAACCAGGCTGGCGAAGATAACCGAAATGTGGCCCGAATGGCACTTCTTCTCGCCGGGCTGCCAATAACTGTTCCGGGACAAACTGTAAACAGATTATGCGCAAGCGGGCTAAGCGCCTCCATTGATGCCGCAAGAGCCATACAGGTTGGTGACGAAGACCTGATGATAGCTTCAGGAGTTGAAAACATGACCCGTGGGCCCTGGGTGATGAGCAAGGCTTCTTCAGCTTTTGGTCGCGACCAGCAACTATTCGATAGTAGTTTCGGGTGGAGATTTATTAACCCCAAAATGAAAGAACTTTATGGTGTTGACGCCATGGGAGAAACCGCTGAAAATGTAGCGGAAAAATATAATATTAACCGTAAAGACCAGGATCAGTTCGCCTTGTGGAGCCAGCAAAAAGCGGCGAAAGCAAAGGAAAGCGGACGTTTCGAAAAAGAAATCGTTGCGCTTGAAATACCTCAGAAAAAAGGTAATCCTGTTATTTTTTCCAATGACGAATTCGCTAAGGCAAATACGAGTCTTGAAGGACTTTCCAACTTAAAAGCATCCTTTAAAAAAGAGGGAACCGTTACAGCCGGCAATGCAAGCGGGTTGAATGATGGTGCCGCTGCCTTACTTATGGCCAGTGAAGAAGGATTAAAAAGAAATAATCTTAAACCTCTCGCAAGAATTGTTTCAAGCGCGGTGGTTGGTGTTGAGCCTCGTATCATGGGCATTGGTCCTGTTGAGGCCGCTAATAAAGCCCTCAAGCGTGCCGGATTAACATTCAAGGATATTGAACTTATAGAGCTGAACGAAGCTTTTGCGGCACAGAGCCTTGCCTGTACGCGCACATGGGGGCTGGCCGATAACGACCCGAGAATTAATATTAACGGTGGGGCCATAGCATTGGGCCACCCTCTTGGAATGAGCGGCGCCCGTATTCTCAATTCAGCTGCTATTGATCTTCAGTTACACAATAAAAAATACGCTTTGGTTACTATGTGTATTGGCGTTGGACAAGGTTATGCAGTGATCATTGAAAAGTGCTAGTTTTAATTTTTTTCGTAACTTCGTTTTCCCCTTGTAAAGAATGAAAAGAAGTGTCACATTAAGTATTGTTTTTTGTTTTGTTTTTTCTGCCATTTTCGGACAGGGAAAAAAAGACATTAAAGCATTAACAGCCTCGGCCGAAGCCAAACTGAAAGTCGAGAATTATGAAGACGCCCTGGAAGATTATCTTCAGCTTATAACACTTGATCCAAAAAACGAACTTTATAATTACAACACCGCGGTTTGTTATCTCAATACAAACATCAATAAATCAAAAGCGGTTCCTTATCTTGAAATTGTTGTTAGAAATGAAAAACATAATCCCAATGCTGATTATCTTTTAGGACGTGCCTACCAGTACGCCAACCGTTTTGACGATGCCATGGCTTCTTTCGAAAAGTTTAAAAATAACGCTAAAGGTACCGAAGACAATCTTCAGAGTGTAGAGCAACAGATACAACATTGCATTAACGCAAAAGAACTCGTGAAATATCCGGTCGATGTCGTGTTCCAGAATTTAGGGAAAAACATTAACTCACAATTTCCGGATTACTATCCTTTCGTTAACGAGAATGAAGCGTACATGATGTACAACACCAAACGCCCTTTAGATAAAGAAATAACCCGTCTTGAAAACGGCCAATATCTTAATACGATCCAGGTTTCCAAAGTGGTCAATGGTCAATACATGGAAAGCAGTATTGTTGGAGAACCTATCAGCAAGGGAAATTCGGGAACCGAAATTATTGGCATGAACTCTAAAGGGAACATCATTCTCATAAACAAACATAATCTCCGTGGTGAAAGCAAACTCTATCAATCCGAAATGCAGAGTAATGGCGAGTTTTCAAAACCGGAAGAACTTCCTGCAACCATTAATGGAAGCGGTGATGTGATTGCTGCAACAGTTAACTCCGAAGGAAACATCATTTATTTTGCCAGCAATCGTAAAGGTGGTTTTGGTGGCACAGATATTTATTCATGCAATAAACTTCCAAATGGTAAATGGAGTGAGGCAAAAAACATGGGTAAGGAAATCAATACAACATCTGACGAAGACTTTCCAAATCTTTCACCAGATGGAAGATCGCTTTATTTCAGCAGTAAAGGGCACAGCAGCATGGGAGGTTACGATATTTTCAAAGCTTCTTACAATGAAAGCACTCAGCAATTCGGGAAGGTTCAGAATATCGGTTACCCAATCAATACTTCCTATGACGATCTTAATTTCAGGATCTCAAAAAACGGACGTTATGGATATGTAGCTTCTTTACGCGGCGGCGGCTTAGGAGATTTTGATATTTACCGCGTTTCATTCAATGAGGTGGAAATTGATTATACCGTTCTTATCGGGCAGCTTGGCTCAAAAGATACAACCGCAAAAGTAGATTTCAGAAACACGTTTATCACCTGCAACGATAACATTACCAATGAAATTGTGGGCACTTATATTCCGAATCCTGTAACAGGAAGGCTCATTATTATTTTACCTCCGGGAAAGTATACGGTACTTGTAGAATCACCAGGATTTAAAGATTATAAATATCCTATAGAAGTATTCGACAAGGTGTCGTACCAATCGGAAATCAATTTAAATATCTCTTTAACCAAATAGTTATGATCCACAATTTAGCTCAGCAAAATTCTATCTTCAACCAGTTTATTTCGGAAATAAGGGATGCAAATGTCCAGAAGGACAGTATGCGTTTCAGGCGGAACATGGAACGCATGGGAGAAATTTTCGCTTACGAAATCAGTAAAACCATTGCATATAACGATGTTAAGGTAACAACTCCGCTTGGTGAAGCAGACTGTAAACAAGTGAAGGAACAACCCGTGATCGCAACTATTTTAAGAGCGGGACTTCCTCTTCATTTAGGACTTTTAAATTATTTTGACCAGGCTCAGAACGCTTTTGTGAGCGCTTACAGAAGACATCATAAGGATAATTCCTTTGAGATTGCATTGGAGTATGTGGCTTGTCCAGACCTCAACAATAAAATATTAATTCTTTGTGATCCTATGCTTGCAACAGGATCGTCGATGGTTCTCACCTATAAATCGCTTATGTCGAAAGGAACACCAGCTCATACACATATTGTAACTACAATCGCAAGCCAGCAAGGTGTTGATCATTTAAAGGCACACATGCCTAATACCAACTTTACCTTATGGTGTGGCGCCATTGACGAAGAACTTACTGCACACGCTTATATTGTTCCCGGACTTGGCGATGCAGGCGATCTTGCTTTCGGAAGTAAACTTTAATCACAGATGTTTCGTTTTCAAAACACGTCATTAAAAACTGCGGACGTTCTTAATCCGTTGGTACAGGATTACATTGACAAAAAAGAAAATCTTTTGCCGTATTATGGAGAATTTCCGGATATAAAAGGCTTCGGGAATATTCTTAAAAAGGACCCTTACACTTCTTTGAACCGCGCTGCGCTGCATGAAATACTCATGACGCAGGCCAAAACAGTTGGCAATGCAAATGCAAAGAGCATTTCCAATATTGAACTTTTAAAGGAAAAGAATTCATATACCATTACAACCGGACATCAGTTGTGCCTGTTCACCGGTCCACTTTATTTTATTTACAAAATATTTTCGGTGATTAACCTCGCCGAAGAATTAAGCAAAACATTTCCTGAAAATAAATTTGTTCCTGTTTACTGGGCCGCTTCCGAGGATCATGATTTTGAAGAAGTGAACCATTTCCGCTTATTCGGAAAAACCATAACCTGGGAAAGTAAACAAACAGGCGCCGTAGGAAATTTTAAAACGCAAGAGCTTGAAACATTACTTCCGCAGGTAAAAGAAATCCTGGGTGCCGGAGCTAACAGCGATTACCTGGTTTCTCTTTTCGAAAAAGCTTATTTAAGTCACAGCTCTCTTGCCCAAGCCACACGCTTTTTGGTGAACGAACTTTTTGGTGAGTACGGTTTAATTACTGTTGACGGAAATGATAAACAATTCAAGCAGCAATTTAAAGCTACCTTAGGTAAAGATATTTTTGAAAATGTTTCCTTTGACCGGGTTAATAAAACCATTTCGGAACTGGAAAACATGGCTTACAAAGCGCAGGTAAATCCAAGACCCATTAATTGTTTTTTTATGGAAGGCGATTTGCGCGCGCGGATTGAAAAGGAAAACAATAATTATAAACTTGTTGGAACAGATCGTTCATTTACCAGGGAACAACTTGAATCTGTAATCGAAAATGAAACAGAGAAGATAAGTCCTAACGTTGTACTTCGTCCGCTTTACCAGCAACAGATCCTTCCTAATCTTGCTTATGTTGGCGGCCCGGGTGAATTAGCTTATTGGCTCGAGTATAAAAAAATGTTTGAAGCTTACAGTACTTTTTTTCCTTTGCTTGTACCACGTTCGTTTGTTACACTTATTGATAAAAACACAAAAAACAAGACTGAGAAACTGGAATTGTCTTTTGATGATCTTTTTAAAACTGATGCCGAACTTGTCAAACTTTTCCAGGTGAGGTCCAACAATGTGTTTGATGTGGACACTGAGAAAAAACAAATAGAAAGTCTTTTTGCTGAACTCTCACAAAAGATCGGCGTTATTGATAAAACGCTTGTTAATTCGGTTTCTGCTGAACAGCAGAAGGCGATGAATAGTCTTGACACTATCAACGCCAAAGCTAACAAAGCGTTAAAGCAACGTTCTGATACGGAAATGAACCAGTTAAAGGCTATTAAGGAAAAACTGTTTCCGGGAAATGGTCCGCAGGAGCGTTACGATAATTTTTCGGCTCATTATTTAAAATGGGGGGGCGAACTATTTACGGCACTGAAAGAAAACATACAACCCTTGTCGCTTCAGCATTCTTCGTTGATTGAGGAATGATTATTATTGGATTTCTATTCGTTTCAAAAGCGATTTCGTCATCCTTACGAAGGAAGGATCTGTTCTTTAACACTGTCAAAAGCCCAGATCCCTCCTGCCTCCTTCGGACGCTGAAGCTTTAGCGAAGGCGCTGCGGGATGACATTTCGTATTGTAATTACCTTTCTAAAACAACCCTGTCATTTTTCCACCCTCAGGATGTTAAAATCGTGCAGGAAATATCAAAATTTTCGCTATTTTTATTACTTAATTTTAAAATATGAGAAAACTTTTACCTGCTTTATTATTTCTTTTCGCAATTAAAGCTAATGCACAGTTGGTGCTTACGCAAGCCGCCAATGAACCAATAATCGGCGACACCTCAAGAGTACACGTTCTTGATACTACCAACTTTTCTTCAGGAATGCCTATTGGTGTTACGGGAACAAATGCGGTTTGGAATTTCACAAGCATGATTACCACTACAGCTGTTATTACCTCGGCTTATGTTTCAACCACTGCGGTTTCGGGAGCCAGCGCTTACCCCGGATCGAATTACGTTCAGAAACAGGGAGCTTTAAATACTTACTTTAAATCAACCACTACTCCAACTACGCAAACCGAATTTCTTGGAATAGGTTCAAGTTCACTGAACATGAACTTCAGTAGTAATTCAGCTATCGGGGCGGTTTATCCAATGACCTTTGGAAACAATATTTCTGACAATTTCTCGGGCTCGTTCTCATTCTCTGTTTCAGGAAATGTGAATGGAAATGTGGTGACCACTGCCGACGGAACAGGTACCTTAAATTTAATGGATAATATTTCGTTGACGAATGTGCTGCGTGTAAAAAGCGTTCAGAACATGACCATGACAACCGGACCTTTCCCTGTTGGAACCATCAAACAAACCACTTATAACTACTACCATTCTACTGAAAAATTTCCTGTGCTCACAATTAATTACACATCGATTGCTTTAACCGGCCAATCGCCAACGGTTACAGCCGGGGCCACAGGAAACAAAAACTATTTTGTTGTGGGCATGAAAGAAAATTCGCTGGCCGACGCGCAGTTATCTGTTTATCCTAACCCGGTAAAAGATATTTTAACGGTTAATGTAAGCGAAGCCTTTAAGCCAGGAAAAATTTCGGTTTACACCCAACTCGGACAGCTTATTTACAGTACTAGTTATGAAAGAAACATAAATGTAAACAACCTTTCAAAAGGAATTTATTTTGTGGAGATCAGTGGTGAAAAGGGAGTAGTACATAAGAAGTTTCTAAAGGATTAATGAAACAGAAGTGCTCTATTATTTTAAATGTATAAACCAAATAAAAACAAATAACCAATGAAAAAAATCTACCTTACACTTTTGAGCGGATTGTTCATCAGTCAGCTGTCTACAGCACAAACATTAACACAAGCTGCCAACGAAGCTATAATTGGCGATTCATGGACCAACAAAGGATGGGATTCAGTAGGAACTGTTCCTAAAACTACCGGAGCCGGACAATTGTGGGACTTTTCAGCGTTTACACAAAATACGGTTGTTATTAATTCAACTTATCAGGCTACAACTTCTGTGGCCGGAGCTTCTTCTTTTCCTGGAGCTACTATTGCTGAAAATCTGGGTGGCGGTAATTATAACCTTTATAAATCAGCTGGATCAAACTGGGAAATGTTAGGATCTATCACGTCTGCAGGTAATATTACTTACACCAACTCATCAATTATGGCTCAGTGGCCTATTGCAATGGGGTATTCTGTTACAGATCAATTCGCCGGTTCTCTTGCTGGAGTTGCTGCATTGAACGGAACTATCACTACAGAAGGTACAGGTACAGGAACTGTTAACTTCCCGGGAGGAACAACGCTTTCTAACGTACTTCAGGTTAGAGTTAAAAACAATGTGAGCGTTCCTTCTATTTTCACAACTATCGTTTCTACGGAATACTACTATTATCATGCTTCATTAAAATTCCCTATCGTAAGAGTTATTTATCAGCTTACCAGCGGAGCGCAGAATTCTAATGTTAAAACCATTGATATCAATCAGGCTATTGTGACCGGATTAAACGATAAAAACTTCGAAGCTACATTCCAGATCTTTCCTAATCCTGCAAAAGATAATTTCAATGTAAATCTTTCAAACCCTTCTAACGAGAACGGCGTTATTGAAATTTACAATGCAATTGGCCAGGTTGTAAACACTATCAACCTGGGTAACGATTCTCAATTAAAAACCAACGTTTCAATCTCAGGATTAAACAGCGGTATTTACATCGTTAAAACATCTTTAGGAGCTAAAACTTCTTCAAGAAGACTAATTGTTGAATAATAACATTATTCTTTAAATAACCCCGTAGTACAATATGACTACGGGGTTTTTTTATTAGTAAAACCAGCGTATCTTTGTCCCCGATGAAAAACAAAAAGTGGTTGTTGGTTCTTATTATCCTTCTTCCTTCCCTGATGTGGGTCCTGCTTGAAACGAGCACCATTAATTCACACAAGCTCTATTATTATGGTCCTAAAAAGGCGATCGCTAAAAACGATACGTTGTATTACAGGGCCCCTGATAAGCACTTTAAACTTATTTCAGCCTACACGCCTACCCTTTCTCCTTTTTCTATTGACTCTGCCGACTTTCCTTTATACGGTATCATGTTTGTAAAAGATGCTTACAGTAATGATTCGTATCGTATCGCCGGTTTGTGGGAATATCTCAATTACAAAAAAGAAAACATTGAACATATTCCGCTGTTTGTAGTGACAGAATTAAAAGACAGTGTATCGCAAGTGGCAACAAATCTTAAAAAATTTTCTGAGTATAAAAATGTTCGTTTTCTCGGGCTTGAACAACCAAAATTCGACAGCATTAACCGTGCTTTCTTTTTAGAAAAACCCATTCACATCGATTATAGCTTCTTCACTCTGATTGATGCCAATCGCAACATACGTGGTTACTACGACGCGCGGTATGTGGCCGAAGTAAAACGTATGATCGGTGAATACAAACATTTACGATTAAAAGAAGAAAAACAAAAACTGATCAAAGACAATGAAATTAAAACCAATTCTTAAACTGCTTGCTCTCTCTGTAATTTTCATTTCGTCATGTAACAATCATCCGAAATTATTGTTCCCCGTGATGGGCCCTAAAAGTGAAAATAATGGAGATACGCTTTATCATCAGATAGGTAGTTTTAAGTTTACTAACCAGTTTGGCGAAGAAGTTTCGAACATCACAGTTCAGAATAAAATTTATGTGGCCGATTTTTTCTTCGCTACCTGCCAGAGTATTTGTCCTGTTATGAGTGGCAATATGAAAGACGTTCAGAAAGAATTTGAAAATGATCCAAACTTTCTTATCCTTTCTCACAGTGTAAATCCTTTACACGATACTGTTGAAGTTCTTAAAAATTATGGTGAAACGTATGGCGCTAAAAAAGGTAAATGGCACCTGCTTACCGGAAATAAAAAACAGATTTACGATCTCGCTAAATCAAGTTATCTTGTAAACGCCCTTGAAGATGATGGTAGTGAAGAGGGTTTTTTACACAGCGAGTTATTTTTATTGGTAGATACAAAGGGCCGTATTCGCGGCATGTATGATGGAACTGATAAAGCTGCGATTACGAAACTGATTGCGGATGTTAAACTACTGAAAACAGAACATTAACAGGGTTTCTCGCGGATGCGCGCTGACGTTCCGCAGAAGAACGCAGAGAAATTCCTGGCTAAAGCTAAATTTGTCTAAAGTCTTCCGCGATGACTTCTGCGGACCTCTGCGAGAAAAATGCGATTCTGAATTATTGAACTCCCTCAAGCATCTTCAACATACCTGCTGTTTGCTCGGCGCTTAAACGCTTTCCTTTAATTCTTTTGTCTTTGTCGAGTACATAGATCACCGGCGTTGAATAAATATCGAAACGCTCTTTCAGGTTATTGAGGTGAATTGGATCAAACACGTTAATGAATCCTATTTTTTTATCGATAATGAACTTTCTCCATTCTTCATAATCGTCTTTCGTTTGAACAGCGTAAACCTTGTAGTCAATTTTACCGTTAAGTTCTTTGAGCCCCTCCTGGAGTTTCGGGAGCTCCGTCTGGCAATGCCCGCAGTCAGACGCCCAGAATACAAGCACCGTATATTTTGCCTTTACCTGGTAAAGCGTTTTGAACATTGGCGTAAGCTTCTCAAGATTTTTATAATACAGATCGGTAACGCTTTTGCTCGACTTGCAGGTATCAAATCCCATTTTCTTCACCTGTTTTGCGTATGTTGTATCAATCATGTAGAGCTCAGAAACTTTTGCTTCGAGTAATAAACCCCGAAGAATATCTACGCGTTCTTTAATTTTCTGAATGGTTTCCGGTGAGTATCCCAGTTTTTTTGAAGCGCCATTGGTAATGTATTTATCGGCCATATGCACAAATACCTTATCAAATCCCATGATCTTACTTTGCTCATATTTGTATGTAAAGTATACAACAAGACTATTATAGATCAAACTATCTTTGTTGCAACGCGCGAGAACTTTGTCGATTTCAGCAATGACAGTATCCGGATGTTGAACAATAACGCCCTCATAATATTTTTTGATACGCTTATTGAAGAACGGAGTGCGAATGATGCGGTCGTCTTTAAAATCAATTCCATCGAAGTAATGTGATTTGTAATAATAGTACTGGTAAACACTGTCGGGACGGCCATTACTCGCCTTTGGAACATTGACAGCGTCTTTCTCCGTTTTTAAATTTAGTACGTCGTAAACAAAAGTTCCTTTTACTTTATTCATGAAATCGGCATCAAATTTTTTAACCCCATCGTTCAGTTCTTTATACTTTGTAGTAATAAAATTGATGCTATCGGCTTTGCTCATGCCTTTTGATTTGTCACGTATCTTTCCGAATTCCTGATTTTTATTGGTAATGTACTTAATGTATGAAAAGAAATTTTCGTTCTCTTTGCTTCCAACAGATTTTAAGGTGTTAACAATATCAGTCATATCGGTATTGATGCCGAACTTCTGTGTTTCATTTACAAAAAAATCGAAGTAGATCGACTTTTCCTGGCTAACCAAAGTATAAACACCTTTGTCGAGCGGTTTTTTTCCTTTAAAAACAACCAGTCCGCTTTTTACCTTTTTGCAGGTATCAACAATATATTGCTGGTCCCAGGTATATTTTACAAGGTACATAGTTGTATCCTTGTTGTTTTTAAAATTAACGGTTATTTCATAGCCATTTTGCGATACCGCAGCTGCAGCAAATGCAATAATAAATGAAAGGGAAAAAAGAAGCTTTTTCATAAACAATCTTAACTCTTATTTTTTGTTTAATTCTTTTTCTGTCTTCTCAAACAATTCAAGAAGTTCGATTACTTGTTCTGTGGAGATCTTTTTAGCTTTAATACGTTTGTCTTTATCTAAGATATAAATGATCGGTGTAGAATTAATATCGAAGCGTTCTTTGAGATTATTCAGATGCATTGGATCGAATACGTTAATGAAATCGAGTTTTTTCTCCCTGATGAATTTTATCCACTCGTCATAGTCTTCTTTTGTCTGCACACCAAATACCGAGAAATCGATTTTACCTTTTACTTTATCGAGCGCTTCTTTCAGTTTAGGAATTTCAGTTTTACAATGTCCGCAATCCGACGCCCAGAAAACAAGAACAGTGTATTTTGATTTTACACTATATAACGTTTTGTACATAGGTTTAAGCTCAGCTTCCTTTTTGTAATAAAGATCGCTGATACTCTTACTCGATTTACAGGTATCAAAGCCCATCTTAGCAACTCTTTTTCCATAAATGGTATCAATCATAAACAGATCATCCACTTTTGTTCCAGGCAGCAACCCTCCAACAATTCTGGCTCTCTCGCAGATCGCTTTTACAGTTTCTTCGGTATAAACGCCTTTTGCTCTTCCGCTGCAGATATATTTATTGGCAAGATGAACGAACACTTTTTCAAACGTGATGGAATTTCCGAATTTATCGAACATCATGTTTTTGTTCGACTCATATTTATAAGTGAAATGACCCAACATTAAATTATAAACCATACTTCCTTCTGTAGTTCTGGCAAACAATCTGTCAAGTTCCACGATCATGGTATCGGGATGCTGAATGATTATGCTTTCATAATAACGTTTAACCCTATCGCTAAAGAAAGGCGTACGTACAATTTTTTCGTCTTTGAAATTCATTCCGTCAAAGTAATGTTCTTTGTAATAGTAATACTGTTGTATTCTGGCAAGACTATCGCTTACGCCAGCTGCAGCCGGTCCCATTTCTTTTTCGGTACGAAGATTAACCACATCGGCAATGAAACTTCCTTTATGTTTAATCATAAAGTCTGCGTCGTGCTGCTTTGCCTGTTTCGCAAACTCCATCGCTTTTTCATTCATGAGTTTAGTACTGTCGGCTTTATTCAGGCCCTTGGTTTTTTCATCGCGGAATTTACCGAACTCCAGATTTTTAGCGGTAATAAATTTGAGGTAATTAAAAAACGTTTCGTTTTCTTTATTGGTTGCTTTTAATGTGCCAACCAGGTCGGTCATATCTGCCGTAATAGTAAAATTCTGACTCTCATTCACGAACATATCAAAGTAAATTCCCATACCCTGGCTCACAAGAACGTAAACACCTCTTTCAAGTTCTTTTTTTCCTTTGAACTGGGCCAGGCCATTCTTCACTTTTTTACAGGTATCGGCTATATACTTTTGATCCCACTGATACTTTACAAGATACATGACGGTATCTTTACAACCCTTAAGGTTCACTTTAATATCATATCCCGACTGGGCCTTTGAAAACACTGAAAACAGAAGGAAAAATACGAGGCAAATAGATTTTTTCATAGAGAGATTTTATAGGTATCCAAATTTAATAATTACTGAGGTTTTGCTTCAAATCTTGTACCATTTTTTTAAGGTTTCTCCTGTAAATATTGTTAAAAACCTTTTCAAGACTATCCTGCATGCTGTCGTATTGTTCAAAATCAATAAAATAAGCGTTTTTATCAGCTAAAATACGGTTCTTGCGGGCCTCAAAAATTTTAGGATCGCGTACAGGGAATGTTCTTAAACTATCTATTATTCTCAATAAAAATTTCTGTTTCAGAATAAACTTTCCAGGTTTGTTTTTAATGGCCGTATATTCATGTTGCAGCAAATCTTTCTGTCGCAGCATAAATTCCTTATACCTTTTGTTATCTTCCATACTGAAAAGATATTCGTTCAGCGCTGTTGTATCCCTGGCCAGAAACTGAATGGTGGCCTTGTGCGCCACAAAACTGGCAATGTTCTCGTTGAAATTCACGGAGCTTTTTCCGTAATACGTAGCGTGAAATAATTCATGAAACAGCAAGTTACAGATGCTTCCTTTACTGCGCTTTAACATACTGCTCAGTACAGGATCTTTGAACCAGCCCAGCGTGCTCCATGCCGAAACGCTTCTCAGCTCCACGTCATAACCATTCGCTCTATAATGATTATATTCTTTTTCAGCGAGATCCTTCCTGAAAAATCCTTTGTAACTAACACTTCCAACCAGGGGAAAATTCCATTGAATCGCTTTGAGTTCGTAAGGTTCGCATACTGTGATCACCCATAAAATAGGTGCGTTTTTCTGATCGTAAATCGTTGTAAAATTATCTGTGGTTTTATAGGAGAGACTATCCACCGAATATTTTTTCACCGTTTCAATAAGAGCGAGATTCTGTTCTTCGGTAGGGCTTAACCTGTTACTCTGTCTGAATTCCTCAATAAATGTGGTGTTAGCGAGCACCTTAAATTGCCCCGAAGCCTGATAGCAGAGGTAAATAACCGTACCCGAATTAAAGGCCAGAATGATAAATAATGTAAATAAACCGTAGCTAAGGAATAACCTTATCCACCTGATCGCCGCATTCATAGCTTAATTTGTATCTTAGTCGCTCATTTGGAGTTATAAAATTAATGTTTAAACTGATCACATCTTATTCTTTTATTTTTATTTCTGTCGCGCTTTCTGCACAAAAGTCCGACACCTCCCTGGCTGTTTTCCGTGAAGCAGAAAAAGAACTGAAACTTTTACAACAGGAGGCTTTTTACAGTAGGAAAGAAGCGGATCGTGTTGCGGGAAACAAAAAATTTATTTCGGTATGGGATGGCATTGTGAGTAATGGTAAAATTCTTCAATATCCATTTGATAGTCTAAAAGAGGTTTCAGTACTTGCCCCAAAGGACAAAAAATTTAAACTTATTACCTGGAACCTTCACAAAGATGATGGAACCCATGCATACTTCGGTTATTTGTTGGTGAACAACAGTAAACGCATTAAGAAAGGTTTATTCAGACACGAGACCATTGAAGCTTACGAATATTTTAAACTCATAGACAATTCAGGCGCCATCAGAAATCCCGAAACACATATAGGCTCACCTGCAAAATGGTACGGCATGCTGTATTATTCACTGGTTGAATGCGATGGTTTTTATACACTATTGGGATACGATCCTAATGATAATCTTACCCGAAAAAAATTTGTGGATGTTCTGTATTTCAAAACGGACGGAACGCCGGTATTCGGAAAAGATGTGTTCAGGTTTCCACGTAAAAATCCAAAACGCCTGATGTTCGAATACAGTAGCGAGGTAAGCATGAGCCTTAAGTATAACGAAAAACGCGGGCAGATCGTTTACAGCCATCTTGCACCAAAAGATCAGAGCGATATGCTTATTGGCCAGTATCAGTATTATGGTCCCGACGGAAGTTTCGACGCGCTTGAACTGAAAAAAGATAAATGGATTACGATTGAAGCCATTGATATTAAACAGGACAAAAACAAAAACGATAAGGCCGAAAAACCCGATCCTGATAAAGAGAAAACTCTTTATAAACCAAAATAGCTACTAAGCAAAGCGCCACTTAGGTTTTAACCACACTTCGGCTATGCTCAGTGCAAACTCCTCACGCATAAATTCTATTTTGATTACGCAGAAAGGAAAATGAACTCTGTCTTGCTCCTTCGCTAAAGCTAGGGCGGTACGCGTACGACAGAATGTTCAGAAGCACTTTATATATATCCTTTAAACATCTTGAAACTAAAAACTATATGTCCTGTAAGGTTAAGCATAAAATAAAAACCCGCAGTTCTAACCGCGGGTTTTTATTTTTTATGTTGTTAAACTGTTTTTATCTCAGCAAACTCACGTGTCCTGTTTTATTGTAGATCTTGCCTTCAGCATCTTTGTATTTCACTTTGTAAATGTAGATGTCTTGTTTTAAAGGTTCTTCTGTTCCTTTAGCAAAACCGTTCCATCCCTGAAGCGGATCTTTTGTTTTGAAAAGTGAATGACCCCAGCGATCAAAGATTTCCAAATCATAAACTTTAAGGTCTAATCCATAAGGAGAGAACACTGGTGAAAAAATATCGTTTAATCCATCAAAGTTAGGAGTAAATGAACTAGGGATATACACACCATGATCGTTCTTCACAGTTATTACCTGCGATACCTGATCTTTACAGCCATCCGGGGTTGTTGCAGTAAGTGTGATATTATAATCACCCGCAACTTCAAATTTCACTTTAGGATTCACATCATTCAATTGGTACATGTTGTGAATCTGCCACTGATAAGTATTTCCGCCAAGCACTGTGCTTAAATTCGTGAATTGAACTTCAGGATTTACAAGCGAAATATCATCAGGACTGAAAGAGAATCCGGCGTGCGGCATTGGGAATGCATTGATAGCGTACGGTAGCACAGTTTGTGTTTTACAACCGATCTCATCCTGGTAGCTGAAGCTTACAGTAAATGAACCAGGGTTTGTATACATGTGTGTTATATTTAATCCTGTTTGAGGTTCTGTACCATCGCCAAAGTTCCATGTTCCTGTTCCGTTGTTGGCGCTCGGTGTATTGAAAAGAACTTCAAGAGGTAAACATCCTTTTTCCATGTTGCTTACAATACTCACTTCCGGAATTTCATTGATCTGAATTCTGATAGCGGAACTATCAGGACATAAACTTTGAGTAGGTGATGAATGTGTGAAATAAGTAATTACATTATTGTTCCCGATATTGGCATTTGCAGGTGTGAAAATGCTTCCCACCAATCCAGGACCAGACCATGCTCCACCGGGGTTCTGAACGATACTGTTCATGTTAATAGGCGCGTCGTTTCTGCAATAAGGGCCCGCATAACTTGAGAAATCAGCTGACACGAATGCTTCTACATTAATTGTTGTTTGTCCGAATGCAACACAAGGACCTGCTGTTACACTATAGTTAATATAATTAGCTCCGATATTTGCCTGTGCAGGGCTAAACACACCCTGTGAATTAACCGCGTTTGTATTTACTCCACTGAACACACCACCTAATGGTGTTACAGGGATCTGCGAATTTGCATGCGCGTTACAGAACGGGCCAACGTTTGAAAGAACAGGCACAGCAAGAGAATATACATTTACTGATGTTACATCCTGATCAGGGCATAATCCTGTTGGGGAAGAGTTGGTGTTATATGTTAAGGTAATAACTCCTGTTCCTGAAACTGCAGGATCGAATACGGTTCCTACAACACCAGGGCCAGCCCAGGTTCCAAGATTGTTTGAGGTAAATGGCTGTAAGTTCACCTGTGGATTACTAACACATTTATCGCTGATGGTTCCTGTTATAGTTGCAGGAACAAACGCTTCGATATTAATAGTTGAAGTGTGCTGTGTCATACATGTAAATGTTCCAATAACATACTGCACGGTGTTTACACCAATGGCTGCCAGTGAGGGGCTAAATACCCCGATCGCATTCTGGTATGAAACAGGTGTCCAGGTTCCGGTATTAGGCGTTACCGCCATCTGAACGTTACCTGCAGTATTACAATATGGTCCTATTGCCGTAATAGTCGGACTCGGAGGATTTAATACAGAAACTGCGATTGAATTTGCATCCGGACAAACAGTAGCATTAGGAGTAGACACTGTATTATAGTTCAGAGTGTAAATGTTAGTATTTAAACCGGAAGGGTTAAAGCTGTATGTGCCGCTAACCCCGGTTCCTGACCATACACCTGTTAATGTGTTGGCAACGATACCGTTTAAGTTAACCGCAGGACTTGTAACACACATAGGGGCTATTGAACTTGTAAATGCTGCTGAGTTAAATTGGGACACCTGAATGGCGGCAGTTTGCGTAGCAATACAAGAACCCATACCAACCGCGTAGAGAACGGTACTTGTTCCTATTGTTGCGAGGGCAGGGTTCAATGAACCGGTAGCTGTAATGGCCGCGTTTGTTGTCCATACACCACCCGCAGGAGTTGCAGTCATGTTAACAACAGGGAACGTATTACACATTGGATTCATTGGTGTAATTGTTGGCGATAAAGGATTAACAATTGTTACTGTTAACGTTTGAAGTGTTGGACAACTGTATACCGTAGGAGTTACAACAACACTATAAACCACAGTTGCAATTGTACCTGTAATAGGTTGTGTAGTAATCTGCGTGCTGGTTGCTGTTGGAGCAGCGATACCAGGACCAGGCGACCACTGGTAGTTATACCATTGTGGTAGCACTGAAACACAGTTACCCCAGCGTGTATTAGGACGATCGCTTGAGCTGCCCATGCTTCCTGTGTTACCACAGCTTGATTGACCAGGGCCAAAAACACCGTTCCAGATCATAGCTGTATAACCAACATTATTCATGAACACGGATGAGTTTACGAATGTCCATGGAGAATTTCCACGACAGATATCAATAAGAATGTTTGATGCCCCATCCCAATAGTAAGGTGTAGCGAAGGTGTGCGTGTTCCAGCCATTTACAGGAGAAAAGTTAGCAGCCTGGAAAACCGTAGTTAAACCGGCGTTATCAAAAGTATTTGCAGTAGTTGCGGCTGTACACTTAATTTTTATTGTGTAGTTAGGCATGTTGGCAACACCGTTTGTAGCAGCAACGTTAAATCCTATGCTTGTAAGATAACCAGCCTGAACACCTGCTGCCATTAATTCAGTGGCGCGGTAAATAATTTGTGTATGCTGATCATAGTAATATTTTTCATAAGGTGAAGGAGCCTGCCATGATGGATTAGATGTGGTTCCGTTACCAACAATAATAAGCGGCGGTGCAGCACATGCCGGACCAACACCTACTGTTGAACATGGTGTTCCTGGTAATGTTCCAAGAATTACGGAAGGAGTTAGCACACCACCATTACAAACAGTTGCTGTTAGAGGGGTTACAGTATATGTAGGATAATTTGTTACCTGTACGTTTACAGTTTTTGTAACAGGACAAACACCGGCAGAAACTGTAACGCTGTAAACACCACTCATCGTAGCAACTCCAACTGCAATTGTAGGATTCTGCTGCGTGCTTGTAAATCCTCCCGGCCCAGACCATGTATAAGTTACCGCAGTTGTTGCGGAAGAGTTTACTGTTAAGTTAATTGGGTTACCTGAACAAATTGGAGTGTTGCCTGTGGCTGTAGCCGTGATAATTCCTGCTGGAGCTGCTGGAGTAATGTAAAGGTTATAATCTTCAGTTTCGCCATAACCATAATTAGAACAAGGGTCAATGAAATTTCCTGAGGTGGCATAAGCGCAACGAACACGCATCCTGTAAACACCCGATGCCTGTGCGGCAGGAATGGTGAAATTTGAACTTGACCAGGAAGCAGCAGGAGGAACACCCGGAACGGATGTTACCCTTTCATTTGTTAGGTTAAAGATACCGTTCTGATCCCAATCCACGAATACGGTAAATCCTTGAGAGTAAACGTTACCCGACTGAAAGTTACAGGTAATTACCTGGCCGGGTTGTGTAATAAGGTAATGTGTACAACCAAAATAGAAATAGTTTCTGATACCCTGACCAGCAAAAGTCTGCGCATTGCAACCCGATGCATTATTGGTGATATTATTTAAAGCTCCTGTTGTATTGAAGCTATGAATAAAGTCATTAATAAAGTTACCGCCAGCATTAGAAGGACCCGGCTGATTACATGGTAATGTTGAATATAGAGGAAAACAATATGGTGCTGGACCAACGCCTGCACCCTGACCAGAAACTTTTGCTGTTCCGAACATCAACACTGCTGCTAATGCTATTCCAACTTTATTGATTATATTTTTCATTCTTAGGAGAAATTTAGTTGTATAAAAATTACGGTTTGTAGATTAAGTTTTTACCAGGTAACAACACGATAACATCTTTGAAACCAGGAAGAGAAACAGTAACTTCTTCGTTATCTTTTCTTTGTGCCTCAAAGCGGCTAACGTCGATGATCTCTTCATTTAAAGTGATACCTTCGTTTAATGCGTTACGTTTTACGTAAAATGATTCGCTGTAGTACCACATTTCTTGTGTGTACTGTAATTTATTATTTTGTTTCCAGGTTGGGAAACCTGAAGGCCCCCCATGTTTGAATTCTAAATAAGGTGTAAACTTTTTTACTTTCTCAGGATTAAGTTTTAACTGATCAAGTTGTGCAACAGAGAAAAATGATATCCCTAAAAATGCGGCGAGAAAAAGTAGTCTAAAATTTGCTTTCATGAGTTATTTTTTAGTCTTGAAATTGGCGCCTTAAAATGCTTACAATTCCATTCCATAAAATTACAATGAGAGCCTTGTAAATGCGGCATTTTTCACTCATTCAAATCGCCTCTCCACTAAATTTAGTCCCTAATAAAACTGCGGTTTGTATAAAAAAGAAGACGTTTTGTCCGATTTTAACATTTCGAACGGGTCTAAAAGCCGTGATAAACAGCTTATTAAGCAACTTACTAAAATAGATTGTTAAAAGTAAAGATCGCTGGTTTTTAACCTCAGATATCGTAAAACGGCCAGCATGGCGCTTAACGCAGAAATGATAACGCCAATAAGAACCAGGGCTGTAAAAAGGACTATAAGAACGTTTTCGTCCTGCAGTTGAAGAAGATCAGGTATAAAACGCGTGCTTAATATAAGAAATCCCGCCAGCAGGCCCCCGGCAATAATTCCGGCAATAATTCCCTGCCTCACTCCTTTAAATATAAAAGGTTTGCTTATAAACGTACGCGTGGCTCCAACAAGATACATGGTACGGATCAAAAAACGCTGCGAATAAATTGATAATCGAATGGTGTTGTTAATAAGCGCAATAGCCACCACCAGCAGGGCTCCGCTGAATATCAGAATAAAAAAAGCAATCGCGTTGGCATTTTTATTCAGGCTGTTGATCATGTCTTTCTGGTAAACAATTTCCTTTATAATCGACTGATGTTTCTGAAGTAAATTCTTCTCCACGTTCACGAGCGTATCTGTATTTGCATACGCCGCGTTGAGTTTTACATCAATGGAATTAAGGAGCGGATTACTTCCTAAAAAACTCACAAAATCTTCACCCAGATCGGCTCTTAATTTTTCGGCGGCTTGTTCCTTATTAATAAGAATTACGTTTTTAGCGTAACGCGAATTGGTCATTTCCTGAATAAGACCATCTGTTTGCGCCGAAGAAGCGGTATCTTTCAGGTACACCTGGAAACCCACATTTTCTTTAAAGTGCTGACTCAGTTTATTGGCATTGATGACCAGTAAACCCAGTGTTCCAAGCATGAACAGCACCAGTGAAAGGCTGATCACTACAGTGATGCCGGAAGTTCGTAGACGTTTTTTGGTAAGATTGTCGCTCACAGTAAGGCGAAATTATTTTTTTTATTGCCTCGCTTTTCGCGCAGGTGAGGTTTTATATTAACACGGAGTTGTTTACACGATGGCAATCTTTGCTCCCATTGTAAAAAGAATAAGAAGCACACCTCCCACAATTATCCTGTAAATACCCCATACTTTAAATCCGTGTTTATTCAGAAGAGCTATAAATGTTTTAATAGCGATCATAGCAACAATAAACGCCACTACATTTCCAAAAGCGAGTATTTTTATTTCGTCTGAATTAAGAGTGATTCCTTCCTTATAAAAATCGAGCAATTTTTTTGCGGTAGCAGCGAACATAGTTGGTACTGCAAGAAAAAACGAAAACTCCGCGGCAGTTTGCCTGGTGAGTTTCTGGCTCATTCCTCCAATAATTGTAGAAGCGCTGCGGCTCACACCGGGGAATAAGGCAAGACATTGGAATAAACCGATCTTCAGCGCCGTAAAATAATTGATCTCTTCATCGTCATTAATTTTCCCGTCTTTAAACCATTTATCTACAAACAATAAAATAATTCCTCCTACAAAAAGCGCAATGGCAACGCCCTGTATATTTTCTAAATATTCATCGATCTTATCTCCTAATAAAATACCCACAATGGCGGCGGGAATAAAAGCTACGATCAATTTGATGTAAAAATTTACAGATTTGAAAAATCTCCTGAAATATAACACTACAACACTGAGGATGGCTCCGAGCTGGATGCAGATCGTAAATAGTTTTACAAAGGGAGTTGATTCAATTCCAAGAAGAGCAGAAGTAATGATCATGTGCCCCGTTGATGAAATTGGAAGGAACTCGGTCAATCCTTCTACAATAGCAATAATAAATGCTTCAAAATACGTCATGAAACTGTTTTACGGCAAAAATAAGTGGGTTTGCGTTCCGGAAAACTTCAGGCAGGTTTATCTGCAAACAAAAGAATGTGAATTGAATTAGCCGGCCGTTTCTTCCTTGCTTTTTGGTCGCCACATGATGGCAACAATAATGCTTACAAAGCCAACAAGACAAACGATAGGCGCGAGAGTTATTCGCTGGAAATTGAAAAGCTCAGGACTGAACACATTAGGATCCTTACTGCCTCCACCTACCATCAGGAAATATCCCAGGCAAATCAAAGCCAAGCCGACAACTAAAATAATGTAATTCTTTGTGGTGAATGTTTGTTTCATAATACTAATAGTGTCCCGGTTAATTTTGGTTCAAATATAGCAAAAATAAATCCGTATTAAAGCCCCGCTGGCTTAAGCATTATCCGGTAATTTTCCGTAATATTGTTGATTATTGTTTTATGGCAAAAATAGCTTTAATCACTGGTGTAACAGGGCAAGACGGCGCTTATCTGGCAGAACTATTATTATCCAAAGGATATATTGTTCACGGCATTAAACGTCGTAGTTCTCTTTTTAATACCGACCGTATTGACCACCTTTACCAGGATCAGCACGAAAAAAACGTGAACTTCAAATTGCATTACGGCGATCTTACCGATAGCACCAATCTTATTCGTATTGTACAAGAGGTTCAACCCGATGAAATTTACAACCTCGCCGCGCAATCGCACGTAAAAGTAAGTTTCGAAACCCCCGAATATACCGCCAACTCTGATGCCTTAGGAACCCTGCGTATTCTTGAAGCCATCCGCATTCTTGGTCTCGAAAAGAAAACGCGGTTTTACCAGGCCTCAACTTCTGAGTTGTACGGACTGGTTCAGGAAATCCCACAGAAAGAAACCACGCCTTTTTATCCTCGTAGTCCATACGGCGTTGCTAAACTTTACGGTTTCTGGATCACTAAAAATTATCGCGAAAGTTATGGCATGTACGCGTGTAATGGTATTCTATTCAATCATGAAAGTCCTTTACGCGGCGAAACATTCGTAACCCGAAAAATTACCCGCGGTGTTGCAAAGATAAGCCTGGGTATGCAGGAAAAATTGTTCATGGGAAATATTGATTCGGAGCGCGACTGGGGCCATGCGAAAGATTATGTGGAAGGAATGTGGCGCATGTTGCAGCAGGATCAGGCCGATGACTTTGTTCTTGCTACCGGAATAAAAATTACAGTTCGTGAATTTATTAATCTCGCTTTTTCCGAAGTGGGGATTACACTTAAATGGGAAGGTAAAGCTGAAAATGAAAAAGGAATTGATGTTGCTACCGGAAAAGTGTTAGTAGAAATTGATCCTAAATATTATCGTCCCGCCGAAGTGGAACTACTGGTTGGAGACGCCAGCAAAGCCAAAGAAAAACTGGGCTGGACACCAACTTACACCGTTCAGTCATTATGTAAAGAAATGGTTGCAGCCGATCTTGAACTGTTCAGGAGAGATAAATATCTTCTTGACGGTGGACACAAAATTCTGAACTACAAGGAATAATCATTTACGTTTTAAGCCGCAGATTTCACGGATTCCCACAGATCCATAATCTGCGTAATTTGTGTAATCTGTGTAATCTGTGGCTAAAAAAATGGAGCTTAATTCGAAAATATACATTGCCGGCCACAAAGGAATGGTAGGCTCTGCCATCCTGAGAAATCTCCAGCAAAAAGGATATAAAAATTTTGTACTTAAAAGTTCATCCGAACTCGATCTTAGAAATGCCCAGGCTGTTTCTGATTTTTTTGAGAAGGAGAAGCCTGAATATGTTTTTCTTGCCGCCGCGAAGGTAGGAGGTATTCAGGCCAATAACATTTACCGCGCCGAATTTCTGTATGATAATTTAATGATACAGAACAATGTGATTCATTCTGCTCACCTCAATAATGTGAAAAAGCTAATGTTCCTTGGTTCTTCCTGCATTTATCCTAAACTGGCCCCTCAACCTTTGAAGGAAGAATATCTGCTCAGCGGCTATCTTGAAGACACCAACGAACCTTACGCCATTGCTAAGATATGTGGAATAAAAATGTGCGAAAGTTATCATCGTCAGTACGGAAGCAATTTCATAAGTGTAATGCCAACGAATCTGTACGGACCAAACGATAATTACAACCTTAACAATTCACACGTTCTTCCTGCCCTCATTCGCAAATTTCACGAGGCCAAAGAACAAAACGCACCTTCTGTTGAAATGTGGGGAACAGGTTCGCCTCTCCGTGAATTTCTTCATGCCGATGACATGGCTGACGCCTGCGTTTACCTGATGTTAAATTACAACGGTCAGCAACATGTTAACATTGGAACCGGAACCGATCTCAGTATAAAAGATCTTGCATTACTCGTTAAGAAAATTGTTGGTTACACCGGCGAAATACAACATGACCTGAGCAAACCCGATGGCACACCAAGAAAACTGATGGATGTAAGTTATCTTCATAGTCTTGGCTGGAAACATAAAATTGAACTGGAAGCCGGAATCCGATTGGTTTATGATGATTTTAAGAATAAACAAAACGTAAAGGTGTGGTAATACCTGTAGATCCAAGACGCAAGATCCAAGGCACAAGATTGAAGAAACCATTCGCTTCGCTTCTTGTTTCTTGGCTCTTGTTTCTTGGCTCTCCGATAAAAGGTCAATTCTACAACCTGCCCAACGAATACTCCTTCTCGCTTCTTACCGAAAGAAAATTAGCAGCTAAAGATTCAGCTACACATACAGGGTTAAAACCCTACATTCATTTCTTTTCCGATAAATATGTTCATGTTGCCGATACGCATCGTATTTTTAAATTCATTGTAGATGATCCAGCTCTTGACATTGCTTTTATTAAGCATGTGATCACCATTAAACCGCGCAATCAGAATTTTAAACTTACGCTTGATCCCCTTCTGAATTTTGAACTTGGCAGCGATTATTATAACGACACTGTAAAAACACAAACGCAAACCAATACCAGGGGCTTTATTGGCTGCGGCTATGTTGGCGATAAAGTATATTTTGAAACCATGTTCGCCGAATCACAAAGTTTTTTTCCGCAATATTTAAAAAAATCGTCCCTTGCAACAGGTATTATTCCCGGACAAGGCAGATGGAAAGCTTTTGAAGGAAATGGATTTGATTACGCTTTTTCTTCGGGCTTTGTTTCTTATCAGCCAGTAAAAAATCTGAATCTGCAATTCGGACATGGAAAACAAAAAATCGGGTATGGTTACAGGTCCTTATTGTTAAGTGATAATTCTTTTAATTACCCTTATGTAAAATTTACCCAGCAATGGTGGAAGGGCAGAATTCAATACAGCAACATTTACGCGTTGTTAATGAACCTTGAACCAGCAACAGCAATTCCTGTTCCCAATACCGAACGCTTGTTTCAGAAGAAAGCAGCTTCGTTTCAGTATTTAAGTGTAAATCCTGTGAAATTTCTAAACATAGGTTTATTTCAGGGAATGATCTGGCAGGCGGCCGACAAAAAGAACAGGCAACACCTGCACTGGCAATATTTTAATCCCGTTATTTTCACCAATCTTCCTGAGTATGGCCTCAACAATCAAAACAACATCCTTGTCGGAGGGGATATCCGATTTAAAATTACCAATAAACTAAATGTGTATGGCCAGCTAATGGCCGATGATCTTAGTGGGATAAAGAGCACAGGCAATGGCTTTGGTTACCAGGCAGGAATAAATTATTTTGACGCGCTTGGCTTAAAAAATCTTTTTCTACAGGCTGAATACAACTCAGTAAACGAAGGAAGTTATACCGGCCCCATAGGCGCCACTACCAACCAATCATATTCTCATTACAGTCAATATTTAGCTTATACTCCCGGCCATGGAAATGAATTCATCTTCATGGCAAATTATAAAATAAAACGTCTGCATTTCAACGCGAGTTATAATTACCAGGATGTTCCTCGTGATGGAGATTATTATTACAATAACCAGATTATAGGTCTTAGAACAGGTTTTTTGCTTAATCCTTCATACAATCTTCAGCTTTCTCTTGGCTATACACATCGTGTCCAGAATTTTCCTAATTTTAAGAACCTGAGCAATGAGACAAATTTTATTTATCTTGGTCTCAGAACTAATTTTTATAATATTTATTCCGACTTTTAAATGGCTGTATTGATCCTTGTTTTCCTGACTGCCTTTATTGTAGTGCTCTACTCCACTCCTGCGCTCATTAAAGTTGCTGTACTGAAGCGTTTGATCGATTCGCCTACCGAAGAACGTAAAATTCATAAACGATCGGTTCCAACCATTGGAGGAATTATCATTTTTGCCGGGACACTTTTTGCCTACGCACTCTGGTACAACATAGACGATATGAGGTACTATGATAAAATTTTTCAGTCGGTAAAAGAATTTAAACTCATTATTGCCACAAGCCTCATTCTCTTTTTTGTTGGCGTAAAAGACGATATTATAGGAACCGCGCCGGTAAAAAAATTATTCGCGCACATCATCGTGGCGCTCATTCTTGTGTTAATGGGTGAGATCCGTATCACAAGTCTTCATGGTATTTTTGGTGTATATGAAATTCCTATCTGGGGATCGGTATTCCTTTCCATTTTTACATATGTAGTGGTTGTAAACTCGTTTAACCTCATTGACGGAGTTGACGGCCTTGCCGCTGGCGTTGGCTTTCTCAGTTGCTGCGCTTTCGGAACATGGTTCATTTTCGCCAATGAATTTCCTTATGCCGCTTTGTCTTTTTCACTTGCGGGGGCATTGTTGGGTTTTCTTATTTTTAATTTTTCTCCCGCGAAAATTTTTATGGGCGACTCGGGTTCCCTTGTTATAGGAATGTTTGTGTGCGTGCTGGCCATTAAAATGATCGAGTACCCGATTCAATCCTTAAATCCTTTCTGGGTGCACATCAGTAAACCGGTGTTTGCTGTTGCAGCGCTTATCTATCCACTGCTCGACACCTTGCGCGTGTTTATTATCCGCGCATTAAAAGGCCAATCTCCTTTTATGGCCGACAGGAACCATCTTCATCACAAGCTTATAGATTGCAAGTATAGTCATGCTAAGGCGGTTATTATCATTTACATTTTTACAGTACTTACCATTGGCGCCTCAATGCTTTCATATTTTATAAGTGAAGCCACATTCGGATTGCTGACTGTTCTTGTTACCAGCCTCGTTTTCCTCGCGATTGTTATATCCATTAACCGCCATTCTAAAAACAAACGTGTTTCAAAGGAAGAAAACCAATCGGGCCTGGCCTGATAAACTTTTATTTTACCGCTTGTGTAAGATTTTAAAAGTTACATTTTTGATCCGTTAAAATCACTAATTTTATGCAGGCAAATGACATTCGGACTTAAATACTTAAAGCTGTTTTTTCTATCGGGCCTTCTCACTATATGTACTTTTTCAAAAGCACAATCAGCATGGGACCTTCAGCAATGTATCAATTATGCCATTGCGCATAATATTAGCCTGAAACAAAGCGCGCTCAGCAATGAGATCAATAAAGTAAATACAGATCAGAGCAAGGGGCAGGCACTTCCAAGCGTTAACCTTGGAGCATCGCACACATACAACTTCGGAAAAAACATTGACCGTTTTACTAATACATTCGCTAATACGCAGGTTCTTTCGCAAAACTTTTGGGTTAGCAGTAATGTAGTTTTGTGGAGCGGATTGAGCCAGTACAATACTATCAGGTCAAATGAATACCGTTACCTCAGCGGTGTAGAAAACCTGAAACAACAAACCAATGATCTTTCTTTAAATGTTGCCAACGCTTATATAAGTGTTGTGTTTGCCGACGAGCTGCTAAAAATTTCTCAGAATCAATTTGATATTACCAAGGAGCAACTTGAAAGAACACAGAAATTAGTAACCGCCGGCGCTCTTGCCAAAAGCGTTGAATATGACATCAAGGCTCAGCTTGCCAATGAAGAAGTAAATGTAACCACCGCCGATAACAATTACCAGCTATCGTTACTTAACCTAAGGCAATTGATGAATCTTGACAGTGTCGCAAATTTTTCGGTATTGAAACCAAATGTAGATATGCAGGGAGAACAGTTGCTTAATAATAACATTTCTGGTATTTACGAAATGGCTTTAAAAAATCAGCCTGGTATCAAGAGCGGAGAATACTCGATCATGAGCGCTGAAAAAAATCTTCAGGCAAATAAAGGAAGGATTAGTCCTACCATTAGTTTAAATGCCAGTTTGGGTACAGGAACATCGGGACTAGCGAAAGATATTGTTGGCGTAAATTTTACAGGTTATCAATTAAGCGGGATCACTAACAAAGGCGACAGTGTTTATTCGCCTTTAACAGAAATTGCAACAAGGAAAACCCCGTTTGCCGATCAGTTTAAAGACAACGTAAATAAAAGTATTGGTTTCACGTTAACCGTACCTTTATTCAACGGGTTATCTACGCACTCGGCTGTAAAAACGGCAAAGATCAATACCCTTAATGCCAGATTAACTCAGGATCTTGCAAAACAAAATTTATATAAAACCATTGCACAGGCTTATGCTAATGCAAAAGCGGCGTTGAATAAATATAATGCTACAAAGGCAAGTGTTGAAGCAGCATCTGAATCGTTTAAATATGCGCAACAGAAATTTAACGCGGGCGCCATCAGTGCTTTTGATTTCAGTACAGCTAAAAATCGTTTATTCGCTTCGGAAAGTAATCTGCTTCAGAGCAAATACGATTATCTTTTCAAATTAAAAGTTCTGGATTATTACCAGGGAAAACCATTGGGGTTTTAATCGTTTTTCAATTAACCACAAAGAACGCGAAGGAATCACAAAGTTTACACGAAGTACATTCGGATGATAGCAGATTTACCCTCTCACAAATAACCACTTCACACCCTTATACAAACCAACAAAAACATAACCAAGGATTCCAGGTTTTACTTTTTTCTCCATGTGAATGGTAATAGTGGAATATTCGGATAAATGCGCGAGACGTTTTATTTTTCCTTCCAGTACATCTATTTCTCTGTTGAGGCGTTCCAGTTCTTTTTCTACTTTTAAAGCAGCTTCTACATTTTCGGCTTTCGCTAATAATTCGAGATAACGCACGCGTGCTTTGTTACAATTATCGAGTCGTATCTTTGAATCGTAATATTCTTCGGTAACATCTTCGCCATAAACCGATTTTCGTTTCAGTTTTCCAATCGGATAAATTTCTCCCATAGCTTTATCAAGATAAATAGCTTTAACTCTTATGGTTGAACTTTCGGTTCCAATAGTGAGAATATACCCTTCGTATTTTGCCGCCACACGGCTTAAATGCGCGTTCACTGAATCTGCATTTTTTACAACCAACGTCATCGACCCATTATAAATAACAACCCGTTCTTCCTGCTTAATATTTTCTTTTTTTGATTCGAATCCTCCGTTATTTCCTTCCGACCAACCGGTAGAAGGATTGATTTTTCTTACTTTATAACTTCCTCCGCCACCATAAGCCGGAGCATATGAACGGTGTGAACAACTGCAGAAAGCAATCGTTACTGTTAAAAGACAAATAATATTTTTCATGATTGTTTGATTTTACCGAATATAATGAATTTTTAATGCGGAGGTGACACAAATAAAAAAGCGCCTCATTTCTGAAGCGCCCTTAATAATATTGTTTCGGTAACTATTAGTTGTTAACTAATAACTTAAAACCTTTCCCATGAATATTAATGATCTCTACTTTAGAATCTTCTTTCAGGTACTTACGGAGTTTGGCAATGTAAACATCCATACTTCTTCCGTTAAAGTAGTTATCATCGTGCCAAATCGTTTTTAAAGCAAAATTCCTGTCGAGCACATCGTTTTTATGAACGCACAGCAATCTCAATAACTGGCTTTCCTTTGTGGTAAGCTTTTGTTCCTGGCCCCCATGCTGCAACACCTGTTTTTCGGAATTGAACTGGTAATCGCCTACTTTAAAGTTCACTTCTTCACTTTCAGTTGAACGTACTTTATTGGTGCGGCGTAACACAGCAGTTACACGCGCCAACAGTTCTTCCATGCTGAAAGGTTTTGTGATATAATCATCGGCGCCGGCATTGAAGCCTTCGATGGTATCTTCTTTCATGCTTTTAGCTGTTAAAAAGATAATTGGAACGTTTTTGTCCACCACCCTGATTTCTTTCGCGAGCGTAATCCCGTCTTTTACAGGCATCATCACATCGAGCAATAAAAGATCGAATTGACCTTTAAAGAACATGTCCGCGCCTTTTTTACCATCGTTAGCTAATTTGGTTTCAAAACCTTTAGCTTCGAGGTACTCTAATAAAAGAGGTCCTAAGCTATCGTCGTCTTCTACAAGGAGAATTTTTGTTTTAACAGCATCCATATTAATTAAATGTTAAATGTTAAATTTTAACTTAAAGGTAATCATTAACCGTGCCAATTTTAACAGTTTTAACAAATGTTAAGAAATGGGCAGGTGTACTTTAAAGGTGCTGCCTTTACCTGGGTCGCTTTCAACGGCTATGGTTCCGTTGTGTTTTAATACCACCGCCAAAACGTACGAAAGCCCTAAACCAAAGCCTTTTACATTGTGTACGTTACCTGTTGGTACCCTATAGAACTTATCGAAGATCTTACGCTGGTTTTCTTTGCTGATGCCTATGCCATTATCCTTTACCTCTATCAAAATGCCTTCGGCTGTATTTGAAGTAGTGATAACAATTTCGGGAACCCCGCGGGTATATTTTATAGCATTATCTATCAGGTTGAAGATAATATTGGTCAGGTGCACGCGATCGGCCTGAAGCTTAAATTTTTGTGCCTTTAAGAACGTCTGGATATTTCCCTGTCTCTGGCTGATTAAAAGTTGGGTATTATTAATAGCGCTATTAATAATGTCGTGCACATCCACTTCGCTCAGCTTCAACTTAAATTCGCCTTTATCGAGAATAGATGTCTGAAGAATACTTTCAACCAACACGCTCAAACGCTTATTCTCGTCGCGGATCATTTTTAAGAATCGCTGCTGTTTTTCGGGCGTTTGAGAAATACTACTATCGCTCAACATTTCGCTTGCTAATGATATTGTACTGATTGGCGTTTTAAACTCATGCGTCATGTTACTGATGAAATCATTTTTGATAACAGACAGTTTCTTCTGCTTGAGATTGCTCGCCATGATGTAATAGAACGAAAAGATGAGGATGGCAATTACGGCCGACGACATAGTGAGCAACATCCACATGCTACGGAACACTGTTCTGTCCTGGTCGGGAAAACGTACAATTAAAAACTGCGGCTCAACAAAACGGTTGCTCGGCGATAAACACACTTTATATCCTTCACCTAACGAATCAGAGAAGTTTTCTGCCATTTTAAGATCGCCATGATTATGCCCGCCAGGATTAAGCGACGTAACCATGTAATAAAATTTCGATCTGATCTTCTGTTTCTTCAATTCAGACCTCAGAATAGAGTCAAGTAAAAGCGTATCTACTTTTTGTTTGTAGTTCTTATAAAAATTCTGCTCTATCGTTTCGTCAAAGATATCGTCGCCTGCAGGAATTCCCTGGAAAAGATCATTGCTTTTAGATTGTAGTTTTTGTTTCGGGTTTTTAAAACTATTGAAGAATGTTTTTGCAAGGGGTGAAAGATTGAGCGAATCTACTGGAAGTACCTTTGAAGAATACTGGCTGGAATGCACGCCATTACTGTCAATACTAAGGGTAGTAAACACATCGAAAGTGTATCCGATCTTTTTGCCATCAAACAAAACAGGTTGCCTGATACCCTGTATCCTTTTCTTGATTTTTTTGTAAGAAGTAGTGGTATCAAAACGCTCAAGTTTAGAAGATGTATTATCAAGCGCGTCGTTTACGTTTTGTATGAATAGTTCCTCGTTTGCCCTGAAGTCGCCTTTAATAAGGTAAACCTGGATTAAAATAAGAGCAAGCAGGGCTACGGAAAACAACGAAATGATTATGGTTAAAACACGTTTATTCACGGGAGATCAAAGGTAGTTTTAAATGCCAAAGTTCATAGCTAATAAATGTAAAAAATACTTAATAGGGCCCTAAAAACAGCTTATTGATATTTTTTATTTAATTTTACGAATGCTTTACGGGACCATTTTTAAAGCTGTTGTGTAGAATGAAAAAATCTCCCGCTAATATCAAAGACCTTAAAGCAGAAGTCGCACGCCTAAAGCGGGAAAACGAACGTTTAAAAAAGGAAAAGAAATTTACTGTTGACAAACCAACTGTTAAAGTTCCAAAGCCGATAAAACCCATTTTTGATAAGGCACAAATTACAGTAGGAAAGTATTTCGATTCATTAAAATTAAATCCATCTAAAGGCAGTATTGAAATAGGAGGCGAACGTTACATTCTTGTACGTGCTTCGGCCCTGTCAATGGAATTTTTAAACTCCTTTAGTCAGTTTTACAGCGACCGTGGGGAAGAAGAAGCTTTAAACATTGGGAAGAACATGTTGTTTGATCTTGCCCACGTTTTAGGAATTGAGGATGCCAACAACTTCCACCGTAAAATGAATTTGCAGGATCCTATCAGTAAATTATCAGCGGGTCCTGTTCACTTCGCATATTCCGGCTGGGCCTTTGTAGATATTCTGAAAGAAAGCAAACCCAGTCCTGACGAAAATTTTTTCATCAAATACAATCATCCTTATTCGTTTGAAGCAGACAGTTGGGTAAAAGCTAAGAAAAAATCGAAGACAACGGTGTGTATTATGAACGCCGGTTACTCAAGCGGCTGGTGCGAAGCCAGTTTTGGAATTCCTTTAACCGCGGTGGAGATCAGCTGCAAAGCAAAAGGAGATAAGTGTTGTACGTTTATCATGGCACCGCCTCACAAGATCGATCATTATCTGCAACAGGAAAAAACTTATTCCAAAGAAGCGGATGTTAGTATTCCTGCATTTCTTGAACGTAAGAAAATTGAAGAAAAGGTAAAATCTTCATTGGTAGAAAAAGAAGTTTTACTCAAAGAAATTCACCATCGGGTAAAAAATAATTTACAGATCATTTCAAGTCTTCTTAATCTTCAGGCCGAAAAAATTGAAGATGAAACGGCGAGGGAAAAATATATTGAAAGTATAGGCCGTATAAAATCCATGGCCATTATACATGAATTGTTATACCGTTCTAAAAATCTTTCCACCATTCAAATACGCGAATACCTGGATGAATTGGTAAGTTTTATCTCTCAGACATACAACCTTAGAAGCGCCATTAAAGTTGATCTTCAATTCGACATTAATAAAGAAAGTATAGATATTAATAAAGCGATTCCATGTGGCATCATTATCAATGAGCTTTTATCCAACGCGTTCAAATACGCTTTCCCTGATGAAAAAAAGGGAACCATTACTGTAGAGTTTACAGGCACGGGAAAGAAACATTATAAACTAAAAGTTTCTGATGATGGTGGAGGAATAGCGGATAACGTTAATCTCGACAATCCCGAAACACTGGGCCTTCAGCTCATCTATTCCCTCGTTGAGCAGATCGACGGAAAAATAAAAGTTATTTCTTCTTCGAGAGGAACAGCATTTACGATTGTTTTCTCTGCAGATTAAACCTTCTATTGGTTCTCGCTGAAGGCGCAAAATGAGCCGAGTTCGCAGAATACTATTATTAATTGGCATTTCGAACTATCTCCTCGAACTCAGCTTATTCTGCATTTTCCTGCGAGAACTAAACAACCGGCACATTAATAGTTATGGCAGTTCCTTTATTATTGGAGGAAATTTTCATGTCGCCATTTAACAATGCTACCCGGTTTTTGATATGCTGCAACCCAATGCCTTTTAAAGAGGCTTGCGACGAATCAAATCCTTTTCCATTGTCTCTTACTATAAGTTCGAGTTCTTTTTTTGTAAGTTTTATTTTTATTTGCCCGTCCTTTGCTTCAGAATGTTTTATGATATTATTCAGTAATTCCTGCACGATTCTAAAAATGGAATACTCAAATTTTTCAGGTAATCTTTTTTCCAGTCCTTCTATCTTGATCTGAATAGAAGGTTTGCTGTCAACTATAATTTTTGCGATAAGGCTTTCAAGAGCAACAGCAACACCATGGTCGCGTAAAGAACTTGGTACCAATTCATACGAAACAGTTCGTGCATCTTTTATAGCTTGTTGCAGGATCGAATAAACATTGTCTTTCTTTTCCTGATCCTGTTCAGTAGCCACATTGATCATATCAAGTCTTGTATGCATGGCATAAAGCAGTTGCGCAACACCATTATGCAAAGCTTCGCCAATGCGTTCACGCTCCTGTTCCTGTGCAAGAATAATAGCATTAAGAGTTTCTTTTTGTTGTTCGAGTAAAGTTTGTTGCGCCTTTTTATGTTCGGTGATATCTTCAGAACTTATCAGTAATCCGTCATCCAGTTTTACAACCATTAGCCGGAACCAGTAATCTGTATTTTCATGAGGATAATGGGTTTCGAATTGCTGAGGCTCGCCCCCTTCCGCGATGATCACGTAGCGTTCAAATAAACCAAGTTCTTTAATGTGTGGGTAAACTTCAAGATACCGGTTTCCTTCCTTAGCAATATTGTAACGGTATTCCTTTGCTTTCTTGCTTATCAGCAACCATTCAAAATCAACTATTTTGTTTTCGGTATTGCGAATAGAGCGCAAGACGGTTAATCCGGTTAACGAAGTGTCAAAAGCAGTCTGAAGCGTTTCCTTACTTCTTTGTAACTCGAGCTCTGTTCTTTTTATTTCTGTAATATCTTCCCAGGTATGAACTAAACGATTTTCATCAAGGGGCGCGTTTGACAAGAGCACCCAATGTTGGCTCCCTGCAAATTCAGCGTGCTTCACATAACTATTAGGTTTTCCGCTTTCGAGCGCTTCTACGAAACTTTTTATTTGTGAAATGCCGTCATCTCCATGATCACTTAACAGTTTACCTGTCATGTCTTTTCCAAGTGCCTCAAGTGTTCGTTTATTTATAAACTCATGAATAAAATCAATTACTTTTCCTTCTTCATTACGAACTGCTTTGTATACAGCGATCCCAATATTGGGTGCGTCCAGTATTCTTTGTAGAAGTTCTTTTTCAAATAATGTATTTTCTCCTTCTGTTACCATAATTAAATAAAAAGGAACCGATAAAATTAATGGCGCCAGTATTTTAAATAAACGCCTATAATTAGTGTAAACTCTCAATAGGTGTACAAACTCCGTTCTCGCAGACATAACATTTGAGTCTGTCTTTGAACACATAAGGTTTGTAGATGGATTTATTCAGCAGCATTCTCAAACATTCCTGAACACCTTCAATGATACTTGGATGTGGGTGCATCATATCGGCCAGTTCGCGGATGCCCTGATTGGTATAAATGAGATAGGCCACGCCTTGTATTGCGCTGCTGGCATGCTCGCCAACCACACGCATACCCAGGATGCGCATACCGTTATCGTTCGTAACTATAATTTTAAAAAAACCTTTGGTTTTGCGCATTGCAATAGCGCGTGCGTTGGTAGTATAATCCAGCTTCACCACTTTATGCGCAATTCCTTTCGTACGGCATTCCAGTTCGCTCATGCCCACTGCGGCAACTTCAGGATTTAAAAACATAATGGTGCTAATGTTCTTGTAAGAAAGCGGTTTTACAGTAGGGCCAAACATACGAACAACAGCATGACGCGCTTCACGTTCGCCAACATTTACCAGGGCTACTTCGGTAGTAACATCGCCGGCTACGTAAATATTACTTACGTTAGTTTGCGTATCATCGTCCCACACCGAACCTCTTTCGTTCAGTTTTACACCTACGTTTTCAAGTCCGAGGTGTTCAACATTTGCACAGCGACCAATGGAAACAAGCGCTTTATCAACTGTAAGAATCTCTGTTTGTCCGTTCTTATATTCCAGTTCATATTCTACCTTACCATTCCTGATCTCCATTCGTTTGAGTGACGCACCATGATGAACATGCGCGCCATGGGCTTCAAGATTATTTTTTACGACGTTGGCCACATCTTCATCTTCGAAAGGAAGAATACGATCGGCTTTATCAATAAGGTATACCTTTGTTTTTCCGAAAGCCGAGAAGATCGTAGCAAATTCGCAACCGATAACACCGGCGCCAAGCACCACCATGCTTTCGGGCCATTCGGTAAAATTCCGGATGCCATCACTGGTTACTATTACTTTTTCATCTACAGTAATATTTGCAGGGGTACGCGGACGACTACCCGTTGCAATAAGAATATTTTCGGCGGTAACTCTTTTTACAGAACCATCGTCTTTCTTGATCTCAACAGTTTGTTTATCGATTACCTGCGCCCTGCCTTTTTCATAAAAGAATAATTTTTTAGGAAGTTTCTGAAGCAACTGCAGATGAACTGTCATTTGCGTTTTACGTTCGAAAACTGCTTCGTTTACAATCCTGGCAATATCATCGAATTTAACTTCGTAACCAGGAATCATTTCGCGGATGGACGCTACTTTAAGGGCCTGTTCCCAGAGGGTTTTTGATGTAAGAACCCCATCATAAACACCCGCGCCGCCAATCCTTTTCTTTTCAACCAGTAATACTTTTTTGCCAAAATCAATGGCACGCATGGCGCCCGCATATCCACTGGGGCCGCCGCCTATTACCACAAGGTCGTAATGTTCCATAATACAGCTGCAAATGTATTATTTATAGCCGGAATTTAAATAATTTGCAAAAGATTGACTATCAATATAGTTGAGAATTTTCAAATTACAGGAAAATTCCTATTTTTGCACCCCTATAATTGAAATTTATATGAACGAAAGTGTTATTTATTTAGTCCCTGTTCTTGGGATAATCGGATTGATAGTAATGGCCATTAAATCGGCCTGGGTTAGTAAACAGGATGCAGGAGAAAAGAACATGCAGGAATTAGCAGGTTATATTGCTGATGGCGCAATGGCTTTCTTAAAAGCCGAATGGAAAGTGTTAAGTATTTTTGTTGTGTTTGCAGCAGCTTTACTCGCTTATTCAGGAACAATTCATGAAATTAATGGTAAGCATATCCACTCCAGCTGGATTATTTCCATAGCATTTATTATTGGTGCCGTGTTTTCTGCAACAGCAGGATATATTGGTATGAAAGTGGCTACCAAAGCTAACGTTCGTACAACTCAGGCTGCGCGTACCAGTTTAAAACAGGCATTAAAAGTTTCTTTTACCGGTGGAACCGTGATGGGACTTGGTGTAGCAGGTTTAGCTGTATTAGGACTGGGCGGTTTATTCATTGCTTTTCTTGCCATCTTTGCCGGCCTTGGTGAAAATCAGGTAAAGACCGCGATTGAGGTATTAACCGGTTTCTCTTTAGGAGCTGAATCAATTGCGTTATTTGCACGTGTTGGTGGTGGTATTTATACCAAAGCTGCCGATGTTGGAGCTGACTTAGTGGGAAAAGTTGAAGCGGGAATTCCTGAAGACGATGTTCGTAACCCTGCTACTATTGCTGATAATGTAGGTGATAATGTAGGTGACGTTGCCGGTATGGGGGCCGACTTATTTGGTTCATACGTGGCAACAATTCTTGCTACCATGGTATTGGGCCAGGAAATTGTTGTGGCTGATAAATTCGGCGGAATGTCGCCAATTCTTTTACCAATGGTTATCTGCGGTTTAGGAATTCTTTTCTCTATTGTTGGAACATGGTTCGTGACTATTAAAGATGAAAAATCAAATGTTCAGAATGCATTGAACATGGGTAACTGGTCATCGATGATACTTACCGTTATTGCTTCTTATTTTGTTGTTGATTATATGTTACCTGATGGAGAGATCACATTAAGAAGCTTCCATTTCACAAAAATGGGCGTGTTCATGGCTATTTTAGTTGGAACCGTTGTAGGCGCCATCATGAGTATCATTACTGAATATTATACAGCTATGGGTAAAAAACCTGTATTGTCTATCATTCAACAATCTTCTACCGGTCATGCTACAAACATCATTGGAGGTTTATCAGTAGGTATGAAATCTACCGTTATTCCTATCCTTACTTTAGCAGGTGGTATTATGGGTTCTTATTATTTTGCAGGATTATACGGTGTGGCTATCGCAGCTGCGGGTATGATGGCAACAACAGCTATGCAATTAGCAATTGACGCTTTCGGACCAATTGCTGATAACGCGGGTGGTATTGCAGAAATGAGCCAGTTACCTCCGGAAGTACGTGAGCGTACCGATAACTTAGATGCTGTAGGTAACACAACCGCTGCTACAGGAAAAGGATTCGCTATTGCTTCGGCCGCATTAACTTCATTAGCTTTATTTGCAGCCTTTGTTGGAATTGCAGGAATTGACGCTATTAACATTTACAAAGCACCAGTATTAGCGGGTTTATTTGTAGGTGGAATGATTCCGTTTATTTTCTCTGCACTTTGTATCCAGGCTGTTGGTAAAGCGGCAATGGACATGGTTCAGGAAGTTCGTCGCCAGTTCCGTGAAATTCCTGGAATTATGGAATACAAAGCAAAACCTGAATACGAAAAATGCGTTGCTATTTCAACCAAGGCTTCTATCCGCGAAATGATGATGCCGGGCGCTATTGCTTTAATTACGCCTGTAATTGTAGGATTTGTTTTTGGTCCTGAAGTATTAGGAGGTTTATTAGCAGGTGTTACCGTATCGGGTGTGTTAATGGGAATTTTCCAGAGCAATGCCGGTGGTGCATGGGACAATGCAAAAAAATCATTCGAAAAAGGTGTTGTTATTAACGGAGAAACATTCTACAAAAAATCGGAACCACACAAAGCATCTGTTACAGGTGATACAGTAGGTGACCCTTTCAAAGATACTTCTGGTCCTTCTATGAACATCCTCATTAAATTAATGAGTATCGTTTCATTGGTAATTGCGCCTTACATTGCGTTGAATACAGCAGGCGGACATGATACTGTTGTAACTCAGGAAGTAATCAAATTAAACATTAACGGAACCGAATATTCTTTCAACTCAAAAGCACAGGCTGATAGCGCGATGGCTGCTATGACTGCTGCAAAAGATGTGAGTGAATTAAAAGGAAATTTCAAAGTTGACGGGGCTCACAGTTCAGTTGCATTCAGCATTAAACACATTGTAACAGATACACGTGGTACCATTAACATTGACAGCGGTTTTGTAAACCTTGATAACGCTAACGGTCCTAAGATTTTTGTTCAGATGGATATGACCAGCTTAAACACTCAAAATTCATACCGCGACGATCATTTAAAGAAAGCTGATTTCTTTGATGTTGAGAAAAACAAAAAAGCAAGCTTTACTGCTACTACAGTTGAGAAAAATCCTGAGCCAGGTAAATATGCTTACTTAGCAAAAGGAACTTTAACTATGAAAGGTATTACCAAAGACGCGGTTGTGAAATTTAACTACATTGGATTATCGCCACAGGAGTGGGAAGGTAAAAAAACAGATGTGGCAGGTTTTGAAGGTGAAACTGTTATTGACAGAACACAATTTAACATTGGCGAAGGCGGTGGATTAGGAAACGATGTAAGAATTGAAATTACATTAGAAGCAGGTCAGGCCAAATAACCATAAAGCAGACCCGATATTCATAGGGACGCTTCATGATTATTCAAAAATATAATGGAAGCCCTCGCAGAAATGCGGGGGTTTTTTTATGAATTTAATTCATTAAATTCGTTATATACAAATGAAAAAGATCATTCTTCTTATTCTTGTTATTGCTTTAAGTGAAACAAAAGCACAGCCCACTTTGTGGGGAACAACTCTTAACTCTTCCGGAGGTTTTGGAACTATTTTCAGTGTTCCTACTTCGAGTGTAAATTTAAGCACCCAATACACGTTTACTTATACCTCGCAGGGCGCGGAACCTGCTTATGAAAAACTGGTTCAAACACCTAATGGAAAATTTTACGGTGTAACATTTAGTGGCGGCAATAATGGCGTTGGAGTTCTTTATGAATATGATGCTGTAGCGAATATCTATATTAAAAAAGTAGATTTTGGCGGCATTAGCAACGGAAATTATCCGGCTGGCCATCTGTTTCTTGCTTCGAATGGAATGATATACGGGATGACCACGAATGGCGGGCTTAACAATTCAGGAATTTTATTTGAATACAATCCAACTACAAGCGTATTTACTAAGAAGATTGATTTTAATAACACACCTACAGGAAGTTTTCCGAACGGAGCTCTTATGCAAGCTACTAACGGTTCGCTTTATGGCATGACCGCTTACGGTGGAACCAATGGCAACGGAACCTTATTCGAATATAATATTATCACTAACACGCTTACTAAACACATTGACTTTAACGGTGCCGCCATAGGTGCAGTGCCTTACGGAACATTAATGCAGGCGAGCAATGGTTTTATCTATGGCTTAACCACCAGCGGCGGAACCAGCGGCAATGGAACACTGTTTCAGTTTGATCCTACTAATAACACACTGCTTAAAAAATTTAATTTCAACGGTTCGGTAAGTCAGGCAAAAGGAAGTTTACCTTATGGCGCACTCGTGGAAGCTTCGAATGGAAAACTATACGGCATGGCTAAAAACGGAGGCATAAATAATTTCGGAACCTTGTTTGAATACAATCCTGCCAACGACAGCTGTTTAAAAAAACTAGACTTTAACGGCGGCAATGGCAAGTGGCCATTTGGTAGCCTGATTAACGCTACTACAGGGAAACTTTACGGAATGACCTGGCAAGGTGGAAACAGCAACAAGGGCCTGTTGTATCAATATGATGTTGCTACGAGCACTTATTCTGTGATTTACAATTTTGGTGCGGTTGGAGAATATCCCAATGGAACACCTATGCAGGCGCTAAACGGAAAACTTTACGGAGTTACCGCCACAGGCGGATTAAAAAACAAAGGCGTGTTCTTTGAGTTCGATCTTACGCTGGGCACGTACGCCAAAAAGTTTGACTTTAACCATGCGCTTCATGGCGCCAATCCTTTTGGAGTTTTGTGTATGGCAAACAACAACAAAATGTACGGACTTACTTATGCCGGAGGAGAATATAACAACGGTGTATTGTATGAATACGATTATGTTACACAAACATTTGCCAAGAAAGCCGACTTTAATGGAACACTTACAGGGATTAACCCTTCTGAAGGAGTTATACAAGCAGGAAACGGAAAACTTTATGGTTTAACCTATATGAGCGGAACAAATAATGGCGGTACTATTTTTGAATATGATATAAGCACGAATACACTCACAAAAAAAATTGACCTTGCAGGGGCAAGTGGTTCTAATCCGTATGGCAATTTACTGGAAGCGAGCAACGCGAAATTATATGGCCTTACCGTAGTTGGTGGAACAGCCAATGCGGGCGTTTTATTTGAATATGATCCTGCAACGAATGTTTACACCAAGAAAATTGATTTTAATGGGGCTGTGAATGGCAGTGGTCCGCAGGGATCGTTAATGCAAGCTAGTAATGGTAAACTGTATGGTATGACTTCGGCAGGAGGAAGCAATAATTTCGGAACTATTTTTGAATACAATATTACCGCCAATACACTTACCAAAAAGCTGGATTTTAACGGAGCCGCCAATGGAAAACAACCATTTAATGACCTTGTAGAAGCCGGGAACGGAAAGTTATACGGACTAACTTATACAGGAGGGATAAACAACCATGGGGTGTTATTTGAATTTGATCCCTCCAATGACGTTTACACAAAAAAATTTGATTTCAATAACAGCGTTACAGGTGGTTTCCCCACGGGAAAAATGACACTTGCCAGCAACGGTAAATTATATGGTAACACAGAAATTGGCGGATTAAACAACGCGGGCGTGCTGTTTGAATTTGACCCGGGCACGAGCGTTTATACCAAATTGATTGACTATAATACCAGCAACCCGGCAAACAACCTGATTGAATTCTGTGCAAATCCTTTAAGTGCAGGAACCATTACCGGAAGCACACAAATATGTTCAGGATCAGGAGCCACCGTAAGTTTAGTAACTACCACAGTAAGCGGTGCCACATCTTATACATGGGGCCTGCCAGCAACAGCCAGTATTAGCGCCGGCGCGGGAAGTAACAGTATTACTATTGATGTGAGCACAACCGCGGCAGGAATTTACAGCATTACTACTGCAGGAACAAATACCTGCGGCGCTGGAACTCCATCGCAAATTATTTTTACCATTAACCCTACTCCTACTCTGGGTATAAACAGTGGAAGCATTTGCATGGGCCAAAGTTTTACTTTACAAGCAACGGGTGCAAATTCCTATACTTTACAGGGAGGGCAAACGGTTGTGAACCCAAATACTACCACATCTTATTCGCTGACTGGAGAAAGCTCTGAAGGATGTATTGCAGCAAGTACTGTGACTGCTACTGTTACCGTGAACGCTTTACCAACATTAACAGCAACATCAAACCAGTCTATCATTTGTGCCGGACAGAGCGCTACCCTTGAGGTGAATGGAGCCAATACTTATACATGGAGCAATGCGGTACAGGGAAACAGTATTGTTATTTCGCCGGCTGCCACTGTTATTTATACTGTAACAGGAACCGACGCGAATGGTTGCGAGGATACAACACAAATTACGCAAGCGGTTTCGCCTTGTACAGGAATCGAAACAAATTCAAATTCAGAAAATATTGTGAAACTATTTCCTAACCCTACTTCAGGAAAAATAATTATTGAGAGTCATAAAACATGTAAACTTGAAATTTATAACACAGTTGGAGAATTGATTTATACAGCAAGTATACACGAAAAAATTAATGAGGTTGATCTGGGAGAAAAAGCTAAAGGACTTTATTATTTCAAAATGTGTGGAGGTTTTGGAACGAAGATTTTCAAAGTAGTTAAAGAATAGAACCTCGCACGCACGCCGCGGCGGATCATGAATTAACATGAATCTGTGCGTCCAGGTTCTGACGCGAATGGCGCGGATTGACGCAAATCTGTGTAGTTAGGTTAGACACGAATTTCACGAATTGACACGAATCTGCGCTTAACTTATTCCTTACATTCCATCACTTCGTTATTCAATAATCCAATGTTTGCTTTTACAATAGCCTCTACCTGATTGTTATTATAAAACACAAATTTGTTTTCATAGCCAAGGAACTTGAG
>JAJONO010000107.1 GCA_021323535.1 Bacteroidota bacterium
ATGGCGGCAAATGTTTTCATAAAATGTTATTCAGTCATAAGATCATGATTGAGCCATTGGATGGCAGAAGCTTTGTCGTGGAACACTCTTATATTAAAGTTCATTTGTTCCAGGTGTTTGAACAATATGGTTTGATGCATACTGTTTGCCACAAAAGCTATTTTGAGAAAGTTGATTTTTTCAAACTCCATTTTTACGATCATGGCCCAGGCCTCAATGTCAATGTTCCATCCGGTACTTAGTGTCACCAATATTTTATTATGATTTCCTTCTTTGAAAAATTTCTTGGTATGGCGTAGAAAAGAAATAAATTCTTTTTTAGTAAGCTGATTCTCTTCGAAACAATTTATTTCAAAGCAAGACGGGCGGTTAATCAGCTTTAAATGCAGCGTTCTGTATAATATCTTATCCACGGGTTTTTTCCCAAGGACACGATGATTACGCAGGGTCTTTATGTGTTTTATCTCCATTTTATCAGTGGCCATTAGCTGGTATGGTCAATTTATATACCAATTTAGAATGACTGTATAATACACTGATTAACAATTAATTATGAGATTAATATGTTCATGAAGAAACTGTTGGCCTATCAATATGAGAAATTATTTACACGAATGAGAATTATAAGGATTATTAACTGACCTTACTGCCGTAATATTGTTATTTTTACTCCTATTAATTTATAAGTATGAAACGTACAATAATTCTTCTAAGCGTTGGCGCTTTTCTTTTTCTTTTTATGACTTACGGTTGCAATAAACGTAACACTTTTGTTGATTTAAGCGAAACAGTACAACAGCAACTTCACCAGGTAGAAACTCAGTATCAGCGTCGCGCGGATCTTATTCCGAACATTGTTGCTACGGTAAAAGGACAAGGTGATTTTGAAAAAGGGGCGCTTGAAGCGGTAATTACTGCACGTTCAAGAGCTACCGGGATAACGCTCGATCCAACCAAACTTAACTCTGAGAATATTCAACAATTTCAGGCAGCGCAGAGCCAGTTATCAGGAGCTCTTTCGCGTTTATTGGTTGTTTCGGAACAATATCCTGATCTGAAAACCAACGAAGCATTTAAGGATCTACGTGTAGAACTGGAAGGTTGCGAGAACAGAATTTCATGGGAACGTGAAAAATATAATAATGCTGTAAAAGACTTTAATGCATCTATCAGAAAAATTCCGGGAAGTATTTTTGCCTGGGGATATACTGCTGCACCTTATTTTGAAGCGGAAAAAGGAACAGAGAAGGCGCCTAAAGTACAGTTTTAATTATGTTTAAGAAAAAACCATTAAGCAAGGAGCAGGAAACTGCACTGGTAAACGCAATCACCGCTGCTGAAAAACAAACGTCAGGAGAAATTCGCGTTCACTTCGAAAACGAAAATGTAAGCGAAGCCATAAATCGTGCAAAGGAAATCTTTGCTTCACTTTCCATGCACAAAACCGAAGAAAGAAACGGCATCTTGTTTTATGTAAACATGAAACACCGCCAATTTGCTATCTGGGGCGATGAGGGCATTAACTCAAAAGTACCACCCAATTTCTGGGACGAAATAAAGGACATTTGTGTGCAGCATTTTAAATCTGATCAGTTCGTTGAAGGACTCGAAAAAAGCATTGTGCTCTGCGGCCAGCAATTGAAACAATATTTTCCTCGTAAGTCCAACGACTCTAACGAACTCTCAAATACTATTTCGTACTAAACTTGAAGCGTTTTATCATATTATTTTTCGCGGCTCTCTTTTCATTTGCTGCAATTGCGCAGATTCCTGAACGGCCAAGTCCACCAAGGCTTTATAACGATCTTACACAAAGCGGAAATTTTCTTTCTTCTTCTGAAGAAAAATCCCTGGAAAAAACTCTGAGTGATTTCGACAGGCAAACCTCCAACCAGATTTGTGTTGTGATTGTGGACACGCTTTACGGAACCACTTCGGCCGATCTGGCCACACGTATTTTTAACGCGTGGGGAGTGGGCACCCAAAAACTTGCAAACGGAGTTATTGTTCTTGTAAAACCTACGGGTGGAGCAGGTGGTCGCGATCTTGCTATTATAACTGGTTATGGTCTTGAAGGCGCCATCACAGATATTGAGACGCAACGTATTCAGCAAAATGAAATTATCCCACACTTTAAAGAAGGAAAATATTACGAAGGAATAAAAGCGGGCTGCGAGGCTTTAATGATTGCGGCAAAAGGTGAGTATAACGTTGCAAGAAAAGGTGGTAAAGAAGGTGGTTCGCTTAAAACAATTTTAATTCTTATAGCAGTGGCTTTATTTGTGTTAACCATTTTCAGAAGAGGCGGCGGCGGTGGTGGCAGATATTATGGTGGCAGTTTTGGAAGCAGCGGATGGAGCGGCGGCGGATTTAGTTCCGGCGGTGGCGGTGGCGGCTTTGGAGGTTTCGGAGGAGGGAGCTCAGGCGGCGGCGGATCAAGTAGTAAGTGGTGAAGTAGAAAATCGGAGATTTTCACTTCACCACAAGTGAAAGTTTCGCTGAGTTGAATCTTAATTATACATTTGTATCAATGAAAAACATAGTATCATATTTCGTTTTTATTTTTCTTTTTTGTTCGGTTGCCGGTTTTGCACAGGAAAATCAGACGCAGACACAATTAAAAGTAAAACAGCTGATTGAAAAGAAAGCGGAGTATCACCGTTTAACCGGTGGAGAACAGGATGGATACAGGATCAAAATTCATTTTGGTGTGGAGCGAGATAAAGCGAAATCGATTCGCAGTAAATTCTCATCGAAATTCAACGAATTTGATACCTATGAAGAATACCAACAACCAAACTGGGTTGTTTTAGCCGGAGATTTTAAAACCAATCTCGAAGCTTTTGAATCGCTCAAAAAAATCAAAGCAGAATTTCCTGGCGCCTTTGTGGTAAAGGGGAGGATCAAGAGCAAGTAACCAGCCTTTAATGTAAAATGTAAGAAGGAAGATGGAAAATGGATTCAGCGTTCTTCTGCAATTTCAGGGTTCATAGAGTATGAACTGATTCTGTTAGAATTCTACTTTATACAAAATAGTGCATGACAATAAATTCATATACCTTTTGGAAACAAATGGGCGCCAAAGGAAGCGGTTCAGATTTAATCGGATCGGATGATGTCCTTTTCATTTTCCTCAGAGCCTTCCCGGATTTACACACCATATTTGTTAATACTAAATCTCTGAATTTTAAGCCCACAAAAGAACATTTTGATTTTCTGGAAAATGAGATTGATCTCAGATTGGACTATGCAAACAAAAACGCAACATGGAAATCAGATTGGGATCAGGAAAAAATAGACTTCATCAGAAGGGGCAGGCGCATCATTAAAATAACATTTAAAGGAGATGAACATGAAATAAATACTTTCGGACAATCTGAAAATGAAACTCTGCTAGACTTTATAAGTTTATATGACACTTTTACTGAATGCAAACATGGAATAAAAATCACAACAGAGTGGATCTTTTACAAAGACAAATAGATTTTTTCTGTTACTGCGATACACTCGCCTTTAAATCACGCTGAGAATTATCCTTCAAAAGCAACGCGGTAAAAATTTCAGGATGTTCGTAGGTAACAAGATGGCCGGTGTTTTTCACCATCATCATTGTAGTAGGACAATTAGTAATATGTCTCTTAGCGAAAGAAAAATTAGCAGTATCGGCAATCTGATCTGCTTCACCCGAAACTACAACTGTTGGCACAGAAAGGTCTTTCCACTTTGGTAACATCATTTTCATTTCTTCCACATGAGCGTATTTTTCAGCAGTGGCTACATTGAGAAGTTCAGGCAATATCCATTGAATGGGTTTCCATTTTCCGGCGCCGCTGAACCAATAGAACTTTTCTTTATCAGGATCAATTACCGGAGAAACCATTACTAATTGTTCCACCATTTGCGGATATTCAATTGCAAGTAATGCAGTGATAGGCGCACCGTATGACCGGCCCAATAAAACCACTTTTTCCCTGGTAATATTTTCTTTTTCAATAATGGACTTAATACTTAGTGCCTGGTTAGAAGTAGAAAGTTCAGGATTACCGTAATCTGATTTTCCATAGCCGATACGGTCCACAGAAATCATCTTATATTTTTTCTGAAGTAAAGTATCGTCCATTAAATTCATGTAACCATACCAGGCACCAGGGGCACCGTGAACAAAAACTAATAATGGCAGAGAATCTTTTTTCGCTATTACGGCATAGTGAACCGCATGCCCGTTATACGTTACTGATTTGTATTCAGGTTTTACCGAAAGGTTAGCATAATGCTCATTAAGCTCTTCATCGCTGCGCATGTATTTTTTCAGCGCATAACATTTCGTGAAAATTACAATCGAAAATAAAATTGAAAAAATAAAGAATGTTCTTTTTAATACACGTTTTCTTCTCGCACTCATCATTTACTAAGGGGGGTTAGTTTTTAAATTTGCCTTATAAAATTACAAAAAAATTGTTTTTCTGCAACAGTAGTTATACGGGAAGAAGGGTGTTTTAGTTGTGTGGAATGTGTTAAAAGACCTAAATTCTAAAATAACGTAAAATGGAAGATGTGAAATGGAAAATGTGGAAAGCTCGAAGAAGTGTTAAAATTATCCCTCACCAGTGTGCATCTAATGCATCTGATACTGAAATAGGTTTTTCTTTGTTAAACGCTACAATAAAACAGAGAGGGAAATTTACCTTGAGAAATTCAAGACGCTTTAGGACACTTTCAGCGTCAGAAAAATTTCCGGATGTATATATGGTAGTTTGACCTGATTTTGATGTGGAAATTTCCGGAACCGAAGAGTATTTATCATTGCTTAAATCAAGAGGCTGTTTACTTTTGGCGAATTGCACTTTAAATGTTATATCCTTTTTATAAACCTTTGGACGGAAGTAAAACACTTTTATCCAGGTGCCAATTCTGTCTATGTTCTTTTGGATAACAAGTGAAGTGTCGTTTATTTGTTTAATAAATAAATCACCTCTTAAAGAAGTCAGATTATTGTTTTTAATTGTGTCTTTTGTAATATCGATCTGAAGGAGCTTTCCTGATGTACACCATGATCCTTTACAGCCAATGTCTTTAAACGAGCCATCCTTAAAAAATTCCGGATCTGATCTATTCGGTGGACCAATTTCCTTTTTTGAATAAGCTCTTGTGAATTTGTCTAATGTTTCTTCAACCTTTGTTAAATCCCAGTTGGTTTCGCAAAGTTTACTAATAGCATTGTTATCTATATTTATAAAATGCCGCATACGTACTTTCTGCGGGAACAGAAAAACGCAATTCAGTAAAAGAACACATGAAAGAATACATTTTTTCATGGCTATATCAAATATACTATTCTACCAGTAATTCTTCATCAGATCAGAAACCCACTCTGGTTGTCTGATCTCACCTTTAGGCTGAAATTCTTTAAAAACAGGTTTAATGTCCAGCACCGGAGTTCCGTCAATGGCATCAAGATATTTTACTTTAATGGTTCTGCCAGCGTGCTCTAAGAGTTGAGCGGTGCAAAGTCCGATTGCATTAGGACGATCTTTTTTTCTTTGCCCGAATATTCCCGTTAGCGGATAATTTTTATTACCACGGGGATGGCCCGCATAAACCATTTCATTTTTGTTTAATTTATCAAAGTGATAAATAATTTCAAGATGAGAAAAAGTTGAAATACCACTGAATGCTTCGGTGGGAATATGTTCAGCAAGTTCTATTTCAGCAATGATGCTTTCCCAATGATCGTCAGTTGGTACTGAGCGTGAATTTTTAACAAAGGCAATGGGCTTAAAATTTATTTCCATATAAATAATTTAAAATTAATCTCCTCCTCCACAACCACTACATCCCGAACCACCGCACCCCGAATCTCCACCACACCCTGAATCGCCACCACATCCTGAACCACCGCAGCCAGAATCCCATGAAGAACACCCGGAACACCCGCTATCGCCACCACCAGGCGTTGGTTTTTTATCAAGGTTGGCAAGCACCTCAGGATCTATTTCTTTGATCATCGAAAGTTCTATATTGGGAATTAAAAATATACTTCCGCCAATTTGCCTGATAATTCCCTTCGCCTTCTCCCTACTTGTAATGAATAAGTCGGGTAGTATGGTTTCAAGCTTTTCAATTTCTGAATTAATTTCATTCCTGATTTTATTGCCTTCTTCAGTGAAAGAATAAGTCCTGAACATCCTTTGTAGAAAATTACTCTTTAATAACCCGGTTAAATTTTCGGAGGTTGAGACAGCGTATTGGTATTTGATTTTATTGATCGAGTTTTCGAAACCAATAGTAATTAATTTTTCCAAAAGGATAATCAGGGAGCTACTATCTTTGAAAGTAGACAAATAAACCATTTCATGATCTTTAGCTTTATAGTGGAGATAATTTTTTCCGCGAGCCACGTATCTGAAATAATGAATTCTCTTGCTCCTGTCTGTATGGGATTTTTTTCTGATTTCAAGAACCTCTTTTAAAAGAAGATGCAAAAAAGTAGTTTTAAGCATGCTTTTAAACGAGGCGGATTTTCCATGTTGAAGGAGCAGAATTTCGGCAGGAGAAAATTTTGAGAGATGCTTCATTTCAGTTTAGGTTTCTTGATGACCCAGTTCCTGTTGAGATTAACGCGTTGAAAGTTTATTTCAGAAAAACGGATCTTTGGATCGGGCCAGATATCGGCAGGAGCCTTTTTCCCAAACTCTTTCGAATAAAGTGCGAGCGTTCTTTCGTAAAGATCATTGTATTTCTCTCCTTCTGATTTTCCTCCCTTGGTAGGACCATGATGAATTTGTTTATGGAGTGTGTTCTTACATAAATCAATCCAGTATGATTCTGTATAAAGTAAATGCAGATGCCAGGCCTGATCCACCTGATCGGAAGGTGTAAGCGGATGATCGGCTATACACAACATGTAAATGAATTTTTTGTATTCGTGAATTGCCCGGAGCGAGTATTCCAGCGACCAGCCGTTTTCCCTGGCTAGCCTGTCACTGAACGATAAAGCTATTTCTGGATCATCAAGTTCGAAATCCTTTATTTTATCCCACAATTCTTTTTGAACCATACCCCATAAACATTATATTTTCACACCAATTACGCAAACGTCATCTACTTGTTCTAATTTTCCTTTCCAGGCTTCAAACGTGGTTGCCAGGGTATTTCGTTGTTGTTCTTCCGGCAAACCATCCATGGAAAGAAAAAGATTATGCAGTTGCCTGTATTTAAATTTCTTTCCTTTTGGTCCACCGAACTGATCTGCATAACCGTCGGTATACAGGTAGATCGAATCATTCTTTTTTAATTCAATGGTTCGAAGTGTAAATGGATCGGAGCGTATTCCTTTTCCAACAGGCATCTTATCTCCTTCAAGTATCACTATTTCTTTTTTGTCGCCTCTTTGTGTTACAATCACTGGTGTGTTATTTGCGGCAGCATATGAAATCTTAATTTTTCCATCTTCGTTCTCTTCAGGATCAAAACAAAGTAGAATAGCATCCATTCCATCCTGCGCGCCTTCCTGGGAAATATTATCAATAAGTCTTTTTCGAACGTAATTAAGAATTTCATTTGGTTTACGAATGTTTTTTTCGTTAATGGCCTCATTCAGGAAACTGATATTAAGGAGGCTCATAAAAGCACCGGGAACGCCATGTCCTGTAGAATCACATACTGCCAGGTAAAATAAAGGCGTAATGGAAACAAAACTTTGCGCATCTTCTCCGTTATCTGACCGGCGCGCCGCTTTTGTGGCCCAATAGAAATCGCCACTCACAATGTCCTTTGGTTTAAAGAAAACAAAATGACCCGGCAGAGAAGCAGTCATTAGCTCGGTATTTGCCAGCAGGGTTTGTTGTATTCTTTTTGCATACCTGATACTATCTGTAATCTCTTTGTTTTTTTCTTCAACAACGAGTTTCTGGTGTTCAATGATCTTATTCTGCTGACGTGTTATCCTGAATCGCTGGTAAAGAAAATAAGAGAATACGAGAACCAAAACTAAAACACCAATAGCAATATAAATAATGGTACGCTGTTTTGCTTTTTCTTCTTCTTGTTTTTTAGTTTCCTCTTCGGCTTTTTGATTCAATTGCACTTCCTGCCTGTCGAGCGCGAACTGAGTCTTTAAACTGTTGAGCGATTCGGTGGTGTTGGAATTAAAAATGCTATCGTTGAGTTTTTTTGCAATTTCAAGATATGCCATCGCGTTTTTAAAATCATTTTTCTCCTTGTAAGAATTATACAATCCTTCCGCAGCACTTTTTTGCTCTTTCAGGATCCCAATGCTCTTTGCCATATTGTAGGACTCCTGGAAAAAATGAATAGCTTCATTGGTGTTACCCATCAATGTATAAGCTTCGGCCATGTGACTCAACAGAATGGATTCATCTTTTTTATCGTTCTGGGTTTCGTTGTATTTTTTTGCTTCAAGAAGAATTTCCATGGCTTCTTTTGGCTTTTTCATCATGAGATAATTTACACCTATATTGCCAAGGGTGTTTTTCATACCTTCTATTTCATCGAGTGTTTTAGCAATTTCCAAAGCACGGTTAAAAAACGTGAGCGATTTTTCGAGCTCATTTTTCTTACGTGTAAGTTCACCCAGATTGTTGAGAGAGGCAACCATGTCGGTTTTATTTCCCATCTTCTCATGCATATCAAAACTTTTCTGCTGATACACCATGGAGAGACTGTCGTCGTTAAGATTGTCATAAATTACAGCAATGTTGCCAATGCAGGCGGCTATGTAATAATCGTTCTTGAGCTCTTCCTGCATCTTTAAGGACTTCTGAAAATATTCCAGCGCTCTCGGAAAATCTGAAAGATTATAATAGATAATGGCAATGTTATTATAAGAACCTGAGATTCCGGATTTATCATTTCTCTCAAGACGGTTCCGCAATGCTTTCTGGTGAAATTCCATTCCTTTTGGATAATTGGAAAGGCCAACATAAGAATTGGCAACACCGTTATAAATTCCGCCAAGCAGGCGTTTGAACTGAATTTTTTCGGCGAGGTTCATGCTTTGGAGCCCCCAATCAAGCGCGGCTTTGTGTTCGCCTTGTGCCAGAGCATGTGAAGAAAGACTGATGAGCACTTTTGCCCTGGTAGTATCGTGAATATTCTCCTGGAGTTTTCTTTTGAGAGAATCTATTTTTGCAGCGTGCTTCTGCGCGTTTGTAAAAACACAACAACTCAATAACAGGAGGAGCAGTACTTTTTTTATTTGTAAAGGGACCAACATATAAGGATTAAAAATAACTCAAATTTGTTTAAAATGGCTCAAAAGGTTATTGAATAAATTTAACCTTTAAAGGCGTATTCCAATTATGCAAACATCGTCTACCTGTTCCAAACCGCCTTTCCAGTCTTCGAAGTTTTTCTCAAGCATGCTTTTTTGTTCATGAGCAGGTAACGGATGAATAGATAGTAACAGATTTTCGAGGTGTTTATATTTGAATTTTTTGCCCTTCACTCCTCCGAACTGATCTGCGTATCCATCGGTGTATAAATACAAGACATCGCCTTTTTTGACATGTATACTGTGTGCTGTAAAAGTGTCTGTTTTTTCACCTTTTCCAACAGGCATTTTATCGGCAGGCAGAGAAATGATTTTGTTATCAGAAATTAAAAGCGGGGAGTTGTTGGCGGCACAATACGTAAGAGTATTATTTTGAACATCAATACAAATAAGGATACCATCCATCCCGTCCTGTCTTCCGCTTTGAGAAATATTTTCGATCAGTTTTTTTCGAACGTATTCAAAAATTCCGGCGGGGTCCGTAATGTTCTTTTCAATAATGGCTTCATTCATAAAACTGATATTAAGCAGGCTCATAAATGCTCCTGGAACTCCGTGGCCGGTAGAGTCGCATACGGCGAGATAAAAAAGGTTTAAGGGTTGTTTAAAATTGTTTAAATCATCAGGAGTGGCACTTTGATCACTTTTTAAACTATTCAAATCATTTTGAACAATGTTGGTTGCCCAGTAAAAATCTCCACTCACAATATCTTTTGGTTTAAACATAACAAAACTATCAGGAATTGTTTGGTTCACCATTTCGTGATTGGCAATGAGCGCTCTTTGAATTTGTTTCGCGTATTCTATGGAATCAAGAATTTCTTTTTGCTTTTCTTCAATGATGTGTTTTTGATGAGAGAGTTCAAGATTTGCTTTTTTCTTATTCCTGAAATTACGGTGCATAAGAAAAACAAGAATGAGTAACAAGCCCGCCCCATAAAAAATTCCGTTACGAATAAGTTTTTGTTTTTCAAGTTCTTTTTTATTCAGGGCCTCTTTCTTTTCAAACTCAAAAGTCATGTACTTTTTATTCAGTTCATTTACCTTGTCATTATTAAGAAGACTGTCGCGATAACGAATGTGCTTAAGATAAGATTCCAGGGCCGGTTCATGTTGTTGCTTCTGAGAATAAATAATACTCAGACGTTGTTCTGTTTTTGAAAGTTCGGCGAGATTTGATGTTTGCTGATAAATATCCTTTGCCTTCTTTACAAAAGAAAGTGCTTCGTCCGTTTTTCCCTGTTCAAGTAAAATATCGCCCATGGTACTGCACGCGTCTGCAATGCCGGGAATATCTTCCATTTCTGTACGAACTTTCAGAGAACTTTCACAAAAGTAAATGGCGGAATCTAACCGGTTTGTTTCTTTGTAAAGCGTTGCAAGATTACCAAGTGTGAATCCCATGCCGGGTTTGCTGTGAGCACTTTTATAGGTTTCGTAACTTTTTCTTACCCAGGTCAGGGCTTCCATCTTTTTCCCCTGTGCATAATATACGTTGGCAATATTTCCATAAGAAAGGGCGAGCCCCATGGTGTCTTTTAGTTCTGTTCGGAGAGCAATAGCTTTTTTATGTTGCGACATGGCACCTTTATAATCCTTCATGTCACAATAAAGTACGCCTATGTTACCGGTAGTTGTTGCAATGTCCCACTTATCGTTAATAGCCTCCAATAGTTTTTCTGATTTTAAAAAATAATCAAGAGTGGTAACAAGATCACCTTTATTGTAAGCAGAGTTTCCAAGATTTCCGTAAGCATTGGCTTCCGCTTTAAGATTGCCGAATTTTTTTGCCCATTCAATCGCTTTTTTATTAAAGTATTCAGAACTGTCGTTATCGCCTCTCGATAAATAGTATTTCGCTTTATTCATGTAAAACGTCGGCAGTGCTTTTTTGTATCCCGAAGAATCAATATAATGTTCGAGCCTGTTAATGGCTTCGTACGCTTTTTTGATGTCGGAACGAAGCGCGAGCTTGTATTCTTTGGTGAGATTAAAAATAGTGATAGAATCCTGTGCTGGAGAGGATGATTTTGTATCAGAAGAGTTTTCACAGGAGTAGTTGAAAAGCAAGAATGAACAAAGCGTTGCTTTGAAGAATAATATAATATGTTTTTTAATCTTCACTTTCTATAATCTTATTCCAATCACGCAAACATCGTCTATCTGTTCCAGCTTACCTTTCCATTCTAATGTATGAATGCTCAATAATAATTCTTCAAATTGTTTGTATTTAAATTTTTTGCCTTTGTCGCCTCCGAACTGATCAGGATAACCATCGGTAAACACATATAACATATCTCCTTTTTTATAAGAGATGTCGTGTGTGGAGAACGCTGCATTTTTTTCCCCTTTACCAACCGGCATTTTATCGCAGGGCAATTGTTGTAATTTATTTTCAGAAATAAGGACCGGGGAATTATTCGCGGCGCAATACGATAATGTGTTGTTTGTTCTGTCGAAGCAAAGGAGAATGCCA
>JAJONO010000039.1 GCA_021323535.1 Bacteroidota bacterium
GTTATTGCTCCCGTAGAAGAAACATTGAGTGAGAAAAAAGAAGAAGAAATTAAACCCATTGAGGAAATAAAAGCCGAAGACGGAAAAATTGAACTGGAAACAACAACAGAAATTGCAAACAAGGAAAAGAAAGACGGGCCCGAATTCGAGATCGGGAAAACTGTTGTAGAGCCTGAGGTGATTGAAGACGAAAACAAAGCCGCGAAACTGGTTGAGCAATTCGGAGAGTACGACCCTACATTGGATCTTGGCCATTATAAATTCCCGGGATTTGATCTATTGAACGATTACGGTAATTCTCACGCTAAGGTGAACCAGGAGGAACTCATTGCGAACAAGGATCGTATTATTGGTACTTTAAAAAATTACGGTATCGAAATTGATAAGATCACTGCCACTGTTGGCCCTACTGTTACGCTTTACGAAATTGTTCCGGCGGCCGGTGTTCGCATCAGCAAGATCAAAAACCTTGAAGATGATATCGCTTTAAGTCTCGCCGCCCTTGGTATTCGTATCATTGCGCCAATTCCCGGAAAAGGCACCATTGGTATTGAGGTTCCGAACCAGACACCAGAGATGGTGCCAATGAAAAACATTCTTGCTTCTGAAAAATTTAATAATTCTAATTTTGAATTACCAATCGCTTTAGGAAAAACCATCAGTAACGAAATTTTCATTGCAGACTTAGCCAAGATGCCTCACTTATTGATGGCAGGTGCAACAGGACAGGGTAAATCGGTTGGATTAAATGCCGTGCTGGTTTCATTGTTGTATAAAAAACATCCGGCACAGGTAAAGTTTGTACTTGTGGATCCTAAGAAAGTGGAGTTAACCCTGTTCAACAAAATTGAGCGTCATTTCTTAGCCAAGCTTCCAAACTCTGAAGACGCTATCATTACCGATAACACAAAAGTAATTCACACGCTTAATTCATTGTGTATTGAAATGGATAACCGTTATGCCCTTTTACAGGATGCACAATGTCGTAATATCAAAGAATACAACACCAAGTTTGTAGCGAGAAAACTAAACCCGAACGACGGACATAAATTTCTTCCATACATCGTTCTTGTTGTGGATGAATTTGCCGATCTTATCATGACGGCAGGTAAGGAAGTTGAAACGCCGATTGCCCGCCTGGCCCAATTAGCGCGCGCCATCGGAATTCATCTTATCATTGCTACGCAGCGTCCTTCGGTAAATATTATTACAGGAACGATCAAAGCCAACTTCCCGGCGCGTATCGCGTTTAGGGTAACGAGCAAGATCGATAGCCGCACCATTCTGGATGCAGGCGGTGCTGAACAACTGATAGGACGAGGTGATATGTTATTAAGCACAGGAAACGATCTTATCCGCATTCAGTGTGCATTTGTTGATACGCCTGAAGTAGAAAAGATTTGTGAATTCATTGGCAACCAGAGAGCTTATCCAAGCGCTTTCTTATTACCTGAGTATGTTGGTGAAGACGGCAGCGACGGAAAAGAAACCGTTGACCTGAGCGAACGCGATAAAATGTTTGACGATGCCGCTAAACTGGTGGTTCAGTTCCAGCAGGGCAGCGCGTCATTCTTACAGCGTAAACTAAAGCTCGGATATAACCGCGCCGGCCGCATTGTTGATCAGCTTGAAGCTGCAGGGGTAATTGGTCCTTTCGAAGGAAGCAAGGCCCGCGAAGTGCTTATTAAGGATATGTCTCAACTTGACGAAATTTTACAAAAATTAAGAAATCAGTAGTTTTTTTAGGTTTTTAGGGTACTTTTTGGCACGTTTTGGTATTACATTTGCACTTCTTAAAGTATTATGAAGAAACTACTTTCAATATTATTTGTTGCCGGAGCATTAATTTTAAATGCCCAGGACCAGGATCCAAAGGCAAAAACCATTCTCGATGATCTTAGCAAAACCACTAAGGGCTATAAAACGATAACCGCCGATTACGGTTTTATTATTTTAAATAAAGATAAAAAGCAAATCGAAAAACAAACCGGTAAGGTTCAGATCAAAGGACAAAAATTCAAACTCGAAATTCCGGGTAACACCATTGTGTGCGATGGAAAGACCTTATGGAATTATAATAAGGACGCAAAAGAAGTTACCATAAAAGATTTTGATGCTTCCAATGACGAGCAATTAAATCCGAGTAAGATCTTTACTATGTATGAAACGGGTTATAAATATAAATATGACAAGGAAGAAAAAGTAGGAACATCTACAAGCCATGTTATTGATCTTTATCCTTCGGTAAAACCTGAGAAGAAGAAATTTCATACTGCAAAATTGTATGTAGACAAAGTGAAAAAACAAGTAACGCAGCTACGAATGATGATGAAAGACGGCGGTACACAGCTTTACGAGATTAAAACCATGAAACCGAATGTTGAATTGAACGACAACGTTTTTACGTTCGACCTTAAAGGATTCAAACCTGAACAGATTAATGACGAACGCTAACACAGTTATTAGTTTTTAGTTATTAATGCTTAATAAGCAGTTTACTAAAAACTAAGAACTAAACACTAATAACTATTTGGATTCGTCGTATTTCTCAATGATCGCTCTCACGAGTCTGTGACGAATTACATCGCTCTTATCAAGTTCGATAATTTCAATACCTTCTACCTTCTTTAAAAGCTTTAATGCCTGCAGTAAACCGCTTGGTTGTTTATAAGGTAAATCTATTTGAGTAGCGTCACCGGTCACAATGAATTTTGCATTGGCTCCCATACGCGTGAGGAACATTTTCATCTGGCTCTCGGTAGTATTCTGCGCTTCATCAAGAATAACGAAAGCGTTATCGAGCGTTCTTCCACGCATAAATGCAAGGGGCGCAATCTGAATGGTGCGGTTCTCGATGTACTGATTTAATTTATCGGTAGGAACCATATCGTTAAGCGCGTCATACAATGGTTGCATATAAGGGTCGAGTTTCTCCTTTAAATCGCCCGGAAGAAATCCAAGATTTTCACCGGCTTCAACAGCGGGGCGTGTAAGAATGATACGTTTTACTTCTTTGTTCTTGAGTGCTTTTACGGCAAGCGCCACTGCTGTATACGTCTTTCCGGTTCCGGCCGGGCCCACAGCAAAAAGCATATCATTCTTTAAAATGCTGCTCATCATCCGACGCTGGTTGTCGGTTTTTGCCTTGATAACAAGTCCGTTATTACCAAACAAAATAATATCGTTGCTTATGGCATCTTCTTTTGATTCAAGAAGATTATCTCCCGTTTGTCCCAATAAACGTTCGAGCACGGACTCAGTCAGAAGTCCGGTTTTATGATAATGTTCGGTAAGCATATCCAGCTTTTTCTCGAAGCGGTTAATTTCAGATGATTCGCCAAGAACCTTTAGAGAGTATCCTCTCGCTATCAATTTGAGTTTTGGAAAATACTTTTTAATAATATTCAGCTTCACATCGTTCACTCCGTAGATCTCAACCGGCTCAATGCTTTCAAGGGTAATAATCTTTTCTGTCATACAATTTTAAGTCAAAAGTTCACAAGTCAGAATTCAAAAGATCCGTGGGTGCAAAAGTCGCGCCATTCTTTTGACTTGAACGCTTTTGACTTTTGTCTTGGATGTTTATAACCCTGTTAATCTCTCATCAAGTTTAAAAAAAATTATGCCTTAAAATATATTTACTTTTGAACAAATGAGCATTGTAACCTTAACGACAGACCTTGGCTATCGTGATCCGTATTTGGCCATCGTTAAAGCAAAACTGCTCACCCAAAGCGCGGGATTAAATATCATTGATCTTAGCTGCGACATTAAAGACAATAACATTTCTGACGCGGCATTCATTTTAAAAAACGCTTTACCACATTTTCCGGAAGGAACCATTCATTTAGTCGCTGTAAAATTTATTGCCAGCAACAGTGGGCTCAACAAAACCAACAGCATTGATAATACCAGGTACCTGCTGAGTAAATACATGGGTCAGTATATTATTTGTCCTGATAACGGATTGTTTACTTTGCTCGACAGTTCATTCAACGAACCGGTTTATCAATTGTATTATGAAGACAATACCAAGCATCATTTTTTTCTGAAGGATGTTTTCGTTGACATTGCGGTACATTTACTCAATAAGAATAAAATTGAGGACATTGGCATTCTCACCACAGATTATTACAGGGCCATTCAGTTTGAAAGTTTTGTGAATGGGAACATCCTGAGAGGAAAAGGAATTTACATAGATGATTTCGGAAACATCATCACCAATATTTCGAAACAACAATTCAATGATGTGGTTGGAAAAAAAAATTTCAGTATCACGCTTCCCGGAACCCGCATCACAAAAATTTACAACACCTACGACGAAGTAAAACATGGGCAGCCGCTCGTTCTCTTCAATAGTTTCGGTTACCTCGAAGTGGCCATCAACGGAGGAAACGCTCAGAAAATGTTATGTCCGCGCGACATTGGTTCTAAATTTGACTTTAACCTGATAATTGAATTTTATGATTAAGCGTATTGTAAAAATGAGCTTTAAACCAGAGAAAGTCGAAGAGTTTAAAGCCATCTTCAAAGCAAACTGGAAATTCATAAAAGGATTTGAAGGATGTAGTCATGTTGAATTATTGCAGGATGAAAACAATCCCTCTGTGTTTTTCACCTATAGCTTATGGAAAGATCAGGAAAGTGTAGACAATTACCGCAATTCTGAATTGTTTGAGCGCGTTTGGGGAAGCACCAAGGTGTTATTCAATGATAAGCCAGAGGCATGGAGCGTACGTGAAATAAACTTCGATTAAAGGGTTTTAGATACAGACTAATATCCGTGAGTTTCTAAAAAGCTTTTACCAGTTAAAAAAACAAACCAACCACTTATTCAGAATCAGCTTTACTTTCTGATTATTTACTGATACATTAGTATTGAGTTATTATTAAAAGAATCCATTACATATTTATCCTGTTTTTAATTTCTTTCGTTGTAAAGATAAATGCCCAGCAGTACTTCTTTAAGAACTACAGTGCCGAAAGCGGGCTACCTTTTGTGCAGGTATCGTGTATGTACCAGGACAGGCAGGGTTATTTATGGGCTGGTGGTTTTGGAGGATTGACGCGATTTGACGGAGAAAATTTCGTAAATTATAATCCAAAGAACGGATTGATAGATCATAACGTTACTGCCATTGCGCAGGATGATTATGGGAACATTTTTGTTGGAACCGCAAAAGGATTAAGCATTCTGGTACAGAATAAGATCTACAATTACACGAAGGCGCAGGGTCTTTCCAGTCCCAACATTTCTTCTTTCTGCAAAGGCTACCATCATAATATGTACATAGGAACCTCGAAAGGGCTCTTTACATTCAGCAAAAACAAGATCAGCGAAGTGGCCGCTCTTGCGGGATACAAGATCAACCATATTTATAAATCCGACACTTCTGATATTTACATTGGCACAGATAAAGGGCTCATTGTTTACGGACATAAAAAGTTTGAAATTATAGATGAAAGCAAGGGGCTTCCTTCCAACCAGGTGAATTCGGTGGTACAGAAAAACGGCTTCATTGTTATTGGAACCAATAAAGGACTAAGTTTTTTTAATCCTTCTACAAAAAAAATCACCAATTATTTTATTGAGAATGGACTGATCGACGAAAACATCTCCACCTTACTTAACCAGGATAATAATTTTCTCTGGATCGGATCACAGACAGGGCTTCTTCGTTTCGACGGCACACAGTTCAATTATTACAATATTGGTTACGATAATAATTCCAATGTGGTTCGATGCATTTTAAAAGACAGAGAGGAAAATATCTGGATAGGAACACACAGCGGTTTGTTTAAGTACAGAGATAATTCCTTCTCCACTTACGATAAAACGAATGGGCCCGGAAACGCTTTTATTTTCCAGATCTTCAGAGACAGGCAGGAGAACCTGTGGATGTGCTCAGACAATAACGGCATCTACAAATATTACCAGGGATATTTTAAACGTTACGGTATAAAAGACGGCATGAACACGAATGTTTGTCACGCAGGCATTGAAGACAATGAAGGACGCTTGCTTTTTGGGACAAAGAACGGCGTGATTCAGTTTAAGAACGAACGGTTTTATGATATTCCTCTTCCTTCAGAATTTAAAGGCTCCTATGAGATGCTTGTGCAGATGAAAAACAAAACCACCTGGATAGCTGGCGGAAATGGAATTGCATCGCTCGACTGGAAAAACAACCAGCCTGAAATTAAATTTAAACGCCTACCTGGCGAGGAAGAATACCAGATATATGGCTTATGCAATGATGATAATGATCATCTTTACATAGGAACACAACAGGGAGGTTTGTTTAAACTCATAGGCGATTCAATACATCATTACAGCAAAGAACTCAATTTGCCCGAACTCGATTATTTTGCGGTAAAACATTATAAGGATCATCTTTTCTCTGCCAGTCTTAACGGTATGATGGTGATCAACACCAAAACCGGTAGCTACAAATACATTACAGAAGCGGACGGTTTGAATTCAGAAAAAGTTTATTCCATTGAATTTGCTGAGGGGCACCGGGCGCTTTGGATTGGAACCAACCAGGGAATCAATAAACTCAATCTTAAAAAATTTCTTGAAACCGGAAAAATTGAAATTACCGCTTACGGCAAATTGCAGGGTTTCATGGGTGTTGAATGTAACTCGAACGGTATCTGGGAAGACAAAGACGGAACCCTTTGGTTTGGAACCATTAGCGGATTGGTGAAACACGAACCGTTTAATTTAAAAAAGAATACACAACAAAATTCAACTGTTCTTCAGAATATAAAACTGCTCACCGAAGACACTCTTTTAGCCAATGGTTCTGAATTAGGTAGTGATTTTAATACCATTACTTTTTATTACAAGGGCATCTGTCTTACAAATCCTGATAAAGTTTTATATATAAAAAAACTTGAAGGTTTAGAAAAAGAATGGAGCCTGCCAAGCACAGAAGATTACAGTAAATATGCCAACCTTGCACCTGGCAAATACACCTTTAAAGTAAAAAGCTGTAACGACGAAGGAATCTGGGACGAACAGGAAACCACTTTTACATTCACTATTCTTGCGCCATTCTATACAAAATGGTGGTTTATTATTCTTGTAATTACCTGCGTTTCGGGATTGATCTATACCACTGTCATGTTACGCATTGGCAACATTAAAAAGAAACAAAAAGTGGAATTTGAACGGCGCGTAGAGATGAGCAGAATTGAATTAAAGGCTCTTCGCTCACAAATGAATCCGCATTTTATTTTCAATTCACTCAACTCCATCCAACATTATATTTTCCACTCCAAGAGCGATGAGGCCATTAAATACCTCAGCAAATTTGCAAGGCTGGTAAGGATCATTCTTAACAACTCCAACAAGCCAACTGTTACCGTTGAAGAAGATCTTGAAGCGTTGAAGCTTTATCTCGAATTGGAAAAAATGCGCTTTGAAGATAAGTTCGAATATGAGATTATTATAGATCCTTCGGTGGATGCCGATTATGACATTATGCCACCCCTTCTTACCCAGCCTTATGTGGAGAATGCCATTCTTCACGGCCTGAATCCTAAGCCGGAAAAAGGAAAACTCACAATTACTTTCACTTCCAGAAATAATTTTTTAATTTGCACTATCACCGATAATGGTATTGGCCGTGAAAAAGCCGCTGAAATTAAACGTACCATGCCGGTGAGTAAACATAAATCCCTGGGTATGAAAATAACCGAAGACCGTTTACGTATTCTCAATGAGGTAAATAATTCCAAACTGAGCGTTACGGTAACCGATCTTAAGGACGAAGATGGAAATGCACTGGGCACACAGGTTGAACTTTACGTACCGCTTAACGGTTAAACAAAATAGTATGAAACGCTTCCTTCAAATAAACAAAAAAAGACAGGAACGTTCCATATGACCTTAAAAAAAATATTTTTTTGCATATGAAAACATTAATTATTGAGGATGAACAAAAGAGCCGCGAAATGTTAGCCGGCATCATCCAGAAAAATTGTCCGCAGTTGCAGATTATTGGCCTGGCCAACAACGTTAAAGAAGGTGTTGAGCTCATCAAATCGCTTAACCCCGAACTGGTTTTCCTCGACATAAGCATGCCCGACGGAAGCGGTTTCGATTTACTTGAAAAAGTACAGGGCCATAAATTCGAGCTCATCTTTGCCACAGCCAGCGATCAGCATGCCATCAGGGCCATTAAATACAGCGCCTGCGATTACCTTCTGAAACCGATCGATATTGATGAATTAAAAGCCGCAGTAGATAAAGCTGTTCAGAAAAAAGCGAGCTCCCCTCCTACCATGGAAAACCTTCAGTTCCTTATTCAGCAGCTGAAAAAAGCCGATGATAATTTCCAGAAGATCACTCTTCCAACCGGAAACGCTTTTGAGATCGTTAATATCAAAGATATTATCCGTTGCGAAGCCGATACCAGTTACACTATTTTTTACCTGGCCGATAAACGTAAACTTATGGTTAGTGCCGGACTAAAACACTACGAAGAACTTTTACCGGAACAGGACTTCATCAGGGTTCATCACCATCACCTCATTAACATGAACCACGTTATGCGTTTCTTAAAAGTGGATGGAGGATACGCCGTAATGAGCGACGGAACGCAGATCGAAATTTCGAGAAGAAAGAAGGACGCTTTCCTGGAAAGACTCAGCTGATTTTAAGATTTTTTTTCAATTCGGCCAATCGTACTCCATTGGCTTTAAGTTTCCTGCGCCAGGTGGCACCAATCCGCTTTACCATTTTTATCAAAATCTTACATGTGTCAGGTTACATTGCTTAATCACCCCATCTGCACTTATTGTTTCCCGAACTTTGCTGAAGAATTAAAACTAACATTATTATGTTTAATCTGGACTTTAGCCGTTATAATATTCTGCTGCTTTTTATATTGCCGGCAGTAATAAACCTAGGGATCTATCTTTATATAACCCTGAGCTTCCCAAGAAACAAACTGAATTTACTACTTGGTTTTTTTGTGTTGATACTCGCTGTTTGGCAAACACTGGAGGGCCTCATGAGACTAAGTGAGGACGCTGAAACAGCATCTGCCTGGTACAAAGTATCTGGGGTTGCCATTGTATGTGTTATAGCATCGGGGCTCGAATTCATTTTAAGAATCACTAACTGGAAAAAATTCCGCAGCCTCTTTTCTGTTTTTCTTTATTTACCAATTACCGTGATCCTCACACTGATCCTGATTGACGAAGTAAGGTATAGTTTTGTTAAATCCGACACCTGGAGTTGGGTGGCTAATCCTGTTCCCATTTTTGGTACAACGTTATTGATCATATGGACAAGCCTTGGAGGACTTGCCTATCTTATATTATTATTGAGTTGTTTCATTAAAAGTAAAACCGGCGACCAGAGAAAAAAAATATCCGGGCTCTTACTGGTAGGTTTTTTATTGCCGGTTATTGGTGGAATTATTGGTGAAGCTTTGCCTCTGGTTTTTGGATACAACGCTATTCCAACAACGGCAGTTTTTGTAACCAGTTTTTCGTTAGCCTGTGTGATTGCCATAAAAAAATACGGCATGCTTGAATTTTCGCCCAAACATCATTGGGAAGATATTGTCACCCAAATGAATGAAGGCATTATGATCGTTGATAACGATGACCGAATCATGTATATGAATCCAAGTCTTTGCAAAATGACCGGTTATGAATTCCTGGAGGTTAAAGGTAAAAACGCCAAAGAACTTTTGCTTGACACCGATCACGTTTATATAGTTGATGAGGCTATAAAAAATCATAAAATTTACGGACAAAGTCAGTTTGAGTTGAAGGTAAAAACCAAAGATGGCGGCAGATTATGGTTACAGGTTAGCAGCGCTCCTTACCTCGACGGCAATGGAAAGATCATTGGATCGATAGGAATTCAAACAGATATTACCCACCAGAAAAAATATGAGGACTCGTTAAAACATAACGAATCAAGATTAAACCAGGCCCAGGCAGTTGCAAAGATCGGAAGCTGGGAACTTAGTTTCAGCACCGGAAAAGGCATCTGGTCGGACGAAGCATGTCGCATTTATGGATTGACTGAAGAGGAAAGAAACAATCAAACATTCCAAGGCTGGTTATCTTATATTCATCCCGAAGACCTTGAAACGGTAATACACGAAATTGAAAAATCAAAAAATATACTTAGTAACTCCAGTTTCAAACACCGCATTCTACGTCGCGACGGCACCATAAAACACATCCATTCAGTGGCTCAGTTCGAATATAACACAGAAGGATTCCCTGTTGGCATGTTTGGTGTTTGCCATGATATAACCGATCAGATCGAAGCTGAATTAGCTCTTTTTGAAAGTGAGACCAACATGCGCACATTCATCAACGAATCACTTATGAGTATTTATTTTGTGGATCCTGTTACAATGAAAATCGCGTATTCAAATCCCGCGCTTTCAGATCTGCTTGGTTATTCGCCTGAAGAGCTTAAACTAATGAACCTCGACGATTTTATTAATCAATCGGAAAATAATATTACATGCAGTACCGATAATGCAATCACCACAAAAAGAATATGTAACAGCGAGCGTCAATGGAAACGAAAAGACGGCAGGATCGTTCATGTTCTGGTGAATTCTTTTTGTCATAAACAAAATGGCTCCAATGTAATCTATGTAGCAGCCCAGGATATTTCCGAAAGAAAAAAAACGGAGGAGAAACTGGAAGCCACGAACAAAGAACTTGAGCTGTTCATTTATAAAGCATCCCATGATATTAGAGGGCCCTTGGCTTCGGTAATGGGACTTGTGAATGTAAGTAAGTTAGAATTACAGGATCAGAAGGCGCTGAAATACCTTGACATGATCAATGTAGCAACTCAGAAACTCGATGGCACGCTTGGAGAATTAATGAAAGCTATGAAAATGAAAGATGTTGTGGCGAGCCAGAAAATAAACTTTGAAGAGCTCATTGCGGATCTGATAAAAAAGTTTGCGCATTTTCCGGGGTTCGAACGCCTCACGATAGAAAAAGAAATTTGTGTATCCGGTACTTTTGTCTCTAACCAGTCTGTTTTGGAAACAATACTTCAAAACCTCATTGAAAACTCGATCAAATACCAAAGAACAACAGGCACAGATCCTTATTTAAAGATAAGGATAACAGGCGATGAAAAAGCTATTAATATTACAGTGAAAGATAACGGAATGGGAATTGAAGATTCGGTACAGAGCCAGGTATTTAATATGTACTTCAGAGCTAATGAAACTTCCAAAGGATCAGGATTGGGTCTTTACCTTGTAAAAAAGGGAGTTGATAAACTTCATGGACAGATCACTCTTAAAAGTAAAGTAAATCAGGGTACTACTTTTGAGGTTGTTATTGCTTCGGAAGAACAGAATTATATGCAGGCAGGCTGATTAGATTTACTAAATAGATATAGTATTTTAACAAATAACCAGATATAAGGAAAACATGACCACTTATTTAAACCTATAAAAACTACAGCTTTTGGTGTTGTAAATTTACAATACGTTCTTTTAAAGGGTTTTTGTTTAGTTATAACAAAAAATTGAGCCGCTCAGAGGTTATGGAGATTGCCTGCTGAGCGGCTTTTTTATTTCTTTACTTTCGCGAAACCGGGTTTGGTTTTCACATAAAATGTACTGTCGGCCGTTATGGCTTTTATTTCATTACTCACCGTAATTTCTTTTTTAACTATTGATGGAAAGATCCACATCACATCTGTTGGAGAACTGTTAAGTAGAATTCGCACCGGCATATTAAAATTTTTGTTGCAGTTGTTCCACCTATAAACCAGTTTTCCTTTTTTAAGTTCGTATTCCAGTGCAGGAATAGTTGTTGATCTCAGATACTGGTCAAATATTGGCTGAAGATCTTTACCGCTCTTAGCGATCATGTAATCTTCAATCTCTTTTGTGGTGACAGTTTTCTTTGCAAAATCTTTATTAAGTCCGAGTAGTATCCGGTGAAACAACGAATCGTTATTAATTACCTGTCGTATTGTGTGAATCATATTTGAGCCTTTATCGTACTGGTCGCTACTGCCTTCTTTATTTACATTGTAATTACCAATCACCGGAACATCGTTGAGAATATTTTTACGCTGACCAATAATGTACATATCCGCCGTGTCTTTTCCATAATGATATTCCATGAAAAGATATTCTGAATAAGTAGTAAATCCTTCGTGTATCCACATATCGGCATTGTCTTTACAGGTAATATTATTACCGAACCACTCATGTCCGCTTTCATGAATAATAATAAAATCAAAAAGTAATCCAACGCTGGTTTTAGAACGATCAATGCCCATGTATCCTTTCTTAAAATTATTTCCATAGGCGATGGCGCTCTGGTGTTCCATGCCCAGGTAAGGTGTTTGAACAAGGCGGTAACCATCTTCGTAAAAAGGGTACGGACCAAACCAGTATTCAAGAGCGGTGAGCATATCACGGGTATCTTTTACCAGGTGTGAAGCTATTTTATCTTTATTGTAATCAAGAACTACATATTCCATGTTTAGTTTTCCATTCTTTCCCATGAATGAATCTTTTACGGTTACATAGTTTCCTACATTAAAAGTAACATCATAATTGTTGATGGGATTTAGCACTTTGTAGGTCCATGTAGCTGTATTGTTATTCTTCTTTGTTACGCTCACCAGTTTTCCGTTGGAAATATTGACGAGCGAATCCGGAATAGTTATAGAAATAATCATTCCCTGGTCGGGCTCATCGTATTGATGATCTTTGTTTGGCCACCACACGCTGGCGCCAAGTCCCTGGCACGAAACACCCAGCCAGGTTCTTTTCATAGCATCTTGTTTCCAGCTAATGCCGCCGTCCCACGGTGGAAATTTGGCAGCGCGTGGTTTTCCTGAAAAAAAAACAAGAACCGAATCGGGCGAAGTTGAATTCTGGGGAAGATCAATTATCCAGGCATTAAAAGTATGTTTCCAGGTACATTTTTGTGAATGAAAAAAAACACTGTCGATCTTCAGTGGTTCCTGGAGATCGATCTGCATTTTTGTACCGCCCGTAAGAGGAACATACGCAATACAGTTACTGCCGCTGATCGTGTTGCCGGAAATATTAATGTTCACCCGAAGATCGTAATGAATAACATCCCACCAGGCCCTTTCGGGAGTAATGGACCCGCGGAGGGAATCGCCTTTGGTGAATTGGGCCTTCAGAATACCTGAAGCGAACATACAAATGATAAAAAGAAAACGCATAAGATGAGCTAATTTAGGGAGTATTTCATTATGTACCCTCACCCTATCGGCGTTAACCGGGTTAAAAAAATAACCCTACATTTGTTTAATGCTCTCTGCTCTTATAAAAAAAGAGTTTTTACTCGAATTCCGTCAGAAATCAACCCTTGGCGGAGTACTGGTGTATGTGGTGGGAACCATTTTTGTAAGCGCCCTGTGTTTTAAAGGCAAACTCGATAAGCCAACGTGGAACGCCCTTTTCTGGGTTATTACACTGTTTACTTCAGTCACCATCAGTGGAAAGAGTTTTCTGAAAGAAACTGGCGGTCATGGACTTTTTAATTATCTGTATTATTCGCCCCGGCAGTTTATTGTGGCCAAGGTGCTTTATAATATGGTATTTATGCTGGCTCTGAGCATAGTTACATTTTTCTTTTACGGCTTTTTTGTTCAAAATGAAGTGGGTAATATGCCCTTGTTTTTTATTGTGCTTATTCTTGCTTCAACAGGACTAGCCGGAACGCTTAGCCTCATGAGCGCCATTGCTGCCAAGGCGAGCGGAAATTTTGCCATGATGAGCATTCTCAGCTTCCCGGTGGTAATGCCACTCATCATGGTAACCATTAAACTCAGCAAACAGGCCGTAGATGGCATTGAATGGGCGGGGGTCGGTTTTGATTTTATTAGCATTCTGGCGGCCCTAAATGTGCTCACACTGGCCCTTTCTTTTCTATTATTTCCTTATCTTTGGCGCGACTAGTTTAAGTTCTTAGTGTTTAGTTTTGAGTGTTTAGTAACTCAGGCTTTTTATTAAAAACTAAGAACTAAACATTAAAAGCTCTTCGTGAAGCACACCTACAAAATACTCTCCGTTCTTCTCATACTTTATACGTTGGTGTGGGGACTGTTAGGACTTGTTCCGAGACTGGATATTCTGAACGAAACTATTCGTAATGTTTTTTACCATGTTCCTATCTGGTTTGCTATGTTATTCATGATGGGAGTTTCTCTTTTTTACAGCATTAAAACATTAGGATCTAAAAATCCACTAAAGAACGACTCAAAAGCATTTAACGCCGCGATTGTAGGTTTCTTTTTCAGCATTCCCGGAATTACTACCGGATCGCTCTGGGCCAAGTATACATGGGGCACGTGGTGGACCTTCCAGGACCCGAAACTGAACGGTGTTGCTATCAGCATTCTCATTTATCTTGCTTATTTTATTTTACGTGCTTCGGTAGATGACGAAAGTAAACGCGCGCGAATTTCTGCAGTGTATAACATCTTTGCTTTTGTGATGATGAATGTGTTTATTATGGTGCTTCCACGATTAACAGATTCATTACATCCTGGTAACGGAGGAAATCCCGCTTTTGCTAAATATGATATGGATAATAACATGAGACTTGTATTTTATCCTGCTGTTATAGGCTGGATACTTTTCAGTGTCTGGTTATTTGAAATTAAAAACAGAATTACTTTTATAAAAAATAAACTCAATGATCAGGAAACTTAGTTTACTTTTATTGTTACTGCTTACTACCTTTGCCAATGCTCAGGAAGCAGGGAACCCTGAAATGGCCGATACATTCAGACAGGAAGGAAAGATCTACGTTGTGATAGCTGTGATAGGGATGATCTTTGTAGCGCTTGTCATTTTTATGGTTGTGCTTGAACGAAAATTAAAAAAATTAGAAGATAAAATTAAATAGGCCATGAAAAAATTACACATCGTCGGAATCATTGTTATTGCAGTTGCCATCGGCGTTATTTTTGTGTCGCTGAAAAACACAAGTACCTATGCCGATTTTACGGAGGCTCTCGCTAATCCCGGAACAGAATACCATGTTGTTGGAAAACTTGACAAGAACCAGCCACAGGTTTACGATCCACGAGTAAATGCAAGTGAATTTTCATTTACGCTGATAGATAATAAAGGCGTTGCAAAACAAGTGGTGCTTCACAAAAGTAAACCACATGACTTTGAAAAAAGCGAGCAGATCGTTCTCATTGGAAAAATGCATGGCGAAGAATTTCACGCCAACGATATACTGATGAAATGTCCAAGTAAATACAACGACGCCAAAGGGCAAATAAACTAACACAATCGATTTCCATCAAACATGTAAAATGTATGATGGAAAATGAAAAATGGAATCACTCTATTTTCTCTCTTCCCTTTTACATTTTCCATTTTATAATTGTATTCCAATTACGCAAACGTCGTCTACCTGCTCCAAATCCCCTTTCCAATCTGAGAATTTTTTATCAAGAATTTCTTTTTGCTGATCAATAGAAGAATTCATTGACTCAACAAGAATCTGCTGGAGTTGTTTGTATTTGAATTTCTTACCCTTTAGTCCGCCAAACTGATCGGCAAAACCATCGGTGAACATAAATATCCTGTCGCCTTTTTCCACTTTAATTTCGTGCGAAGTAAAGGGCGCTTCCGCATCGTATTTTCCAATAGGCTGCTTATCTGCTTTTATTTCCTTTATTTCTCCTTTTGGATTTATGATCCATAGAGGATTGTTGGCACCAGCCCAGCTGAGAGTCCTTTCTTTTGACTTTTGACTTTTATCCTGAATACTTAATAAAGAAATGTCCATTCCATCTTTAACTTCTTTATCGCTTTTTTCAAAAGTGGCAATTACCAATTCACGCGTTTTATCCAGAATTTTTGCAGGATCGCTTAGTCCAAACTCAAGCACAGAACGGTTCAGCGCGTTACTGCACACTACCGATACCAAAGCTCCGGGAACACCGTGGCCGGTACAATCTGCGGCAGCTATTAAGATAAGCTCAGGGTTATTTGTTATGCGTTCTGAACCTTTAACCTCTAACGAATAACTCTCAGTCGTATGCATCCAGTAAAAATCTCCCGCTACAATATCTTTTGGTTTGTAAAGAACAAAACTTTCCGGTAAATGCTTTTTAATGTTTTCTTCGGAAGGAAGAATGGCTTGCTGCAGGCGTTTTGCATATAAAATACTATCGAGTACTTCTTTATTTTTTTCCTGCAGTAAATGATGTTGTTTTTCTACTTCCAGTTTTTGTTGGGCAATGATCTTACTGGTCTTTTGTTTGCTTCTGTAACTTCTGGCAACTAAAAAAAGAATAATAAGCAGAAAAATGACTCCCACTAAGGTCGCATTCAGAATAAAACGCTGGCGAGTTTCTTTATCCTTTTGCTCCGCCAGCATTTTTTGTTTTTCGATTTCCTGCTGATATTCTTTTTTGCTGTAATCATATTTTAGAGCGTCTTCGGTTTGTTTGCGGATGGTTTTTGCATTTAACACCGTATCTGAAAAAGCCTTATATAATTTATAATTCTCGAATGCCTCGGCAACTTTTCCCATCTTCTCCAGGATAACTGCTTTGAGCGAATACAGTGGCGCGATGTTATGACTCTGTTTTGTCTTCCTGGCAACTTCAATTCCTGAGTCAACAAACTTAATGGCGTTTTTTAAATCGTTTTTCTTAACATACAGATCAGCAATTCCAAGATCTACCTGCGACAAGGTGTAGAACTTATTCAGCTTGTCCATTATTTTTCTTGAGATCATCAACTTTGAAAGCGCCGAGTCAATCTGTCCCTGATCCACATAAATATTAGAAACCGTAGAATACACATACCCTTTTCCTTCATCGGAATTGATCCTGTCATAATAGAAATAAGCGCTATCGAGAAACACTTTTGCTTTCACGTTGTTTTTAGTAGCTATCAGCGCATTGGCCATGTTCAGATATCCTCTTGCAATTCCGTTATCACTTTTCAGTCTGAATTGTATTTCCTGGGCCTTATGATAAAAATCGTAGGCTTTCTTATTATCCTCCTGGTTCAGATAAACACCACCCATCGAATTATAGATCTCGCTCATTTGTTTGGTGTTATTGTCTTTCTCGAAATAGGTGAGTCCTTTCAGATAAAACTCCAGCGCTTTATCATATTCTCCCCTGAAATGATAACGTCTTCCTATTATTTTACAAGCGTCGGCATAAATCGAATTATCTTTTATTTCTTCGGCGAGAGTCAGAAGTTCATCCGCCACATAATAAGACTCCTCATATTTTCCATTGTCGAAATAGGTATTGGTGAGCCTTGAAACCGCTTTTGCCTTTATGACTTTGTTTCCTGTTTTTTTTGCTTCATCCACCGCTCTCTGTGCCAGTTTTTCGGAAAGTTCGCGATCTCGTTTATAACATGTTTCGGAGATCCGGATCAGTGTAAGAACTGCTTTGCCTTTATCGGAAGCTGAGTTGTAGGCGGCCCAGAGGCTGTCTTCCTGCTTGTTTTCTTGTGTTTTGGCAATGCTGAAGATCAGCAAAAGGAGAACGCTTATCCGGAAACGGAACGACATGTTTCAAAAATAGCATAATTATCTCTAAAAAAGGATCAATGATTAAGGATTAATGACTTAGGATCTTTTATCATTCATCATTTATCATTCATCCTTAAAAATGTGTGAAATCTGAGTTTTAACGGCTTTAAACCCCATCTTTTTAGTACATTTGCCCCGTAATTTTTCAGGGTTTTGGACATTCAGTACATAGGGGAACATTTATGGGCCGGTAAACTTGGCCACGCCTTCATTACCCTCTCTTTCGTTGCCGCCTTTTTAAGTTTCCTGGCGTATTGTCTTGCCTCTAAGAATAAAGCTTATCTCAAACTCGCCCGCATGGCATTTAACGTTCACGGGTTTTCTGTGCTCGGAATTGCAGGCACTTTGTTCTTCATGCTTTTTAATCATTATTTCGAATACCAATACATTCACCAGCACAGTAACAAGGAAATGGATATGAAATATATTCTTTCGTGTTTCTGGGAAGGGCAGGAAGGAAGTTTCCTCTTATGGACATTCTGGAACATTATCCTTGGATGGATCTTAAAACGCCAGCTGAAGAACGGAGAATGGGAAGCGCCTGTAATGGCCATATTTGCACTGGTGCAGGTGTTTCTCGCCAGCATGCTGTTGGGAGTTTACGTTTATCTTTCACTTGATCCCGATGCGGCGCCGTTTAAAATAGGGACCAATCCTTTTTTATTATTACGCGAGATTCCCGAAAATGCAAATATTCCATTGTTCAGTAATCCGAATTATTTAGCGAGGTTGAACGGAAGAGGTTTAAATCCCTTACTGATGAATTACTGGATGACGATCCACCCTCCTACTCTTTTCCTCGGATTTGCATCCACACTTGTACCTTTTGCTTTTGCCATCGCTGCATTGTGGAACAAACAACATCAGAAATGGCAGGCTATTGCTTTGCCATGGACCTATTTCGGAATTCTTGTGCTAGGTGTTGGAATTTTAATGGGGGGGGCATGGGCCTATGAAGCGCTAAGTTTTGGAGGATTCTGGGCCTGGGATCCTGTAGAGAATTCATCTCTTGTACCATGGCTGGTTCTTGTGGCTGCGGGACATACCATGATCATTAACAAAAACAAAGGAGGGTCATTATTCACCACGCATTTTCTTGCCATCGGAGGATTTTTACTGGTGCTATATTCCACTTTCCTTACACGCAGCGGTGTGTTAGGAAATGCTTCCGTTCACGCGTTTACAGATCTGGGAATGCAGGGACAATTGGTGCTTTACGTGATCACATTTATTTTTATCAGCGTAATTCTGCTCATCGAAGAATCTCTTTTCAAGGTTTCATACATTTTTGCTTCGCTTTATATTTTATTCTTTGGATTATTGTACGGATACAAAAGAGAGCTGATGATGGTTTGGCTCGGAGGTTCGGCTGTAGTTACAATTATTTCTTACGCGAAATATTTTCCGAAAGAAAAAGACGAAGAAGAATTATTCTCCAGGGAATTCTGGATGTTCCTCGGCGCGCTTGTTTTATTATTATCAGGATTGATCATTACTTACTTCACTTCTATTCCGGTACTCAACAAATTATTCGGCACCGATTATGCTCCGAAAAAAATTCCGGTTTATAATACCTGGATCACGCCATTCGCTATTCTACTCATGATCCTCATCGGCGGATCGTTGTTTCTTAAATTCAAAAAAACAGATACAAAACAATTCGGAAAGAGAATTCTTTACGCGTTCGTTCCGGCAGTTGTTTTCGGATTAGCCTGTGTCATTCCGCTTTACTTCATGCATAATTCCGGTCTTTCAACATGGGACGCCATCAGCTACGCTCTACTTTTTATTACAGGATTGTTCGCGGTTTTTGCTAACGCGGGTTACTGGATCGTTGTTCTGAAAGGAAAAGTAAGCAAGAGCGGTGCAGCTATCGCTCACTTAGGATTCGCCCTCATTCTTATTGGTGCATTAGTTTCCACTTCTAAAAAAGTAACGCTTTCTAAAAACACCTCCGATAAAAAAGTTTCCGATCTCGGGGAAGGATTCGATGATAAGGTAAGTCTCTTCTTACAGCAGGGAGATACCTTGCCAATGGGGCCGTATCTTGTAACTTTCAAAGGAAAAACATGGAAGGACATTGATTTTTATTTTCACGTAGATTATCTCAAGCAGAATAAAGACAAAAAATGGGAATACGCTTTCTCGCTGGAGCCACACGTTCAGAACAATCCGCGCATGGGACAAGCCGCAGACCCTGCTACTAAACATTATCTTGACCATGATATTTACACCCACGTTACGGCCGGTAACTTTGACACCGTACCGAAAAAACAAAATGCCTGGGGCAACACCAAAAATTATATAGGCCATATAGGCGATACTATTTTTGCTTCCAATGCTTTCGTCATCATTGATTCTATCAGAACCAACATTGGCAAGGAACAATATCAGAAAAACGATTCTTTATTAGAAGTTACAGCTGTTCTCAGAGCGGTTGATGCTCAATCGAGAAACTACCAGGCCCTTCCTAAATACGTGATTAAAAACAATTTTGTGTTTCCGAAAGAATCGGAGATCGACGCCCTTGGATTAAAATTTGTTTTCTCTAAAATCAATCCTGAACAAGGAACCATTGAAATAGTGATGAGCGAAAAGCTTAGTAACGCCAAAGACTTTATCGTTATGGAGGCATATGTATTCCCTTACATCAACATCCTGTGGCTTGGCTGTATTATAATGGCCATTGGAACAGGCATTGCCATTGCAGAAAGAATTCGTAAATTCAGGGTGCCAACGAATTAATGTATGCCAAAAAAAGCCGGACAAACGATCGTAATTATTGGTTGCGGTAACCTTGCCTGGCATTTAGCCACACATTCTATTTCTTTGAAAGAATTTAAAGTCGTTGTACACAATCACCAACCCAACAAACTGTTGTCTCCCTTTGAAACCATTGGCTGCGAAGTACACACAAGCTTAAACAAAATAACTAAAGAAGCTGATTTTTATTTTATTTGTGTATCCGATCAGTTTATTGCAAGAGTTTCGAAAAGGATAAAAACAGAAAAAGGAATTGTGATCCATACTTCAGGAAGCAAAAATATTTCGGAACTACAACATGAAAATTGCGCCGTGTTCTACCCGGTTCAGACCTTCTCTAAAAATGATCGGGTCGACTGGAAAAAAACACCCGTTCTCATCGAAGCTTCTGGTCCGAAAAGCCTGAAAAAAATAAAAACCATAGCAAATTTATTCTCCAGGGAAGTTACATCACTTGATTCGGAAAAAAGATTACGCTTACATTTAAGCGCGGTGCTTGTGAATAATTTTACCAACGCCATGTATGTGGCTGCCGATGATTTTCTTTCCAAATCGAAAGACAAAAAAATAAATTTTAAATTGCTGAAGCCGCTGATTCGCCAAACTGTTACAAAGCTCGACAGACTTTCTCCGCTGAACGCGCAAACCGGTCCTGCCAAACGTAACGACAAAAAAGTAATGAAACTTCATTCGGAACTTTTAAGTAAGGACAAGGAACTTCAGAAACTATACAAACAACTCAGTCATTTAATTCAATCTCAACAGAACCAGCATGCTTAACTTCAAACAGGCCCTCACCAGAATAACCACTCTTATGTTCGATATCGACGGTGTATTCACCGATGGTAAAGTCCTTGTACTTGATACCGGGGAAATGGTGCGCAATATGTATGGCAAAGACGGTTACGCTCTTCATGTGGCCATTGCAAAAGGTTACAGGATCGTTATTATTTCGGGAGGAAACAATATTGCGGTGAGAGCTGCGTTGCAAAGAGCGGGGGTGAAAGATATTTTCATTAACCAACATGATAAACTGGAATGTTATAGAAATTACATGCAGGCAAATAATTTAAAAGACGAGGAAGTTATGTACATGGGAGATGATCTGCCCGATCATTCTGTGATGAGCATTGTTGGCCTGGCAGTTTGTCCGAAAGATTCGGCGCCTGAAATAAAGGAAATCTGTAAATATGTTTCGGGAAGAAATGGCGGCGAAGGCTGTGTAAGAGACATTATTGAACAGGTATTAAAATCGCAGGGAAACTGGGAAATAAGAAACTGGTAAATTGACAAGAATACTCGATAATAAATTTATTGCGTTTCTCAAACTTGTACGAATTGAGAACCTGATCATGATTGCATTGACGCAATATCTGCTTAGGTATTATGTGCTGCAGAAAATATTATCGGCGAATAACATTGCATTGGGATTAGACAATTCGCTTTTCGGATTACTGGTACTGAGTACAGTTTTAATTGCAGCCGCGGGTTACATCATTAACGATTATTTTGACGTAAAAACAGACATGATCAATCATCCCGACACCGTAGTGATTGACAAAGTGATCAAAAGACGCTGGGCCATTATTCTTCATCTCACCTTTACTGTTGTTGGTTTGATGTTGGGAATGTTCTGCGCTTTGAAAACAGGTTATTTACGTCTCGCTATTTTTCATATTGTCGCGGCGGTACTTCTCTGGTTTTACAGCACGCACTTTAAAAAACAATTGCTCATTGGCAATGTTGTAGTTTCTTTGCTTACGGCTTCGGTGTTTTTTATTCCTTTTGTCTATGAGATAGGCATCATGCAGCATATACAACCTGGATTTACAGCCAACCACGCGCCAATTATTTTATCCTGTCTTAAAGTTGTGATCATATTTTCCATCTTCGGGTTTGTGACCAGCATGGCAAGGGAAATTATTAAGGACATGGAAGATTTTAAAGGCGACAAGGAAACAGGAGGCTACACCATGCCCATTTACTGGGGAATGCAATCGAGCAAACTGGCGGCATTCTTTTTGCTCGTAATAACGGTGATATTGCTCCTGTTTGTTGTGTATAATACTTTCAAATTACATAGAACTGTTTCTTCGCCACACATTGTTTATATTCTTGCAGCGTTGGTTCTACCGTTACTCATCCTATTATTTATGACGATAAGAGCACAGGAACCGAAACATTTTAAACATGCAAGTTTATTGCTTAAATTTATCATGCTGATGGGCCTCGGCTACAGCTTTATTTTTTATTTCAACTGATATGAATAAGATTGATACGATCATAAAAGAATTTCCTTTCCGTTTAATTTTAGGATCTGCTTCGCCACGCAGACAAGATCTTTTAAAAAGCCTGGGCTTTGAATACCGCAACCAGCCCGTTAAAGTAGATGAAACCGAATGGCCCGAAGATTTAAAGGCGCAGGAGATCTGCATTTATCTTGCCGAGAAAAAAGCCGACGCTTATGAAGAGGAACTGAAAGAAGATGAATTGCTGATTACCGCCGATACCATTGTATGGTGCGAAGGAAAAGTATATAACAAACCCGTAAACTTCGCTGAAGGAAAAAAGATGCTGGAATCGCTCAGTGGAAAAATGCACGAAGTATTTACAGCTGTGTGTCTTAAAAGCGCGAACAAGCAAACTACATTTTACGATGTAAGTAAAGTGTACTTCAAAAAATTAAAACCCGAAGAGATCGAATACTACCTCACCAATTATTCTCCTTACGACAAAGCCGGCGGTTACGGCGTACAAGACTGGATCGGCTATATTGGCATCGATAAAATTGAAGGCAGCTTTTACAATGTGATGGGCCTGCCTGTGAAAGAGTTGTTTGAAGAGTTGATTAAGTTTTAGGAATTCGCTGGTTCCCGCAGCCCATTCTCCCGATAATTATCGGGATAGCTCAGGGTGACAACCCAGAGGAAGCAAAAGACGCAAAGTGATAAATTAAAGTTTAATTTGTCGTTTTTACTGATTTACATTCTGTTTTATTTTTATCATCCGATATCAGATTATCAAAAAGTTCATGTTCAAGTTTTAACCCACCTATTTTTTCTTTTTTGAATTTCTCAAAATCAAACTTAAAAGTCTTACTGAAATTATCTGTGTACTTAAGAGATTTTGGAACAATGGATATTCTTAGTCCTGGTGTAAATTCAATAGGCACAGATGTTATTTCACCTGTGGTTTCATTAACGAAAAAACCATGGTCCTTGTATTTATTAATAATTTCCTCCTGAAGAAATTCTTTTACTGTCTTACCAAAATATTTTTTAAGATCCATTTTCTGAATTGTCTCCTTTAAAACCACATCGCTTTTTAGAATTACTCCACAGCTTCCCCTATACAAAGTATCATTTGATTGTGCAATTGTGAAACCGCTTAAAACGAACAAAATAATAGAAAAGAAAGTTTTTCGCATGTTTAAAGTAAGTCTTTAATCTTTTACAACCTTTATAAGGCGATGACTGTCATCAATTTGCAGTTTCAGAAAATACAATCCTTTTGATACATCCTTTAAATTCAATTCAAAAGATGGTTCACCCGAAACGAAATTTGTCTCTCCACTCAAAATTAATTGTCCAACAGAATTTATCAGAGAAATTTTACACTTTTCGAAGCGTTCAGTCAGACTTACTTTTAAAATTCCATTTGTTGGGTTAGGATAAATACTAACCCCGCGTAACATTTTTTGTTCTTCTATTCCCGTACATGGATCAACATAAACAGTCATTGTTATTGGCGAGGTCATGAGAGAGCAGTTTACAGCCTGAATGTAAAATGTGTGGGTACCAACCGGAAGATTAACGGGGTAAGACGGCCCGGTATTTAAAAGAGTCATTATACCTCCGATATTCATATACCAGTTCAATGTTCCGGTACTGGTTGCAGTTAAAGTAGTACTGTTTCCCACGCAGGCCGTTTGGCTGGAAGCAGGTGTTGTATTTATTGGTGTTGATGGCATCTGGCAGGTATTTAGTTTGTAAATAAATCCATCCCATGCACCGCTTGAGGTAATTGAATAAGAAGGGCTCCCAAAATCAAAATCGGTTGATGCTTCGAAAAAACCTGTTGTGAAAATATTTCCGTAATTATCTACAGCAATATCATGAGGAGCATCATTCTGAGTTCCACCAATTGATTTTGCCCAGATAAAATTTCCGGCAGTATCAATCTTTGAAATATACATGTCATAAAACCCTACAGGTGTAAGTATAGCCGGAGTTGATCCCGGATTAAAATCTACCTGTCCTGAAAAGCCTCCACACGAATAAATACCATTTTTCTTATCTGATGCTAATGCGAACGAGGTGGCAACAAACGCGGCATCTGTATTTTTCACCCATGCAAAATTTCCATTCGAAAATAATTTGAGAATATAAGACTCTTGCATGGCCCCTGTTGAAACTGTAAATGTTCCCGGTCCCGGATCAAAATCAATCACGCTGCTTAGATAATCCCCACACACATAAACGCTATTAAATTTGTCGGTGGTAATATCTGCGATCTCGTCGGCGTTAGTTCCTCCAAAAGATCTGGCCCATATAAAATTTCCAGACGAACTAAGCTTGCAAATGAACACATCGCAATTTCCATTGGAGGACAGGTTATAAGCCGAGGCTCCGGGATCAAAATCAATTGTAAAGAAAAATCTTCCCGAGATATAAACCTCGCCAGACAGATCAACCGACAATGCATTTGACTCTACAAACCCTACACCTTTCATTAGTTGTGTCCAGATCATGTTTCCTGAGGGGTCCAGCTTAGAAACAAAAATCCCTGTATCGCCCTGCGTTGTGAGCGAATATGTTCCTGGTCCCGGATCAAAGTCAACCTGTCCCCTGTAATTTCCGGTAACATGTATGTTATCCGCATTGTCTACTTTCAGATCGTTGATAATATCACTTATTCCGCCGCTAAATGAAGAGGCCCATACGAAATTGCCATTCACGTCAAGTTTTAAAATATAAGAGTGCCAGTATAAAGAACTCATTGTAAATGTTGAAGGCCCCGGATCAAAATCAAGAGTGTCCATAAAATGCCCGGCGATATAAATATTATTTTGTGAATCTAATGCAAGAGCATTTTGTGTCACGTTTGAATCTCCTAAAAATTTTGCCCATATAAAATTCCCGAAGGGATCCAGTTTGGAAAGAAAAGCTGCAGCGCTTGTACCAGCATTCATTGTAAAGCTTGAGGGTCCAGGATCTAAATCTACCGTTCCTCTGAAAAAACCTATTGTAAAAACGTTCCCATTTACATCTGTAACAATATGGCTACCCGCATCCATGGATGAGCTGCCGAATTGTTTCACCCATTGAAACTGGGGAGGCTGGGCAATTGAAAAAGAGACTGAAATATTAATTAGTAAAAGAATAAAAAAATTTCTCATATGGTCGTAACGATAAAATACATGAACATATTGTACTAAATTAGGCTTCATAAAAATAAGGAGATTCTATTGAATATTTGTTTTCTTTAGAATGAAAGCGTAAAAAGAGCAGATCCATCCTTCGTTAGGATGACAGTGTCGCTGGGTGACTCTGTTCATCTCTATGCTCGTTATCCGAAGGATAACAGTCTATGTTTTCCTTTTTTGTAGTTAGAAAACAAAAACCATGTGCCCTATGTGGTAAACATAGATAACTTATCCATTCAACTTCGTCAGCCTTGAACTTTCATCAAACTCGGCTGTAATCGTCTGTCCGTTTCGCGTAGCTGAAAGCCCTTTTGCTTTATCGGTAACAGTATAGTTTTTAGCCAGCAAATAATTTGCGAGTGCCGATTTATGATTCATTTCAAATTCTGAAATGAGTTGCGGAAACGTGAGGATAATAGCGTGGTGACTATCATCACGGTTCTTATCCACCTTGTCGCTTTTAATGGTTACCACCATAGCACCTTGTCCGTAATCAGCTACGTAATAACCGCTGGAGCGAAACATGCCGGAAGCGATCATACCAATCAAATGCAGATCGCTTTTACCCGCGTCGAACTGATCGTTCTGAAGAAGGCTGATGCCGTTGGTTTCGCCATATTTTTTTAATTCAAGAGAATGTTTAATGAGAGAATCGGGCAAACCTGATTTTGTATTGGCCCAGGCCCAGAGCCATGTCTGGGAAGAATGAGAGAAGGTTCCTAATATTTGTATTGGGAAATTATTGTCGGGACCAAAACTTATTTCTCCTTTTTTAATATCAACGTTCCAGTTATTATCGCCTATAACTTTATAAAGTTCATTCTGTTTTTCCCAGGCAATGCCTCCATAGCGTTCAATGAGTTCCTGTTCTGTTTTACATGGGGACTGATTATGATTCGGTGTTTCTTCAGAGCCTCCTGATTTTCCAAATAGGTCCTTAAAAAATGCCATGGGTTTAATGTTTTTGTTTAATTAAATATATACTTTTTCAGCGAATTTTAAAATACAATTTCATTCCAGCCTTAAAAACCGTTCGTTCTTTATTTTTCTTCCATTGGTGTGATTAAGACTACTAAGAATAACTTCTTTCTTTCCTTTTGGCGTTCCCGTATATTCTATCATTCTTCCGTCGCCAAGGGGTGCAGGAAATTTAAAATTAATTGTATTTCCATTCATTGTGTACCGAATCATTCTTACTCCTGCAGTCGGATTTTCTTTTTTGAACCAATTCAATATCTGTTTCAAATCTCCTTCCCCACTAACACGTATGAGACAGCAAAGTAAAGTTCCGTCTTTATAAAAACGAAAGAACTGGTCATCACTATAATAAATTCCATCAATCATTTTGTCCTTTTATTTCCCTTAATCGTATTTCTATTTTGCCATCGATGGCCGGATAAAAAATTTCACCCTTCTCATCGGGCTTCCAGCCACTTTTTAAACCAAGTTCAATCACTTGTCTTACCATAAACGGCGTAATAGTAATTTGCTGTGCATATCCCTGACCTCCGTTATCATATACTTTGATTAGCTTATGATGATAATCGAAACCAGTGACCAGTAATTGCCCTCCCCTGCTCTCACCGGCAATTGTAAGACTAATGCCATAATCCTGGCCTGTGGTCTTCCACCAGTACTTGACATTATCAACCGTTATCCTCCTGAAGCCTTTACGTGGGACTGCCATGATTGTTATTTATCAAGTTTCAAAAAATCTCCGTCAACAATAAGAAGCTTTACTCCATTCTCAGAAAAAGAACGATGAGAACTTAATTCGTCGGAAACAACATATGTTTCGTTTTTAGAAAGTTTTGTTTTTTCTCCTGTACTCAACTCCGTGATAAAATCTCCTTCGAGACAATGAACGACGTGACCTTTTTCGCACCAGTGATCGGCGAGGTAACCCGCTGAATATTCTACAATACGAACACGCAGTCCTTCAAATTGTTTGGTTTGCCAGAAGGCTTTACCCGAATCGCCTTTATGTTCAGTTTTTTCTATTGTGGCCCAGTTAATGGTTTGGAAAGGAATGTTACTCATTTTATAGTCGATAGTTTTTAGTCAATGGTTTATAGTTTAGTAGGGAGTCCAGAATACTTTTGCAACGCTGGTGATGTTTTTTCCGGGCAAGAGAACTACTTCATATGTATTGTCTTTTGAAGTGTAATCGTAATCTTCCGGATGGAAAAGCTGGCGTACCATTACCGAATAATCTCCATTGGGAATTTCAATAAAAAGGGAATCGTTATCGTCCGCCGGAATCTTATTGTCTTCAAATTGAGCGGCCATAGTTAAATCGGTATAACACGTGAGATATAATTTTCCATTGGTGACACTAATGTTATGTGTGAATTCCTGGTATGATTTTTCGGAAGAAGGTTTATCCGTGAAACGAACCCTCCACCATCCTCCCTGCGAGTTGGTTGACCATATCACGAAACTCTGCTTATTCATTTCGCTAACAAAATGCTCCATCAGCTGTTCAAATTCCCAGTCCTCATTTACGAAAGATAAATATTTTTCAGAGTTTACAAGAGCTATGAAACCATCTTCATCAAATATGCTTAATTCTTTGATCATAATTTTCAGCTTATATTCCTCTAATCAATTTCCTCTTCGCTAAGTTTGGATTCGTATTCAGAGATTGCTTCCAGCATAAAAAACTCAGAAGAAAATTTTGTTCTTGCTTCCTCAAGATATTCTGTCACTTCTTCTTCGTAATGCTGACTCTGATCTCGTGGTGGATACCATTTTATATTCTGTAATTCGAGAAAGGCCTGTATATTGTTGAGTTGATTTAGTAGTTCATCGTAACCCGAAAATTTAACCGGATATATTTCTTTCCAGACAGTATGTTCTTCAATATTAAGCTTACAAGAAAAACCAACAGCAATGATTTTATCCCAGATGGTTTTATCAATCAATGCGAATTCAATTCTTTTGCCTTTATACACAACACTATCATATTCCATGGTAACACCGCGTTCAATTCCATTAATTAATTGCTCTATAGTTATATCTTCTCTCGACGGAATTTCATCTTTGTCCAGCTCTAATTCTTCATCATTAAATTTCTTCGCAAAGAACGCTTCAATACTTTGTGTGTTTTCGTTTTCTTCAATTCCATCGATGGCTCCCACGCGATTGTATTGACCGGTTACAGGCAATGATATAACAGAGTAATCCTCTCCGTTCTTTTCTAATAAAATTAAAACAGTTTCCGATGACTTTAAACTTAATCCCGAAATCATACATCTGTTATCAAAAAATCCCATAGCAAAATAGTTTAAAATAGACCAAAGTAATTTAATTGTTTTAAAGGTCAAATGGTTTAATCTGACATCACTTAAAAGTAACAGAAAATTCCGAAACCATAAAAACAAAAAAGGCCGTCTCAACATTGAGACAGCCTCTTAACACAAACAGAACACATTTATTCTGATTTTTCTTTTGCTTTTTCTTCTTCAATTTCTTTTGCACGATTAGCTTCATCGAGTTTTGCTTTTTCGGCAGCTCTTTTCGTTTCCTGCTTATCGCGCCACTCCTGGTTACGAATATTTTTTTCTCTTATACCACTGAAATAACTTTTAGTTGTAATGAGAACCGCGCCGCTGGTCATGTCGCCATACATAGCAGGCACGCCACCGGTAAAAAAGGTCAGGTTTTCAATGGCTCCACCCGGAACACTGGTTGCGCCCAGACATCTTACACCATCTACGTAATACGAAGTTGAACCATCTCTCGCGCCACGAACGTGAATCTGTCCGTCGCCCATATCAACCACATTTGAAGAAATGGATGACAACATACCTTTTACGTCGCCGGGATTGGCGCTTGCCAGTTGTTTCACTTCTTTAGCGTCGAGAGAACTGAACGTATACATGGTTTTATCAACTCCTTTTGGAGCATACTCGATCGGAGCAGCTACCACAACTACAGTTGTAAGGGTATTCGCAGTAAGTTTTACATCAACATAAGTAGCTTCGTTAGGAATTACCTTGATGTTATTTACGGGTTGTGTCTGATGACCGGGTTCAATGATCATAAGTTCATACTTACCGGGGGTTAAAGGCTTGTATTTATAGCGACCCTCTATATCTGTAACCACACCTCCGATAAGTACATTACCTTGTAATATTTTAACGGTGGCAAAAGGAACAGTTTCAAGCGTTTCATTATCTTTAATTATCCCTCTTATTTCTCCATAACCGGTTTGAGCTGTTGCGCTGAGGCCAAGGATGGCGAAGAGGATCGCCAGTACTGATGTTGTTAGTGTTTTCATAGCTTTAAGTTTTAAATGTTATTTTATTGGTTCCTTCTGAACTGTGTTCATCAGGACTTTATTTAAACCGGTTTCTGATAATAAGACGGGAATAGCTATAAATTCCATAAATAATTTAATTTTATGGAAATATTCAGTTAATACGTCTTAATAATAGAATCCCTGTTTTATGTGGTCATTCAGAAAGAAAAACTACCGTACCGATGAGGAGCTTGCCGCCGAGTATCTTGCTACAGGCAATCGCGAGCTGGTGGGCGATCTTTTCGAAAAACATGTAAAAACAGTGTTCGGGGTTTGTCTCTTTTACTTTAAGGATAAAGATGTAGCCAAAGATGTGGTGATGCAGATCTTCGAAAAACTGATCACCGATCTTAGACGTTCAGAAGTCAAGAATTTCAAAGGATGGTTAAGCTTTGTAGTGAGAAATCATTGCATCAGCGAACTCAGGAAAATGAAAACAAGACAATTTGTCCCTGAAAGTTATCTCGACTTTGAAATGAAAGAAACATCTTATGAAACAGAAGAAGCTATAGCTTCGGTAGGCGACGACATTATGCTTGACCACATGAAAAACTCATTGCATCTTTTAAAAGAGAAGCAAAGAATATGTGTGGAGATGTTCTATCTCAAAAACATGTCGTACCAGCAGATCAGCGAACACATGAAGCTTTCCCTGAACGAAGTAAAAAGCAGCATCCAGAACGGAAAACGGAACTTAAAATTATTAATTGAAGAAAAATTAAAAGATGGACACAATGCAGCCTGATAAAAACATGAGCGACCTCGAGTATCTTGCCGAAATGGGTTTTGACAAGGTAAAGGTGAGCGACAGCGACATCAGCGAACTGAAATCGAAAGTGAAGAGCAGGGTATTTTCCTATAACAACGGATTTTACTTTGGCTTTGTGAGCCTTGTAACCGGGGCCTTTCTTGGCATTTCTGTTTTCTTCATTTTTTACAATGCCCCTAAAATATTTCCTGCTCCAAAAACCTTAGCTGAAAAAGAAATTCCCGCTGAAAAGACAAATACTCCGGAACATCTTGCTTTAGATACTGTAAATGTTGTTGCCGAAAATTTTATTCTTCCAAAGCCTGTTGTAAAAACAAGTAAGGAGCCAGAAATTGCTTTTGTTCCTTCTGTAGCAGATACAGCCGTTGTTCTTGAATCAAAACCTGTGACTGCGATCATTCCTGGTCCGGAAAAAATAAATGAAATCCAGATAAAATACATTCCCAATTCTCCGATTATCTTTTTACATGATCTTAAAATCACGAATTATACCAGCCTCTATTTTAAAAAGAACAGATTCGTGACTCTTTCTACAAAAAGCGGACTAGACCCTTCTTACGCCAATAAAGATGAGTTAAGAAAATACGAGAACGTTTTTACTACGGTTGAAAATTATTATCTCCACGAAGCCATTGGTGAGGCCATGCTGTATTTCAGCAAGAAGGATTTTAACCGCTGCCTGAGAACATTGCAAACCGTTCAGAGTATTAATCCTGATGACATTAACTGTCATTTTTATTCAGGAATGTGTTATTACTACAAGAAGAATTACGCGGGCGCCCTTAAAAATTTAGAAGCCTGCATCAACAATTCCAACAATACATTTTTGAACGAGGCGCAGTATTATAAAGCCATGTCGCTTTACGAACAGGGAAACAAAATTGAAGCGGTTGAATTATTTAAGCAGATTGCAACAGAGGGTGGATTTTATGCGGAGAAAGCGAAGAGCTACTTATTTTAAACCACAAAGTGGCACAAAGTGTACGCAAAGTTTCACAAAGCTTAGTGAACCTTCGTGAAAACCTAGTGCCACTTTGGGGTAAGATATCTAGGCTTTCTTCTTCGCTGTAATCAAAAATTCTTTCAGATAGAACGGCTCGAAATAAGCCACATCCTCAAATTTTTTCTCAGTAAATTTTTTGTAAGATAAAACGGCCATGTTTTCTGAAGAAGGAACAACGTCTTCGATAAAGCGCGCATTCGGAAGCAATTCAAGAATCCCTTTACACTTACTCATGCCATCTCCAAAAAAACAGATCTCCTCTGCCCTGTTGAATTTCTGAATGGAATTTTCATCCACAATAAAAGCATTCACGGCTTCCAGCGCTTCAAGATTAGAGTCATACAAAGCTGTATACACCTCCATACGGCGGGCGTCTATCATGGGGCAATATAAACCTGCTGTTTTTCTTGTACGCGAGGCCCCAAACGCCATTACCTGCAAGGTATCCACCGAAATAAGCGGAACATTTAATGCGTAGGCCAATCCTTTAGCGGCGCTTACACCAATTCTTAATCCTGTATAAGAACCCGGACCTTTACTTACAGCGATTGCATTTAATTTATCGGCAGTAATTCCTGCCTGTTTTATCATTTCGCGAATGAACACATGAAGATTTTCGGCGTGGGTATAACCGCCATTTACTTCTTCAAACGCAAGAATTTTCTCGTTATCGGCAACAGAAACCGAACAAACTGTTGTTGCAGTTTCGATATTAAGGATCAGGCTCACAATTAATCGGTTTTATAAAGATCTTCTTTCTTCACAAGTTTTACCTTGTTACCCTCGCGCAGGGATTTAGACACAGCGCTATAAGGACCACTGATAACTTCTTCTCCGTTTTTCAGTCCGGATATTATTTCAATGAAATCATTATCCTGAATACCTGTTTTAATTTCTTTCTGTTTAGCAATACCGTTTTCGAGAACAAAAACAAGTTCGGCCAATTTGGTTTCTTCTTTCTTATTTTCTTTTTCTTCGTTATCATTCTTCACTTTAACATCAGGACCATCGAACTCATCGGTTTTTGTTTTAATAGAATCTTTGTTGCGTGTTGTTACAGCCTGAATCGGAATAGAAATGACCTTATACACGCGGGTTGTCTGAATATCTACACTGGCGCTCATTCCCGGACGAAACGGAACAGGATTCTTATCATTTACCAGGTGCTCATACGACTCGCGCAGCATCCGTATCTTCACAATAAAGTTAGTTACCTGGTCAACCGAAATCCCTGTGCTGTTTGAAGAATTGGCAATCTCGGTAACAATACCTTTAAATTTTTTATCCATATAGGCATCTACTTCAATCAGTGCCGTATCGTTTTTATGAACTTTAATGATATCGTTCTCGTTCACTTCAACACTTACTTCCATTTCGTTGAGATTAGCAAGACGAAGAATTTCTGTACCTGCCATACCACTTACACCAACAACGCGTTCACCTTTTTCTACGCTTAATTTGGAAATGGTTCCATCAACCGGCGCTATGATTTTTGTTTTTTCAAGATTGGTGTTGGCCTCTTTTAATGAAGCTTCTGTGCTCTGAACATTGTAGGCACTGGCATTTACCGATGCTTCCATAGCAGCCACATTGGCTTTCGCTGATTCAAACTGGGCCTTTGTAGCTTCAAATTCCTGCTGGGAAATAGCGGCTTGTTCGTATAATTTTTTATTGCGGTTAAAGGTCGCTTCTGCATTCACCAGGTTTGATTTCGCTTGTTCGAGTTGTGCCTTAGTGGTGCTCAGGTTAGCTTTGGTTGTATTTACTGTGGCGCTTACGCGGTCCATGGCGCTTACATAAAGATCGGGCTTTATTCTGCAAAGGAGATCGCCTTTTTTAACCTGGTCGCCTTCCTTCACCATCATTTCGGTGATCTCGCCACTCACATCACTGCTTAGTTTAAGTTCTGTTTCGGGCTGTATTTTCCCCGTGGCCGAAACCACTTCAATAATGTTTCTTACCTGCGCTTTTTCAGTGTAAACCTCAATAGGGGCGCTTCCTTTTATTACCTGGAAGATGACCACAACGCCGATAAGCAGCGCGCCAATGATAATGATCCAATAGATTCGTTTCATAGTTATAATCTACATCAAAATTAAACAATATTCAACCGTTAAGGCTTAAATCAACGACAAAATACGAGCCTTAATATCAAATATTCGCCTTTTGTGGAAAATCGCCTATAACATCACTTATGTTTTAACCACATAAGACACATAGGTTTTATCGTGTTTCTGCACATCGGAGGCATATTTTTTTCTTTACGGGGATAAAGTACCTTTGCAACAGTGAGCAACAATTCAAATAAAACCAGCAACGACCTCATTCATGAGAGTAGTCCTTACCTTTTGCAGCACGCCTATAATCCCGTAAAATGGGTAGCGTTTTCCGATGAAGCTTTTGAAAAAGCAAAACGGGAAAACAAACTCGTGCTTATCAGTGTTGGTTACAGCGCCTGCCATTGGTGCCACGTCATGGAACATGAAAGTTTTGAAGATGAGAATGTGGCGAAGATCATGAACGAGAATTTTGTGAACATTAAAGTGGACAGGGAAGAACGCAGCGATGTGGACATGCTTTACATGCAGGCCGTTCAGTTAATGACAGGCCATGGCGGCTGGCCCCTGAATTGTTTTGCTTTGCCCGACGGACGGCCAATTTACGGAGGAACTTATTTTAATAAAACACAATGGGTAAATATTTTGAACAACCTTTCTGATCTTTACAAAAATCAACCTCAGAAAGTAGAAGAATACGCGACGAATCTTACGGAGGGAATTAAACAAACAGAATTGATCCTCACTAAAAAAGAAATAAAGACCAAGGCCGATAAAGAAATTTTACATGCAAGCGTGGCGAGGTGGAAAGAACGTTTTGATGAATCATTTGGCGGCGCCGATCACGCGCCGAAATTTCCTTTGCCTAATAATTATCTGTTCCTGATGCGTTATGCTTTACTGGAAAAAGATGATGAAGTGATGGATCATGTTCATCTTACTTTACAACAAATGGCGCATGGAGGAATTTATGACCAGCTGAGAGGAGGATTTGCAAGGTACAGCGTAGATCTTATCTGGAAGGTTCCTCACTTTGAAAAAATGTTGTACGACAATTCGCAACTCGTTTCATTGTATTGCGAAGCTTATCAGCATTCCAAAAACCCATTATATAAAGAAGTTGTTTACCAGACGCTGGATTTTGTACAGGAGGAATGGTTCAACGAAAAAGGATTTTTTTATTCGGCTTATGATGCCGATAGCGAAGGAGAAGAAGGGAAATATTATGTGTGGACAAAAGAAGAACTGAGAAATTCGCTGGGAGATAATTATGATCTGTTCTGCGATTTTTACCAGGTGAATGAGATAGGTTATTGGGAACACGATAATTACATCCTGATGCGGAATGAAAACCTTGCGCAAATTGCAGTGAAATTCAATCTTACCAATGAGCAGATCGCTGAAAAAATTGAATCGTGTAAAACCATTCTTAAAAAAATTGCGGAGAAACGTGTAAAGCCAGGGCTCGACGATAAAACATTAACATCGTGGAACGCCATGATGTGTAGCGCTTACGCAAGAGCTTATCTTGTTTTTGGCGAGGAAAAATTTAAGAACGTGGCTTTAAGTTCCATTTCGTTTATTCTTACCGAACTCTCGCAGGGCGACGATAAATTATTCAGAACCTACAAAAACGGAAAGAAAAAGATCAATGGTTTTCTCGACGATTATGCCTTTGTGATTGAAGCTTTATTACAGGTTTATCTTATCACACAAGTCGAAAGCCATTTACACGCCGCAGATGGTTTTATGAACTACTCTTTAAAAGAATTTCATAATCCCGGTAGTCCGTTCTTATTTTATACCGATAATTCTTCTTCCCATCTTATTTCGAGAAGTACTGAAATAAATGACAATGTTATTCCTGCTTCCAACTCACAGATGGCGTTGAATCTTTTCTACCTCGGACTGTATTTCGGAAATGAAAACTATACTAAAAAGGCCTCTGAAATGTTAAATCTTACCAGTGAAGAAATACGGCACTATGGCTCGGGATACAGCAACTGGGGCTGCCTGGCACTACATCTTAACTACCCTTTCAGGGAAATAGTTATTGTTGGTAACAATGTTAATGAAAAGTTGCACGAACTTCAGAAACACAGCTATACAAATGCGATTTTAGTGCTTAGCCATACCAGGAGCGAACTTCCGCTGCTGCAGAACAGGTTTGTTGAAAGTGAAACGTGGATTTATGTGTGTGAGAATAAAACCTGCCAACTACCGGTGAAGACCGTTGAAGAGGCTTTGACACAAATTTGAAAAGAGCACTGATCATATTTTTTTCGTTTTTCCTGACATTTATTTCAGGAGCACAGATCCTGCAATGCACCCCCGAAACCGCATTTGAGGTACAGCATAATTTTAATTCGAACCTCATCAAACAAAAAAACATTAAGAAAATTACCTTCGACATCATTGACAAAAAAGATTTTGAAGTCCCGGTAGATAAAAACCTTGTAGAGACTTACGAATTCAACGATTTTGGAAAACTAACACGTTTTTATTATACCAACATTGTAAAGACCATTGAAAAACAAACAGTGGTGAATGTAAAACGCAGAAGAGGTTACGCGCAACAGGTGCAGACCTACAACGAATACATTTACGACACAGTGAGTACTTCGTTTTTTTATAACAAGGAAAACCTGATACTGAAACGTTACCACGATGGCGCGTTATTTTACGAAAGCAGGTATTACCGTTACGATTCGCTCAATAATCTTACGAAAGAGTTACGCTTCAGGGAAACCAACAACAGCAAAGACAAATCGGTGTTTATTCTTGGCGGACAATTACTTTTAAGTGAAGACAGTTTCCAGTATCAGAAATATTCGACAGGACAATTAAAATGCATTCTTCTCAATAACGAACATCGTCCTTATAAAGAACAAAGCATCAACTTCGATAGCCTTGGTCGGAAAAAATCGGTGTACGAACATTATACCGCCGCTGCCTGGATCATGCAGGAAATGAAGTACGAATATTCGAAGGACAGAATGACGATGGCGCAGTTTAAAGGGAACGCCAACAATGAGATCCTTCTTAAAATCACTTACGAATACGACGAAAATAATGAGCTTCTTACTGAGAAACATTACAAGAACGACGTACTCATGAAAGAACTCAGTTATATTACCGATCCGGTAAATAAACTATTAAAATCCCTGGTGATACGCGATCACATCAAGAAGACGATACGGATCATAAAACTGAGATATGATTTTGCGTCGGTGTCAAAAACCTCGAACGGACTTTCAGGAAAATAAGAATCAGCTTTTCTTATCCATTTTTCTTTTAATAACCGGAACCATGATCCTGGTGAGCCATTTATTAGGATCCTGTACTTTGGTTGGGTCATTAATATAGAATTCGCGCATTGGCCCTGCCTGAACAAGTAGCTTATTCACCAGGTACGCTTTGATATCTGCATAAGCCCTGTATAATTCGCTGTAAGGGCCATAATGATTACATACAACCATTGGACATGCTTCCAACGCCACGATATTACTGTTTTTTGGTTTTCGTTTAGGCAGGGTGCTATCCATGATTGGATACACGCATTCGAAAACGAGATTACTTTGGTCGTTATTGTAATAAAGAGAACCGGGAGCACCTTCAGATTTAATTCCGAGGTATTTCAGATCTTCTTCTAACAAAGCGTAATTTTTCGCAAAAGCCTCTGCCATTTTATCGGCGCTGGCTGAATCTTTCCTGCAAAGAGTAAGCATTTCGCCTACTTCATAAACACCAATTATTCCCGGAGCATCGGTTAGTTCTTCTCGTTTTTTCAATTCAACATGAATGCCCACATTTTCTTTAGCAAAAGAATCCCTTCTTGCTTCAATTCTTTCTTTCTGAGCTATTTCCTCTTTCTCTTTTACAACTTCAGGATCGGAACATGAAGAAAAGACCAAAGTCAAAAATCCAAAAGTCAAAAGAAGGATATGATTTTTTTTATGCATTCTGAGTTGTTCTTCCTGGATATTGTTTCAGTGCCTGCTCTAAACAAGCCATGGCGTTTTTAAGATCGTCGATTTTGAGAACGTATGCCAAACGTACTTCATCTTTTCCTGCACCCGGAGTAGAATAAAATCCTGTGGCTGGCGCAAGCATTACGGTTTGCGAATTATGATTAAAATCTTCGAGTAACCACTGACAGAATTTATCAGCGTCATCTATCGGTAATTTAGCAATGCAATAGAAAGCGCCGCTTGGTTTCGGACAAAATACACCCGGAATTTTATTCAGAGCTTCGATCACATAGTCACGTCTTGCAATGTATTCAGTTTTTACTGCATCGAAATAACTTTTAGGCGTATCGAGAGCGGCTTCGGCGCCAATCTGCGCGTAACTCGGAGGACTTAACCTTGCCTGTGCAAATTTTAATGCAGAAGCCAATACTTCTTTGTTCCTGGTGATCATTGCTCCTACCCTTGCACCACAAGCGCTGTAACGCTTACTGATAGAGTCGAGAAGAATCACATTATTTTCGATCCCATCGAGTTGCATTACGCTCACGTATTCTTTTCCGTCGTAACAGAATTCACGATACACTTCATCGCTTAATAAAAACAGGTCGTGCTTTTTCACAAGTTCTTTTAAAGCTAATAACTCAGATTTCGTATAAAGATACCCGGTTGGGTTTCCAGGATTACAGATCATGATCCCTTTTGTTTTAGGAGTGATCACTTTTTCAAATTCTTCGATCGGTGGTAATGCAAAACCTGTTTCGATGGAGCTGGTAATTGGTTTTACCACCACATTCGCAGCGCAACTAAATCCATTGTAATTCGCGTAGAATGGCTCAGGAATAATGATCTCGTCGCCCGGATTGAAGCAGGTCATCATAGCAATAGAAATGGCCTCACTTCCACCGCAGGTGATGATGATATCACTGGCGTCGATGTTAATATTGTATTCTTTATAGTAGTTGCAAAGTTTTTTGCGGTAGCTCTCATTTCCGGCGCTATGGCTGTATTCGAGGACTTTTATGTCGGCGTTTTTTACCGCGTTTAAAAAAGAAGCTGGGGTTTCAATATCGGGCTGACCAATGTTCAGGTGGTAGATCTTAATTCCTTTCTTTTTAGCAGTCTCCGCAAACGGAACGAGTTTACGGATGGGGGAAGCGGGCATCGCTTTTGCTTTGTGTGAAATAACAGGCATTACTTGATTTTTAAGTCTGTAAAGATAGGCTTTTTGAGGGGATTAGCAAGGAATGTAACAGGCTTTAGATAGACGAATTAACACTTTTTTCATAGATGATTTCTCGCAGAGGAACGCTGAAGGGAGCGTAGAAGACGCAGAAGAAGGGCATGAAAAATAAACACACTCTGAAAGTGATACCGATTATAAATCAACAGGGAATCAGGAAAACACTCTTCTGCGATCATCTGCGTCCCTCTGCGAGAAACCTATAAGAATTGCGAAATCTTCCGAAGAGGCTTCAACCAAAGCGTATAAAATCTTGGCTTGAGTCCATTTACTTCCCAGGCTTTACGGTCTTCCATGTTGGCATTGACGCGGTTTTTCACAGACTCATTGCTTTGTCCGCCCACACGCATTTTTACAGTATATTCAGGAAGATAACCAAGTTTGATTTTGTTTTTATGAATGAAACGCAGCATGAGTTCGTAATCGGCAGCAGTTTTAAAATCGAGGTTAAATTTTCCGAATTCAGAATAGAGTTCTTTTTTTACGAAGAAGGTCGGATGTGGAGGCATCCAGCCATTTAAGAAAGAACCCGGTTTATAATTTCCGCTTTTCCATTTACGTGTGATCTTATCGGTGTTCTTACGATCTACATAATACAGATCGGAATATACTGCCTCGCAATTTTGTTTCGTAAAAACATCCACGTATTTCTGAATGACGTTTTCGTTGATATAAAAATCATCGGAGTGAAGAATGGCAATAATATCTCCGGTTGCCAGATCAATTCCTTTGTTGAGCGCGTCGTAAAGTCCTTTATCTTTTTCCGAAATAACTTTTGAGATTTTGTCTTTGTGTCTTTCTACAATACTTAAAGTTGAATCGGTAGATTTTCCATCGACAATAATGTACTCGATGTTGTTGTACGTTTGATTGGTAACAGAAAGAATGGTCTGCTCAAGTGTTTCAGCCGAGTTATATGTAATGGTTATGACTGAAACTTTTAAACTCATAGAGCTTTACTAAATTCGAGGAGGGAAGGAAACTGATAATCTATTTTTGAATCCTGCTTTTTTTCTTCAGAAATAAAAACGGTTTTCATGCCAAGGGCGCGGCCAAATTCCATGTCGCTCATGCTATCTCCCACGATAATACTTTTTGAAAAATCTATTTCCGGAAAATCTTTTTTAGCCTGTAATGCCATCCCCGTGCCCGGTTTACGCGTGGGATGATTCTCGGAAGACAAATACGGAGAGAAATACACTTTATCTACTCTTCCTCCAAGGTAAGTGAGTTCGTAGAGCATGTTTTTATGTATGAGCTCAAGATCCTCTGTTCTATATAAACCTTTTCCAATTCCTTGCTGATTGGTAACCACCACAATTTTTCCGAAGGTAGCGTTCAAGGTTTTAAGAGCTTCGAAACTTCCTTCAAGGAATTCGAATTCGATCCAGTGTTTCACATAATCGTTATCGAGTTTTTTATTTATTACTCCATCACGATCGAGGAACAGACTCCAGTTTTTATCTATATTTAAATTCTTTAAACTCATGTTGCGCGCGGGTGTAATCTTCAGGCATACCAATATCGATAAAATAACCATTGAATTCAAATCCCTTAATTACGAGGGACTCAAGTTGCAGTGCGAAAAAATCTTTTTCTATAGAGAAAGGAGAAACGCCATTGGTATTTCTCAGATATAAATTTTTATCGAGAATATATACTCCACCGTTAATAAGTCCGGGTTGCGACATTGAACTTTTTTCTTTGAACGAAACGATCTGATTTTGATTTCCAAGTTCAATTTTACCAAAGCGTGAAGCATCTTCCACTTTTCTGAGAGCAAGGGAAATCTGTGATCTTTGTTCCAGGTGAAGATTAACAAAGTTCTCAATATTCACATCGAAAAAGGAATCACCATTAAGAACAAGGACAATCTCGTCGTAACATTTTTCAATCGCCATGCGAATTCCTCCACCCGTCCCCATTGGAGTTTCTTCGTGAGAATAAATCAATTCCAATCCGTTAAAAGAATCTCCGTAATGCGATTTTATTTTGTCGGCTAAATGTCCGGTTGAAAGCACAACAGTTTTAATTCCGTAATGTTTCAGGTAATTGAACTGGTAATCGAGAAAGGGCAAACCATTCACCGGAGCCAAAGGTTTAGGCAGATCGGTCACAACGGATTGTAATCTCGTTCCGAAACCTCCTGCGAGTATAATGGCTGTGGTGATCATTTGTTGTAATATGTTTTAACCGACATCGTGTGTGAAGTTACTTTTTTATTTTTTATCGACATATGTTCTTCATACCCCGCACAAGAATAAAATCTATAAACAAATCTCGGTTTTTCACTTAAGTATTTTCTCCTGAAAAAATCACCGTCTCTTGGGTCGAAACTATAATCCCCATAAAAAAATTGATTTTCCTTAACCTTACAACCATCTTTAAGATAATAATAAAGCCTTTTATAATCCAGATAATAGCCTTTTAAATTGTAGTCAATATCTTTTTCAGGATAATAATGATTAAATTCTTTATATCCTGTTCTTACGTTTTCCCTTTTAATACAAATCTGTGGGAACCTATCGCTATAGGACATATACTCGGTTGTATTCCAATCACCATTTTGTTTTTTATGAGCCACATAGTATTTTCTTCCATAGGTATATGGAATTGCTTTTATTTTTAAATCATTAATTGAATCGCTTATAATTTCAGGATCTATAAAAGTATCTTCAAATACTTTGTATAACGCATCACTATAGAGATACGGTTTGTTATTTGATTTTAACCTTAAACGCAAAGAATCTTCTTCATTTAACCCCAATTTAATATAGATTGTATCAGAAAAAGGCTGCTTAATCCCTAAAACTGTATCCAGAACATAAATTGCATGGCCAATAGAACTATCAATTTCCATTAAAAAATAATGATAACTGGTTTTAGCTTTTTTATCTACGCTTCTTACTTCTTTAACAAACCCTGATTTCGTAAACCACTCTATTTTCGTAAGGATTTTTCGTTTACCTTTTAATTCATAGTTTCTTAATTCGAAAACCGAATCGACCCTTGGAATTTTATGTTCTTTCATTCCTTCAATTATGCAACTTCTCGCACTGGTACATCCGCCATCAAGAAATCTGCTTTCTCCATATGATTCCAATTTTGACTTCTGGGCAAAACAAAAAAAAGGAAGAATAAACAATAAAATAAATATCAGATTGATTTTCCTCAAATCTCAAACCCAATCAGCGTTACATCATCAATTTGTTCGAGTAAGCCTTTCCAGAGCACGAAATCATTAATGAGATTATCGGCCTGCGCATCGAAGCTCAGGTTGCTGTAATTCATAACAAGATCCTTCAATTGTTTCTGTTTGAATTTTTTTCCTTTTGGTCCGCCAAACTGATC
>JAJONO010000040.1 GCA_021323535.1 Bacteroidota bacterium
TTGAAAAATAATTGTTTGGTCCTGTCCACTGATACCCTGCCGCTCCTACCGCGTTTGCAGTTAAGGTGGCATCGGTATGCTGACAAAGATTTCCTGTTATCGAAACTGCTACCGTATTTATTGGCACTACAGAAAGATTGGCAACTGCCGAACTAGAGCATATTAATGTTGAACCGGGGACGGAATATGAGGCCGTGACAGAATAATTTCCGGAACTCGCCGGAAGAGCATTCGCGATAGATGTATTGGAATTGGTTGACGAAAATCCTGGTCCCGTCCATTGGTAAGTCGGGCTACCCGATGCGTTTGCTGTAATATTATAGGAAGCACCCTGGCATATGGTAGATGTTGCCGGAGCCACCGCTACCTGCGCGACGGGCACAACTACCGCACTTGTTGTTCCGGTAGCGGTACAGGCAAGTGGCCCCGCAAAAGTATTTGTTACTGTTACATTATACACTCCTGAGTTAACTGTTGGAGTATTTGGTATGCTTGGCATTTGTTGATTGGATGCGAAGCCATTCGGTCCGCTCCATGCATAAGTTGTTGCGCCGGCTGTGGTTGAGTTTACTGTGAAGTTAAGTGCAGAACCCTGGCACACCGGGCCGTTGTTTGTAACCGCGCTGATGGTTGGAGTTGCGTTTACAGTGATAGCAACTGTTTTTGTTCCCGTACAACCTCCTGTGCTTCCGCTCAGGGTATAAGTTGTGCTTGCAGTAGGTGTCACAGCAATTGAAGCGGTCTGAATGTTCCCTGGCATCCAGGTATAAGTAGTTGCTCCGCCACCTAAGATGGTAACACTTGTAGTACTACAGATGTTTGTTGCCGAAGCAGCAGTTGTAATAGTTGGAGTAGGACAACAGTTGTAATACATGAAAATACGGCCGATGCTGAAGTTAACCTCCGACCAGATGTTTGCCATTGGTGTTGCACCAAGACAAGCCTGCATACCACTTCTGCTTAATGTTGCAGGGAACCCAGCGATAGTGGCTACGTAATTTGTTCCGTCGTAACTGTTAACACAGTTGGCGGCGCGTGAACCATAAACACCATATATTGTACCTGCGGTCATTGGAATGTTAACAGCCACAGTTGTTCCGGGAGCAACGTTAGTTGCAGAGAATAAAGTTGTAAACGCATTTGTTGTTCCCGGGAAAGCCGGTGGCGCACCAGCGTTGAATTGAACAACAGCGATATGCTGAACGCCTGCACTTGCATCCTGTGGAATATAAAGAGCACAGAGATTAAAGTTTGTTGGAGCCGTAAAGTGGTATCCCCTCGTCATACTGGAGAAAGTAGAACTCTGCGGTCCGATGACAACCTGTGTTTGCGCATTAATCAGAAATGAAGCAATAAGGAATAGGCTTATAAAAATTCTTTTTTTCATTTCAATTAATTAAAAGGGTTTAACTATGTTGGTTCTGTGCTTTAGTGTATTAATGATAAGACCAGGATTTTTTTCCATCCAGATCTTTAGTTTCTCCCTGTAAGCGCCATCTACTTTATCACCTTGTTTGAAAGCAGGGAAATTTTTTTCAGAAATAAAAACCTGAACATCTTTGTTAGACTCATTAGGATTTGTGAGCCTGTCTACAATAAGATTTTGTGTAAGATCATAATCGTAAGTAAAACCCGAAGGAGCATCGGTTGGGGGAGTTTGTTTTGTAGTTTTATTTTGTTGCGCAAAAATTGAAATATTGCACAAAAAAAGAAAAGCGAGGAGAAATAAGTTTGATTTTTTCATGGGTTTGTTCTGTTTAGGGCTTATCCTTGCATTAAAGTTAAAGAATTTCCTGTTTTTTTCCTAGGCCGCTCACTCATCAGGGCCGCTGTTTCAGTAATTCCAAGGCACTAATGTTATGTTCGACGCGATCTAAAAAATCTAAAAAAAGAGGCGGGAAATTTCAAATTGTTAAAAAAGGCAGCACTTACGATACAAACAAAATAAAAATCCCCCCGGTTTTAGCGGAGGGATCTTAAAAGTTTTAAACTAAAGCTTTTTTATTTCAGGAGGGTAACGTGTCCGATATACTCTTTTTTACCTTCTCCGTTAGCGCCAATGATTTTGATCTTGTAAATGTAAACACCATTCTGAGCCGGCTGGCCTTTTGCAGTACCATCCCAGCCTTTAAGAATATCGCGTGTTGAATACATTAAACTTCCCCAACGATCAAATATTTCCATACTATATCCTTCCATTTTCAATCCAATTCCCTTCACTGAGAAAATATCATTAAGGTTATCGTTGTTCGGGGTAAAGGTGTTAGGAATATAAACAGTCATTTCATCTCGGATATCGAGGATCTTGAACACGGTGTCCTTACATCCTTTATCTGTGGTAGAGATAAGCATTACAGGATATTTACCCACTTCGTCGTAAATTCTGAAAGGACTAACAACACTTGAAGTATCGTAAGATGAAGCGCCTGCGGCTCCCTGGAACATCCACTCGTAAGTTACAACCGGGCCATATTTATGCGTTGGGTTGAATACAACCTGATTGTTTGAAGTAGTTGGTACCTCAGGATTGAAAATAACGTCTGATCCTGGTTTCGGGAACACCGTAATTGGATAAGGATAGTCGAACATTCCGTAACAACCGTTTTTACCTTTAGTGGAAATTTTCAGGCGATAGGTTCCCGGCTCATTCAATGTATACCAGAAACTGTCGGCCTGCATTTTATAAACTCCACCGAAATCGTAAGTTGTAATTGCAGCATCTTGTTTTGTTTTTCCATCAAAGAAAATAGTCAATGGCTGGCAACCACTTGCTTTGTCTAATTGTAAATCTGGTTTTGGAGGCTGGTTCACAGCAACAGTAAATGAATGTGTTATACTGTACTGTGGACACGCAATATCGTATCCTGTTACCTGGTAAATAGTTGTTCCGTGTGGCACACCAACAGCGGTGCTTCCAGTTGGAGAACCAATAAATACCGCAGGGTTCCACTGGTAGGCGTAGTTCTGACTTCCGCCTGTAGATCCCATCACTAATCTTACACTGTCTCCGTCGCAGATAGTTCTGCTGTTTGGCGTTAGTGTAAACTGGATAGGTGTAAGAACCTCTACTTTTGTTTCAGCTTTTGTGATACAAGGACCAAGGTTCAGGCTTAATGTATAAGTACCTGACTGGTTAGGCTGGATGCCCGGAATGCTCAGGTCTTCAGAGTTGGATGTATAACCGCTTGAGCTTGTCCAGGTATAGCTGGTAGCTCCCGCAGGGCCATCAACTGTATAAAGCGTATTGTAGCAAATCCTGTTGAATGAAGGGAGAGTAAATGTTAAGATCGGATTAACTGTTACACCAACGGTGTTTGAATTGTAACAGGTTAAAATTCCGTTGTTGTATGATGTAGTAATTGTAAACACACCTGTTGCAGTTGTAGTTGGAGCGTATAACACAGGGTTTGCAACAATTGACGTATAACTTGCCGGTCCCGACCATGAATAAGTAATTGCCCCTTGTGAACTTGCCTGAAGGGCCACGTTCGAAGGATAACATACCGATACCGGAGGATTAACTGTAATTGAATTTACAGGAACCACATTGATCTGATCTGAGCTGTTGGTAGTACAAGTTACAGTTCCGATACTGAAATAAGCAGTTACAAAATATGTTCCGGCATCAATTGGCTGAGCATTTGTAATAGTATTACTTTGTGCAGTTGAAAAATAGTTATTAGGGCCAGTCCAGCTGTAAGCATAAGCACCAACTGCATTCGCAGTAAGTGTTCCGGTTGTGTACTGACAAATATTATTTGACGCAGCTGTTACAACTGGGTTTCTTGGAACTACAGACAGATTTGAAACTGCGCTTGAAGAACAAACAAGCGTTGTTCCCGGACTTGTAAAGTATGCAGTTACAGAATAGTTCCCAGAGTTAAGAGGAGAAACGTTAGTTAAAGAAATGTTCTGTGTTCCGGCGTTAAACGCGGGCCCCGACCAGCTGTATGAACTTGCGACCGCAGGAGCATTTGCTGTTACTGAGAAGTTGGCATTCTGACAGATTGTTGCCGTAGTTGGAGCCACCACCACTTGCGCAACCGGTACCACAAAGGCACTGGTTGAACTAAAGCTTGAACAGCTTCCACCATTCGTAAATGTATTGGTTACTGATAAAGTATAAACACCTGTATTAGAAGTAGCCGAAGAACCTATTGTTGGCGCCTGCAAACTTGAAGAGAAACCTGGGCCTGTCCAGCTATAACCGGCTGTTCCTCCAACAGGATTCGCCGGACCCGTGACTGCTGAAAAACTAAGTGGCGTACCCTGACAAACAGGACCGCTATTGGTAACCGATGTAATTGTTGGAGTTGAGTTTACTGTTACTGCAACTGTTGTTGTTGCAGGACAAGCTCCCGGATTTACAACTACAGTATAAACTCCTGTCATTAATATGTTGCTTGTTGCAGAAACAGTTGGACTCTGAACGTTAGCAACGTATCCGTTAGGACCTGTCCATGTATAAGTTAATGGAGTTGTAGGAGAAGCTGAGCTTTGTACAGTTAAGGTAAGTGGGTTACCGCTACACACAGGAGAGCTTGCAGAAGCTGTTGCGGTAATAACACCTGCAGGGGCCTGATTCACATAAATGTTATAATCTTCAACTTCGCCATAAGTTGTAGCGCCACAAGGAGTAATTCCGGCACCGGTTGTAGCCCAGATACATCTTACACGCATCCTGTAAACACCGGCTGCCTGACCAGCAGGCACAGTAAAGTTACCTGCTACAAATGTATTAGCTGCCGGAACACCAGTCATAATTACTTTTTCAGGAGCACCGTTCGTAAAAGTACCATCGTTGTTCCAATCAACAAACACGGCAAATCCTTGCGCCCAACCTGTACCCGATTGCATGTTACAGGTAATCACAGCTCCGGGAACGGTTTGCAGATAATGCTGACAACCGTGGTAAATATAGTTTACCTGCCCAAAACCTGCTAAAACCTGAGTATTACATCCCGAGTTGTTATTGGTAATGTTTACGATACCTCCACCGGTATTGAAACTATTAATAAAATCATTAATAAAGTTACCCGGAGTATTCGAAGGGTTTGGTTGATTACAAGGAATCGCAAAGTACTGTGGTAAGCAATATGGAGCAGCAGGAACGCCTGGTTGAGCGTACATTTTCATCTGCGCCAGGATCATTACCAGCATGATTGAGAGCGAAAATTTATTGATTAGATTTTTCATTTATCTTGAAAATTTAATGTGTATTACGAATTACGGTTTGTAGATTAAGTTTTTTCCAGGTAATAAAACAACAACGTCCTTAAATCCAGGAAGCGTTATAGTTACTTCTTCGTTCTCTTTGCGTTGAGACTCGAAACGGCTTACATCAACAATCTCTTCATTCAGAGTAATACCTTCATTCAGAGCATTACGTTTTACATAAAACGATTCGCTGTAATACCACATTTCTTTTGTGTACTGTAGTTTGTTATTTTCTTTCCATGATGGGAAAACTGAAGGCCCACCATGTTTGAATTCCAGATACGGTGTAAACTTCTTTACTTTTTCAGGATTGAGTTTCAACTGATCCAACTGTGCAACTGACAAAAATGACATCCCAAAAAATGCGCTGAGAAAAAGTAGTTTAAGATTTGATTTCATTCTATTGAATTTTAATACGACAAATTTAAAGGAAAGCTCCCTGTTAAGCCTCATTTTCTACTAATTGAAGGCCCCAATTCACTCATTTAGATACTGTGATTTGTTAAAATTGTTTGAAAGGCCCGGAAACATTAGGCTTTGAAGGAGTTTCATTCCCTCGGTTTTATAGTGTTTTCACTCAAAAAAACGACTATTTACGTCCGTTTTTACATCTTTTTTGGTTCAAAAAGACTAAATCTGCGGGAAATACTATTTTTTATACCGGTAATGACCAATTATGGTATAAGAGAACAAAATATCTTCAATAACATTCCCCCCGCCAATGTTATGAGCCACCATACAACGTTTTCCATCGGCGCTTTTTTGGTCAATAATTACTCCTATATGAGTAATTCCGCTAACTACATTTTTATTCTGCAGGTTCCAGGTTACAAGATCACCGGGTTTATAATCTTCGGGTTTATCTGATACTTTAAGTTTGGCGCCCATATGCCCGAAATATGTCATTAGATTGGGCACTCTTCGATGATCAATATTGGTATCAGGCTTTTTCAATTTCCATAATTTGGGATAATCCGAAAAACGCTTTACCATGTCTTCATGCACTTCTTTCTGAAGATCAATACCCACGCCCCTGTATGCGCGAATAACCAGGTCCGTACAAACTCCCGTGTTGGTCGCCACATCGCCTCCCGGATATTTTATCTGAACATAGGCCGGATCATACCTTACAGATTGCTTAGTCTGATCGATTGCTTTCGCGATAAATTTTTTGAAAAAATCCTGATCCTGTTTAAGTGAAAAGCTTAAAAGAAAAACAGCGGTAATAATGATTAAGATCCTCATTGTTATTAAAATTCTTAATAAAACTACAACTTATTTCTATTTGTTTAAATTTGTGTTCTCACAAAAAAACCAAAGCCGGAAATTAAAACGGCAAAAAAATTACAGTATGAAAGGAATAATTTTAGCAGGTGGCTCAGGCACGCGTTTACATCCGCTCACATTAGCAATGAGTAAACAAATGATGCCAATCTATGATAAACCCATGATCTATTATCCGCTATCAGTATTAATGATGGCAGGCATCAATGAAATCCTCATTATTTCTACACCCCACGATCTTCCTAATTTTGAACGTTTACTTGGTGACGGAACAAACATGGGTTGTAAATTTACTTATGCCGTACAAGAGGTTCCCAACGGTTTAGCCCAGGCTTTTGTTATTGGTGAGAAATTCGTTGGAAAAGATAAAGTGGCCCTTGTTCTGGGCGATAATATTTTTTACGGCGTTGGTCTTGGTCGGATGCTTCAGCAAATAAATAACCCTGATGGTGGTGTTGTGTTCGCTTATCACGTGAGTGATCCTGAACGTTACGGTGTAGTTGAGTTTGATAAGAACAACAACGTATTATCGATCGAAGAAAAACCAAAAGAACCAAAATCAAATTACGCTGTTCCTGGATTATATTTTTACGACAATGATGTCATCGAGATCGCTAAAAATTTAAAGCCCAGCCCACGTGGCGAATATGAAATCACCGACGTGAATAAAGAATATCTGAAACGCGGTAAGCTGAAGGTGTCTATTATGGATCGCGGTACAGCGTGGCTCGATACAGGAACTTTCCCTTCATTGATGCAGGCCGGGCAATTTGTGCAGGTGATTGAAGAACGTCAGGGATTAAAGATTGGCTGTATTGAAGAAGTCGCCTATAAAATGGGTTATATCAACAAGGAACAACTCATGAAAATTGCCCAACCTCTCACAAAAAGCGGTTACGGAAATTATCTTCTCGAGGTTGCAAAACATTTTTAAAAAGTGAAACAATACGAACATCTGTTCCGTCTTTTTCATTCGTACCTCGAACAGTACAGGATTGGCTTGCACAACAGGAAACCAGCCGAACTTTATAAACCCGAAGATTATATTCTTTCTCTCGGAGGCAAAAGATTACGTCCGCTTCTTGCCCTTATCGCCTGCGATTTGTTTGACCGCGCACCCGATAAAGCACTCGACTCCGCTTTATGCGTAGAGCTGTTCCATAATTTTTCATTGATACACGACGATATTCTTGACGCCGCCCCTTTAAGAAGAAACCAGGCAACTGTTCACACAAAATGGAACACTAATATTGCTATTCTAAGTGGCGATGTTATGCTGGTTAAAGCCTTTCATGTACTCAATAAATATTCACAGGAAGAATCGCGGGAACTCTCCTTTATTTTTTCGAACACGGCTATTGAAGTCTGCGAAGGGCAACAGCTCGACATGAATTTTGAAAGCATAGATGAGGTTACGGTTGACCAGTATCTTCACATGATAACCCTGAAAACCGCTGTACTGCTTGGTTGCAGCCTCAAGATGGGCGCCATTAATGCCGGTGCGCAGGAACTCGATCAACAGAATATTTATGAATTCGGAAAACACCTGGGCATTGCGTTTCAGTTATTGGATGATGTTTTAGATGCTTATGCCGGAACACCTGAATTCGGAAAACAAATAGGCGGAGATATTATAGCTAACAAAAAAACATATCTGCTTTTAAAAGCAACAGAACTGGCGAGCGACCGTCAGAAAAAAGAACTTGATCACTTATTAAAACTAGGTAAAGAATCATCACAGGAAAAAATTGCCGGAATAAAAGTTTTATTTGATGAGCTTCATGTAAAAGAACTTTGTATTGAAAGAGCAAACAAGCATACCAGCATTGCTATCAATCATCTTAAAAATTTACCGGTGAGTGAATTCAAAAAAGAAAACCTGAGACAGTTTGCTCTCGAACTTTTAAAGCGTAATGTTTAATGGAGTTCAACGATTACAAACATTATATTCCTATACAGATCCGTTTTAGTGATATCGACCGTCTTAATCACGTTAACAACGCCTGCTACTTAAATTATTTTGAGTTAGGAAGAGTAAAGTATTTCAACGACGTTTTTAAAGACAACATTAACTGGAACGAAAAAGGATTTGTTCTTGCGCGCACCGAAATTGATCACATTGAACCGCTTTTTCTCAATGACGAAACCTATTGTTTCAGCAAAGTCATAAAGACAGGCACAAAAAGTTTAACGATTAAGAACAGCGTGGTAAAAAAAGTAAACACACAAATGATCGAATGCGCCACTGGGATTGGAATATTAGTAGCGATGGATTATGTGAAGCAAGAAAGCATTGAATTACCGGGGAAATGGGTGGAGTTGATAAATACGTTTGAGAAGTAGTTTTGACGCGAATTGCGCAAATTAACGCCAATCTTTAGCAAAGTCACTTTAGGTTATTTACATCAATAACAAACAACTGTTTTCCATCTGCAAAATAAATTCTGTCTTTTAAAACAACTGCGGGTTCTCCGGTAGTAAAGGTGTGAAGCAATTCGAAGTTTTCGCTGACAAGGATCGTTTTATTTTTCTGCGAAAGTAATTTCTTTCCACCCATCGTTTTATTGATCTTATACAACTCCGTGAAATGGTATTCGTATTCAATACCACCCTTGTCCATCCCAAATACCTTTCCATGATCGGTTTTAAAATAAACCACATTATCATTGATAAAATTCAATGAAACGTAATATCCTTCTTTCTCTACGTAATAATCGTTTCCATTTATAAACTCGAGTAATCTTCCGAATTTAGGTTCGTAAAGATTCAGGATCGGATTGACTCTTGCTTCTTCATTCACTTCCATTACAAGACTCTTATCACCTATGAGAATCGTGTTTTTGAATACAGTAACATCGGTAAGACTTCCCGAAAATTCATCATTCATATTGAGCGTAACTGAGCCACTATGCTTATTGAACGCCATCACAAAAGGCTTGCCGCATAAAACAGTATTATCGTTGTATTGCGCCACGCCAAGGTTAACAAGCACAATGTTATCTTTGATCTCCTGCAAAATACAACGTGAGACCGGGTACTTCGATAACTCTGACTGCCAAAGTAATTTCCCGGTTTTATCCAAGGCAATGATCCTGTCTTTCGCGGCAAAATAAATTGCATTGCTGCCAATTAAAATGGAAGAAGAGATCTGGGTGATCTTATTTTCTTCTTTCGACGTAATTATACCTTCATGATTTTTGTCATACGTGTTTTTATTGAAGGCGGAATACGTAAGCGGTTTATCTGTTTTTACAAATGTAGTTAAGGGATACGACCACACTAATCCTTTATGAATATTCACGGCATGTAATCCACCAGCGGCAATAAGAATGGTGCTGTCGTTTAAATGAGCTACGTCGTTCCAGTCGCTGGCCCCGGTAACGGGAGCCGACCAGATAACTGCTCCATCTCCAAGCTGAATACAACTTAACGCTGTTTCTGTTCCCGATTTAATTGCAGGGTTGTATGTTAAGCCCGAATTATTTTTTTCGATGGTATAAATAATTTTAGAAGGAAATTCTACCTGTTCATACCCAAGAGTTTTATTGAATCTGCTTGAACGTTTATCATTCGACAGGATCAGGTGTTCACCGGAAAGTTGAATATCGAGCTTTGTATCTTCAAGTAAACAACAGGCCGAATCATTTTGTTTAATCGTAAGATGAAAGCCTTTATTGGTATAGGATTTTCCGCTCGCGTCTTTCTGCCTTGTGCTTACAATAAGATTTCCGGTTGATGAATCTGCCGCCATTTTATAAACGGGGTGACTAAAACTAAAGGTCTTTGCAGAAAGGGTATTAATACTGATTGCCGAAGTTCCAATTGGCGTGTTGTACGTTTTGTAATAATTCACCGCGCTCTGTTGGAAGAGCTGAAGTGATACTAAACATAACAAAATGCAAAACGTATTTTTCATTCTCATGGGCTTATCCGATTGGGGCCGCAAAGATACTCTAAAATTCAGGACTTTGGCGAAGTCCTGAGCAAATACTGGAGGAGATCAGAACTTCACACCAATCACAAGCACATCGTCAACCTGTTCCTGGTCGCCCTGCCAGGTGGTAAGTGTAGTGTCGAGTCTTTGTTTTTGTTCGGCAGGATCGAGTGTTGAAATTTCGGTAAGAAGTTTGCGGAAATTACCAACCATGAATTTTTTTCCTCTTGGTCCGCCAAATTGATCGGCATAACCATCACTGAAAACAAATACCTGGTCACCTTTTTCCATTTTCAATGTATTGTTATCGAAATTGGATTTCTCGCCAACGAAAGCGCCGATAGGGAATTTATTTGCCTTATGTTCAACAAGTGTTCCGTTTCTCACGATATACAAAGGATTAAACGCGCCGGCGAATTGCAGTTCCAGCGTATCGTAATTGATACAGCAGAGGGTCATGTCCATTCCATCTTTTGTTTCTTTACCCGACTTATCTGCATGAAGCGTATTCACAACACCCTCACGCAATCTATCCATGATCTCAGAAGGTTTTACAATGTCGGTATTGTTGATAATGTCTTTCAGAATATTATGTCCCACAAGGCTCATAAACGCACCGGGAACACCGTGGCCGGTACAATCTACAGCTGCGAAGTAAACAAGGTTTCCTTTTTTCTCTATCCAGTAAAAATCACCGCTTACAATATCTTTTGGTTTATAAAGCACAAAAGATTTAGGTAATACCTGCGCGATAAAATTAGCCGGAGGAAGAATGGCTTCCTGGATACGTTTCGCATAGTGAATACTATCTGTTACCTGTTTATAGAGAATTTCAAGTTCTTCATTTTTATTTTCGATCTCCTCTTTTTGTCTGACAACTTCCTCGGTACGTTCAATTACTTTTTGTTCGAGCTCACGTTCGTTCTTAGCAAGATCGTCACGCATTTTAATGAGAGCATGTCCTAACGAATCGTCTTTGCTTAAAGGTGTGTATACCGCGTCAAAATCACCGGAACCTGTTTGTTTGGCAAATTCAGTTGTCTGCTGCATGGATTGTATGAGTTCATTCAGCGCTGTTCCCATTTCACCGATCTCATCGTTAGAGGCGCGGATGCGTTCTTTAGGAAGAATACCAAGACCCATGGACAATAACATTTTTTTCAGCTTCTGGATCGGGCGTGTAATCGACTGGGTAGTTAATAACGCGATGAGAATACCACCAACAACAAGCGCGAAGCCAACGATCTGTACAAAGCGGTTCAGAAAATTAAATTTCTGAAACATTTCTTTTTTTACAGTTTCCGCGTGAACCTGTTTTGAAGCAATGAGTACATTCAGTTTCTGGTAGATCTTTTTGATGTTTACCTCGGAATCTTCGTAAGGTAAACGCGCTAACATAAAAATGTTCGGATCCTCGTAAGCCTCAGTAGAGCTTAACTGGCTCATGATCTCATTCTGGTAACTCCTGAAAAGAGATTCAATTCTTCCGAAAATAACTTTAAGCTGACTTCTTTCATCCACGGTCCATGTCTGGGACAAATTCATTAGCGAATTTTTCTGTTTCGGATATTCCACCGAAATAATATTTTTGAGTTCTTCGCGGAATTCAATGTCGTTAAAGCTTTTATTGTAGAACCACTTCGAAATATCGGTGTGTGATCGCTGAAGTAAAAGGTTGAGTTCTTTTAGTTCGGCTACACTTGGTGTAACCTGGCCCACTACTATTTCGGTGCGTTGTTTACTTTTTGATACGGTAACTACGGTGAGAATAAAAGCCACCATAGTGAGGAGAATGAAACCGCCGAAACCAAAACCGATTCTCCTGCCTATTGTAAATCTATAAGCCATGGCTAATCCAGTTTAATATTTAACTCCTTACACTTTTTGAGAAACTCGTCTTGTTTTGCAGCATCGTTCATCATGCGGTAGATGTAGTAAAGAGCAAGTACCGCTTTTTCGTTTTTAGGTTCTTTCTTATAAACTTTAAAAATGAATTGTTCCGACTGTTTTGCCAGTTTCACAATATTTTCCTGGATGGCGTCTATCTGTGAAAGATCGGCGCCATAGTCGAGTGATTTAGCAAGATTGATCCCCTGGTTAAGATACATCAATCCCATGTTCATGTTTGCAGGTGTATTATCGGGCTGCAGGTCGAACACTTTCAGAAAAGCTAATTTGGCAACTTCCTGTGCTTTTTCGTTCTTATTGTCTTTGTTGAAAATATCCGAGAATACGCTTCCTACAGCGTTGTAGTATTCAATATCCCTTGAAGCAAAATTGGTATCAGGTTTCGCGATCATGAAAAGTTCTTTGCATTTATTATAAGCGAAAGCGCTTCGTTTATCGTTGATAGAATCCTGGAGTAATGTTTTAGCGATGTTGTAGTAATGTGTGGAAAGGCTGACAAGCAGTCTGCGGTTATTGTTCATGTAATCCGCATCAGGTTTTAACGCGTTTGACACTTGAAGAGAAGAAACGATGGTATCGCGGAGAGGTGAATTCAGTTTCGTTTTATCGCCGCGTTTATATATCTCAAAATAAATGTAGGCACGGGTGGTCCAGCTCACAAAATCTCCTTTTGTCTCCGGGTGTTGTATAACGCTATCGATAGCCGCTTGTGCCAGGTCGGGGGTACGTGCCTGCAGCAATTGCTGGGCCCGGTTAAGCCTGTCTATCTGCGCAAAACCACTTATCCCCCATGTTACCATGAGGCCGAGGAAGAGGTTTTTTACTATGTAGCGCAAGTTGTTCATCTTACTGTTTTTTTAATCAACGTTTATTGCTAGTGCCTTAAAGTCATCATTTGTTTTTAATCCCGCTTTCACGGCGTTATTTTTACTGTATTCAAATTTCAGTTTGTTCTCTACAATTAAGAAGTTAATGCTTGAGCCCGATTTGCAGGCGTTTGCGTTCTCAGCTACAAGAAGCGTTCCTTTGCTTTTGTTTTTAGATGCCACGTCTTTCACCGCAGATGAAACATCCGGTAACAGGTAAATGATCTGCGAACTAATGGAAGGATCGAATGTGGCCGAGTTTTTCACCTCAATATCCTGGGCGCCTACTTTCTTTTTGGAAGCCAGCGTCTTTAACTCGTTAATAAGATTATCGTTCTTACCAACAATGTACACAATAAAGTTTCCGGTCTTTTTTTTATCGGGCCATTCGAAGTAGCGTGTAAAGTTGTAGAGGAACACCGCCTTAATCTTAGCGTTGGTATCAAAGTTACTTGGCTGTTGGAATCGTAACGACAACAGGCACAGTACCAATAGCAGATATTTATGACCTCTTTTCAGTGCGAAATTTTCCTAATTTACAAATATAGTATTTGCTTTTACAATGGCAATTATAGTTTATTTGGTAAATTAGCACTAAAATAAACCATACTTGCTGGTTAACTCAAAATACAAAGACTATTCCGATAATGACCTGATTAACAAATTTTTAGAATCAGGTGATAATTCTTTTGTAGGAATACTGTATGAAAGGTATGGTCATCTCGTGCTTGGTTTATGCATTAAGTACCTCAAGAACAAAGACGAAGCACAGGATGCGGTGATTCAGATCTTCACCAATCTGATGAATGATCTGAAAAAGCATAAGATCGAGTTTTTCAAGAGCTGGCTGTATGTTTACAGCAAGAATTTCTGTCTTATGGAGCTCAGAAAACGTCAAAGTACGTTAAAAAAAGAGCTGGAGTTAAAAGAAAATGTGCATCTGGTTATGGATTTTTCGGATCCGCAGCATCTCCATGAAAAAGAACAACAGATTTCGGTTATGGAACGTGCACTGGAACAGTTGAACGGCGAGCAGAAACGCTGTATTGAGCTGTTTTACCTGAAGAATAAATCCTATAACGAGATCATTGAAATTACCGGCTATTCGAATAACGAGGTGAAGAGCCATATTCAGAACGGTAAGCGGAATTTAAAGTTAAAAATGGAAGCTATAATTAATGGAGGAACACAAACATAATCATAAAGATTTTGAAGATCTTCTGCGAAACATGAAGACCGGCAAAACCGACAATCTCGACGATTTTGAACGCGAGGCATTGGAAGGTTTTGACACGTTGGATTCGCAGGAAGAAGCTTTAAATACAAAAGCCGAATTGGATAAGAGGATCCATGCAGAGCTTTTTACTGAAGAAAAGCGGAGGCGCCCTGTAGCTTACTGGTTCGCGGCCGCCGGCTTGTTCCTTGTTATAGGATTGAGCGTACTTTTTGTAATGAACAATAAAGATTTAAAAGGCGATGCTGTTGCCGATACCGGTAATAAAGAAACAAAAAGTCTTGAAGAAAAAGTGGCCCTCTCTGCTCCCGTTGAAGAAACTACGGTTACAAGTACCGACGAACGGAAAACCAATCAAACTGAAATTAAACCTGAAACCGGAAAAACAAAAAACATAAGTGATACAAAAGATCAGTCAGGTGATCTGAAAAGAGATGAAGATAAAAAAGAAGACGCGTCAAATTCCCGAATGATTACCGGAAAAGGACCAACACAAAGTCCCGAATTTAAAGCGAACCCAAACGCTCCAAAAGAAGACATCACTTTTTCTTCTTCAAGAAACGACGCTAAAACCACACCTGTTGTTGTAAATGGCGAGCTCGCTAAACAAGCCAGCGAAAGGGCCAACGATGAATCTAATGTAAAGGACGCTATGCTTGACGGATTAGCGGATAACAGAGAGAAAAAAGAAGAAGCTGAAAAAGCTCCAATGAAAGAAAGAGCCGTTTTAAAAATGCAGGAGAAGGTCTCGCAAAAAGACAAAGAGAGCGAGAGAGACGATTATAAAAAAGAAGCGAAAGCAAAAGAAAAACAGAGCCGTAAAAAATCTGCGGAAGAAACCAAATCTATGCCCGCGAGTTCTGTCCCTTCTGGGTACGCTGAAAACGAAAGTGATAAAGGCAAATATGATAAAGACGCAAACTCAACCATTGCCACAGGTTCCGCAACGAAACTTGAGAATACTGTCACAATAACAGAATCGGATGGAAAAAACAAAGTTGTGAATGGACAAGCCGAAACAGTGGCAGTCAACGGTGGTGTTGTTTACTGGAATGCTAACGAAAACCAGTGTTACTATGTGGGCGGAAAAGATCAGATGAGCAAAGACATCAGCGAAAAACTCATGGCAAAAAAAATTATTAAAAAGTTCGATGTTATTCTAAGCATCAACGAAAAGAAAAAAGTCGAGAAAGTGTTTTATCTGAACGTTTACGACCTTACAAAAGATGAACAATCGAAGGTGACCGATGTTTTAAAATCTCTGAACAAATTCGATTATCACATTCAGCCGAATACAAAAGGATTATCGGAGTATAAGTTGGAATACCGACCGTAAAATGATAAATGTTGAATTTTGAGTGTTAAATGACATTATCATTCAACATTTATAATTTAAAATTCAACATTTTTTTCGCTATTGTTTTGTCAGAGTCCCCCAAACACCCAGCGGTAAATTCACTCCGCTTTTCGCAGGTAAATACAATTCGCCGATTTCAAGTTCGCTTTTATGTTTTTGAGCAAAGGGCCTGAGAAGATTTTCAGGAACAAGCGCCGAGAATCCTAAAGAATACGCATTCAGAATTAAAAGATGTTGTTCTGTGTTCACGATCTGGAGAACGCTCTCTATCATTTCGGCAATGTTGTCTTCCAGTTTCCATTTTTCGCCATTTGGTCCGTGCCCGAAAGCGGGAGGGTCAAGAATAATTCCTTCGTATTTATTCCCACGACGCATTTCTTTCTTCACAAATTTGAGAGCGTCGTCTACCATCCACCGGATGTTATCCAGATTACTCTTCTGCATGTTTTCATTGGCCCAGGTCACCACCTGTTTAATGCTATCCACATGCGTTACATCGGCGCCTGCAGCTTTTGCAGCAATACTGGCTCCACCAGTGTAAGCAAAAAGATTTAAAAATTTCGGATTGTTTTTCTGACTTAAAAAAGAATAGATTTTATCCCAATTCACAGCCTGTTCTGGAAAAACGCCAACGTGTTTAAATGCTGTTAAACCGAGACGAAATACGAGCTCCTGTTTTTTGTTTTTTGTTTTTTGTTTCTCATCATGTAAATCGAGTGGGTATGCGATCGTCCACTGATCCGGCATTTGCTTCAGTTTTTTCCAATCGCCACTTGAGCTGGATTTAGGGACAAATTTTACATGAGCCATCTTTTCCCATTCCGCAAGGGAATAGATCTTTGGCCAAACCGCCTGTGGTTCGGGCCTTATGGTAATATACTTTCCAAAGCGCTCCAACTTTTCGAAGTCGCCGCAATCGATGAGTTCATAATCGTTCCAGTTTTGAGGGCTAAGTAATTTCATTGCGTAAAATTAATCTTTATTATTACAATGTTAAAAACTTAATCGTTTAACAGGTTCATTCCATTTCCTAAACAGATACTTTAGAGCAAATTTTTACTATGAGCAGATCCGGTAATTCGCCTTTCGTAGCTATTGTCACTGTATTTTTCTTCTGGGGTTTCCTTGCAGCATCCAACGGCATTTTTATTCCTTTCTGCAAAACCCATTTTAAGCTGAGCCAGTTCGAGTCTCAATTGATCGACAGCGCGTTTTACGGAGCTTACTTTATCGGCTCTTTAATGCTTTATATTTTTTCGCTACAATTAAATTCAGATATCATTAACAGAATAGGCTATAAAAAAACCATTGTGTATGGATTAGGTATTTCGATTCTAGGCGCTCTTACCATGATTCCGGCTGTTAATTCGGGATCCTTTCCATTTATACTGGTAGCATTTTTCATCATCGCTCTTGGTTTTTCATTGCAGCAAACTTCTGCCAATCCACTGGTTTTAAATATTGGCGATCCGGCAAGGGGTGCTTCACGTTTAAATTTTGCCGGAAGCATTAATTCTTTCGGAACAACTGTGGGACCCATTTTAGTGAGTTTTGTTCTATTTGGAAAAGCTATTGCAACCGGTGCAGACAAAGAATCGGCTTCTATTTCTTCTATTAACATTCTTTACATCATCTTAGGGGTTGCATTCGCATTAGCTGCGATCATACTTCATTTTACAAAGGTTCCAAAACTTACCATAGAGGAATCAGACAATAACATGAAAATTTTAAAAGGACCGCTTTTCTTTATAATCGGCACACTTCTTTTTCTTGTTGTTATCTTCCTTTATTTTTCCCTCACTGATGTTGACGGCGGAGGTTTTTTATTCCTTCTGCTTTTTGCACTTTTCTTAAGTGTCATTGTCATAATACTCCTGCTTCAATATCAACAGATCAAAAAGAGCGATCGTCTCGAAACAAAATCATACCCTCAGGTTGTATTGGGAATGGTGGCCATTTTCATTTATGTTGGCGTTGAAGTTTCCGTACAAAGTAATCTTGGTTCACTTTTAAAACTTCCTGATTTTGGAAACATGAAAGACTCGGAAATCAGTCCGCTTATTTCCCTCTATTGGGGCAGCCTCATGATCGGAAGATGGACAGGCTCAATCGGAGCGTTTAATCTTTCTAAACTGTTGCGTGTGCTTCTCACCATCGTTGTTCCTTTCATTGCGTTTGCTGTTGTATTGTACATGAATTACCTCAATGGTGCCAACGCCTCCAACTATTTTACTTATGCTGTTTGCGTCGCAATTCTCGTTGCCGCCTTTTTTCTTGGTCAGCAAAAACCCGCCCTTACACTTATTATTTTTGGAATCCTCGGAACGGCAGCTATGATCGTTGGCCTGTTAACAAAAGGACAAATAAGTGTGTATGCCTTCTTAAGCGGCGGGTTATTCTGTTCCATCATGTGGCCATGTATTTTTTCGCTCGCAACAGCAGGATTGGGAAAATATACCAGCCAGGCTTCAGGTTTTCTTATTATGATGATCCTGGGTGGGGCATTCATTCCGCCTTTACAGGGATTGATCGCCGACAAAACAAATATTCACTCGTCTTACATCATTTGTGTTTTCTGTTTCGCTTTTCTTGCATGGTACGCTTTCAGGGTAAGAACCATTTTAAAAAGAAACGGAATCGATTACGATAATCAAACCTCTTCTTCACACTAATGAGTGATTTTAAAAAAAACTCAGAAGAAAATTATATCGAGATCATTCAGCGTCTCGTAAAAACGATAGTGATCATGTTGCTGATCATTGTTGCCCTGATCGTGATCAATATCATGGATCTTTCTTCTCCCAAAAAAAAGAAACCAATCCCGATCGAATACGTTCCGCCACAAGCAGATTCAACATTGGTGGCTCCCGACACTTCCTATGTAAAAGCGCCTGATACAACCTTGATCCGCAATGAAAAAAACGCCGCGCAGATCATCTATGGAAGAAATCTGATCGCTAACACCTCTTTTTACTTCGGCCCCAAAGGAAAGCTTGCGCAACAAACCAATGGCATGAATTGCCAGAATTGTCACATGGATGCAGGCAGTAAACCCTTCGGAAATAATTATCTCGCGGTTGCTTCGACGTATCCTAAATTCAGAGAGCGTTCAGGAACAGTTGAAACAATATACAAACGCGCGAATGACTGTTTTGAGAGAAGTTTAAATGGAGAGGGCCTTGATTCATTGAGTGAAGAAATGAAAGCCATTGAAGCTTATATTAAATGGATAGGAAAAGATATTCCAAAGGGAGAAAAACCAAAAGGTAGTGGCATTACTGATTTAAAATACATGGATCGCGCCGCCAACGTTGAAAAAGGAAAAAATGTTTATACTCTGAAATGTAAAAGCTGTCATGGCGAGGATGGCAACGGAAAATTAAACGCCGATGGAATTGCTTATCAATATCCCCCACTCTGGGGCGATCATAGTTATAATAACGGTGCAGGGCTTTATCGCTTATCGCGTTTCGCCGGTTATGTAAAATACAACATGCCACAAGGCGCTTCATTTAAAAACATTCAGTTAACCGATGAAGAAGCCTGGGATGTTGCAGCTTTTGTGAACTCACAACCTCGTCCGAAAAAAGATTTAAGCAAGGACTGGCCAAAACTAGCAGGAAAACCAGTTGATCATCCATATGGACCCTACGCCGATACATTTACGGAAGAGCAACATAAGTACGGACCTTTTGGACCAATTGCTGAAACAAAAAAGAAACCTGCAAAAAAATAATCCCGATGGGTATCGGGAACAAATTGTGCAGATTTACACAGAAATCTTTCAATTGCGTGGATGAAAATTAATTGTTTATTTTATAAAAGTATCCGCTATAACCTGTGTAATCAGCGGCCTAAAAAAACGAAGAAATGAATATACTCACACAACCCTGGCCCTGGTACATTGCCGGCCCATTGATCGGACTCATGGTCCCTCTTTTATTATTAGCCGGAAACAAGGCGTTCGGAATTTCCTCTACTCTGCGGCACATCTGCGCCGCCTGTATCCCTACACAAGCAAAATTTTTTAAATACGACTGGAAAGCAGAATCGTGGAACCTCATCTTTGCTCTTGGGATGATCATTGGAGGATTTATTGCAGGTTATCTTTTGCAAAATCCTAATCCTATCGAGCTTTCTGAAAGCGCGGTGGAATCAATGAACAAACTCGGTGTAAAAAATTATTCAGGATTAATTCCACAGGATATTTTCAACTTTCAACAATTACTAACGGTTCGCGGAATCATACTAATGGTAGTTGGAGGATTTTTTATCGGTTTTGGAACACGTTATGCCGGAGGTTGTACGTCGGGCCATGCCATTATGGGACTATCCAATCTGCAGATGCCGTCCCTCATTGCCACCTGTTGTTTTTTCGCGGGAGGTTTATTAATGACATGGTTTATTCTCCCTTATATTATGAATTTATAAATACACATATGAAAAATTTTAGATTTTTACTTATAGGAATGCTTTTCGGTTTTATTTTAATTAAAGCCGAAGTAATCTCATGGTTCCGAATCCAGGAAATGTTTCGCTTCCAGTCGTTTCACATGTATGGCATTATTGGTTCTGCTATTTGTGTTGGCATGATTTCGCTTCTCATTATTAAAAAATACAAAATCAAAACTTTTTCGGGAGAAGAAATTAAAATTGCGCCGAAAGAATTTACAAAAGGAAATGTGATCGGCGGACTGATGTTTGGGTTAGGCTGGGCAATGACTGGCGCTTGTCCCGGGCCGCTTTACGCGCTTATCGGAAGCGGACTTCCAATTATTATTGTTCCATTGGCGAGTGCCATCATAGGAACCTACGTTTACGGCATCTTAAAAGATAAACTTCCACACTAATGAGCGATCAGAAATGTAATAATCCAAACTGCAATTGTTCCTGTCATGATCCTGTTCATGATGAGCATAACAAAAAGAAAGAACATGATTCGGGTCGCCGTGATTTTTTAAAATACGTTGGTCTGGGAACAATAGGCTTAGGATTGGGTCCCGCTTTAAGTTACTGGCTTCAGGAAGAAGGAAAGATCAATGAAATCATTAAAAACCCCGCTATCGTAAAAGGAAAAGCACAACGCTTTACTATTTTACATACTTCGGATATTCACGGTCAGCTCGACATTCACGATGAATTTTTCTGGGAGAACGGTAAAGCGGTTTATAAAAAGCGCGGAGGTTTCGCGACTCTCAAAACCATGGTGGATGAACTCAGAAAAGAAAATCCTTTAAACACCCTATTGGTTGATGGCGGAGATTGTTTCCAGGGAAGCGCTATGGCATCTCTTACACAGGGAACAGCCATTGTTCCTTTAGCAAACAGGCTCAATTATGATCTCGTTCTCCCGGGAAACTGGGAAGTGGCATATGGAAAACAAATGATGATCCACGACATGAACAGTTACACCGCAGCCAAAGTATGCGCCAACATGTTTCATAACGATGATCTTGATCATGACTTGCTTTTCCCGCCTTATCAGATCTTTAATTTAGGCGGGACAAGAATTGGTTTCATTGGATATAACGATCCTTTAACTCCAATTCGTCAATCACCCGATTACTCAAAAGGGATTAAATTTATCAAGCCTGAAAAAAATCTCGAGAAATATGTAAAGATCCTTCGGGAAGAAAAAAAATGTTCGATGGTGTTTGTTCTTTCGCACATGGGCCTCGCTCAGCAATTACATTTAGCCAACCAACCCTGCGCCCAGGGAGTAGATTATATTCTTGGAGCCGATACACATGAACGTATACGCGAACCTTTACAGGGAAAATTTACTAAAGTTACAGAGCCCGGCGCTTTTGCTTCTTTTGTAGGCAAACTTGATATTGTTATTGAGAACGGAAAAATAAAAGACGAAAATTACGCGTTGCTCGAAGTGGATCCGGAAAAATATCCTGAGGATCCTGATATGAAATACCATGTTGAGAAAGCGAAGAAGCCTTACAAAAAACTTCTGAACGAAGTATTAGGTCAAACCAAAACTCCTCTGGTGCGTTACTTCATCATTGAAACACCAATGGATAACCTGATTACAGACGCCGTGTTGTGGAAAATGAAAACAGACATTGCGGTTTCTAACGGTTTTCGTTTTTGTCCGCCGCTCATTCCCGATCCTAAAACAGGTGTTGCCGATATTACAAGAGAATATTTATGGAGCATGTTGCCCGTAAACTCAGAAGTGAAGACAGCAGATGTAAAAGGCAGACAGATTCTTAACTGGCTTGAAAAAGAACTGGAGAATGCTTTTGCAAAGGACGCCACTAAACGCTTTGGCGGCTGGTTCGTTCGCTTTAAAGGCATGCAGGTAACTTTTACTATTGCTAATGAAAAAGGAAAACGTGTTCAACAGGTGTGCATTAAAGATGAACCTTTGGAGATGGATAAAATTTATACTATGGTAGCCTGCGAACGCGAAGGGGACCCCGATAACATGTTGTGCCGGATGATGAATGTTCACAACCCTGTGACGCAGGGCATCATGTTGCACGATGTTATTGAAGAATATCTTGCAGAATTTTCACCTGTATCTCCAAAAGTGGAAGGAAGAGCCGTTGCCACAGACGCGCCTCATACTTTATTGACTCAGGTCGAAGGCGTGAATTATCAGTTCAGGTAAAGAGCAACAAATGATGAGAGAAATTCTTGACAGTTTTTATTCAAGCAGCATAACCATCACAGTGGTGTTCATAGTTGTTCTGTTTGTATGCGTTGGTCTGGCTTTTCTCAATCCCTTCAAAATAAAAGCGCTCAATTACATCTACAAAGCGTTGTTGTATCTTTTTGCATTCTGTGTTTTAATGCTGCCTAACTTTTTTTATTACGGACATGCTTCTTCATTCGAAAAAATACTGGTCGACAAAAACACCATTTCACTTTTTGAATCTTATGAACGTGGGGGCGACGGTCCTTCGGAAAGCGTGGTACGTTTGCACATTGTAGATAGAGCAACCGGTCAGCTCAAGGATCGTTTTTACATTGGTTATTATGGAAAGTTGGTTGGAACAAGAAACGACACGATCTGTTACATGTATAACCATGATGTAATTTTATTCGATGCTGTAACCATGAAAGAAGTTTATAGCATCAAGGAAGAAGAATGGGGCAGTATCTCTCCCGATTTTTCAGTTGGCATGGAAAGAATTGGCGACAACCAGAATTCAAACGATCCTGTTCGTCCATACATTATTCTGGATTGCAAGAACGGCAAAAAATATTCTTTCGATCCTTTTTCGAAACGTTTATCAGATGGTGAAGTAAAAGACGAATATTTTCCTGAATTTTCGAAGGAAGACTATAAATTATCTGTAAAAATTGCTCCCGGCCAAGAAAAACATTATCTCATCACAGAATCAACACATGAAGGAAAACTCGAAAGAATAGTTCCCGATACTCATGCAGAACATTTATTTCATGTCAGGGACTCGTCGGGATATATTGATCCTTTTCTCATGTGCCTTGACACAATCCGCAAAGTTTTTGTATTCGGACATTATACCACCACTGACAAAAAGGATATTACTGTAATGGCGAAAAATTTTGATTTTAAAACTCTTTGGGCAAAAACAACTGCGGATCTTGGCACTGTGGATGGCGATAACCCAACAGTATCCAATATATGGAAACTAAGAGAAAAAAACCTCTATTTTAATTGCGGTGGTTATCTTATTTCCATGGATCCTCTCACAGGAAATGTTAATTGGAAAACAAGACTTTAAATTCCATCAGTAAACACAAATCTTATTTCGTAAATTTGATACATGTTTCCCCGTTATCATAGTTTCACTTTACTTATTTGTTTTATCTGTGGCAGTTTATTTGCGCAGGAAAATCTTTCTCAATATGTCAATCCTTTTATCGGCACAGGTGGAACCGGCCATACATTTCCGGGAGCAGTTCTTCCTTTCGGGATGGTGCAACTTAGTCCTGATACACGTGTTGACGGTAGCTGGGAAGGTTGCAGCGGGTATTCTTACCCCGACAATACGATTTACGGTTTTTCGCATACACACTTAAGTGGAACAGGTTGCAGCGACTGGGGCGATGTGATGCTCATGCCCATGTCTTCAAAACCTTCGTTGGATAAAAAAATTTATTCATCAAAATTTTCTCATGCAAGCGAAAAAGCCAGCGCGGGCTTTTATGAAGTATTTCTTGAAGATGAAAAAACAAAAGTAGAACTAACCGTAACCCCACGAACAGGAATTCACCGATATACTTTTCCAAAAAATACTGAAGCAAATGTGGTGCTCGATCTTCTTCATCGCGATAAATTACTTTCCGGCAATATTATTATTATTGACAGTGTTACAGTAATAGGATTCAGAGTCAGCGAAGCATGGGCCAAAGAACAACATTGCTATTTTGCAATGAAATTTTCTATTCCCTTTAAAAAACAAGAGTTATTTTCCAAAGGAACAACCATTGATCATTTGAGTAAACAAAATGCTGAAGGTTGTATCTTTAATTTCGGAAAAAGTGAAGACCCCTTACTCGTAAAAGTGGCCATTTCCCCAGTAAGTACAGAAGGCGCTTTGAATAATCTCAAAACAGAAGCTACGCATTGGGACTTTGATCAATACAAAAAAAACGCGGAAGGAACCTGGAACAAACAACTCCATAAAATTGCTGTAAAGAGCAACGATAAAGATAAACTCACAGTTTTTTACACCGCTTTGTATCACGCCTGCATTCATCCTTCCATGAGTATGGATTGCGACAATAAATACAGAGGAAGGGATAACAAAATTTATACAGCTGCGAACTACACGAATTACACTGTGTTTTCATTGTGGGACACTTACAGAGCCGTTCATCCTTTGTTCACCATTATTGAACCAAAACGTAACTCGGATTTTATAAAAACATTTTTAAATCAGTATCAGTTAAGCGGACGATTGCCTGTATGGGAACTTTCTTCTAACGAAACGGATTGCATGATAGGTTATCATTCTGTTTCCATAATTGCCGATGCTATGGCAAAAGGAATAAACGACTTCGATAAAAACCTTGTTTATGAATCTGTTCTTGCTGCATCGAATTATACAGGCTTTGGGATACGCGAATGCACCAAAAAAGGATATCTTTCGACCGATGACGAATCTGAAAGTGTTTCAAGAACCCTTGAATATTCATACGACAACTGGTGCATTTCAAGGATCATGGATCTTCTTGGGAAACCGGAAGAAAGTAAATTGTATTTCAAACGTTCTAATGGCTGGAGGAATGTTTATGATCCGGCATCCACTTTTATGCGTCCACGAAAAAATGGTGACTGGCTCTCTCCTTTCGATCCTAAAGAAGTAAACAATCATTATACCGAAGGAAATAGCTGGCAGTATTCGTTTTATGTTCCTTATGATGTAAAGGGTTTAGCGGTCGCTTATGGAGGAGATAAAAAATTTGAAGCGAAACTTGACACGCTTTTCGGAACCACTACAAAAACAACGGGGAGAACACAAAATGATATCACTGGCTTGATCGGGCAATACGCGCATGGAAACGAACCCAGTCATCACATGAGCTATCTCTACAATTATATTGGCAGGCCCTATAAAACTCAGGAAAAGGTTTCTTACATTATGAAAGAGTTCTATAAAAACGCTCCCGATGGTTTAATAGGGAATGAAGATTGTGGACAAATGAGCGCCTGGTATGTTTTCAGCGCTATGGGTTTCTATCCTGTTTGTCCTGGAAACCCACAGTACGTTATTGGTAAACCAGCGTTTGATTCTATTCACATCCATCTTGATAACGGAAAAAAATTTCTCATCAGCGCCAACGAATCAAAGCTTACCTACTTAAAAACACTGAGCATGAATGGCGGTTCTTATCTCAAATCCTTTCTGTTACACACCGATATTATTAACGGCGGAAATCTTGATTTTACTCTCAGGGAAAAACCAGACTCTGTGAGTATATTCGGAAAAAGCGCTTTTAATCGTCCCCAGTTAAAAACAAACATTGAGCCCTTTTTACCGGCGCCTTTTGTGAACGCCCCTTCCAAATCTTTTTTCGGATCGCAGCAGATCAGTCTTTCTTATCCGGGAAGAAGGTTCAAACAAGTATATACTGTTGATGGAACAGAACCTTTAAGGAGCTCAAAAGAATATAAGGGTCCTTTTAAAATTGACACTACCTGCGTTGTAAAAACAAAACTTTATTCTGAGAAAGATAGTAGCGCTACTACCGAAGCAAAATTTGTTGAGAGACCAAACAACTGGAAGATCACCATCAAATCAAAATACAACAAACAATACACCGCGGGTGGCGACGAAGGAATTATTGACGGAATTTACGGAGAAGAAAACTGGCGCAAAGGCGAATGGCAGGGCTACCAGTATCAGGATTTTGAAGCCGTAATTGATATGGGAGAAGAAAAAAACATCAGCCACTTTTCGTTGAGTTGTTTACAGGATACGCGTTCATGGATAATAGTTCCAAAAAAAGTAAATGTGTTTTTGTCTTCCGATAATAAAAACTTCACTCCATTCACTTCTATTCCAGGAAGTATAGATCCAAAAGATTATAAGATCCAGATAATTAAATTTGTTAATGACAGCGGCGGCCCGAAAAAAGCCAGGTACGTAAAGATTGTAGCGGAAAATTTCGGCAAATTACCGGAGTGGCATGAAGGAAAAGGTGATGGCGCATTTATTTTTATTGATGAAATTGAAATAAAATAATATGTTTGTATATCATGCGAACGATAATTCCCCATTTAATTATTGCTCTCAGTTTTTTTATCCTTAACGGATGCACCGTTTTTAAAAAAGAGATAAACAAACCGGTTACAGTTTCTTATAATGAATCTGACTTTATAGTTAATCTTGTTCCAGGTTTCACACAACCAAAATATATTTACAATGTACTTCCGGAAGAAATAGTAAATGCTTTCCTCAGCAATTTTAAAAGTGAAGGCGCCGCCACTAAGAATATTAAACTTGTTAGTCAGGGAGAAGAAGCAGATTACACCCTGAAATTAAAAACATTTAATATCAGAGAAACAAGCCGCAATGAAAGGGTTACCAATAAAAAGACCAATTTCACTCAGAATATAACATTGCATAGTGTAGAGTGCGAAGCTGAATTTGAGATCTGCGATAAAAAAAATCCAGGGCGTATTTTGAGAAGCTGTTTCAATTCAAAATTACGGTCCGAAAAAATTAAAGATAACTCAGGAATTTCTTCAATTCTTAGTAGCGGACCCGGACCAAAACTTCTTCGTGACGACATTTGTAAAGATCTTGCCGGAGATGTAGGAAGAAGGATATGGATGCCCATTACCAGACGAATTGCTAAAAACATGAAATAATTCTATGCCCCCAACTCCATTTCTATTAGGTTCGCTTTACAAAAGGATAAAAATCATCGTTTTTTTATTACTGCTTGTCGCTTCCATGTTTTCTCAAAGCGATACCATCCTTGAAAGGATTCAAAAAGAAAAAAATGACACTGTTAGACTAAAACATTTAAACGACCGCGTTTGGGATCTGATGTTCAGTGACAAGAAAAACTGTGAGTTATACATAGAAAAAATCATTGAAGAATCTAAAGAGATCGGTAATCCACGTTCTTTAAGCGACAGCTATAATACGTTGGGGTGCTTTTATATGATAACCAGTGATTTTAATAAGTCCGTAGAATGGCATCAGAAGGCTCTTGACATCCGCACAAAAATTAACGATAAAAAAGGTTTAATGAAAACCTATAACAACCTTGGCGGCGCATATAAATATCTTGGTGCTCACAAGAAAGAAATAGATTATTATTTCCTCGCCTTGAAAATGGCAGAAGAATTTAAAGATACTCTCGTAATAACTTCGGTTATGAATAATATTGCCGACGCGTTTGAAAGGCAGAATGATTTTGATAAATGCCTCGAATATAATAACAAGGTTCTTTCGATACGCGAAAAACAGAACACCGATAAAAAAGGAATTGCCTCCACTCTCATCAATTTAGGAACGGCCTATTACAAGAAAAAAGATTTCGCCTCGTCAGAGACTTATTTTAAACGTGCCGAAAAAGCCATTGAAGAAATTGAAGATAATTATATTAAAGCTCTCTTTCACGCCAATTATTCCGCTTTGCTTAAAGATGATGGTAGATTTGACGAAGCCATACTTCATATCAACACTTCTATTTCGCTTCACGAAAGCATAGGCAATACAAATGGCAATCTTGTCAATTATATAAACATTGCTTCTATTCTTGAAGAAAAAACTGAATACCGAAAAGCCAATGAAGCTTATCAGAAATCTCTGAAGCTTAGCCTGGCTGTTGGAAATCTTATCTGGCAACGCCAGAGTTACCTCGGGCTTTCAACAACGTATTTTCAATTAGGGAACTATAAAGAAGCGTACGATAATCAGATACGGTATGAGAAACTAAAAGATTCCCTTACTAATTCCGACTTACGGACAAAAATCGAGGAAATTGAAGAGAAATACGGTAACCAGAAACTGGCGCAGGAAAACGAGCTTCTTCTCAGGCAAAACACCATTCAACAACTCGAATCAAAACAAAAGGGATATGTGATCGCCTCTCTTATTACACTTATTCTTGTCGCATTACTGATCCTTTATCTTTTCACGCGTAACTACAAATTCAAACAGGAATTAAAACTTCGTGAGATTACTGTCGCGGCCGAAGAAAATGAACGGCAAAGAATTGCCAAAGATATTCATGATGAGCTCGGGTCTGGACTTACAAAAATCCGTTTCATGAGTGAAAAAATAAAAAATGAAACACAGGGTTCTTTACACTCCGTGAACACCATTTCTGAAACCGCTAATTCACTTGTGGAAAATATGCGGGACCTGATCTGGGTAATGAATCCTGAAAATTCAACGCTCGAAAATCTGATCGTCCGTATAAGAGAATATTCTGGTCAGTATGTGGAAGAATTCACCATCAATTTAAGCTTCCTTGCACCCGAAAGTATTCCCTCGCTTAAAATAAATATGGAAGTAGGTCGGAATGTTTTCATGATTGTAAAAGAAGCCCTGCAGAACATTATCAAGCATTCTGAAGCAGAAAAAGCCTCGATAAAAATTATAATCGGTCACCGGCTTATAATTGAAGTATCTGATAATGGAAAAGGAGGCGCTTATGAACGAAGAGACGGAAATGGTCTCCTGAACATGAAGCACAGAGCCAATCAACTTAACGGTACACTGGATATTGTATCGGAAGTCGGTAACGGTACCATAGTGAGATTAACAGTACCCTTAACGTAGTTTACTACTAAATGGGGATGAGTCCAGATGGTTATAAAGATTAAATTCGCGTATGCAAAAGATAAAAGTCGCCATTATAGAGGACGAGAAGGAAATCAGGGAAAGCACGCAATCTCTTATAAGAAACAGCGAGGGCTTTGAGTGCGAACACACTTTTTCTTCTGCCGAGGATGCTATTAAGAAGCTTCCTGAACTGAACATAAACATTGTTCTCACCGATATTCATCTTCCCGGAAAAACAGGCATTGAATGCATTTCTATACTTAAACCTTTGTGTAAGAATACTGGATTTTTAGTTTGTACTTCGTTTGAGGATACAGATACTGTATTTAAAGCTTTAAAAGCCGGCGCCATTGGTTATCTTGTAAAAACCATTCAGCCATCCAAGCTGCTTGATGCAATCACCGAAGCATATAACGGTGGTTCGCCAATGAGTAGTCATATAGCCAGAAAAGTAGTGATGTCGTTCAACGAGACGGAAAAAAACGTTGAGCTTCAGAAATTATCCAACCGCGAAAAAGAAATTCTTTCGCATCTTTCAAAAGGACTGCGATACAAAGAAATTGCTGATCTTCTTTTTGTAAGTAACGAAACCATTCGTACACACATTCGCAATATTTACGACAAATTACAGGTTAATTCACGCACAGAAGCGTTGAATAAGGCCTACGGCAAGTAACCGGAAGGTTTAACCGTAAAGGCGCGAAGTTTCCACAAAGAGCGCAATAATTTTTCAAACATCAGAGAAACAACCTCCGGAATTTAAAGTTGTTGTCAATCTTTAATTCTTAATTTTCATCTCAACATCTCCACCCCTCTTTCTTCTGCGGGATGCAGGAAAACCACCATTTTACATTCTACATTCTCCATTTCCATTTTCCTCTAATTACTACTATTTGGTGATTGAATACTACTTCATCAGATCACATATTTGTAAAAAAATTATTATGAAAAAAATATTTACTTTACTGGCTCTCGCGGGTTTTATCCACCTTAATGCCCAGGTTAACTGGCAACAATATCCCGGTGCGCCAACCGGAGGATTCTGGGACATGGACACATTGAACGGAAAATTGTACGTTTCAACGGGATTCGTACAAGAGTATGATGGTTCAACATGGACCACTATGAACAATTACAATAACAGCTCCAATACTCCTAATAAAACTAAAAGTTGTGTTAAAGCAATAGACGGAAAATTGTACGCGGGCGCTAAAGATTTTAATACCTCCGGCGAGGGAACAATTCATTACTTGTCGGCAGGCACATGGTCGCTGCAACAGAATACTGATTTTTCCTATAATGGAAGTTACAAGATCCGTGGTTTCGCAAAATTCAATTCAGAAATTCATGCATGCGGACAATTTCAGGTTCCTGCCAATCCTGGTTATTACCAGATAGCAAAGTGGAACGGAACAGACTGGACGGGGCTGGGAAAAAATTTTGGTACCAATCCTCAAACAACCGAAGTAAAAGACATTGAAGCTTTCCAAGGAAAACTTTATGCTACAGAAGGGTCCAATGTCTGGGCCTATAACGGAACAACATGGGACAGTATTCTGTATCCACCCAACGCCACGCCTAGTTTTCCTATGTCGGCAGGAAGTATCAGCGATATTATCGTATTTAACAACGAACTCTATGTTTCAGGATTCATGCATCTTGGTCTATCTAACATGAATGTTCTTCTTGCAAAATATAATGGAACTTCCTTTACTTCCGTAGCAAAAGGTGAAACTTCAGGTACGGTTTTATCAGCAGGAACTTACACCTCCATTGGGAGAATGGGCGTTGTAGGAAACAAACTATACTTCTTCGCTAAGAAAACGTCCGATAATCATGTGTATTTAGTGAATTATGATGGGACTTCAATTAACGAAGTAAGCAAAGTAGCAGACTACGGAGATTTTACTTTTTCACCCGGCAATGAACTTACTATGTTCCGAAAAGTGATCGGTTACAATAACGATCTTGTTATAGGCGGAACTTTTACAAAAGTAAACGGACAAACATTGTCCAGCATCGCACACATTCCTGCTGTGGTTGGTATAAGCGAAAGCGTAAAGGAAGTTACTCTTTCTCTTTCGCCAAATCCTGCGAGTAACCAGGTAACAATTAAACATTCGTTGAACACTTCTGTTGATCTTGTTATCACTGACCAATGTGGACGAATAGTTTCAACTTATGAAAATATTCCTTCAGGAGACAAATTGAATCTTCATCTCTCAAAAGGATTTTATTTCTGTTCCATCTCCACTAAAAGCCAAGTTCTTAAAACAACTAAACTCATTATTGAATAATTTATGAAGAAACTATTTTTATTGCCGCTTCTTGTTTATGGCAGTCTGAATGCTCAACAAACCATAACAGGTACGAGCCCTGTTGGCTTTTTAGCTACCATTGCCATTGCGTCGGCTGCCAGCGCATCAACCGTTCCTCTTACTACAGGAGCTGGCGTTACCTGGAACTGCTCCAATCTGGCAACAAGTAATCCTAACTTAACGTTGAGTCTTAATTCACCAACAGGCAAACCTTTTACGGGTGATTATCCTTCTGCAAATTATCACCTTGATGTGAGCCTCGCCGGAACTGTTTTTGCCAATGAATTTTATATCATGAACAATGATAGCCTGGTTAAACTTGGTGGACATATTGCCGGTTCTCCTTATGAAATTTATAATAATCCACAGCTGGATATGAAATTTCCGTTCAGTTTCAACGACGTGACTATTGACAATTACAGCAAGACAAGTTACAACGCCAATGGATCAGTGAGCAGCACACAAACTGGATCGGTAACACTTTCTTATGAAGGCTACGGCACATTGATCCTACCCGGAGGAACATATACTAATGTAGCCATGCTTAAAAGAATAAGAACGAATTCTATTGGCCCAACCACAACATCATATTCATGGATTAAATATCCTTCCGGAGACAAACTCATGGATTATGAAACCAATGGGGGTATAAAAGTAAATTACATCACAGCTTTATCTACCGGAATTAAAAGGAACGAAAAGGCCGATGGTTTCAGTGTTTATCCTTCGGTAACAACAAGCAAGATTTTTATTAAGGGGCCGGAAGAAATTGGTTCAGTAAAAGTGTTTAATCAATCAGGACAATTAATAAAAACAACTGCGGGTGAAAATACCATAGAATTAAATGAAGTTAAGGGCCTGTATTTTCTCGAAATCTGTACGAAACAAGGAAATACTAAGAGTGTACATAAAGTCATCCTGAATTAACAATTATTAATTTCCCCTGATAAATCCGCACCTGAAGAGGGCGGATTTTTCTTTTCCGGGCTGTTTTATATCCCTATCTTTGCAGCTGTATGAATGGTCCCTCAAAATACGCTGACAGTCTCACAAAATACTCGCGCTTTTTAACACGTGAAGTTAAAATTGGTAATCTTCTCTTCGGAGGAAACAATCCTATTCGGGTTCAGAGCATGACCACCACCGATACCATGGATACAAAAGCCACGGTGGAGCAAAGCATTCGCATGATCGAAGCAGGCTGTGAACTGGTTCGCATTACCGCGCCAAGTTTAAACGACGCTAAAAATCTTGAGCTCATTAAAAAAGAATTAGTTGCGCGGGGATATCATACACCGATCTGCGCCGATATTCATTTTACTCCTAACGCCGCTGAATTTGCCGCGAAAGTGATCGAGAAAGTTCGCGTGAATCCTGGAAATTACGCCGACAAGAAAAAATTTGAAACCATAGATTATACTGATTCTGCTTATGAAGCCGAATTGGAAAGAATAAGAACACGCTTTACGCCTCTTGTAAAGATCTGTAAAGAATACGGAACAGCCATGCGTATAGGAACCAATCATGGCTCTTTGAGTGATCGTATCTTAAGTCGTTATGGCGACACTCCGCTTGGCATGGTTGAAAGCGCGTTGGAATTTTTGCGCATCTGCGAAGACAATAATTATTACAACATTGTTATTTCGATGAAAGCCAGCAACACACAGGTAATGGTTCAGGCCTACCGTTTGCTTGTGGCGAAAATGATAGAAACCAACAGAAATTATCCTTTGCATTTAGGAGTTACGGAAGCCGGCGATGGTGAAGACGGAAGAATTAAATCCGCTGTTGGAATCGGAACTTTACTCGAAGATGGTTTAGGCGATACCATTCGTGTTTCATTAACCGAGGAACCTGAGTTCGAAATTCCGGTTGCTAAAATGTTAGCTGAACGATATACTGAAAGAAAGAAACATGACCCTATAAAAGAAATTACAGGAGAGTTACCTTATAATCCTTTCGAATACGAGAGACATCTTACAAGAGAAGTGATCAATCTTGGAAAATCAAATGTTCCCCGTGTAATTACCGATTACAGTAACAAAACAGAAATTACCGCGGCGAGTTTATTCGCGGTAGGATATAATTATTCCGTGCCTCTCGATAAATGGAACCTCACCGATATGGCAGTAGATTACATTTTCACCGGTGATAAAAAAATTGATTTCGAAATTCCAGGAACACTTGGCGTAATCTGTAATTCTGAAACCTGGAAAGAAAACAAAAACAAAGCAAGGACTTACCCTCTCTTTTGTGGTGAAGAATATTTTGAATCAAATCAAAAATCTTCGGCCTTAAATTTTGTAGCGGTTGACATTAACGTTCTTACAAAAGATTTCATTGAAAAAATAAAATCAGAAAAAAATATTTGTCTTATTCTCGATTCGTTCAATAGTCATACAATGCCTGAATTAAGAAGAATGGCAATTGACCTGGCTCAAAATACATGCGATGTTCCTTTTATCGTAAAATGTAATTATAGAGATCTTGATGAATCAAAATTTCAATTGTACAGCAGTACCGATCTTGGAGGCATGTTACTGGATGGTTTTGGTGATGGCATCTGGATCAAACAACAGGATTGTGTAAGTCCGCAGATTTGCAATTCTACTTCTTTTGGAATTTTACAGGCAACCCGTACTCGTATTTCAAAAACAGAATATATTAGTTGTCCGAGTTGTGGCCGCACCTTATTTGATTTGCAGGAAACAACTCAAAAAATACGTGAACGTACTTACCACTTAAAGGGTGTGAAGATTGGCATCATGGGATGTATTGTAAACGGTCCTGGTGAAATGGCCGACGCCGATTACGGATATGTTGGTACTGGTCCCGGAAAAATTAGTTTATACAAAGGCAAAGAAGTGGTCAAGAAAAATGTTCAGACAGAATTCGCTGTAGATGAGCTTATCAATCTTATTAAGGAACACGGGGACTGGGTGGATAGAATTTAGAAATAACGGATTTAGAATAAAAATTCCGGTTACTTATTTTACATCTCGTTCTGCAGTTAATGCTTTTACCTGTCCAATAACAGGCAGATACACATTAAATGTGGCCCCTTTTCCAGGTTCACTCACTGTATTAATTACTCCCTCATGATTTTCAACAATCTTTTTGCATAACGCAAGTCCAATGCCGGTGCCAGCATAATCCTGTTTTCCGTGAAGGCGTTGAAAAAGTGAAAAGATAACTTTGTCGTATTGTTGTTCAAAGCCAATACCGTTGTCGCTGAATGTGATCTTATAATAGTTTTTATACTTCAGTTTTTCTTTCTCATTGACAATTTCTTCTCTTTTTACAAGAGTTGATTCAATGCGAATAACAGGATCTTCTTTGCTAAACTTAAGAGAGTTGCTGATAAGGTTACTGAAGAGTTGTCCGAGCTGCGTACGTTTACCTCTCACTACCGGTAATTTGCCAGCGATAATAACAGCTTTTCGCTCCTGGATAAGCAATTCAAAATCCTGGCGCGCTTCAGATAATAACTCGTTTAGATCAACTTTTATCTGCTTACTCGAATCTTCGTTCATATCCTTCGACAACCTGCTATACTCGAGTAAGGACTTCACCAGATCTGACATTCTTTTGGCCGACATCCCGAGTTTTTCAAAATAACGTTTCACAAACTCTTTATCATCATAATTTTCAAGAATAAGATGAGCAAAGGTTTGTATTTTCCGCAGTGGTTCCTGTAAATCATGAGAGGCAACATATGCAAACTGCTCCAGTTCGATGTTCTGAAATTCAAGTTCCTTTGTATAGGCTTTTAATTGATCCTCCGCCAGTTTTTGTTGTGTAAGATCACGGGTTACCTTAGAGAAACCAATAACTTTTCCATCATTTCCATGCAACGCGGTAATTACAATGGTACCCCAGAAGCGGCTACCATCTTTACGTACACGGTATCCTTCCTGGATTGCTTTTCCCTTTTCGCGGGCTGTTTGCAGAAGTCTTTTCGGGAGGCCACTTTCGCGATCGCTTTTTGTATAAAATATTTCGAAGGATTTTCCTAATATTTCACTTGCTGTATAACCCTTAATTTTTTCCGCTCCACTGTTCCAGTTTTCAATGATGCCATTTTCATCCAGTAAAGTAATTGCGTAATCCTGAATTTCAGCCACCATCTTATGGTAACGCTGCTCACTCATACGTAGTTTATCTTCTGCTTTTTTCTTTTCTGTAAGATCACGGGTTACTTTTGAAAAACCGATCACTTCTCCTTCATCATCGTGAATAGCAGTAATAGTAATACTTCCCCAGAACTGACTTCCATCCTTTCGTCTGCGCCAACCTTCACTACCCGCCCGGCCATTTTTTCGCGCCTCTGTTATCAAACGTCCTGGCAAACCGCTTTCGAGATCATCAGGCAGATAAAAAATACTAAAGTGTTTTCCAATTATTTCTTCCTCGGTATATCCTTTTATTTTTTGTGCGCCCCTGTTCCAATCCTGGATAAATCCGTGTTTGTCCATCAGAATAATGGCATAATCTTCAATCTCCTCAATCATTTTGCGGTAAAGGTCCGTTTTTCCCGCTGCTTTTTTCAAAGCTTTAATTAGATCATTTGTCATAAGTTCGCTTCCTGTTACATCGTTTCTACCGACGCAAAAATACCTTCCAGTTGAATTATTAGTTCTTCCAGCCGGGTTGTTTTTGCAATAAACCCCTGTGCGCCCAAATCTTTTGACTTTTTTTCTATCATGTTATCAGAAGTAGTTGAATAAACGAAGATCCGTGTATTATTAAACCTCGTCATTTCCCTGATTTTCTGGAGGCATTCAAGACCATTCATTTTTGGCATATTCACATCCAGAAAAATAACATCAGGAACATAATCGGGATCAGATTTAAGAAGGTTAAGGGCTTCTGCTCCGTTATTGCATTTACTGCAAATCACATTTTTTCCTGTTTTTTTAAGGCATAGATCAAAGAGTTCCTGATCATCGATATCATCTTCAACCAGGAGACATATCTTTTTTTGTTGGGTATAGGCCATTCTGCTACACTGTGAAAAAAAGATGCCATGGGCAAAAAGTTAAAATATTGGGTATTTTGTTCTACAGTTTTAGGAGGAGGCATAAAAGTTTCGGTTTGTTTTTTAGGCAATATACTTATGACAAAATTAAATTCAATAGGGCTCAACACTAAAAAGTGTGATCAGCTTTCAGATAAACTGAATGAACTTCTTGCTAATTATTCTTTGTTTTATCAGAATGTAAGAGGTTATCACTGGAACATTAAGGGCGAAAAATTTTTCGAATTACATGTAAAATTTGAAGAACTTTACAATGATCTTTTTCTTAAGATCGACGAAGTTGCTGAACGCATTCGCACACTTGGTAATTCACCAAAACATAATTACTCTCACTATACCAAAATTTCTGAAATCTCCGAAAGTAAAGACGTGTCTGACGGGGTTAAAGCTGTAAAGGATATTCTGGGTTCATTCCAGATCATCATTTCACTTCAGCGCGAGATTCTCGAGTTATCTGAAGAAGCGAAGGACGAAGGAACCAATACTTTAATGAGCGATTACATCAGGGCCCAGGAAAAACTGGTGTGGATGTATTCAGCGTTTTTGAATAAATAGGAGTTCACAGATTTTTTTCACCACAGTGAAACAGAGACGCAGAGGTTTCACATTGCTACTCGGTGTCATTTCAAGTGTCTCACCCTGATCCGCCTCGGCTTCCTAAGGTTTCACAAGGGACGCAGAAGTTTCTCCTCTTAATTATTATAAAGAAGGGCTTTCTGAGTAAACATTTCAGGGCCTACTATTTTTTCTATTGTTAAATATCTTTGAAACAGTAATTGCCAGAATCAGAACCTGAATCGAAGCAAACAACCACAGAAGATATATTCCATAATCCATCCATTCCGGCATTTCATCTAATTGTGGCAAGGCGCTTAGTGGCGGATAAATAGTCATTGAGCCATAAAAGAAAGCAACAAGTCCTTTGTAAAAAAACAAGCAGAAAAACGTGATTCCGAGAGACAAAATAGTAACACAAAGCAAAAAACTATTGACCCGCCAGTTTGAAAATTTTCTGAGTATGGCTCTTACTGTGTTTGTTATAAAAAGTACCGGAAATAAAAAAAACGCCGCGGTTACAAAAACCATGAAGTCCAGATAGTCAGTAAAATCGTTAGTTTCACCTTTATTGCCAAACCCAACATAAATATCAGATAAGTAAAAGCTTTGAGTTGGTTCAGGAAGAACAAGCGCTGCTAATAAGCAACAGACGATGTACACAATCAAAGTCATGATGACTTCTATGAGAATTTGTTTTTTAGTCATTTAAAGAATAATCTCTTCCGGAATCCATCCTTCTTCATTGGTTCTTTCATTTTTTACCCAGCACCATCCGTTTAAGGTTTTTATTTTTGTAACAGTATCACCTTTCTCCACATCAACTTCTTTTGCAGTATAATCCCCGAGCACTTTTCCTGTTTTTCTATCTGGAGAAATTTCAAGAATCTGTATGGGGATCCAGCCTTTGTGGGTCGCATTTTCAACCCATATCCAGCCTTTCCATTTAGGATCTTTTTCTTCTTCACCTAAAATAACTGCATCACCTACTTGCAAAGTAATAGGATTGCCATATTGAATTGCGTAGGATTGAATGACACAAAACCTATTTCTTTCAATTTCCTTCACTTCAATAAGTTTTCTTTTCTCATAATTCTGACTGCTTTTTCCGTTTCTTCTTTTCCGCCTGACAAAGAACCCGGAAGTATAATAAAACGCTTTCTCATTTCTCCAGCATCGTCTTCAAATACAATTTCAAAGCGCGAGCGTGTAAGAAAAGGAATGCCTTTGATAAACTTCACAGCTTTGATTCTGTTTCTTAAAATAACAGGCGCAACTGACATGTTCCTATTTGTTATTACTGTGTAAATTAAAAAAACAGCCATTGTTATCTGCAATATTCCATGAGTAGTTCTTTCCCTCGAAAAATTATAAAGAGCTGCCATGGTAAAAAAAGCAGCCAGGCCTATATAGATAAAAAGCACCCTTGTCATTTTACCTGAACCCGATCCATTTACAGTCTCTGCAACAAAGTTACTTCGTGTTATCACAATGCTTTCCGGCAGAATGTGGCAAAATCCGGTTTTTGTTTCAAATACTTTGTCAGAATTCATTTTGTTTAGAGTTTCATTTCCGGTCATCTTTACCTATAAATATAAAAATGTTGCAGCGATTATCAATTATACTTCTTTTTTAATTCTTCAAACAAAAGACTCATTCCATTATCGGTACGTGCAGATTGGGAATTTGCGAAAAAAATATAGGCGCGGTTTGTATTCTGGTACACATATATCTTACTCGTAAATGTGCCGGGATTCCCAATATGGTAATAAAAAGTTTTTCCGCTTTCATCATGCCCATAAAACCATCCTACCGAAACTCTCGTAAGTCCTGAAAAAAGAAACTCAAATTCTTTTTTGGTAAGAATTGACGATTCTCCTTTTAATCCTTTTAACTGAAGCTGCGTGAATTTAATAAAATCAGGAAGGCTGACATGAATATTACCTGCAGGAAGTAACCAGTTTAATTTGTAATTATCACCGGGAGGTTCGGGAGCAAGATGATTATCATGGCCCCAGGGCTGTAAAGTGTCTGTTGAATTTGGCGCGCCAAAACCGAAGTCAATGTTGAGTTCCTTTCCCAGATCAGTGACGAGTGACTTATACGATTTTCCGGAAGCTTTTTCCAGCATTAAGCCGGCAGCAATGTATGCAAGATTTGAAAAATTAATGCTATCTGTACTGTTTATTGGTTCCTGCTGAAGGAACCATTTTGCGAACTGGTAACGCTGAGCATCTTCATTACCGCTAAACTGTTCTTTTGTAGGTTCGCTATAAGTGTAAGTATACTGGTACAACTTTGATCTAAAGCTGAGTAAATTTAATAGAGTAAGGTTATGGTGAGTTTTTTTACTGGAAGTTTTAAATTCGGGATACAGATCAAAGAATTTAGTGGTCCATTTTATTTTTCCATGCTTTACCAATTGTGCTGCGATAAAACCGGTAATAATTTTTGTATTGGATCCTATTCGGAATTTATCGTTCACATTTGCTGAGTAGTTTGTATTCATCCTCTGAACGCCCGAAACCTGAAGGTGATAAATTGAATCTGAGGATATAACAGCGAATGCCAGTTCGGGAATATTGTATTTAACGCGAATGCTATCTGCGAAAGAATTAATAGTCTGCGCAAAAGAGAAAGATGTTATGAAAAGGAGGATGGTAAAAACCTTGTTCATGTCCCTCAGGATTTTCTCATTAATGGCCTAAGCTTGTTCAATTCATCCACCATTTTTTTCTTGGGTGTCTCCGACCATATATCATTTGCTCTCCAAGAACAGGGTTTCATAGACATTAAATGCAGGAATAATTAAATATTCTCCAACGCATCTCCCACCACAAACGTACTTCCTCCAATCAAAATTAAATCTGTTTTCTTCGATGCTTTTTTTGCAGCCGCAATTCCGTCTTTTACCGTTGAGAAACTTTTCCCGTTCAATTTTAATTTTGCGGCCTGTTCCAGCAAATCAATTTCATTCAGGGCCCGAGGCACACTTGCTTTTACGAAATAATACACCGCGTCTTTTGGAAGCAGCGCAAGAATTTTAGAGACGTCTTTATCATTAACCGCTCCGAAAACAAAATGAAGTTGGTTATGGTCCACATGCTTCAAATTTTCAAGAACCTGTTTAATGCCATCTTCATTATGTCCTGTGTCAACAATCATCATCGGTTTTTCACCAATGGTTTGCCATCTTCCCAGTAAGCCTGTTAATTTAACAACCTGCTTCAACGCCGCTTTGATGTTCGCAGGTTCAATAACAAATCCCGCTTTGATAATATGCTCCACAGCATTTAAAACGCCAAGAAGATTTTTTGCCTGGTACGTTCCTGTGAGATCGAGCTCATATACCTCTTCCGAATTATTTTTTCGGTTAAGTACATTCACAGAGAGTAATCCTTTATTGAGTTTACAGCCTGTGACTTTATATATTTTATCAGAGAATTCTATTGGCGCTCTTAAGTCTTTTGCCGCCTGCATGAAAAGCGGTCCGCTTTCACTTTGATATTGACTCACCACTACAGGAGTTTTCGCTTTTATGATCCCGGCTTTTTCTCTGGCAATCTTTTCTAAAGTATCGCCCAACAAATTCATATGATCATAACTAATGTTGGTGATCAGCGAAACAACCGGTGTAATTACATTGGTCGAATCCAGTCTTCCTCCAAGTCCTACTTCAATTACTGCAACGTCTACTTCTTCGCTAACAAAATAATCAAAAGCCAATCCGACTGTCCATTCAAAAAAACTGGGTTCAATTTTTTCGAAAGGTTCTTTATATTTTTCTACAAAATCAATGATGTAATTTTTCGGGATCATTTTTCCATTGATCCTTATTCTTTCTCTGAAGTCGACAAGATGCGGCGATGTGTATAATCCAGTTTTATACCCGGCTTGCTGAAGAATAGCGGAAATCATGTGACTGCTGCTACCTTTGCCGTTGGTACCTGCAACGTGAATACATTTTAATTTCTGGTGAGGTTTTGCAAGAACCTCCATGATGGCGATAGTATTATTAAGATCGGCTTTATACGCCGCCGCGCCAATTCGCTGGTACATTGGCAAACGCGCAAACAGGTAATCCAGCGTTTGTTGGTAGGTCATGGGGGGACGTTTATTCGAATTTGAAGTTTATTTTTACCGAACCTTTCTGTTCTTCGATTTTATTGTCTTCGCTGAATTTTATAGCAGTAGCGATTTGTTTTGCTTTTAATTTCAAAATAGAACTTGCTGTAGTTGTTCCGCGTCCGTTCGGATTCGCTTCAATCACATTTCCTTTTTTATCAACGTAAATATCTACCACTACAACGCCCTCTTCTTTCATATCGGTTGGCATGGATGGAAAACTGATCACTTTTCTGCGACCGAGCTGAACCATTACCATGTTGTTTTTATCTGTAGTAATTTTTGATTCAGTAAAATCTCCTGAAGAGGTTGTTGTACCTGTTCCAGGTGTATCTGCGGAAACATTTTGTTTCGTTTCTCTGCCGGAAATAGTTTTTTGATTTTTGTACTTGTCTGAAATTTCTTCGATGATGCTTTTTTGTTTCATCTCAATGTTCCCTTGCTCATCGATCTTCACACTTTCTTTTTCTTTTGCGGAAGCTACTTCCGGTGTTTTTTCAACGACAGCTGCCGGCTGTGAAACTGCAGCTGAACCCAATTGAACTTCGACACCGGCACTTTCTTTTTCGGAAACAGTTTCCTTATCCGGTTCAATAATATATTTCAATGCAAAAAAAAGAAAGAGTAAAGAAATGCTTAGCGTTGTAATTCCTGCAGAAATGATTCTGTGTCGCTTTTTGTCTGAATCGGATAGGTTCATTCTTTTTAATTTAAAACGGTACTAATATACAATAGTTACAGTTTAATCGAATGAGAATACAATAGTGATGGTTCCCTTTTGCTCTTCAAACTTTCCGTCCACATTAAACTTAGTGGCCAGTGCAGTTTGTTTTGCTTTTGCTTTGAGGATGGCACTGCTGGTTGTTGTTCCGCGTCCGTTTGGGTTCGCCTCAATTACATTTCCTTCGCTGTCTACAGTAATTTCAACAACTACTTTACCTTCTTCTTTAGTATCTTTTGGTAATACAGGAGGTTTTACGATGGCGCGGCCAGCAAGGCTTACGCCAATTTTTCCACCGCCAAAACC